>OMYT01000049.1 GCA_900315315.1 uncultured Eubacteriales bacterium | reverse complement strand
TGCAGATATGAAGACGGACAGCTCATCGCTGTCCAATCACCATTGCTTTGGTTTTATCGTAGAAGACCGGTATTTACAGAAAACATTTCACAGAGCCAAGGGCAGATGAAAAAGCAGACCCTGATTGTTTCAGGATCTGTTCTGACAAGATAAAGATATTTTTTATTTTGGCTGATACTCATCCCCCAGCACTTCCTTCAGGTGTGTCTGATCTTCCTCAGTCGGTGTATATCCGGCCTCGAGGGCTTTCCGGTACCATTCCGCCGCTTTGTCCAGGTCTTTCTCCACACCATGGCCCAAATAGCAGCAATCTCCCAGGCCGAACATCGCGTTCGGCATACCCTGTTCAGCCCCCTGAGTGAAGTATTCCAAAGCCTTGTCGTAATCCTGCTCCACACCAAGGCCATATTCATACAGATATCCCAGGCTTGCCAACCCAGATGATTCACCCAGGTCCGCGGCTTTCCGGTAATATTCAAACGCTTTGCCGTAATCCTGCTCCACACCGAAGCCATATGCATACATCGACCCGTTGTTAATCAACGCTTTTATGTCGCCCTTGTCAGCAGCCTGCTGATAATACTCTTGTGCCTTGTCATAGTCCTGCTCCACACCCAAACCCCATTGATACAGATACCCGATGCCTCTTAATCCTTCGGCATTGCCCAGATCTGCCGCCGACTGATAGTATTCCAGCGCCTTCCCGTAGTCTTGCGCGTAGAAAGCATCCAGACCGGCCTGGCGAAGGGAGGAGGCCAGCTCATTCATTGGTTCCTGCAACTCAGACGTTATTTCAGGATCCAGTTCCGATGCCTTTTTGTAGTACTCTGCGGCCCTGGTCAGATCCTGATCGACCCCTTTGCCATAGCGGTACAAATCACCGAGGCTGGCATTCCCGTATGCATCATCCAATTCAGCAGCCTGCTGATAGTATTCCAGCGCCTTGGCGTAATCCTGTTCCACTCCAAGGCCTTCTTCGTACATACAGCCAATATTGTTCAGCGCCGTAGCGTCGCCCATGTCCGCAGCTTTCCGGAAATATTCGAACGCCTTCCCGTAGTCCTGTTCCACACCCTCGCCAAGGAAATACGTGATTGCGATGTTAAACATCGCTTTCGCGTCACCCTGATCGCCTGCCCGCTGATAGTATTCCAGCGCCTTGTCGGAAGACTGTTCCACTCCAAGGCCGTCTAAATACAGATTCCCGATGACTCTCCATGCTTCTGCATTACCCTGGTCTGCCGACAGCAGATAATACTCCATCGCCTTCCCGTAGTCTTCCGCGGCGATCGCTTCCCCGCCGGCCCGGTAAAGTTCCTCCGCGGTCATCTCCGCCGCAGGTTTCTCCGCTGCCGCGACTTCAGCAAAAGCGGATCCACCGAAAACGGTAAAACACAGACAAAGGGCCAGTATGAACAGTATGATCTTCTTCATAGGTTTTCCCCTCCCTGATATGTATCTGATGACTTTGCTGCATCTATCATATCCAATTGAATCTTTTCAGTCAATGAAAAATCAGAGAAAGGGTGAATGTCTACATGCTTTCAAAGAAATGGCACCTGCCGATATCGATCCCGTAAAGCCCGCTGCCCGCTGGTTGTCGATATAGACCTCCACGCCGGCAGCCTACGGCAGGATCAGTTCAGCCAGTTGATGATTTCCGTCAGTTTTTCCCGGTCATAGAAGCTGGAAATGTGAGTCAGATAAATATCCGGATCGATGCCCTGATCGATATCATAGAAGGAACCGTTTTTAAAGAACGACATCCGGTTGAACCCGGAAATCTGGAAGGACGATCCCCATGCGGTGCTCAGGGACATGATGGTACAGCTGCCGCCGCCTGTCGTGCGGCCGATGAGCGTCGCCTTCTGGAAGTTTTTGAAAACGGCAGGAAGCAGATTGCCGCAGGAGAAGCTCAGCGGGCTGACCAGGCAGAATATGGTTTTGTCTGTCAGCGCGTCTCCCCAGTTAAATTCCCGGTCCAGGTTCACATCGGCACGGTACATCAGGTTGGACATAGCCCCGGTAAACGTGTTCTTAATGCAGAAAGAAGTATCCCCGAGGACCCAGCTGATAATAAACAGCGCCGCGTCCACCGATCCCCCGCCGTTGCAGCTCAGGTCAAACACCACGTTTTCAATAGGGCTGTTATCCCGGTAAATCTGCCGGTGGGCGTAGATTATGAGGTCGATGGTGTCTTCTGGAATTTCACCTGGATCAAGCGCCTCATAATAAACATTCCAGTCATCGTTGTCGAATTCGTCAAAGGTGATGTAGGCGGTATTGCCCACTTCCATATAGTTGGCCGGCGGATCACCCAGATACTTTTTGCGGACGGCGGTATATTCCTCCAGCGTCATGTCATACCAGCTGTTGGCGGGACCACTGTAGCTGTTGATTTCTTTTTTGGCGTTCATCCAGGAAAAGTCCATAAAACCGGAATGGAGGTCATCCAGATAGACATTGATGAAATCGGCTAAGGCGTCGTCCGCCGTCTGTGCATCGGGACTCTTCAGGTCCTCATCATAACCGATCTCCCACAGAATCCGGTCAAAACTGTCGATATCGTGGATCTCCTTCAGCCCGTAAAGACAGTCCATTGCCAGGCACAGTTCGTGATAGCCGTATTCGGCCAGAGCGCTGCTGCGCTCACAGGGCTGGGCCGAATAGTAATATTCTCCCAGAGGTGTCCGTTCTCCCTCTTCCCCGAAGCTGTCACTGTTGGCAAAAAACAGCGCCTTTTTGTTGTAATAAGCGCAGATGCCGAATTGCGGAGAGAGAATAAAATCGCTGATCATCTGGAGAGGAATGTATCCGGTTCCGTCCACAAAGGGCAGAGAAATGGAATAATCCGACAAGCTCAGAACGATTACGGCACCGGCCCGCTCAAAGGAACCGAATCTCAGCCGGCTGAACAGCTCCGGCTCCCCTTTCTCGCTGAAGCCGCTGCCGGACAGCATATCCATCTGGGAGGATTCCGAGGAGTCATGCAGGAACAGATCGTAATCGCTGAAAGCAATCTCATCTTTATCGAAATCGATTTCCATAAAAGATCCGTTCTCGCGCCCCAGCTTGACGACAGTCCCGTTTTCTTCCGTCGTGATTTCCAGTTCATAGTTCTGATCGTTATTATATACCCCGTAGAACAGGACCAGCAGCTCACGGAGGTCCTCCGCAGTGATCCACGGAAGGTCATCAACATGGTCGAGCAGGCAAATCGACAACTCGGAATCCGCTTCCATGGAACCGAAGTATGCCGTCACCGTCTTCCGCTCCACGTTAATTTGATCCGCCGCGTTTTTCGATTCTGCAAAAGAGACGGAAGTGCTGATGATCATCATCAGAACCAGCAACCAGGAAACCGCTTTCCGCATTGTTTTCATCATAAATGACTCCTTCTCATTGTATTCTGTTTACCTTCTGCCAAAGTGTATTCATCTGGACATTCAACAAAAAGATAATACCATACAAACAAAAACAGGGAAAGAGCCAATTGATATGGTCTTTTCCCATTCTGCGTTTATATGATATATTTAGTCTGATAATCCGGTACGACAGGAGGCCCCCATGAAACTGTTTTCAGATTCACTCCCGTTTTATAAAGCAAACTTCCACTGCCACACGACAGAATCCGACGGAAAACTCAGTCCCTTATCTGTCGCAGAGTTTTATCAACGAGCAGGCTATGATATTCTTTCGATCACGGACCACCGTACCGTGACGGAAATCAACAGCAATCAGATTCTCCTTATTCCCGGAATTGAAATTGACTACAATCTTCCCGGACAATGGGTTCATATTATCGGTCTTGGAATGAAGCGCACAATCTCTGCGCTATGGAACCGTTCCGGAACGCCACAGGAAGGAATTGATTTAATCAGGAGTCTCGGCGGTATCGCCGTACTTGCTCATCCTGCATGGTCCTTAAACACACCTGACTTCATGAGTTCACTTACCGGTTTGTCAGGAGTCGAGATCTGGAACTCTGTATCCACACTTCCGCTGAATGCCGACAGGGCTGATTCTTCTTCCCTGCTGGATGTTACATGGGCTTCCGGAGGAGAACTGATCCCGGTCTTTGCCAATGATGATTCCCATCCATATAAATCCGAGGCCGGAGTTGCCGCCACGATGGTTCAGGCAGAAGAGCTGTCATTTCCTGCCGTCATGAATGCGCTGAAAGGAGGTCATTTCTACGGAACCACCGGACCGTTAATCCATCAGATTGAAAACCGAAACAATCAGGAGATTATTGTCCATTGTTCCCCTGCGGAAAGCGTTATTTTCTACTCCAACTCTCCTTGGGCGCCGGGAAGATCTGTCATAAAACATGACATAACGGAATGCAACTACTTTGTTCAGAAGAACGAACGCTTTATTCGGGTTGAGGTTCGTGATTCCGCAGGCAAAAAAGCCTGGTCAGCACCGTTCAAAGTCTGAAAACCGGCACACTATAAAAAAGGCGGACCGGAAAGAGTCGGTCATATATTTTCCCATGCAATCTTCCTGTTTACAACACCACAACCGTAATCCCGTTATTCATCTTCTGCTTTATAAGCGAATCAGCGTCTTCTCCATACAGACCGCATCAGCATCATTTTCATACGGAGGATACTTCCCGCAAATAACATACCCCTGCTTCTTATAGAAATCGATCGCGTGGGCGTTACCCTCCCGGCATTCCAGCACCAGCCGTTTATACCCCTCGACCCGGGCCTGCTCTTCCACCAACTTCATCAGTCTGGCTCCGACCCCCTCCCGATTCGGCCGGGCATAGACCCGCTTGACCTCTCCGGTTTTCTGATCCATCCTGCGCACACCGGCGCAGCAGACGGGAACATCATCATCGTATCCGACGAGAAAAAAAGCCCCGTCCTGATGGAAATCATCCAGGCAGACGTGCGCTGTGCCGTCATGGCCGAGAATCCCGGTCAGCGTTTCATTCAGCTCCTGCAGAAGCTGTTGCGCACCCGGGGATTCTACCCTGGACCTGAAGAATGAAAGACTCATTTTCCCCCTTACCTTTCCGGCAGAATCTTTTAATCCATCGTCAAGCCCGGCAAAGGAAGTTTACTGCCGGGCCGGTTCTCCGCGGGACCAGAGGATTTTATCCGTCGGCTGAAAGTTTTCATCCAGATCCGGTATATTTACCGGAAGTTTACCGCGGGTGTCTCCCACGCCGAAACAGGCAAGCAGTTCCGCCGGCAGGTTTGTTGACCGGGTCGATCCGTCCGCAGGAAGGTCCCGCATCACACCGCCTCCGCCGGCCCGATTGGCCTCCTGAATATCGGAAATCAGACGAAGGGTCTGTTCCGCTTCCACGCAGTTTTCCAGAAACAGCAGCATGCCGCCGAAGTGATTTCTGCCGGCCATTTCACGGATCGGGTCGTTCAGCGCGGTAATGTTTTCTTTGACCGGTTCTCCTTCCGGCTTGTCCCCGTTTTCCGCCGGGACTTCCTCCCACACTCGGAAGGAAGCAATCATCATCTGTGCAACCTTATCCCGAAGGGACATGGAGGAGAGAATACGATCCACCGAATCACTTTCCGCCCATGCCGGTGCGGTCATGGTTCCGAAGACCATCATAAGGAACAGGATCGTGCAAATGATCTTTTTCATCCGAATAATCCGTCAGGATGTCAGCCTGACATTCCTTTCTCCGTTTTTAGTTTCCACACCTTGTCTGCATAACCTGCAGCAAATTGCTCAGGGTTGTCTTTTCTGCTATAGTATTTTCTGAAACAGAAAAAATGACTGACACTACGGGAGACAGAACATGAACAATATACTTGCACAGGGAGGATCATATGGACGGAAAGCATTACAACGAGCTGATCGATCTCAGCCAGAAAATCTATGAAGCCGCCACAGACCGCCTGACCAACTACTGCGCGCAGAAATACTGCGGGATCAGCAACGACACAACGGAGCAGCAGATGGAGGATTACCTGTTCGTCACGAAAGAAACAGCCACATTCCTCTTCGGCAATGCCCTGGCGCTGCTGACAACGGAATCCCAGGAAGAAGAGATCGAAAGCTTCGTCGCCGGGCTCCGGCGGGTCATCGCCACAGCGCAGAAGAAGGCCGGGATCGACCAGTAACTTTGTTGCATCTATCATATCCAATTGAAACTTTTCAGTCAATGAAAAACCAGATCCACGGATCACATCAAAATTATGATGAAAGATCCAGCCCTAAACAGATTCAATATATTTCAGTATTTCACGATAACCATCATAAGGTGTGCCCGCCAAATCTTCAATCTGATGGGATAAACCGGTGATTTCAGCACCGTCAATCGTCATCGCCTGCAGAAAGCTGAATATATTGTTCCTGTCTCTGTCCCGGTAAGCTTTGCATGCTTCTTTGATTTCCGCTCTCCCGGATTCATTCTCCGCTGCAAAACGGCAGACAGACAGCATCAGTCTGACTGAAACATCCAGATAGGCAATAAAAAGATAAAACAGATTCCGGAATTCAATGAATGCGGTGGAATCCTCCTGTATTCTCAGTTCATCGCAGTATTCCGCATACGGATAGCGGTATCTGTCCCGGATTGTACTGTACTGTTCGAAACCTCTGCGCTGAAAAAGCGCTGCAAGTCTGAATACGATTTCTCTTTCGGCGCTGTTGCCTCTGTCCAGTGAAAACCCGAGTTTTTTCTCAAACACCGGGTAAAACCAACCGTGCACAAAATAGCAGCCGTATCTTGTCGGATGGATCTTTTCAAACAGATCCGGATCTTCCAGGATACGCAGGATTTCATCCCATTCCCCGGCAAGTTCAAGCTGCAGCAGCAGTTCCCTGTCGCCGTGCACGTCATTCCATTCGTCCGGCGGAGAAGGTTCCGCTGCGCGCAGGTTTTCTTCATAAACGACCGCCAACGCTTTTCTGAAACGATTGGTGTTCTCCGTATACAGATCAGCAGCCACGTCTTTCAACGTGCCGTAACGGAAAGCATAGCGATGCCCATAGCGATTCAGATAAGGCCGAATGTACCGGAGCAGATTCCGGAGCCTGTGAAGGAGTTCTGGATCTGCAGCATCTAGCTCCTTCAGTCCGGTCATCATCTCCTGCTCACTCAGGCCGTCCGGAGCAACAGCCAGCAGACCGAAGGCCGCCGGGATGAACCCGAGGATTTCCGCAAAGCGGGTTTCCAGTGCTGCCAGCATCTCGCGAAAAGCTGATTGGGGTGTATCCCCGAATTTCATGATCTTTGCCTGCAGGTCCGCAAAGGACCCGAAGTTCTTCAGTTCGTTCAGGAGAACCCTCAGGTAAAGCGGATATCCGGCGCCCGGTGCCTGAACGATCTGCTGCTTCTGCTCATCATCCATTTTTTTCAGCGTATGCAGCAAAAACTGATCAATCAACTGTTCCCGTTCGGCCCGGGTTTCCAGCGGCGGCAGCATGATTCTCTCCGCGTCCTGATACCGGTCCGGCTTCAGTTCTTCCTCCGTAACAATCAGAGTAAATCCTTCCGGCGGGCTGCAGAAGACATACTGTCCGTCCACAATCAGGACATCATATCCATTCTTTTTCAGGTCAGCCAAAAACTCATCCCGGATAAACCGTTCCCGATTGGCCAGGCTGCTATCCTTTTCCTCTTCCGTTCCCTGAAACAACCCGGCCTCCTGTCCGATGGACAGATACAGGTCCAGTTCGGACATGCTTCTGCTGCTGGCCCCGGCAAAACGGGAAATCACCCGATGCCCTTCTTCCCTCAGTTTTTGCTGTGCACGGCAAAGCAACGCCGTTTTTCCGGTTCCTTCCGGCGCCGTAATCACCAGCGTTCCGCCGGTATCCCGGACAAAGCGGCTGATTTTCTCCAATTCTTCTTCCCGGCCCACAAAGTCAAATACAGTAGTCCGGACGAACATGTCCTGTTCTGAAGCGTCTTCCTCAAACGGATCTGCCGAATCGTCCGGTACGCAGTCCGGATATTCCCGGGTGATCAGGCGCTTCATTTCTTCAAGAATCACTTCCCGCAGCGGGCGTCCGCCAACCGAGAAGTCCACAAGCCTTCCCTGGCTTGCATCTCCCAGAGTGCGAAGTTCTTCGGTTTCCTTCTCCCGATCCCACCGGCAGTCGTAGCAAAAGTGATCCCAATCGCTGCGGATCCTGTCCTTGATTTCGGTCAGTTTTCTGTCCGCGGTGTCTTCATCTTCCGCGCCGAAATTGGTATAGATCTTTTTCTGTTCGGGGGACAGGTCTCCTCCCGCAAATGGATCGTTCCGGAAGAAGAATAACGCTTTGCTTTTGTCCGGCCGGTACCGTTCGTCTTTCATCAGGTAAACCATCGGGGCCAGGGTGGCATGCTCGATTTCCATTTCCGTAATGGAATAAATACCCAGCAGGTCCTTCAGTCCCTCATATTTCGCGATTGCTTCCTCGCTGATATCACGCTTCTGTGCCGGATCCGGCACCCAGCCTCGCCGCTGTCCGAGAAAGCAGAGAAAAAACGGCCTGCATTCATCAATACAGTTCAGGCAGGCCATAATCGTATTTCCGGATTCGGAATCCTCCTTGCTCACACCCCACCGAAGGTCGATATCCGTCATCCTGATTCTGCGTTTTTCACACCATTCACGCAGTTCCGGAAAAACTTCCTGAATCAGATAGTCCCGTTCCGCGTGCATATCATTGAACGTGGAGCTGATAAAAATCCGGATATCGGTCCATTTTTTGTCAACTGACATAGATGTTCCCCTTATCCTCAGTATTCCTCACAGTAATCTATGGCATAAGTATCATAGAATATTTTCAGGACCGGTTGATCACAGCCATCGAAGGCTCATCTCCTTTTTTTACAGCACCACAACCGTAATCCCGTGATTCATCCTGCCGTAATCCGGATCGCGCGTAACAGCCTTGTCCTGCTCCGCCAGTTTCCGGGAAGCAGCATCCATCGGGCCAAAGTCTTCCCCCGGAATAAAATCCTTTATCAGCCGTTTTCTCTTCATCGCTGCAAGTTCGTCCCTGACGCCAACCCGGATCTTTCCTCCCCGGCCGGTGCTGCCGTAACCGTGGATCAGTTTCACGGCCTTCACCCTGCTGACGCGCATCTCCTGAATACCGATATTCATCCGGCTGACCGCTTCCTCCACCAGCGGCATTCCGTCCTCCAGATTCAGCCGGGGAATCCCGCTTCCCTGCTTTTTCCGCCGGGGCGCCGGCGAATCGTCTTTGATGACCGGCATATGCTCCCTGGCCAGGTACTCAAGGAACTCCCGCGTTTCCTCCTCCGGCGGCACAGATGGAACATCCGTCTTCGGGACCGGTGCCGGTTTTGCAGGCCGGGTTTCCGCCGGTTCTTCTTTCTCTGCGGCAGGATTCCGGGACGGCAGGTTATGCTTCCTCCGGAGCATTTCCGCTTCCCGTTTCTCCCTGGCATTTATCTTCCGCTTCATCATCATACCGTTAAACTAATGACCCTTCCGACTTCAGCCTCAGCATATACTCCCGGAGTTCATCTTCATTCCGCAGAACCACTTCCGATGCGCCGCAGAGCATTACATTGTCAAACCCATCAATGAAAGACCGGGCATCTGTCTTATATCCGATGCATCGTTTCCCTTTGGCATAACAGTAACCCAGCTCAAAGCAGGCGCCTTCATCCGGCACCCGTCCATCAAACAGAAACAGCACCGCATCACACCAATCCATATGTGAGCAGTCCAGCCGGAACAGATACTTCCGCACCGGCATTCCATCAATCACAGCAGGCAGATCCGCAACACACCCGCCTTCCCGCTGCGGCAGGAATGTTTCATGCCCGCATTCCCGAACAACCGCATCCACCTTTTCATTAAAAGCCCGTTCACCTTCAGAAAACAATGGAGCAGCAATATATACTTTCATATCAAACAATTGCCCCCCTTCAATTGATACGTTTTGTCAGGATACCGTTCCTTCACATTGACCCCTTACTTCCCGTCCGGGAAACTGGTGAATGCGCTGTGCTCCATTTCAGGCAAGCCATATTTCTCCTTCGCATCGGCGATCGCCCGGATCATAAAGCTCATATTTCTGGCCAGATTCCGCATGGTCTGCAGGCCTTCCAGGTCCTTTTTCACATCCTCCGCCGTAAAGCCATGCACCTGATTCCAGTACGTGGCTGAAGCAACGGGCATTCCGGAGATCGTGAAATACTTATTCAGCACGTCAAAAGAAGCCGTATTGCCCCCGCGTCTGGCGCTGACAACAGCTGCGCCGACTTTCATATGTTTCGAAAAATGAGTGGAATAAAACAGCCGGTCCATAAAGGATAAAATCGTTCCGTTCGGGCTTGCATAATATACAGGACTTCCGATCACAAGCCCGTCCGCAGCTTCAAACTTCGGCGCCACCTCATTCACCAGGTCATTCAAAACGCATTTCCCGGTCTTCATACAGGAGCCGCACGCAATGCATCCGCGTATATCCTTATTGCCCACATGAATCAGTTCCGTTTCAATTCCTTCCGTCGTGAAAACGGAAATCATTTCCTGAAGCGCTGCAGCTGTACAGCCTTTTGCCCTCGGACTGCCGTTCAGCAATAATACTTTACCCATCTTCATTTCCTCCTTATTTCATCCGCGAATCAATCGCGTTTTTCATGCTGATGGTGTTTCATTGATTTGTCTCATTGTTCCGTTGTGATGCACACTTCGCCCAGGAATTCAAAAATATTCTCTATTCAAAGATATCACTAAAATCTGATTTCAGCAATAAAAAAAGCTGCCGACCAGCGTATACACCAGTTTTACACGAATATAAAGCGGCTGTCCCGGAGGATCAGTCCGGGGCAGCCGAGATCTATTCATATCATTTCAGCCGGTTCCGGTATTACGGCCGGCGCCTGTCAGGCGCCATAGTGACGATAGGTTTCTGTCGGATAATACTCCGTCTCTTCCTGAGTGTACACATCTTTGGTTTCTTCTTCCCGCGCGTCATCGGAATCGGTATTCCTGTTCTTCCTCCTGTTGTACAGGATCAGGCCGATCACGATACCGATCACCAGGCTGCCGCCGGAGAAGACAGCAGAGGGCATTTCAGACAGGATCTCTTTAGCGGCAACGATCAGTCTGCCGATCACACCAACCGCTCCGATGCCCAGACCGAACAGAACAGCCAGCCCGATGGGAGCAAACCCGATCAGTCCCAGAATCCCCAGGATCATCAGTCCCAGGCGGCGTCCTCCGTGCCCATACATCCGGCCACGAGGACCCCTGTTGTAACGAACATACAGCATTTCAGGATCCTCCTTTTCATCATTCCGGCGATCTGTCGATCACCGTGATGAAAGGATAGCATGGGCGCATACAGGAATACAGGACAAACGGTGAAAAATAAGCAGGGTTATTTTTCCGAGGCTGTCAGCACAAATTAAGAATCTCCCGGTAACGGCACATCTGTCAAATTGCATCGGTGCATTTCCCCGCAGGAAGATCAAAATGACGCGTGAAGTCCGTGTTCATATTGAAATCATAAGGGCAATTATAGTTACCACACGATCTCATAGGGCAGCATAAATACGGCGCATTTTTTTGTCATATATATTTTGTCAGACATTCTATCATTTCCTTTTCCTGCAATATGATGTATAATAATACCGTTTTCGCCATTGTGTTAGCGCACTTTATAGCAGATATTGCTTTTCTGTCCGGATTTCAGGAAACCGACCCATTTTTCGGGATTTTTGTGTCCGGACAGGGATGAGCATCACCGGGATCTCTTCATGGTGAAGCTCCCGAAAAAAACATACAGAATCTCCCGTAATCCGGGGAATGAAGTGCTTAAACGGAGAATTGATCATGTATGCAGGAAAATCGGTAAAACGGGTTGATGCACTCGATAAGGTTACAGGCCGTGCAAAATATACGGATGATCTGTGTTATAAGGATGCTTATATCGCAAGGGTCATTCATTCGGATATTGCTCATGGAAAAGTGATATCATTCGACATATCGGAAGCTGAAAAGGTCAAAGGGGTCATAAAGATCCTGACATGTTTTGATTTGAAGGAGAAGCATTATTATGCGACTCCAGGGCATCCGTATGAACTTGATCCCGAACAGCGCGACGTGGAAGACCGTCTGATGCTGACGGATACGGTCCGTTACTATGGAGATGATATAGGGGCAGTAGTGGCGGAGAATGAGGTAGCGGCGGAGCAGGCTCTTAAGCTCATCAAGGTCAGATATGAGGAATATCCGTTTGTTCTCGATGTCCGGGAAGCTATGAAAGAGGGTGCTCCGCAGATCCATAAGGCATTTCCGGGCAACATTCTCGCCCATTCGACGATCAGGGAAGGCAATTATGAGGAGGCGATCAAAGAACCCGGTCTTATCAAAACAGAGGGCTGGTACGAGATCCCTATGGTGCAGCATTGTCATATGGAAAATCAGATCTGTTATGCCGAGATGCATCAGAATCGTATCCATATCGTTACGTCGACGCAGGTCCCCCATGCAGTGCGAAGGATCGTGGCGCAGGCGCTTGGTATGGACTGGGGATCGATCAGGGTCGTCAAGCCATACGTTGGCGGTGGTTTTGGAAACAAGCATGATATCATATATGAACCGCTGTGTGCATGGATCTGTAAAATGACAGGCGGACATGCCGTGAAACTGGATGTCCCCCGTGAGGAAACCTTTGTATGCACCCGTGTTCGGCATGGTTTTCTGGGCCATCTTATTTCATGGGTGCGTCCTGACGGTTCCTTTGCGGCACGCAAGCTGGAAGCAATATCAGATACGGGAGCTTATGCTTCCCATGGCCATGCCGTATGCCTGGTTGAAATGTCTGCTTTCAAACAGCTTTACCCCTGTGAAAATACAGAGATTGACGGCTGGACAGTGTTTACGAACAAGCCGGCAGCCAGTGCCATGAGAGGCTATGGTGTACCTCAGATGATGTGGGCGCTTGAACGCCACACAGATGAGATCGCTTCCGCGATTGGAATGGAACCGGTCGAATTCAGAAATCGCACCCTGATTCCCGTGGGATATAAGGATGATTTTGCCAAAAGGGAAGTTCTGTTCAACTCTCATAAGCAGTGCCTTGATAAAGCAATGACGATACTTGATTATGAGAATAAACGGAAGGAATATATGAATCAGACCGGAAATATCAGGCGCGGAATCGGTGCCGCCGTATTTTGGTTTGATACGGGAACCTGGCCGGCTCTTCAGGAAAACTCTTCCTGTCGCATGGCTTTGAACGGGGATGGTTCCATACAGGTACAGATGGGTGAAACTGAGATCGGACAGGGAGCCGATACCGTTTTTGCACAGATGGCTGCCGATGCATCAGGCGTCAGAATGGATATGGTTCATCTGGTCTCCTTTCAGGATACGGATATCACCCCTGTCGGGCTTGGAGCATATGGTTCAAGGCAGACTTACGCCGCCGGATATTCAATCCGTAAAACGGGCACTCTTCTTAAGGAAAAGATCCTAAAGCGGGCAGAAGAATTGCTGCAGATCCCGGAATCCGATATGGATATCATAGACGGAGAGATCATCAGCATTAAAGACGGCGCGGTATTAAAGAATCTTGGTTCGCTGGCAAAGGAAATACAGTACAGCCGAAAAGACAGTACCCAGCTGACTGCCGAAAGCACAGCACATATCAGTGCTGCACCTTATACCTTTGGCTGTACGGTTGCGGAAGTGGAAGTAGATATTGCATTGTGTAAGATCAAACTCATTAATATTGTTAACTGTCACGATGCGGGTGTTTTGATCAATCCTGCATTGGCTCAGGCTCAGGTACATGGCGGTATGAGCATGGGAATCGGTTATGGTCTGCATGAGAAACTGATATTTGACCAAAAAACCGGGCGAACGCTAAACAATAATCTGCTGGATTATAAGCTTCCAACCATTCTGGATCACCCTTCCCTTCAGGCGGAGTTTATCGAAAACCCGGAACCTGAAAGTGCGTTTGGAGCAAAGGGCCTTGGGGAGCCACCGGTCTGCTCGGTAGCTCCTGCGATCGGGAATGCAGTATATTCAGCAACAGGTGTCAGCCTGAACAGGCTTCCGATGGACCCGCACGAATTATATAAAGCTTTTTCCGAGGCCGGTCTTATCAATGACAGTGAAAGACAGGGATATTTAAGTACGACATAAAGGCACCGTCTGTGCTGTCCAGATTCTGCAGCATGGAGATATTGCAAACTCACCGACATACGCTGTATTTCAGAATATAGGGACACACCCACATGGTTTAATCACTACGCAATGATAATAAATTATTGTGGGTTTGCCGCACAGCAGCGATTGAATGAACCGTACTCCGGCAGTACGGTTTTTTCGTGCTCCTCAGCAGCGGCAGAGCCCTGTTCCCCGTCAGGCTCTGTTGCAGCCGCCTGGTACCCACTTTCGTCAATACCCAACCCGAAGGACACCAGGAATTTCTGATCAGGCAACGAGCCCCCCTCTGAACGATGAGGTTGATTGCAATTAAGCATATGGCCTCCATATTTTTAGAGAATGACTGCAGGAGCTGTTGTAATCGTTCCCCGGCCGGCAGTGTAGATCAGGGTATCTTTAATCTTTGATAAAACTAAATTGCTTTGTAATATTTTTTTATTTTTCTGACACAGAGAATTTAGTAAGATAAAGTGATTATGTCGAATCATTCACGCAAACACCGGAAACAGTCACGGTGATGAACGTTTCATGCTGTATCATTTATGAACCAAACGGAAATAAACAGACGCCGGAGGGAAGCCAATGAAGAAGAAGCATCTGATCCTCAGCGTGGGATTAATCATCCTCCTTTTGCTGCTGCTGGGCATGGCATCCGCATCCGCATCCGCACCTCAGTCACCGACCAAATCTGCGGACCAATGGAAACGCAACGGATATCAGGTCATCGACCTGGCGGAAACGGTTTATAAGCAGGACACAGTCGGCTTTATTGTCCTGAGAAAAGATATCAACTTTCTGAAGACGGCATCGAACGGCGTTTTCAGCAACAGCGGGCACACATTCCAGTGCACGAACTATACTTCTCTGCAGACGGGAAGCGGAGGGTATGCCTCCACATACTGCATTCTGGCCGGGGGAAAGTTTTACTTCGGTGAAAAGGACGATGCGGCATCAAACGGAAGCACCATCGTCCTGAAGAACGCCAGCGCCGTTGATACCCTGGACCAGGCTTCCTATATGGGCATGACCGTTTACACCCTCGGCGCGTGGATCGATCATACGTTTGATATCGACTATAAGACTGAAGATCCAACCGAACCGCCGATCCGCGTGCATGGCAAAATTCATTATTACCTGGATCACTGGTCCCATGATCCGGGCACGACCAAACCCACAGAGCATACCCTGAGGCAGTACCTGGATGCGGATATGGATACCATGGCCATTGAATCGGATACGGTCATTTCTGAATCGGGAATCTACATCGGACTTATATCCTGGGAGCACATCCATGTAGTCGGAGCCGATCTTTCGTTTGAGAATTTCATCGGCAAAGTCAATTTTTCGCTGAAATGCCACTACGGAGAAACGCTTACATGGAAGAGCTTTTATGTCAAATTGTCCGACTTTGACCTTGAATATGACGATGATAACGGGACAAACTGTGAGATGAACGAGATGAACGCCAAAGGCAATTTCAGGTATGAGCTGGCGTTCGGACCGGAAGCCACGGCGGACTTCTATATTTTCTCAGTTACGCTGGGCTGGACCCTTGACTTTGGCATTATTATGGTCCCCACAGACCCGCCTGCCCGGTTCTCCCCGGAGGATACGAAGGTGAACTGGCATGTCTGCGATGAATGCGTCCATGCGAACCTCTGCCCGGTCGCCGGTCCGGGCGTAACTACGATCAAATTTCATTCGGAAATTGTCGATTTTGATAAGCGATGGCCGTCTGCTGAAATCATCTTTGATCCCTTCTGGGATTTTTACTATTCCAATACCTTTGCGGACTATGGCCATGGGACCTGTCCCCATTACGGATACCGGACGGACATAACCGTGCATGATCAGGAGGGTAAGCCGCTCAGGCATGTTGCGATTTCTTATGAAACCGTGCCTGCGCATTATGGTCCCGAGTCATTTGCTATAACAGATGCGGCCGGAAAGGCAACATTGTACCCACCGGCGGACGTCATCACAGTGAAAGCCGTAGTGAATAGCACTGCAGAATTCGGTAAAACCATATTTCAGGTGAAGAAGGTAAAAATCGACAGAGATCTTAATAAGATTGATTTTGAATTTGATATTCCGGTGAAGCACATATATTTCAAAAATCCCTATACAGGGGAAACGACTGACTGGCCGAAAGATATCAAATTCACACCGTTCTTTTCCGAGAAAGTGATTCTGCCGGATACGATCCCGATGCTGTCCGGACGCCAGTTTACCGGCTGGAACACCGAAATGGACGGAAGCGGTAAATTCATTGCGCCGGGTACGCAGCTTACGCTTAAGGAGGATCTGACGCTCTGGGCGCAGTGGAAGCTTGCCGGCAATGACTGGTATGTCATATACAACGCCAACGGCGGTACCAATGCACCCAGGCCGTTGTTCGTCCAGCGGGGCAAGGATGCCCTGCTGAGCCTTGAAGTCCCCGAAGCGGCAGACATGGAGTTCAAAGGCTGGACACCGGATCCGCATACGATGAATCCCGTCTATCAGCCTGGGGACTGGCTGCCTTATGACAGCCAAAAGACGATGGTGGTGCTTTATGCCTACTGGCAAATGGACCCGACAAAGCGGCCGGTGGTTATCTCCTTTGACGCCAACGGGGGATTGCCGGATACTGTGCCAAGAAAGATATCCGCACCTCAGGGTGTATGGGTGCAGCTTCCCGGGCAGGAACCTTCCCGGGATGCGCAGCACGACTTCCTGGGGTGGTCCACCGATCCGCAGGCGGCGGAGCCGCATTGGAAATCCGGTGACGCGGTCCTCTTTGATCAGGATACAATCCTTTACGCGGTATGGAAAGCGCATTACAAGGTGATCGAAGGCGCCGGGGCCATCTGGACCAAAGGCAGCGGAAAAACGCAGCGCTTTGTTGCCGACGGTGACCGGAAATATTTCAAAGAACTGAGGGTGGACGGAAGGCCGTTCAATGAGGGCGTACAGATTTCCTCCGGCAGCACGGTTGCGGACATCAGCGCAAGCGCCATGGAAACACTTTCCGTCGGGAATCATACCATCACCTTTATCTATGTGGACGGGGAAGCATCGGCATCCTTCACCGTACAGAAAAAGCTGCCGCCGACCGGAGACACAGGCCATCCCGCCCTGTGGCTCCTCCTGATCATAGCCGGCTTTGCCGGATGCGGCCTGCCTGGCATGCGGGCGCGGAACACGAAGCGAAAGGCACAGCAGGAAAAGTCCGGAACCTGAACCTGCTGAAAGCATCCGGTTCCCGGAATGCGGTCTGACATGATGAAAGGGGCTTTGAAAAAACTCACAGCTCCTTTTTTCATGCAGCAAAAACGGTTTGGAGGCGCTTTTTGTAATATATTGTTCCTGCCACGGACGGGACATCCGGAAAGCATAACTGTTTTAATGATTATGTGGTATAATATTTCCAAAAGAGATCAGCGCAAAAAAAGAGCAAGGAGAAAAGTTCTATGACCGGCAGACTAACAACTATGATTTATTATACTGACAGAGACTGAATGTATAAAAGAGGAAATCATCATGAACATTGACAGAAGCATCCTCAGCAAACTGACTGACGAGCAGAAGAAAAAGGTCGAAGCAGCAAAGACTCCGGGAGAGCTCCTCGCGATCGCAAAGGAAGTCGGATATGAACTGTCTCAGGAACAGTTGGATGCGGTTTCCGGAGGCAAGGATAATTGGTGCTCTGATTGCAAAGAAAATGTATGTTAGGGTTTACTCAACAAACCAAAAACATAACAAATTCAACGTGTAGGGCGTGGTTCATGGTATAATAAGTGCAAGGCTAGAAGATCTCAACGCCTTGAAATTCCGTAAAAAACCTTGCACAGGAGTGGGTCGGATGTACCGGAAAGTCACTCAGCTCAGATTTGAGGATTTCGTGT
>OMYT01000150.1 GCA_900315315.1 uncultured Eubacteriales bacterium | reverse complement strand
CGCCATGCAGCACGCCGGTTTCATCCGCGTCACCGCGCCCAAAGATCTCGCGGAAGAGATCCGCGAAGACCTGAAAAAAGCCTGGGAAAAATATGACAGCGAGGCTTAGCTGCCGCCCTTCCTGAATCGTTCTTTCTTCCCTTCGTGTGATTGTTTTGTGTCAGATCCTGTGGTATGATGATAACAGAAATTTGGTTGCTGCGCCGAAAGGAGCATAAGCGATATGAAACTTACAGACAATCTTAAAGAACAGGCTGACAATGCTGCGAACATTGAGAAAAAAACCATCAAAAAGGCCGGCATGAAGCTGTCCGACGACGAGCTTGACACGGTGTCAGGCGGGTTTATTAATAGGCAATGCGAATATAATCCGAATTGTGACTATGGGCCTTTCTCTGTAAATTGCTCAAATTGCGAATATAATAGATAATCAGAGGCATAAACGAATTTCATGGGTCAGAGATTTCACCGTCCCCGTCACCAACAACCTGAGTGAACGCGCCCTCCGTTTTGTAAAATGTAAGGATAAGATCTCCGGCCAGTTCCTGAGCGAAGCCTATGCAAAACACTTCGCCTATATCCGCACATACATCGAAACCTGTGCCAGAAACGGCGTGAATGAATTCCAGGCACTTCTTCGCCTGACTCAGAATAAACCATATACTCTTCAGGAACTTTGTACTGTCGGCGGCTGATCACCGCCGGCAGTTCTTTTTTTCATCCCTTGAAAAACTGTGAATAGCAACAAGTGGTCGAATTCGACCACCTAAATAAACTTTGCCTGACGTCTTATGCCAGATCATACATCTCCGCTGCCTTCCGGACCTCTTCCCGGATTTCCTCCACCAGTTCCGGCGGCGAAATCACCTTCACAATCCCGGCATGCTCGGCAGCCCAGTGCTGCATCGCTGTCGCGCTGACCTTCATGCGGCAGTTGACGGTTCCGTCCTCCTGCTCCGTAAACTTCACATGCTTCCCGAAGAAATCAATGATCAGCGACACATACTTCCCGGGAATCACAAACTCCACATCCACCGGCGGCGATGTGAACATGTTCAGGTTCTGGTATACATACCCCTCCAGGTTAAGCCCGTTTTCCAGCCCCCTGACCTCGCTCTTCGGCTTGACATTCGTCTCCAGAATTTTGATATCCATAATCCGGTCGATCCGGTAATTCGCTACGTTCTCGTATTTGTCATTGTTGCAGATCAGGTAGTACCGCCCTTCGTTGGCCACCAGCTGATAAGGATTCAGCTTCTGCCTTTTCTCTGTTCCGTCCTCGTTCAGCGTCTTATGCAGCTTCAGGTCGGTCCCGTAATGCCCGTAAACAATCTCGATCTGCTTTCCGTTCTCAATCGCTTCGTCCAGTGTATCAATAATAAAGAAAAGCTTCGGATTCTGCGGGGAATCCGCGCCCATGCTGTGCACATGCTGGATCCGCTTGCTGAACCAGGAGCTTGACAGTCCCGCCAGCTTGTCGATCAGGTCTTTCCGCTGATTGTGCGGCATGGACCGGGAAAACAGCAGACCATCGATCAGCATATGCAGTTCTGATTCCGTGAAATCATGCTCGTAATACAGATCTTTATAGATGGTATTTTCTTCCATTTCGCCCGTTTTTTTGTTGAGATGTGTACGGGTCACTTCCTGTTTGGCATAGATCTCATACCCGGCTTCCATCAGGTCCGAAAGATTCCGCTTGATCGTCGCCCGGTTGACCTCAATCCCGTATTCGCTCAGCAGCTTATCCGCAATCTGCTGCTGCGTCATGGTATGATTCGCATCCGTGTGGTCCCGCAGAATTTTCAGGATATAAAGAATGACAATCTTCTTTCCGCTGTCCTGGTACATATGCGTTATTCTCCCCCTGCCCTCCTCAGTTCTTCCCATACCTTCACCATCGCCAGCGTATCCATTCCTTAGTTTCCTCCTTGCAATTTCCCACATTGGTTGTGGTTTCATGGATATTTTACAGAAAGAGTTCCCGCTCTTCAATACTTCTCCCGTAGAATTCATTTTTCTTCAGAATTGCAAAATGGATTCACAGATGCAAAAAACACAGCGATGCTCCCAACTGAAAACATCGCTGCATGAAAGGAAAGGGTCACGCTCCCGGCTGCTTTGGCCGCCGGGATGAAACACATCACGACAGGTGAAAGGATTAGCCTGCCCTGATAATGCTATTATAATATCGTCAGCTGAAAAAGCACTGAAAGAATCACAAGCTTCCATTTTTATATCCGTCAGATTCCTTATGCAGGAGCTCCCGAATCTTCCCGGACAAACGGTATACTGTCCTCATACAGGCAGTCCGGACAGACGTCCTGCTCATTAGGCCATTCGATGGACCCTCCTCCGATCCGGACCGTCCGGAAATAGTCGATGTCGAGCAGTTCACCATACCATTTTCCCTGCATTCCCTCGAGGGCAGGTTTCAGATCATAAACCCGGATCTCATCGTTCTCAAAGGAAACAAGAAGTTTATAGTCATCCAATGCCTTTACAGCCACTGCAGTCGGATTCCCTCTGGCAGTCATGTGATCACCTCATCTCAGCGGGTCAATCCGGAAAACCTTTTCCCCGGAAAGCGCAATATTCCAGTCAGCAACCAGTTCATCATGATGAATATGAATCCAGGCCTGAACCAAAGACACACGGGGACGGTCCTCAATGGCATTTAGTTAAGTCTGAAAATGCGATGGAAAAGCCAGGAAAGCTGAAAAAGAGACCACAATTTAGTTCATCACAAGTAGAA
>OMYT01000020.1 GCA_900315315.1 uncultured Eubacteriales bacterium | reverse complement strand
GCGTAAGCTGCCAAAGGCTGAATTCCCGCTGTATGGTGGAAAGGAAGTCCGGGGACTAAACCCCCGGAAGCACGCGACTTTAGTCGTGTGAGGCTTCACAAAACAGTGCTGTGAATGTATAATATAAACGTGCAGCGAGACAACCGATCACCTTTGCTTTGGAGGCGGTCTTATGGACTGGAGAGCCTTTACTGACCACTTTGATCCGATGACCTGCGTGCTGTCCGTTGAAAAAAAGCCGGACGGGACCTGTGGGACGGTCCGCATTGTGACCGGGAATCAGAAATACCTGGATTCCCTGGAACTGGCCGGCGGAGCGGTGGATGTCGGCAGCGAGAAAAAAGTGGAATTCGTCCCGAACAGCGAATACACGCGCTACATCCCGAAAGACCTGAATTTCGAGGATGTCTGTTTTCGTGCTGCCGTGCAGAAGCAGCCGCTTCATAACTGCGTACATATGCCCCGCTATCCTTTCGATATTATGGCGTACCTGATGCCGCTGGAAAGCGGCGGGGATGATATCGGTTACTGCACGTACACGCAGGTACTGATTCCGAAGAAGGATGGCAACCTGAGCAACCTGAATATTTCCCAGGAAACTGCGATGGACATCATCGGTACCTGCATTAAACTGCGGGAGGACAAGCCGTTTCAGGATATTACGCAGGAAGTGATGGAAGATATCCGGGGAATCTGTGATGCTGAATTCTGCTGCATCCTGCTTACAGACGAGGCCCGGCGGAAGATTTCCGTACTCGCCCAGGCCAGGGCGAACGGGTCCGTTCTCCCTTGGATGGACAATTATATGGATGACGATTTTTATGCGTTGTCTGAGACCTGGCCGGATACTCTCAGGGGCAGTTTCTGCCTCATCATCAGCAATGAGCAGGAAATGGAACTGATCCGGGAACGGAACCCGGCGTGGTATAAATCCTTAACGGATGCCGGAGTGGAACGCCTGGTGCTGTTCCCTCTTCACTCCAGAGGGCGGCTGCTCGGCTATCTCTATGCGGCGAACTTCCAGGCGGAAAAAGCCGGACATATTCGGGACACGCTGGAACTGACCACCTATTTTGTTGCGTCGGAGATTGCGAACAATCTGTTTATCGAGCAGCTCAGAACAATGAGCAAAACAGACGTCCTGACCGGCGTGATGAACCGGAACGCCATGAATGACCGGATTGCCGAGCTTTGCGGGAACCCGGACGGGACTCCGGGACATATGGGCGTCGTGTTCGCTGATATGAACGGGCTGAAATACACAAACGATCATCTGGGCCATGTCGCCGGCGATCAGCTGCTGAAGAACGCGGCCGTGGTCCTGCAGAGTACTTTTGTTGGCGCGGAGATCTTCCGGGCGGGCGGGGATGAGTTTCTGATCCTGATGCATGATACAACGGAAGAGGATTTGCAGGAAAAGATTGCCGAGATCAGAAAAAAAGCCGAGCTGTTTGAAAATGTCAGCTTTGCCGCGGGCGGCTGCCTTCTGCAGCCCGGGATGGATCTGCGGGATGCGATGTCGGAAGCTGACGCACAGATGTACCGGGACAAGGGGAATTTTTACCGTAAATATCCGGAACTGAAGAGGGAGTAGAATTACACGGAGGCTTTATGAATTTTTTTGATATTCTTTCATTGCTCGGCGGCCTGGCCATGTTTCTCTATGGCATGCGTCTGATGGGCGATTCTCTGAAGGAAAACTCTTCGGGAACACTCAAGACAGTCATGGAGAAAGTGACCGATAACGCGCTGAAAGCCTTCGTGCTCGGGGTTGCAATCACCGCTCTGATTCAGTCTTCCACGGCGACCATCGTCATTACGTCCGGCCTTGTGGGGGCGGGTATCCTGTCCCTGCGCCAGTCTCTGGGTATTATTATCGGGGCCAACGTCGGCACGACAGTTACCGGACAAATCATCCGCCTGCTGGATCTGAACGCTTCGGGAGATTCTTCTTTCCTGCGCTTTTTCCAGCCGTCCACCCTTGCGCCCATCGCGCTGATTATCGGGATTATTCTGATTATGACCAGATTATTCCGCAATTCCAAGTCCATCGGCAATATTGCCATCGGCTTCGGTATTCTGTTTTCGGGCTTGCTGAATATGACCAGTGCCGTCAAGACGCTGCAGGAATCCGGCATGGTGGAACGGCTGTTTTCCGGACTGGGGGACAATCCGCTTCTCGGGTATCTTACCGGCGCCGGTGTGGCATTTGTGCTGCAGAGTTCTTCCGCGACAATCGGTATCCTTCAGGCTTTTTCAGCCAGCGGTTTTCTCACTTTCAAAGCGATCTATTCTGTGATTGTCGGGATTTATCTCGGCGATTGCGTGACGACGGCTATCGTATGTTACATCGGTGCAAACCGGGAAGCAAAACGGGTTGGCGTTGTGAACATTCTGTTTAATCTGAGCAAAACCGTTCTGGTCCTGGTTGTGATTACGGTCATCCATCATCTCGGCCTGCTTGACGGGCTGTGGGATCAGACTGTCAACTCCGGCATGATCGCCAATACAAATACGATTTTCAATCTGGGCTGTGCGATCTGCCTGTTCCCGCTGCTTCCTGTCTATGAAAAACTCAGCGGCCGGATTGTCCGGAAGGAGAAGGAGAAGGAAGATTCGCACGGAGAACTGATCAAGGCGCTGAACCCGGTGTTCTTTTCCACGCCGGCATTGGCACTTCAAAGCTGTTATAATATGCTGAAGACGATGTTCAGCCTTTCTCGGGGGAATCTTGAGCGGGCGCAGCAGCAGCTGGAAGAATACAATCCGGCGAGGCAGGAAATCATCGATGCGGAGGAGATGCAGATTGACCGGCTGACGGATCACCTGAGCCGCTATCTGGTCGAATTGCTGCCGCATCTCAAGAGCGACCTTCATGTTTCCATGCTGAACCAATATTATAAAGTCACCACGGAATTTGAACGCCTGGGTGACCAGGCGGTCAATATCTCCAATATCGCAACAAAACTGTCTGTGAACAACACAAGCTTTTCAGACACCTGCAAAAAGGAGTTGGGCATTCTTCAGGAACTGATAAATGATCTCCTGGACGACGCAGAAAAGGCCTTTGTCGAAAGCAGCGAGGAAGCTGCATCAGCGATCGAGCCGAAAGTTCACGTGGTGAATGATCTGATCGGGGAGATGACGCGGAACCATTTCAACCGGATGAGTGCCGGGGAATGCTCTCTTCTGGCGGATGCGATATTCTCCAACCTGATGGCGGAATACAAGCGGGTTGCCGGTACCTGCTCCAATACGGGAATGGCTACGCTGGTTCGCATCCATCCCGAACTGGCCTCCAGGGAACACCTTTTCCTGGAAACCCTCGACAAGACCGGAGACAACGGTTACAGGACGATCCTGGAGGAAACCCACAGGAAATACTTCGATCAGCTTCGCCGGGCCGAGGCCGGGAATGAGATCGGGGAACAACTTTCATTTATTCCGGATCCTGCCGCAAAGCAGGCGGAATAAACAGCGGGAAAGCCGCCAGACAGGGGAACGCGGCGCCTGCCCGGCAGAGGATCCATATTCTGTGGCCGGGAATCGTTCAGAAAGCAACATCTATGGTTTTGCAAATGTACATTCTATGATATACTTATCAGGATGACGGTTATTGCCGACAGAATCTCAGAAAACCCCATCATCCAACGAAACAAGGAGTCCCAGCGAGGAAAATGATGAGTTGCGCGAAAACTACAGGGAAAACCCGGTGCATGTGTGCCAGACGGCTTGCATGTCTTTTGCTGTGCCTTTTGCTGACGGTGTTGCTGCTGCCGGCTGCTGCCGGAGAGACGGAGACGGCGGAGAAGGTCGTGCGCGTCGGCTGGTACGAGTCCGCTTTCTGCTCGACGGACAGCCTGGGGCGCAGGAGCGGATACGCGTACGAATATCAGATAAAGATCGCCGCTTACACCGGATGGAAGTATGAATACGTGGAGGGCAGCTGGTCCGAACTGCTGCAGATGCTGATCAGGGGCGAGATCGACCTGATGAGTGACGTGAGCTATACGCCGGAGCGGGCGGATGTCATGCTGTTCCCCTCCCTGCCGATGGGCGCGGAGGAATACTACCTGTTTGTTGCCAATACCAACACGGAAATCACTGCGACGGACTATACGACGCTGAACGGGAAAAAGGTCGGCGTGAACGCGGGAAGCGTACAGGCCGGGTTCTACCGGGAGTGGGCGGAAGCCCACGCGGTGGAGAGCGAAGTGGTCGAGGTCACATGCGGCGAGGACGAATCCCTCAGAATGCTGGAGCGGGGCGAACTGGACGCCTATGTAACGGTGGACAGCTTTACGGCCGGCGTGGCGAGAGAGCCGGACCGGCCGACACCGATCTGCCGGATCGGAGCCAGCGACTACTTTTTTGCGGTGGCGAAAAATCAGCCTGAACTGCTTGGCGAACTGGATACGGCACTGGCCCGGATCCAGGAAGAAAACCGGTACTACAGCCAGGAATTGTTTGACAAGCACCTGGTGATCCGCGGAGCGAACGCGTTCCTGACCCCGGCGGAAAAGGAATGGCTGGACGGGCACGGGACGATCCGGGTCGGATACCAGGACGAATATCTGGCCTTCTGTGCGACGGAACCGGAGACGGGCGAACTGACCGGCGCACTGAAGGACTATCTGGAGATCGCGGCCGACTGCGTCATGAACGCGCACATCAATTTTGAGCCGAAGGCCTATCCTACCGCGGGAGCCGCTATGGAAGCCATGAAGCGGGGTGAAGTCGACTGCGCTTTCCCGGCGAATCTGAGCCCGGGTGACGCGGAGGACATGGGTCTGTGCCTGACCCCTGAGCTGATGGAAACGGATCTGTTTGCGGTGGTGCGGCAGAAAGACCGGCAGCTTTTCGGCGACCGGGAGCATGTCGTGGTTGCGGTGAACGAGGGGAACCCGAACTACGAAAGCACGCTGAAGGATTATTTCCCCAACTGGCGGACGGTCTACTACCCGACAACGGCGGAATGCCTGCAGGCGGTGGCAAAGAGCGTGGCGGACTGCGTTCTGATCAGCAGCTACCGGTACAACAACATCGCCCGGGAGTGCGAGCGGCTGGGACTGACCACGGTGTCTACGGGCAAGGAACTGGAATACTGCTTTGCAGTGGCAAGCGGACAGCCTGCAATGTATTCCATCCTGGCGAAGGTGGCGGACCTGGTGCCGGAGGCGGCGGTGAATACGGCACTGAGCCGCTATATGACGGAGGACGCGAAGACTACCCTGGAAGATTTCATCCGGGAAAACGTCTGGATCGTGATCGGCGTGATCGTTGCGCTCCTGGCAGTGATTCTGTTCCTGATGATCCGGAGCATGCGCAGGGGCAGGCGGGCCGCAAAGCTGATCCACGCGACGGAGACAGACGAACTGACGGGGCTGTACAACCGGGATTATTTCCTGGAGTATGCGGGACGCATACAGCGGGAGCATCCGGAAAAACAGATGGACGCGGTGGTGCTGAACATTGACCGGTTCCACAGCGTGAACGCGACAAACGGGCGCGGCTTCGGCGACCTGGTGCTGAAGACGCTGGGCAATGAGATCCACGCGGCAGCAAAGGAGGCCGGCGGCATCGCCGGGCGCTTCGAGGCGGACCGGTTTGATCTGTACTGCCCGCACAGGGAAGACTGGCATCCCCTGTACGACAGGCTGCAGGGCAAGATCGACGAGCTGGCGCCTTCCGCGGGTATCCGGCTGCGGATGGGCGTGATGCCCTGGCAGCAGGGGATGGAAGCGGTGCAGATGTTCGACCGGGCCCGCACGGCTTGCAGCATGGCAAAGGACAGCTACAAGGAACACCTGATCGTTTTCGATCAGAAGATGCAGGAACGGGAGAACTATGAGCAGCGCCTGCTGGGCGACCTGTACAGGGCGCTGAACAGCTACGAATTTGAAGTACATTACCAGCCGCAGTTTGATATCCAGTGCGACCCTCCGAAGCTGGTGAGCGCAGAGGCCCTGGTAAGGTGGAACCATCCGGAACTGGGAATGATCCCGCCGAACGATTTTATTCCGCTGTTTGAGCGGAGCGGCAAGGTCGGCGAGGTGGACCGGTACGTATGGGCCGAGGCAGCGAGGCAGGTGGCACGGTGGCGGGATGTCTACGGCGTGACGATCCCGGTGTCGGTGAACCTGAGCCGGGTGGACGTGTTTGACCCGGCGCTGGAGAGCGCATTGGACCGGTTGCTGGCCTACAACGACCTGGGACAGGGGACGATCAAGCTGGAGGTGACCGAATCCGCCTATACCGGAAACGCGGACCAGGTTATCCGGGTGGTGGAAGGCCTGCGGCAGAAGGGCTATGTGGTCGAGATGGACGACTTCGGCAGTGGATACAGCTCGCTGAACATGCTCAGCGCCATGCCGGTGGATGTGCTGAAGATGGACCGGGCCTTCATCCGGCGAATCGGGGAGAACGAAAAGGACGCCCACCTGGTGGGACTGATCCTGGGCATTGCCAGGAGTCTGAAAATTCCGGTGGTAGCCGAGGGCGTAGAAACGGAAGAGCAGCTTCAGATGCTGAAGAAGCTGGGATGCCCGCTGGTACAGGGCTTCTATTTCTCAAAACCGCTGCCGCCGGCGGAGTTTGAGGAGCAGGTGATCATGAAAATGCAGCCCGCGGGAAAGGAGGATGAATAATGCGCTCGCTGAGAACGAAGATTTCGCTGATAACCCTGATCATCACGGTGATTGCTGTGGTTGTCGTCACGCTGACGAGCGTGCTGTTCATCCGGAACACGGAGCACCGGAAGAGTGACCAGCTGCTCCTGCTGCTGTGCGAGACGGGGGAAAGGAATCTCGACTACTACTTCAACAGCGTTGAGAAGTCCGTGAAGAAAATGTCTTCCTACGCGGAAAAGGATCTGGAAGGGCTGGAGGAGGAACAGCTGCTGGCCCATACGGAGCGGGTAAAGGATTATTTTGACCAGATTGCCGGGAAGACCAACGGCGTACTGACCTACTATTACCGCCTGGATCCGGAAGTATGCGGCAACGTGAAAGGCTTCTGGTTCACCAATCTGGACGGGAAAGACTTTGTGGAACACGAGGTAACGGACATAACCCAGTACGATACGCAGGATACAAGCAAGCTGGTATGGTTTACAGTGCCAAAGTATACAGGGAACGCCGTATGGCTCCCGCCGTACCTGACGGAGAGCCTGGACGACGTACGGGTGATCTCCTACAATGTACCGATTTATTACCGGGGGCAGTTTATCGGCGTGATCGGCATTGAGATCGATCACAGCACGATGGCGGAGCAGGTGCAGAGCATCAAGCTGTACAACAACGGCTATGCGTTCCTGACGGATGCGGAGGGCGGCCTGCTCTATCACCCGCGGATTGACCTGGCCCAGCTGACAGAGGACGAGAAACCGGTGCTGCCGGAAGGCGTGATGAGCGAAAGCACGTTCACAAACTACACCTTTGACGGGGTGGATAAAGAAGCCGCATGGCTGAAACTGTCGAACGGGATGCGGCTGTATGTCTCCGTGCCGGTGAACGAGACGGAGGGTGACTGGCAGAAGATGATCAACCGGATTCTGATTGCTGCGGCGATCGTGCTGGTACTGGCGGGCCTGCTGATTCACTTCTTCATGGGGAACTTTACCAGGCCGCTGAAGCAGCTGACCGAGGCTGCGATCCAGACGGACCAGGGCAACTACGACTTCACGCTGGACTACAACGGGAATGACGAGGTCGGCGTGCTGACCAAGACCTTCAAGCGCATGGCGGACCACATGAAGGAGCACATCAGCGACCTGAACAAGCGGGCCTATGTGGACGCGCTGACGGGCGTGCGGAACAAGGGCGCATATACGAACTATATTGAAGACATGCAGGCGAAGATCGACGCCGATGAGGAAAAACCGGAGTTTGCAATCGGCGTGTTTGACTGTGACGACCTGAAGACCGTGAATGATCTGTACGGCCACGACAAGGGAGATATTTATCTGAAGACCGCAAGCCGGATGATCTGCAAGGTGTTCCAGCACAGCCCGGTATTCCGGATCGGCGGCGACGAGTTTGCCGTGATCCTGCGAAACGACGATTACCGGTACCGGGAGGAGTTGGTGGCGGCCTTTGAAAAGGCCTCGGCGGAAAGCTGCAAGACAAACGAAAACCGGTGGGAACAAGTCAGCGTGGCGATCGGTATTGCGGAATACAACCCGGCGCTGGATCATTCGGTGACGGATACGATGAGACGGGCCGATAAGGTGATGTATATCAATAAGAAAAAGAAAAAGCAGGAAATGGGCTAAGAAATACCTGATGGAAGAATATCTGACTTATTAATTTTTTAGTTATTCCGGGAAGAACTTTTCCCAGAGCTTTTTGTTACCACGACGCCGCGGACGGCGAGGATGATCAGGATGACAGCGATGACCGCGGAGATTACGGCGGGAATCGGATACGCCAGAATGAAATCGCCGATCCCGGGCTTTGCGGCGTCTGCGGAATAATAGGTCAGAGCCGCGTTAACAGTGGATTCCGGCACATTGCCGATAATCTTCGACAGAATGGAATAGAGAAGCGTATTGCCTTCGCGGACGGCGAGGCAGTAGTCCATGTTTACCCCGGTATAGACGGTGGTGAGGTTCAGCCGGTCGCACTGGCGGGAGATATCCCGGAAGCGGTAATTGCTGATGATGACGGTATCGGCGTTCCCTGCCGCGATGGCATCGAGACAGGACGGAGTGTCCGGATAATATACCGGGGTCCAGGCGGGAAAGTGATCCAGGAGGAACATTTCATAATTGGGATTGCCCTGGTTGACGCCGACGCGAATCTGGCTCTGGCGGAGGAAGTCCTGCCTGTCCGCCGCGCGCACGACGGCATCCATCTCGGTGCACATGAGGGGCTGCGTTATAACAACACCGGCCTGTTCGGCGTCATAGTCCGTCAGATTGGCAGGGAACATACAGTCCACCTCGCCGTTTTTCACCGCCTCCAGGGCGGCGGAGGCGGTGGGATAGACAACGGCCTCAAAGGTCGGGGAGGCATTCTGCAGGACACCGGAAGCAAATTCCAGATAATCCTTCAGGGCGCCGGTCAGGTTCCCGTTCTGATCCGCGGCGCAGAAAGCCAGATAGTTATCCTGGAAACCGACCCGGATCGGGCCGTGAGCGTCGAGCCATTCCCGCTCATCCACGGTGAGGTAAAGATTGGTGCCGGCATTCTTCAGGTATTTGGAGGTGAGCTGCTCAGAATAATGCTTGTTCTCGGCCTGGATCCGGTTCAGGGCGATATCCAGCTCGGGCAGGAGATCGGCGCGCTTTTTGCTGACAGCAAAGAAGAAATCGGAGCCCCCGATCTTCCACAGCGGGACGGCGATATTCGGATCTCCATAGGTGTCAAGGGTGACGAAGGCGTCTATCTGCCCCTTGCTCAGCATAACGAGCGATTCCGCCTCGGAACCGTCCAGATCCACAATTTCGGCCGAGACATTATGGGCTTCGGCCCAGTCCAGGAACTGTCCCCGCTGGACGCTGCCCCGGGTGATGCCGACCTTTTTCCCGTTCAGGGTGGAAAAATCATCGGCGGAAATTTCTTTGTTATTCGGGGAAATATAGAGGTAATACAGTTCCTCGCCCATGGGAATGGAGGAGTAGAGCATATACTCCGTCCGGTCCTCGGCGTAGGAAACGTCGCTCATCAGGTCGATCTTGCCTTCCTTCAGCAGCCGGAGCAGTTCCGACCAGTTGCCTTCAATATATTCATATTTCCAGCCGGTGTAGGCGGCGATTTTCCGCTGATACTCATAGGCGTAGCCGGTACGGCGGCCGAAGGCATCCTTGTAATTGAAGGGCGTGTCATACCAGCCGACGCGGACGACTTTGGGGCTTTCCTCGGCCGAAACCACCGCCGGCAAAAGGCAAAGCGTTACCAGCGCAATGCAAAGAAGCAGGACCGCTGCACGTTTAATCATCTTTGGATACCTCCATATGAAAGGGGCTTTCCGGGCGCGCCGAACCCCTTAAACCCCTTCGGCTGCAAAAATGCAAGGATACAAAGAGGCTGTATTCAATACTCTATTATAACAGATATTTAGCCTGAAAGGAAGTGATACATCCGGCTTTCAGGATTTATTGCCGATGCGGATGCAGACGTTATTCAGATTCAGAGCATAGGTATAGCGCGCGTCCTGCGCGAAGGCGAGGACCAGACGAAGACCGAGCGTGTCTTCTCCTTCCTCCGGAATATAATGTACAGGGTCAAAGGCGCCGCAGTCGTCCCGGAAACGCAGGGTCAGGCCTGTATCCTTATGCAGCAGGCGTACGGACAGATCATGATGCTTATTGTCCATGGCAAAACCGTGGCGGATGGTGTTGCCGGCCATCTCCTCGACGCACAGGGCGATGTGATTGCTGATTTTCGCGTCCTGCCCGTGACGGAGACAGAAGTCCTCGGCTTTGCGGGAAGCCTCTGTCACTTCCTCCATGGTATGGATATCCATCTCCAGCAGATTTTCTTCTGTGACACCGAAATCCGGTTTCAGCAGGAGGGCGGCGCCGCGGTTCCAGGGGCGCTGCTTCGTCCTGATGGTGATCAGAACGCAGAGGAAGAGAAGGGTGATCCATTCGCCGGCGGCAAAGTACAGCCAGGCGCCGTTGACTCCTATAATACGGCTGAATATGAAGGCCGCCGCGGCGGGGAAGAGGGCGCCTTCCACAAGGGAGACCGCCTCCGTCAGGATGACGCGGCCGGTGCCGAGCCAGGTGCTTTTCAGCGCGTTGTTGATGCAGCAGGGGAGCATTCCGGCGGCAAACAGGCGCAGACCGAGAACCGCCATGTCCCGGGTTGCCCCCTCATGCGGGATGAGGAGGGAGATCAGCGGCGAAGCAAGGGCAGCAATGAGGGCTCCTGCGCACAGGCCGAGAATTGCTCCGTAACGGCAGAGGAGTCCGAGCAGGGCGCAGAGGCCGGTACGGTCCTCCTCGTGATAGAAAATTCCGGAGAGCGTCAGGGAGACGCCGGCGATCCCGGTGGAGATACAGTTGGCCGCGTTGCCGATATTCACAATGGAAGCAAAGGCTGCCACGGCGTCGGTGCCGCCGGCGTTGCGCAGGATGCGGTTCATGATCAGCGTGAACACGACGCCGGCCGCCATATTAACGCCGGCGGGGAGCCCTTCGCGAAAAAGCTCGACGATTTTCCGCCGGGATACGGCCCGGAAGGAAAAGCGGAACACGCAGCGCTTCGACAGGAAATACGCGCCGGAAATGATCAGGGCAGCGTAGTAGCTGAGCGAAGAAGCGAGGCCCATGCCGAACATCTGCCCCATACCGAAAAGCCCGTTCGGAAAGACAAGAACGTTCAGCAGATCCAACGCGACATCCGCGACGGTCATACTCAGGACGCCCGCGATGAGCAGGCTGCCCTGGCCGGCCATCTGCAGAAAGGGAACGAGTACCAGCGCCCCCATGCAGCCGGGCGCACCAATGCTGAAGCCGGCCAGATAACCCTTCGTCATATCAAAGAGCGACCCGGATGTCCCGGCCCCCATGGCCCGGGCCAGGAAGGGGTTGAAGATCAGCACAACCGCCATGAAGAGGAGGGAAACCACCGCGGCGACTGTCACGGCAGAGGAATAGCCCGCGTTGGTTTCTTTCCGGGAACCGGTACCCAGGGATCTGCCGCAGGCCACCTGAACGCCGGCGGACAGAAGAGAACCGATGGCACCGATACAAAGGAGCAGCGGATTGGCCAGCTGGTATGCGGCCATGGCTTCATCGCCGAGATAACGGCCGATGATGACGATATCGATCAGGAGGCAAAGGGAGACGGCCAGTGCGGAGAAGATCTGCGCGGTCAGCATCTGACGGACGAGTTTTTTAATCATGAGATTAAAAACCTCCTAGAATATATGATAAGGGGGCTTTCCGATCTTCCTGGGCTACCGCCTGTTCTCTGCTGAAAACTGTCCACTGGACAGTTTTCCGGGCGCGCCGAACCCCTTAGACCCCTTCGGCCATCATATGAGAAAAGGAGTCTTTGGAAGACGCAAACAAAAACCGTGGTATAGAATAAACGTTTTTCGGGCAAAACTCAAGGGGAAGTATTGCGGTAACGGGATGGCTATGATAGAATCGGGATGTCTTTGGAAGGGTAAGGAATGAGGTGCGTCAGGGGGACGCGCGGGGGAAACGAATGAGTATTCTGAATGTAATCACGCTGCTGGGCGGAGTGGCCATGTTCCTTTACGGCATGTCGCTGATGGGCGACGGGCTGAAAAAGGTGGCCGGCAACAAGCTGGAGTTGATTCTTTACCGGCTGTCGAGCAATCCGATGAAGGGCATTCTGCTGGGTACCGGGGTCACGGCGGTGATCCAGTCCTCCTCGGCGACGAGCGTCATGGTGGTCGGCTTTGTGAACTCGGGGATGATGAAGCTGCGACAGGCGATCGCGATCATCATGGGCGCGGTCATCGGTACGAGCATCACCGGGTGGATTATCTGTCTTTCCAGCGTAAGCGGCGGATCATCGGCGCTGGAACTGTTATCAACGGAATCGCTGAGCGCGCTGACCGCGGTCGTTGCGATTCTGCTGAAACACATCTCAAAAAAGCGGAGCACACAGCATATCGCGGATATCCTGATGGGTTTTGCGGTGCTGATGTTCGGCATGAAATTAATGAGCGGTTCGGTTTCCGTACTGCGTGACGATCCGGGATTCATCTCTTTTCTGACAAGCTTTACCAATCCCTTCCTGGGAATCCTGATCGGTATCGTGTTCACGGCGATTTTGCAGAGCGCATCGGCTTCTGTCGGTATCCTGCAGGCGTTGAGCAGCACGGGACTGATCACCTTTAATATTGCCTTGCCGATCATTCTGGGTATCGCGATCGGCGCTTCGGTACCGGTGCTGCTTTCCGGCATGGGTTCCTCCCGGGACGGCAGACGGACGGCGCTTTCCTATCTGGTGATCGAAGTCATCCGGGTGGTGCTGTTCGCAGCTGTGTTCTACGGGCTGAACGCTTTCCTGCACTTCAGCTTCATGGAGCAGACCATGAACATGTTCTCCATCGCGCTGCTGAATACCCTGTTCCGGGTTACGACGGTGGCGTTGCTGGCCCTGTTCATTCCGGCGATCGAAAACCTGGTGGTGAAACTGGTGCCGGGGGATCCCGAGGACGAGGAGAGGGTGCGGGATATGGACCGGCTGGAGGAACGTTTCCTGGCCTATCCGACGCTGGCGGTTGAGCAGACCCGCATCACCATCAACAAGATGGCGGAGCTGGCAAAGCTGAGCATGGAAAAAGCGATCAATCTGCTTGACAATTATTCCGAAAGGGAACTGGCGGAGGTCCGGGATCTGGAGGAAATTGTTGATCGGTATGAGGACAAAATCGGCAGCTACCTGATGAAGCTGACGGGCCGGGAAATGACGGATACGCAGAACCGGGCCGTGAGCCAGTATCTGCGCGCGATTACGGACCTGGAGAGGATCAGCGACCATGCGCTGAACGTCGGCGAGCGGGCGCAGGAATTGTTTGAAAAGAAGATTTCCTTCTCCGAAAAAGGCGCGAAGGAAATGAAGAACCTGACGGACGCGATTACAGAGATCCTGAATATCACCTTCTCAAGCTTCCTGAACGACGACGCGGATACCGCCCTCCGGGTGGAACCGCTGGAACAGGTTATCGACCGGATCTGCCTGAAGATGAAGGAGCGGCATGCGGCCCGCCTCCAGAAGGGCAAGTGCACAATCAGCCAGGGGTATGTATTTAATGATCTGATCGCCGACTTTGAGCGTGTGAGCGATCACTGCTCCAACATTGCGATTGTGATCGTGGACCTGATGAGCAATTCGCTGGATGTGCACGAACTGTCCGACGCGATGCATGAGAACCGGTCCAACCGGTATCAGGAGTATTATGAGGCATTCCAGATCAAATATATGAAGAGAAAAGACTGGGAGATGCAGGAGGAAAACCCGAGTGAGATTAATCAGGAAGACAGCCTTGCTGCTGCTGGCGGCAATAATGCTGATTTCCGGATGTACGACAGCCGGGGCAGCGGAGAAAAACGTCAAGGGATATCAGGTCAGTGAAGCGGGAAACGATGCGTTCATCGAACTGGTGGATCAGCTGAAAGCATCTGTTGAAACCCCGTCAGATGGGGACGGGGAGAAGATCGACGCGCTGGTGGAGAAGATCAGCGCATGCAACGCGGATGACGGAGATATCGCCCGTGCGGTCGCGGAGCACTGGAAAGCGGTTTACCTGGATCCGGGATACCGGCTGTGCATATGGTGGAGAAGGGAAGACGCGAAAGAACTCGCTGCGACGAAACCTGACTATGATGAGAAGCATGCGTTTGTCGTGCTGGGGTATCAGCTGAAAGACGGAAAGATGCAGAACGAGCTGATCGGCCGGTGCAAGGCGGCCGCGGCAGCGGCGAAGACCTTTCCGGACACATACCTGATCTGCTCCGGCGGAGCGACGGGACAGAACAACCCGGAGTATAAAACCGAAGCCGGACTGATGAAGCAGTTTCTGGTCTCCAGGGGCAAGGTCGACCGCTCGAGGATCCTGATCGATACCCGGGCGCTGACAACCCTGGCCAACGCGGAGAACACCTTCGCAATCCTGAAGAAGAACGACATCCATTCGATCACGCTGGTGACTTCCACTTATCACCAGAAGTGGGCGCAGGTGCTGTATAACGCCATGGCGGCCATTTATGAAAAACTGTATGGGTTCAAAGTGCGGATCGTCGGCAATTTCTGCTACGATATCGAACCGGAGAGCGGGAGCTATAAGAAGGGCTATCGGATCGCGCTGACGCAGCTGAGCGAAATGCTGGGACTGAAGAAGAAAAAGAAATAAGGGGGCTTTCCGATCGCCCCCTTACCCCTTCGGTAGAATGAGTATACAGAATGAATTAAAATGAATTAAACAGAAAAATGATGAGATGCAGAACCGGAGAGCTCGGGATGAACTCTCCGGTTTGCTTTAGGCTCCTTTGCGTTTCAGGATCTCGCTGATCACAAGACCACGGACAATTTCATCGCCGGTCCAGTGCAGCTGAAGCCCGGGTGTTGTGACCGGCACAGGCTCAACCGTTTCAGACAGGGTCAGTGAAGACAGCTGCTCCTCATGGCAGGGGTCATATCCTTCCCCGGTGACGGCGTTCATGCTGCCCTGATAAATGGAGTCGTCATGATTATGAATACGGACGGTCGGCTGCATCTCGCGGAGTTGCGGCTCGGCGGCAGACTGCGGACCAGGGGATTCCGGCGCGGACGCCGCAGGCGTGCCGGAGGCCTTTTTCTGCACAGACGCAGTCTTTTTGGCCGCCTTCGCAACGACAGCGAAGATGAAGTAGATGCCGACCAGGGCCAGTAAAGGAGCAAAGGCATTAAACATAGGTAGGCCCCCTTCGGTTATTTTTTGTTGGCACGGGGCTGGTCGGCAGTGGTCTGCTGCGGGGCACTGGCTTTGGCGATGGACTCACGCATCTCGGTATCGGCGATGGTGTTCTTCATCTGATAGTAATCCAGGACGCCCAGTTTTCCCTCACGCAGGGCAGTAGCCATAGCGCGCGGCACTTCGGCTTCCGCCTCTACCACCTTGGCGCGCATCTCCTGTACGGAGGCTTTCATTTCCTGTTCGCGGGCGACAGCCATGGCGCGGCGCTCTTCCGCCTTTGCCTGGGCAATGCGGCGGTCCGCCTCGGCCTGGTCCATCTGCAGTTGTGCGCCGACGTTGCGGCCGACATCCACATCCGCGATATCAATGGAAAGAATTTCATAGGCGGTGCCGGCATCAAGCCCCTTGTCCAGAACGGTGCGGCTGATCAGATCAGGGTTCTCCAGAACCTGCTTATGGGTTTCGGCGCTGCCGACGGTGGTGACGATGCCTTCGCCGACACGGGCAATGACGGTTTCCTCGCCGGCGCCGCCGACCAGGCGCTCAATATTAGTGCGCACGGTCACACGGGCTTTGGCACGCAGTTCGATACCGTCCTTGGCGATGGCGGCGACCACGGGGGTTTCGATGACCTTCGGGGTAACGCTCATCTGTACGGCCTGGAAGACATCGCGGCCTGCCAGGTCGATTGCGCAGGCTTTTTCAAAAGCCATTTCGATATTCGCCCGCTGGGCAGCAATCAGGGCGTTGATCACCCTGTCCACATTACCGCCGGCCAGATAATGGGTTTCCAGCTGGGAAATGGTCAGGTTCAGGCCGGCCTTATTTGCCTTGATCAGCGGATAGACCAGACGATGGGGCTGGATACGGCGGATTCTCATTCCGACGAGCGCGCTGATCGGGATATGCACGCCGCTGGCCAGGGAAGAAATCCACAGTCCCATGGGGACGAAATGGAGAAAGATTGCCAGGGCAATGAGAACGACAACAATGATGACGGGAATCAGAACGGCAGACGGCATAATCGATGTTCCTCCTTTGATGATCGGTCTGATGTTTTTGTCCGGCGCACCGGCCGGGAGTTCACGGGGTTATGCTTTGGGGCGGATGACCAGGTGATCGCCTTCCATGCCGGTCACCAGGACGGCGGTGCCCTTCGGGACAAAATCGCCGCTGCTGGCAGCATTCAGGCGGACACCGTTGATATCAATCTGGCCGGCGGGGCGCAGGGAGGTTACGGTAATTCCTTCCTGCCCGATCCACTGCTCAGGCGGCGCGACGGCATCGGCGGCTTCGGTTTCCTTCAGGATCAGCGGGCTGCGGCTGAGACGGCCGTTCATTGCGCTGCGGTATGACAGGAAGATGGCAAAGCCGATCAGAATCAGCACTGCCAGCAGGGCAATCAATGCGGTGGGGACACCGTGCAGCCTCCAGGTGGCCCAGAGAGCAACGACCTCCAGAATGATCCCGAAGATCCCTGCAACGCCGAACCCGGGGATGAAGGCTTCCAGAATGATCAGCCCGGAACCGACGATGAAGCAGAGAATCATAATGATATTCAGAGCAAACGGGTCCATGAAGAATCCTCCTTTCCGAACGATTGTTCGATATCAGTATAGGGGAAGGGGTTCAGGAAATAAACGGCAAAGCGGGAAAAATAACGAAGGCTATTTTTCCGGAGCATGGATCACAGATCCCAGTCCGGGGCGGCGGCCCCGCAGTTCGGGCAGATATCATCCGTTCCGTCAGCCGTGAACACATGCCCGCATGCGCCGCAGCGACGACCAAGCAGATAATCGTGGAAGAGCCAGATCAGCGTGTTGGCCATGTCCTCATCCACATGGGAGCGGTCCTCGTCCAGTGCGTCCAGACGTGAAATCCAATCCCGGCGGGAAAAACCGAAGACCTCGGCCCGGGCCTGACGGGGCCGGTTATAGCGGATGACATCCACCAGGGGAACGGGGGCAAGGAGGTTCCGGGCGAAGGCATCGGCTTCCTTTTCGAGGAAACTGTCCGGCGCAAGGGCGGAGAACATCCGGTCCGGATAATCCCGGTAATGATTCATGACAAGGTGGCCGAGTTCATGCGCGAGAGCAAAACGGAGACGGCCGCTTCCGGCCAGATCATCCCGGTAAACAATACAGAAGGCGGGATAGGTCAGGGTGATGGCGCAGGTCATCTGCAGGCGGCGGGTCAGGTCTTCCGGGAAAAAACCGGGGGCGGTCATCACGGAAGAAAGGGGATACAGCGTAATCCCGGCGCTTTGAGCCAGCACGAAAGGATCGACCGGCAGGCGGCTGACCTGCAGGTCTGTGCAGACCGCATAGGCATAGTGGACGGGCCGATCGCCCTGATCAAACATAAATGCTCCTTCAAGGAAGAGATCATGTGCTTCATAAGAATCAATCAATGATACCACATCCGGAGAAGTTTCACAACCGGGAAGATGTTGCAAATCAAGGGGTGACATGATATAATCCTGCTGTTCTGCAGGTGCGGAACGAATCCTGTTTGTCAGCAATTTCGAAAGGAATGGATTATCTCATGGGCCTATGGCTTGCCCTGATCCTGTGTATTCTCCTTTCCGCCTTCTTCTCCGCGACGGAGACGGCTTTCTCTGCCTGTAACCGGGTGAAGCTGAAGACGGTGGAAGGTCCCCGGAAGGCGAGGGCGCAGCTTGCGCTTTCCCTGCTGGAAAAATATGACTCTCTGATTACAACTGTACTGATCGGCAATAATGTGGTCAACATCGTGGGAACGGCAATCGCCACCCTGCTGTTCACCACGCGGATCATGCCCGGAAAAGAAGAAGCGGCAACAACGGCAGCATCCCTCTTCATGACCGTTGTGGTGCTTTTTATCGGTGAAGTCGGGCCGAAGACCCTGGCCAAGCAGCATCCGGAGAATTATGCCATGACGGTAAGCCCGGTGATCCGCGTGGTGATGATTGTGCTGAAGCCGCTGGATTTTCTGTTCTCCCTGTGGCGGAAGTTCCTCAACAAGCTGGTGAAATCCAAGCCGGAAGAAAGCCAGATTGAAGAGGAACTGATCACGATCATAGACGAGGCACAGACCGAGGGCGACATCGAAGAGGACGAAGGCAAGCTGATCCGTTCCGCGATTGAGTTCAACGATCAGGCGGCACAGGATGTCATGACGCCCCGTGTTGACGTGACCGCCGTTGAGGATACCGCCACCACTGAGGAAGCGGCTGAGCTGTTCAGGTCTACCTGGTTTTCCAGGATTCCCGTATATCATGAGGATCTTGACCACATTGTCGGTATCCTGAACGAGAAAGACTTCTATAAAATGACCCACGAGGGCTGCACGGAAATCACGAAGATCATGAAGGAACCGGTCTTTGCGCCGACCAGCCTGTCCATCAGCAATCTGCTCAAACTGTTCCGTACATCCAAGACCCATATGGTGATCCTGCTGGATGAGTTCGGCGGGACCGACGGTATCGTGACGATGGAAGACGTGCTGGAGGAATTGGTGGGCGAGATTTACGATGAGCATGACGAGATCAGCGAAGAAGTGGTCGAGCAGGATGACGGGTCGCTGATGGTGGACGGTAATATGCAGCTGGAGGAACTGCTGGAAAAAATCAACATTGAAAACACGTTTCATGCGGATACAGTGGGAGGATGGACTGCAGAAAAGCTTGAAAAAGTGCCGGAAGTGGGAGATTCGTTCTCTTTGGAGGGCAGAAAGTTCACTGTGATGGAAATGGACGGATTCCGGGTGATCCGGATAAAGGTGGAGACGCTCCCGCCGGACGAACCGGAAAAAGCAACGGAGGAAGAGAAACCCGAAGGGAACGAATCCGAGACGAAAGAAGCGGAAAAAGAAAACCAGTAATACAAAAGACCGGCGCCGTAATCCAGCGCCGGTCTTTCAGCAGCGGTATCTGCCGCCGGGGGGCAGCGGAGGACGGCCGGGCCTGTCTTCCTGCGGGCCGGGACATACGGGCCCGGGAGGGGGAGGCATCAGGCTCTCCGGCAGGTCAAGCGCCAGTTTCTCGATATGCTCGCTGAGACGGCTGCAGAGGGAACAGAACAGGGCTTTCTCCTCTTCTGAGAGGCAGGAGGTTTTCTTTTTTGCGTCTTCGTTCCGCGCCTGTTCGATCTCGGCGACGACGGCCCTGCCTTTGTCAGTCAGGGACACACGCTGAACCCGGCGGTCGTTCTCATCCACAGCTCGGGAGAGAAATCCGTCATTTTCAGCGCGGACAAGGATCTCGCTCAGGGAGGAAGGGCGAAGATCGAGGGCTTCACACAGTTCCCGGGAGGAAACGCCGGGATTGGCGGCGGCGCATTCCAGCAGGCGGCCAACCGCCGGCGGGAAAGGATGGGAATTGGCGGGCGGAGGGCATCTCCGCATTGCCCTGGACAGTTTCAGATGTGAAATGATCACATCAGAATCGAGGTTTCTTTTTTCATTATCCATGCAGAATCACTCCTTTTCAAAACAAATTCGGTACCGAATGATTGCATTATAATTCGGTACCGAACAAATGTCAAGTTTTTTATTCCAGCCCGCTGTAATAGTTTTCAAGGTACGGGCGGGCAGTACGGTAGGCTTCGCTCAGGGAAGGATCGAACTGGGTGCCCATGCCGCTCTCAATGATTTCATTGGCTTTATCAAAGGGCATCTTTTCTTTATAAACCCGTTTGCTGACCAGCGCGTCATAGACATCGGCAATTGCCATGATCCGTGCCTCCAGGGGGATTTCTTCTCCTTTCAGGCCTTCCGGGTAACCGGTGCCGTCCCAGCGTTCATGATGGTAGTGGGCCACGTTTTCCGCAATGACCTTGAATTCCTCGTCGTCGGTGTTTTTCAGGATTTCATGGACAATCCGGGCGCCCTCCGGCGCGTGGGCTTTCATTTTTTCAAACTCTTCAGGGGTGAAACGGCCGGGCTTGCGGAGGATCTTGTCGTCCACGGCGATCTTTCCCAGATCGTGCATGGGGGCGGCTTTGATCAGGTTTTTGCAGAAGTCGTCATCGAGCTTTCTGCTGCGGTCTCTTTTCAGCCTGTCGATCAGGATCTTGACGCCCTCGCTGGTGCGTTTGATATGGCCGCCGGTGGAGTTGTCCCGGCTTTCAACCATGGTGGCCATGCCGAGGATCAGCTGGTTGTGCATCTCCACGATGTGAGCCGTCTTTTTTTCCACTTCCGCGTCCAGCCACTCAATCTGATTCTGATCCTGCGTGTCATCGGTAATGACAAGCTCATAGCCTTTTATACGTTTGCCGTTATAGAGCCAGGAGATATTGATCTCGTAGGTCTTATCTCCGTATTTGTAATGATGGCGGCTGTCAGACTGATTCCTGGCATAGGCATCGAGCCAGGGAAGGAACTGATCTTTCATCCGACGGTAGCGGCGAACGGAAAAATCCACAGTCATCTCCTCCAGATTGGGGAAAACGCTGCGGGCTGTTTGATTGCTGGCCAGATAATGATGACCGAGGTCAAAAGTAATAAACCCGGTATCTCCCGCCTGAACGAGGGTATCAACCGCGGTATCCGTGATATCATAAAGACCGATCCGGTGCACGATAATCAGATAGACCAGCTGAGCGAACACATAGGCGGCGGGCATCAGCTCAAGGCCCGGGAGGATCAGACGGCCGCCAAAGTAGCAGACCATGCCGACGATCTCCGGCAGGAACATAAGGATCAGGATCTTCCGGGATACCTGCTTTTTCTTGGCCAGAGCATAGAAAATGGCACTCCAGCTCAGCACAAAATAAAGTACGACCATACCGAGAAAAACATGATGCATGGGGCCGTATTCCTTGTGAAGGACGGAAAGACCATTTTCCCGGGTGAAGGAAAGGCTTTTGTAGAAAAGGCCGCTGCGACCCGGGGTAAGAGTGGACAGAAAAACAACGGTGCTTAAGGTAAAAAAGGCGGTCTTGATCCAGCGGCTCAGATGAATATGGCAGAGGCTGAAGACGGCCAGCATGATCATCAGTTGGAGGTAGCAGCCGCCGATATAAGAGATCACGTTGGCAATAATGGCCTCTTCCAGGCTTTGGGAACGGGAGACAAGAAGAAAACCGAGGTTCACGACGGGAACCAGGGCGAACAAAAGCGTGATATGAACGTCATAGTGTTTATGCCACACGAACATATAGACGCCTGTCAGGATGGCAGAAATGATAAAGGCGGTGAGGTAATAAGTGTCAATCATGGCAGTTCATCCTCCGGTTTCTCAGGAGGTATTATAGCACGGGATGAAGAGTGTTGGATTATGTTTTCATTTGGAAAACATGAAAAACATATGTGAAAAAAGGATCTTCGGCAAAATTTAGAAATGAATTGACAGATAAAGGTTTTTCGGGTAAAGTGTGTTTAAGTTGTTCGTACTTATTTACTTAAATAAGCAAATCGTATTACAGAATCAGAGGAGGAGCGGAAAAATGGAAAAGAAGCGGCCGCTGGATGTTACGCTTTCTTTTGACCCCTATTACGGAGAACCGGACCGGGACGGAGAACAGGGAGCCGATGTACTGCCGGACGGGCGGGTACATTTCCGGATTATTGCAAAAGACGCGAAGGAAGTTGTTATCGACCAGTTTGAAAACATTCATCCGCTGCAGGCTGTGGGAGACGGCGCCTGGGAAGGCACCTTTGATCTCGGCAAGGGATTTCTGTATTTTTTCCTGAAAATCGACGGGGCAGATGTGCTTTGTCCGTATCTGCCGATCGGCTACGGATGCTGCCGGCCGATGAATTTTGTGGATGTTCCCGTGAAGGAAATGGACGGCTGGGACGATCTGGACGGCGTGGAACATGGCGCGGTGACCCGATGCTATTATCCGTCTTCCGTGACCGGGAAGCATGAGATCTGCCTGATTTATACGCCGCCGGAGTATGACCCGCAGAAAGCATATCCGGTCCTTTATCTGCAGCATGGATACGGGGAGAATGAAACAGGCTGGGTTTATCAGGGGCATGTGGGCCGGATTGCCGACCGGTTGCTGGCAGAAGGCGTTATGGAAGCAATGATCATCGTGATGGGGAACGGCATGGTCCGGAACGGTCCCAGGCAGCGGGACCTGGAGCTTTTCCCGAAAGTGCTGGTGAGGGACCTGATTCCTTATATCGAAACGCATTACCATGTGATGACAGATAAATGGCACCGGGCGATGGCCGGCCTGAGCATGGGCAGCTTCCATACCGCAATCACGACGCTGAGCCATCCGGATCTGTTCGGATATGCGGGGTTGTTCAGCGGATTCCTGCGGGCTCCGTGGGGAAGTGAACAGGAGGAGCCGCATCTGCGGCTGCTCAATGATCCGGAAGCTTTTAACGCGGCTTTCAGGGTGTTTTACCGGGCTATGGGCACGGAGGATCCGTTCTGGGACAGCTTCGCGAAGGATGATGAGTATCTGAAAGGACGGCCTCTCAGGCTTTCCCGGGAGACGTTCCCCGGCGGGCATGACTGGACGGTGTGGCGGAGATGTATCAGGGCTTTCCTGCCGAAACTGTTCAAATAAAAAGTCTTGTCAAAATCACATGAATAGTGCATAATAAATAGAAGATGTAATAAATAGTTAGGCAGGGCAGGCCCAATGGATTTTTTCTCGAGCTTTCTTCATCAGAAAGTTCCCAGATCGGGGAAGGAGCTTCCGGTTTATTATCGGAAAGCGCTGACTGTCAGTGAGATTCTACTGATAGCCTACCTTTTTGTTTGCTTTTTCTTCTATCCGCTGTTTCTGGAAGTCTGGATCTGGATCCCGCTTCTGTTTATCGCGGTGACAGGCTTTGGACTCTGGATAACGAAGAACCGCGGTATGCGGGAGAACCTGCTGGTTTATGCGGTGCTCTGTGCCGGATGGGTTTTCTGGAACGTATACGCATTCGGCTGGAGCAGCGGTGTACAGCATTTCCTGACGCTGATGGTCGTGTTCATATTCTTCGACGTCTATGAGAAGCCTCTGATCAAGATCGGCTGTTTTATCGTCATTCTGGTTTACCGGATCGTCTTGTTCAGCTGGTCGCTGCAGCATACGGCGATCTATGCGATGGACAAAGCTGTGAATACCTATTACCAGACGATCAATACGGTCGGATTCTTTGTGATGCTGGCAGCGATGTGCATCATCTTCAGCACAAGCATTCAGAATACCGAGCGCGAACTGCGGCTGCGGAATCAGACGCTGTACAAGGAAGCGGGTACGGATCCGCTGACCGGACTTCCGAACCGCAGGGCGATGATCGAAACAATTGAAAAGTACTGCAAGTCGGAGCCGGAATCGCCTTTTGCCGTCGCGATTGCGGATATTGACTTTTTCAAGAATGTCAATGATACCTATGGGCATAACTGCGGCGACTATACGCTGGTGAAGCTGACGGAGCTGTTTGCGGAACACTCCGGCGGACGGTACAGGGTCTGCCGCTGGGGCGGCGAGGAATTCTGCTTCTTTATGCCGGGCATGAACATTGACGAAGCCGGTGTCGTCATGAATGACCTTTGCTTCGCGGTGGAACGGATGAAGCTGAAGTTTGAAGAGAATGAGTTTTCCATTACGATCACAATCGGCGTGGAGGAATGCGATTTCAACTCTCCGCTGGAGGATCTGCTCAAGAGTGCGGATGAGAAACTATATATGGGAAAGAATTCCGGAAGAAATAAGGTAGTGGTTTAACCCGGATAGGCTGCGCTGCAGACGGTCCGGGTTTTTTTGAGGTCAAGGAGCGTTGTGTCCGCGTCATGGAAGAGACTTACGCCGGGGTTCGGCCGATCCCAGAAGGCAAAGCCGGCGCTGATGGTGATGGGCGGCAGATCATCCCCGGTTTCCTGAAGCTCACGATTGATCTGCTCAATCTTCTCGATCATGACCGGAGCATCCACCTGGCTCGTACCGGGCATAATGATGCAGAATTCATCCCCGCCGATGCGGGCGACAAAGTCTTCAGCACGGAAGTGTTCTGTCAGCTTCGCTGCCACGGCCTTCAATACCCGGTCTCCGACCTCGTGGCCGAACTCATCATTGAATTGCTTGAAATGATCCACATCGGCGATCATGACGCCAACTTTTTCATTTTCAGCACGGCTGTAGACACGGTCAAACTCACCCCGGTTATACAGGCCGGTGAGCGCGTCATGTGTGGCGGCGTAGGACAGGGCTTCTGTTTTTTCGGCGTTATCCTTCAGTACTTCATTATAGACATTCGCCAGATGACGGACCTCGTAGCTGCCTTCCACGGGAAGCGGTTTCCGCTGGTCCAGTTTATCCACGCTGCGCTGGATCGGGGAGATGATCAGGAACCGGTTCAGGAGCAGGGCAACAATTGCGACAACGATAAAGAGGAGCAGCAGAAGTTTCTGACGGCGCATAATATTTTTAACATGCGCCGCGGTCTGCACGGACCTGTTTTTTCCTTGCTCAGAGGCAACGCGGTGGCTGTCATCCACGGCTTCGGTGAGGGTTTCTTTATGAAGACGGTACTCGTCCGAGGTGATCAGCTTTTCCGCAAGGACCTTTTTCTCTTCAGCAGTGAGCGCCTGGTCTTCGGGGCTTAACTGCGTTTGCTGGAGGATGAGGGGAAAGGCCGCCATCCCCATCGGGAGGGTATCGGCCATCAGGCGCATGGCCCGGATTTCCGTTTCGTTCATGGCCCGGAAAGCTGCCAGTGCCTTCACCATAAACGGATCTTCATCTTCGTCTTCTGCTTTAGCGCTTTCATTGAGCGAAATCTGTGCGTTGATAGCGTTCAACTGGCCGGCGTAGACATGGGTACAATCCGGTACCCCCGTTTTGATGAAGTCAGCGCATTCATCGGACATGCTATTGGCAATATTGCTCAGCATGCCGGCTGTCTGCTGCGAGGCAAGATATGCTTCAGTCACGCTGACAATCTGATTGAAGCTTTTGTTCGTATCGAACATACTGAAGACCATAAACAGCGTTAAGACAAAACCGATCACGATCAGGCAGACGTTGAGGCGGTTCAGGCGAACCCCTTTTTTCTGGCTTTTTTCGGTATTGACGGTTTGGTTTTCCACAGTGTGACTCCTTTCATTGGGGGCTTTCCGATCGCCCCCAACCCCCTTCGGCTTCTTTCGGTCAGTTGAAGAGGAAACTTCAGGAATTAAAACGGCTGAACTGTTCGCGTTCTTCCGGCGTTTCTGTAGAGGGGTGGATCATCCCGTTGGCAATTTTGAACAGGATGGCATTCAGCGATTCAGGACGGCGGTAGAGGAAGCCCTGGCACAGTTCACAGCCGACATCCCGCAGGAACTGCCGCTGTTCCGGCGTTTCGATTCCTTCCGCCAGGGTATGGATCTGCATGCCGTGGGCGATGTCGATCATCGCTTTGATGATCTTCCGGTTCAGGCCTCCGCGGGAATCCAGATCCTGAATCAGCGCCATGTCGAACTTGATCAGGTCGATTTCAAAGCGGCTGAAAACGTTCAGAGAGGAATAGCCGCTGCCGAAATCGTCGAGCCAGAGCTGGTATCCCATTTCCCGCAGGCGGCGCAGCTGGGACTGGAAGCGCTCGGAGGCGGTGGCGATATCCCGCTCGGTAATCTCCACGATAAAGCAGTTCCGGGAGACATATTTATCCATCTTATAGCGGAGATAAAGGGCTTCGATTTCTTCCGGAATATCCCGGTAATTGAAATCCTGGGCGGCAAAGTTCACCGAGACCGGCAGCAGGGGGAGGCCGGCTTCCGCGCGGAGCGGAATTTCCCTGCAGACCTGCTCCACCATATATAGATCCAGTTTATAAAGGAGATGATATTTTTCGAGCACGGGGATGAACTCACCCGGAGAGATGGTCCCGCGGTTCGGATCGTTCCAGCGGGCCAGGGCTTCGAAACAGGCGGTCCGGTCGGTTTTTACCCGGCCAATGCCCTGATAGAAGACTTTGATCCAGCCTTCCTGCAGAGCCAGGTCCAGATTCTGAACGATATAGCGTTCTCCCCAGTAATGCTCGTCCGCCATCTGGGAATAAAGCTTATAGATGGTATTCAGGTCGCTGCCGATGCGCTTGAGAGCGTTTTTGGCATGGTCGACGGCGTCATTGCACTGGGTATTCTGATTAAAGACGCAGACGCCGGCCTGGATGCCGGAGGTGTTGCCGTAGGCTTCCTCCCTGACTTCATTATTGACGGCGATCAGCCGTTGCGCCAGATCTGCTTCGTCAACATAGGCATCCAGAAGTACAAAATGATCATCCGCACCGCGGGCAATCAGCGCATCCGGGAAGTACTTCTGGAGCTTGCTCGCGATGAGCAGGATGAGTTCATCCCCCTCAGTCAAACCATACTGGTTGTTGTAGAACTGCATGGAAACAACGTCTGAATAGATCAGGACAGGGGTTTTTCCATCCGCGCGGATCACGCTGACCCGTTCGTCAGCAAACTCATGCATATAGTTGATGTTCGGCAGGCCGGTCAGCGGATCTTTGTAGAACTGATCCTGCTGGTAAAGCAGGTACTTCAGAGCACTGTCCTCAATCACTTTTTTTGACGCGGAAACATCCGTATAGGTCAGGAAAGCCAGCTCTGTCCCGTCCGGCATGGTCTGCCAGTAACCGACCACATGGAGCAGATGGTACCCGTCTTCATGACGGCAGCGGATCAGCTGATCGTAATTGCCGCGGTGATGGGCAAAATCGTCGCTGACTTTGGCAACCTTGCCCGCATCGTCCGGATGAACCCGGGAATAAGTGCTGGCGCCCATCATTTCAAGGGCTCTCTGACGGCTCAGCCCGGTCAGATGACAGAACCCGTCAGACACCAGGAGGGGGACGACCTTTTCATTCTCGAACTGATGAATGACGAGCGGAACGGTCATCGATTCGTAGGCTTTTCGGGATTCGTCGGAAAACTGATACATAGAACGATTCTCCTGTTTGGCTGTAGTAGCTGTAGGCTATATTCTATTATATCATGAATTGTATGATGATAAAAGGATAAATTTAGGCGGATTAATATACTTTATCGATGGAAACTTCTGGATAGAGGCGGTCATAATCGGCCGGATCGAAGTCGCCGGTGAAGAGGCTGAGGGCGCTCGCAGCGGAAACGGCCAGGGCCATGCGGAAGGTTTCGGCCATGGAGAGATGGCGCGCAAAGCCGACCGCAAAGCCGGCCACCATGCTGTCTCCGCAGCCGACGGTATTCCGCGGGGTGATCTTCGGCGGTTTGCCGTGGAAGACGCCCATGTCACAGGCGAGGAGAGCGCCTTCCGCCCCCAGGGAAAGCACGACATAGGGAATGCCGCTTTCATGCAGTTCTATCAGTGCACGGACAGCTTCCTCCCGGCCTGAGAAAGAACGGCCGGTCAGCTGGGCGATTTCATCCTCATTCGGTTTAATAAAGGAAGGTTTCTCCTTCACGGCGGAGATCAGCCGGTTTCCGCTGGTGTCGACGAGAACAGGCACCCCGGCTTTCCGGCAACTGCGGATCAGATCATTGTATATCTCATCCGGTGCGCCTTCGGGAATGCTTCCGCTGATGGTGACCACGTCGGCCCCGGCAAGCTCCCGGTTAAAGTCCGCCAGGAAGCGGGCCACGTCTTCACCTGTGACCGGGGCGCCGGGCTCCAGGTATTCGGTGGATTTCCCGTCGGACAGGTCCCAGCAGTTGATGCAGGAGCGGGTTTCCGCGTCCACATGGGTAAAGGCACAGCGGACAAGGGGATTATCCACCAGGGATTCCAGGTATTTGCCGTTGAAACCGCCGACAAAGCCGGTGGCGGTAATTTCTTCCCCGAGCTTTCCGGCAACGCGGCTGACGTTCAGGCCTTTGCCGCCGGCCGTGTTATGCACTTCCTTCACCCGCATGACCGTTTCGGGTTTAATCCCGGTCATCAGGTAAAGTTTATCGATCGATGTATTGAGTGTGACAGTCAGGATCATCCGGACAAGCCTCCCTGTTTCAACAGTAACGTTTCGGTTTTGTGAATGATATCATAAATTTCTCCAAAATACAAGGCTTGCACATAAATGCACAGACTGGGAAATGTTTATCCGGAGAGGACAATTTTTCTTGACAAAAAAGGGAACATTGCGGTAGAATCCAAAAAGCGAAACGATTCGATTGAATGACTTGAAAGATGATTGACGGTTTTTCTGCTATATGATACAATCCGGCTGAAAATGTTCGCAAAAAACCGTACAGACCGGGTCGCGGGGGGAGTGAGGAGCCACGGGCTGGACAGAATATTACCAGGAAACGGAGCCCCGCCGCAGACGGGAGATGTTTGAAGCATGCTGCGCGGAGGAACCGGATGACGGCGCCAATGAATACCGGCGGCTGCTGTTTCAAAAGCGGCATACGGATCCGCGGGATCCGGCGCACGAGGTGGATTACATGCTTTTCATGTGCGTGAATTTCCTACAGCTGTGCAAATCCGCCCGCGTATTCAAAAACGGCGCCCGAAAAGAGGTTCTGACCGCGATGAAGGATCTGGGGTTTGACCGGGCGGTGGAATTCGGGGAAGCCGGCCGGGAAGCACTGTATCAGGAGATCCGCAACGCGGCGGCCAGGTATTTCAAGACCTGCGAGAGTTCCGGATACAACCGGAGGCTGTTCGGGCTGATGTCCTCGGGAGAGGACAACCGGAAAGAGCGTATGTGCCGGGATGCCTGGCAGATGTCGGAAGGGCTGGCCGGGCGGACCGGGCTGCAGAATGAGATGAAGGAATGGAACCGCGGGGTGTTCGACGCCTTTGCCGCTACCGGAGGCTGGGCCGGAGACGCATTCCGGGATTACTGCAGCAGGATGTCATAAGAAATGAATCAATGAATCTGTAAAGGGAATGGAGGAAGTGTCTTGGGCGAAGTAATTCTGACAATGAAGGGGATCGACAAGTCCTTCCCCGGCGTACATGCACTGGATCATGTGGATCTGGAGGTGCGCAAGGGAGAAGTACACGCGCTGATGGGAGAGAACGGCGCGGGCAAATCCACCCTGATGAAGGTGCTGACCGGCATCTATACCAAAGATGAAGGGACCATCACCTATGAAGGAAAGGAAGTCGAATTCCATAACCCCCGGGAGGCGCAGGAAGCCGGTATCGTCATCGTTCACCAGGAACTGAACATGATGAACCATCTGACCGTTGCCCAGAACATCTTTATCGGCCGGGAGTTCAAAAAGGGCTTCCTGATTGACGACGCCCGCATGAACGAAGAAGCGAAGAAACTTTTCGACCAGCTGGGCATCAACATCAACCCTGCCGAGAAGATGGGCAACCTCACCGTCGGCAAACAGCAGATGTGTGAGATCGCCAAGGCCATCAGCCATGAAGCGAAGGTCATCATCTTTGACGAGCCTTCCGCCGCGCTGACGGAGACGGAGATCGACGAGCTGTTCAAGATCATCCGGGATCTGCGGGCGAAGCAGCTGGGCATCGTATACATTTCCCACATCACCGAGGAATGTACAAAGGACGACATCATCAACATGATGGTCGGCCGTGTGATTTACGAAACGCCGAAGACCCATTCCATGGTCGCGTCGGACGCGCCGGTGGTGCTGAAGGTGGAGCACCTGAACGCCGGCAAGATGGTGAAGGACGTCTCCTTCGAACTGCATAAGGGTGAAATCCTGGGCTTTTCCGGGTTGATGGGCGCCGGGCGTACAGAGACAGCCAGGGCCCTGTTCGGCGCGGATCCGAAGGATTCCGGTGACGTTTATATCAACGGAGAAAAGGTGGAAATCCACAGTCCGAAAGACGCGGTGGCGCACGGTATCGGCTACCTGTCCGAAGACCGGAAACGGTATGGAATCGTGGTGGGCAAGAATATCGCCGAAAACTCCACGCTGGCCTGCCTGAAGAATTATGTCAAAGGCATCTTCATTGACAAGAAGAAGGAAGCCGATATCACGCAGAAGTATGTGGACCGGCTGAAGACCAAGACACCGGGCATCGACCAGCTGGTGGTGAACCTTTCCGGCGGCAACCAGCAGAAGGTGGTCGTGGCCAAGTGGCTGGTGAAAGACTGCGACATCCTGATCTTTGACGAGCCTACCCGCGGTATCGACGTCGGCGCAAAGTCGGAGATTTATCACCTGATGAACGAGCTGGCGGCGGAGGGCAAATCAATCATCATGATTTCCTCGGAAATGCCGGAGATCCTGCGCATGTCCGACCGGATCATCGTCATGTGCGAAGGCCGGAAGACCGCGGAGATTGATATTGCCGAAGCGACGCAGGAAAAGATCATGCACGCCGCGACGCTGAGATAACAGGAGGAGAGCATGGAGAATTTTAAGAACAAACCCATCATCAAAAAGCTGGGCTTTAACCGGATTATCCTGGTGGGCGTGCTGATCCTGATGTACCTGCTCTTCTGCCTGGGCAGCGGGCGCATACTCGGTCAGAGCGACCTGATGAACGTGCTGAACATGGTGGATTACCTGGGCTTCCTGGCCCTGGGCGTTACCTTCGTGATTGCCACCGGCGGCATCGACTTTTCGATCGGGCCGGTGATGGTGTGCTCGGGCCTGATTGCCGGCCGCCTGCTGGTGACTTTCGGGTGGCCGCTGTGGCTGGCGCTGATCATGTGTGTCGTAGTCGGCTGCATTTTCGGCATCTTCAACGGCATTCTGGTTTCCTACATGGGACTGCCGTCATTCATCTCATCGATGGCCTCGATGATGCTGGCCAAGGGCATCGGCAGCGTGTTTACCCACGTGCAGAATTCCAACTGGCCCAAGGCCGGGGATCCGAACAGCTGGTACAAAAACCTGATCAGCTGGAATGATATACCGACAGGACTGATCCTCCTGATTATTATCGCGATTATCTGTGCGATCATCCTGAACCGAACGCGGATCGGCCGCTATATTCTCTGTATCGGGTCCAACCGGGAAGCGGTTCGCCTCTCCGGCGTGGATACCCGGAAATGGGAAGCGGTGGCCTATATGATCTGCGGAATCCTGGCCGGTATCGCGGCGATTGCCTATGTGGGTGTTATTACCCAGGTGCAGCCGGGCCTCGGAGACGAATTCAATAACAATGCCATCGCAAGCTGCGTGATGGGCGGTACCTCCATGGCGGGCGGTATTGCCTCCATCGGCGGCACGGTGATCGGCGTATTCATCATCTCGCTCCTGCGGGTTGGCATTCAGGCGATGGGCTTCCGTCCGGACTATCAGTACATCATCACCGGCATCATCGTGGCGCTGGCCGTGTTTGCTGATATCCGCTCCAGAGCCCGCAGAAAGTAAAGGAGGAAGAAGAGATGGAAAAGACCGGCAAAAAAGGCAATGCCTTTACCAACAATCCGATCGTCAGGGCCATCGGCGTCCAGCGGATCGTCGTTGTGCTGGCGGTGATCCTGCTGGCAGTCTTCTTCTGCCTGATGAGTCCCGCGTTCCGCCAGTATTCCACACTGGTCAGTATTCTGGATTATTCCTACTATATTACCTTCATGGCCATCGGCGTGACGTTCTGCCTGATTTCCGGCGGTAACGACCTGTCCGTCGGTACCGGCATGATCTGCTACGCGCTGGCCGGAGGCTATCTGGTTCAGCAGCTGAACGCGCCGGTCTGGGTCGGCATGATTGTGACGATTCTTCTGGGCCTGTGCTTCGGTGTGCTGAACGGCGTGATGGTTTCCATCATGAACCTGCCGCCGTTCATCGCGACGCTGTGCTCGATGCTGATTACCCGGGGCCTGGGCTCCATCATCACCGGCGGCCTGGCGGTTTCCTGGCCTTCCCGGAGTTCCGAGGGCGGCTGGTTCCGCAGCCTGTTCAAGATCATTGACAAGGGGACGCTGATTCCGGTCGGCTTCGGGATCGTCATCATTGCCGTGATTGTGATGACGATCGTGCTGAACCGGACAAAGATCGGCCGCTACATCATCGCCATCGGCTCCAACAAGGAGGCGGCGCGCCTTTCCGGTGTGAACGTGGTAAAGCACCAGATGATGGCCTACATCATTTCCGGTTTCTTTGCCGGACTGGCCGGTATCGCCTATGCGGCGACTTTCTCCTCTTCCGTGGCGCCGGGCACCGGAGCCGGCCTGGAATTGGATGCCATCGGTGCGGCGATTATCGGCGGCACCTCCATGACAGGCGGTTCCGGCAGCATTATCGGGACGCTGCTGGGCGTGTTTGTGATGTCCCTGCTGAAGACCGGCCTGCCCTACATCGGCCTGCAGGCGAACTGGCAGCAGATTATCACCGGCCTGGTACTGATCGCGGCAATCTACATCGACGTGCTGAAGAACAAGCGAGCGGCGAGAAAGTGAAAACGTTTTCCCGAAAAAGTTAAAGAAATAGTAATATATTTATTGATTTACCCATTGACGAAGCAAAAAAGTGATGCTAATATAAACGTAACGTTTCAGTTTTGTTGAATTAATTGGTTATGAATACCGTCCTGGTGAGAGCGGTATACATATAAAAACATTTTTAGGAGGTATCCCCATGAAAAAGGTATTGGCTCTGATCCTGGCACTGACACTGGTCATCGGCGCGTCCGCCGCTCTGGCTGCTGACTACGAGATCGTTTCCAAGGGCTTCCAGCATCAGTACTGGCAGGCTGTGCTCAAGGGCGCTGAAGAGAAGGCTGCCGAGCTGGGCGTGACCATCAACTTCGTCGGACCGGCCAACGAGTCTGCATACGAAGAGCAGCTGGGCCAGCTGAACTCCGCCATCAACGCAGGCCCCAAGGCGATCGGCCTGGCCGCCCTGTCCACCGAGACCTGCCTGGATGCTATCGCGGACGCTCAGTCCAAGGGCATCCCGATCATCGGTTTTGACTCCGGCGTGCCCGGTGCTCCCGAAGGCGCCATCAAGGCGAACGCCGCCACCAACAACTACAACGCCGGCGCGCTGGCTGCCGAAGAGACCTGGAAGGCGATCAAGGATCGCATTGCTGCCGCTGACGGCGCTGTCCGTATCGGTATCTCCGCGCAGGACGCCGTGTCCGACTCCGTGGTGAGCCGCGGCCTGGGCTTCATCGACAAGATCGGCGAGCTGGCTGCTGCCGAAGGATACACCCTGAAGCTCGAAGGCAATGAGCGCTACATCAACGACGCGAAGGTCGAATCCAAGGACGATGCGAAGATCATCATCGAGACCCTGGTTCCCGCACAGGTGACCGCGGAACTGTCCGCCATCGACTGCCAGAACCTGCTGAACAAGGCTGACCTGATCGCCCTGTACGGCTCCAACCAGCACTCCGCTGAGGCCATGGTGACCGCCAACGAGAACCTGCAGAAGCTGGGCACCGGCGAAGGCCAGATCATCGGCGTGGGCTTCGACTCCGGCGCTGTCATCAAGGCTGCCGTGAAGGACGGCGTCTTCCTGGGCGCTGTGACTCAGGCTCCCGTGGCCATGGGCGCTGCCCTGGTTGACCTGCTGGTCAAGGCTGCCGCCGGCGAAGCCGTTGAAGATGTTGACACCGGCTGCCAGTGGTATACCGCTGAGAACATGGACAGCGAAGAGATCGCTCAGAACCTGTACGACTAATGAAAATTCCCCTTCAGGACTGAAAAAGGTCTGATTCCGGCGGACGGAGGCGGTTAACGGCTTCGTCCGCCATTACTTCCATGACCCTGCGCCTGCTTTCGGGCGCAGGGCCTAAACATAAACCTGTTGACATCAAAGGAAACAGGTTTTATAATGAAGCAAAAGCGAAACGATTCGCTTTTAGAAAAGAGGGATAAAAGATGCCGTTCGTCACAACCGGTGAAATGCTGAAAAAAGCGCAGGCCGGCGGTTATGCCATCGGTGCGTTCAATGCCGAAAACCTGGAAATGGCACAGGCGATTGTCGCTGCTGCGGAAGCCGAGAAAGCTCCTGTGATCATCCAGACTACCCCCGGAACGCTGAAGTACGCGGGACCGAAATGCTTTGCCGGCGTGGTGAGCCGCCTGGCGCGGGATGCGAAGGTTCCGGTCGCCCTTCATCTCGATCACGGGAACAGTTACGAACTGGCGGAAGAATGCGCCAGGGAGGGTTATACTTCCCTGATGATTGACGGCTCAAAAATGCCCTTTGACGGAAACGTTACGATTACACGCCGGGTCGTGGCGATGGTCTGCGGGTTGCCGGTGGAGGCCGAACTCGGTACCGTGGGCGGCAAGGAAGACGGAATGGAAGCGAAACCTCAGTATACCGATCCGGATGAGGCAGCTGATTTCGTCAGCAAGACCGGGATCAGCAGCTTTGCGGTAGCGATCGGAACGGCTCACGGGGTATATAAGGGAGAGCCGAAGCTGGATCTGGACCGTCTGAGCGAGGTAAGGGCCAAGGTGGATATCCCGCTGGTGCTTCACGGGACTTCAGGCGTCCCGGAGGATCAGGTCCGGGAATGCATCAGGCGCGGGATCTGCAAGGTGAACTACGCGACGGATCTGCGCATTGCCTTTACGGCAGGCGTCAAGAAGGCGATCAGTGAACAGCCGGACGCCTTCGATCCGAAGAAATATCTGGCCGTCGGGCGCAAGGCGGTTGAGGATCGGGTGCGGGAGCTGATCCGGCTGCTGGGCAGCGACGGGAAGGCAACATAAAGGGATTTCCGATCTTCCGGGGCTGCCGCCCGTTCTCTGCTGAGAAAGAGCCACTGGCTCTTTCTCCGGGCGCGCCGAACCCCCTAAACCCCTTCGGCGGCATGTTTGTATTCTTACGTGAAAGCAGACCAATTCGGAGTTTGGATCAGATGAAGGAGAATTGCAGGATGAGCACTTATTTGCTTGGCGTGGATATCGGGACCTCTTCCTGCAAGACGGCGATTTTTGATCCGGACGGAAAAGTAATCGCCCAGGGAGGCAGCGAGTATCCTGTCAGTTATCCCGAAAAGGGTTGGGCGGAGCAGGATCCCGCAGACTGGTGGAACGGTATATGCCGTGCCGTCCGGGAGATGATCGGCGAGAGCGGCATCAATCCGGCGGATATTGCGGGGATCGGTATCGACGGACAAAGCTGGTCTGCCATCGCGCTGGACAGGAACGGGAACGTTCTGTGCCCGACACCGATCTGGACAGATACGCGGAGCGAAGCAATCTGCCGGGAGACCGCGGAACGCCTGGGTGAGGAGAAACTTTTCGGATTGTACGGGAATCCGGTGTCCCCCTGTTATACCTGGCCGAAGATTCTCTGGTACCGGAAAAACCGGCCGGAAGTGTTCGAAAAGACCGAAAAGATCCTGCAGTCCAACAGCTATATTGCTTACCGGATGACCGGCGAAATCACGCAGGATCTTTCCCAGGGATACGGACTGGCATGTTTTGACATGCGGAAGGGCTGCTGGGACGATGATGCCTGTGAGGCGCTGGGGATCCCGCGGAAACTTCTGCCGGAGATCGTGAACTGCCATCAGGTCATCGGCCGGCTGACGAAGGAAGCGGCGGAGCAGACCGGACTGAAGGAAGGAACGCCGGTCGTGGCCGGCGGACTGGACGCCGCCTGCGGCACATTGGGCGCCGGCGTGGTCAGCCCCGGGCAGACTCAGGAACAGGGCGGTCAGGCCGGCGGAATGAGCATCTGTATCGATCAGTATGCCGCGGATCCCCGGCTGATACTCAGTTTCCATGTAGTGCCCGGGCAGTGGCTGCTGCAGGGCGGGACGACCGGCGGAGGCGGGGCGCTGAAGTGGCTGCGGGAGACGATGTGCCCGGAACTCAGTTTCGCGGAGATGAGTGAACTGGCGGAACAGGCGCCGGCCGGGAGCGGCGGTGTGACTTTCCTGCCCTATATGGCAGGGGAGCGCAGCCCGATCTGGAATCCGAAAGCCTGCGGCGTGTTCTTCGGCCTGAACTTCGGCGTGACCCGGGGGCAGATGATCCGGGCGTGCATGGAAGGCGTTGCCTATGCGCTGCGGCATAATCTGGAAACGGCGGAGGCCGCCGGCGCGAAAGCAGGTATCCTGCGGGCGATGGGCGGCAGCGCCAACAGCCGGGTCTGGACGCAGATTAAGGCGGACGTGACCGGCTGCGGGATTGAGGTTCCGGCCAGCGATACGGCTACGACCCTCGGTGCGGCAATCCTGGCCGGTGTCGGAACCGGAGTATATCAGAGCTTCGAGGAAGCCGCGGAACGCACGGTGAGTGTGAAGAAGACTTACACGCCAAACGCGGAGATGAAAGCTGTTTATGACAGCGGGTACGAGATTTACAGAAAGCTGTATCCGGCGCTGGAAGAACTGATGCAGTAAGAAAACAAGGGGGCTTTCCGAGTGCCCTGGGCTGCCGCCCGTTCTTTGCTGAAAACTGTCCACCGGACAGTTTTCCGGGCGCGACGAACCCCCCAGCCCCCTTCGGGTAGAATACTTTTGCTTAATTGAAAGAAGGCAGAAAAGAAATGAAAGCGGCAGTACTTTACGGGAATGAAGATATCCGCTATGCAGACTGGGAGACGCCGGTATGCAGGCCGGGGACGGTCAAGGTGCGGATCCGGGCAACGGGCATCTGCGGAAGCGACGTACCCCGGGTGCTGAATCACGGCGCGCACTTCTATCCGGTGGTGCTGGGACACGAATTCAGCGGCGACATCGTGGAAGTCGGCGAAGGGGTTGAAAACCTCAGCGTCGGGGATACGGTCAGCGGCGCGCCGCTGGTGCCGTGCATGAAGTGCGAGGACTGCCAGTTGGGAAACTTCTCCCTGTGCAAGCATTACAGCTTTATCGGCAGCCGGGAGCAGGGGAGTTTCGCGGAATATGTGGTGATCCCGGCGGCGAACGCGATCAAATACGATCCGTCGATCCCCTATGAGCAGGCGGCGATGTTTGAGCCGTCCACGGTGGCGGTCCACGGACTCCTGCAGATGCGGTACCGGGGCGGCGAGACCGTGGCGATCCTGGGCTGCGGCACGATCGGCATCTTTACCCTGCAGTGGGCGAAGATCCTGGGGGCCAAGCAGATTGTTGCCTTCGACATCGACGACGGACGGCTGGAACTGGCAAAGCGGATGGGCGCCCATCAGACGGTGAATACGCTGAAGGAAGGCTTCATGGAAGAAGCAAAGGCACTGACCAGCGGAAGAGGCTTCGAGAATGTGCTGGAGACTGCCGGTAATCCGATTACCATGCGGATGGCTTTCGAGCTGGCTGCGAACAAGGCGAAGGTGTGCTTTATCGGAACTCCTCATACAGACCTGACCTTCACTCCTGCCCAGTGGGAAAACATGAACCGGAAAGAATTCTATCTGACTGGCAGTTGGATGAGTTATTCCGCCCCGTTCCCGGGAAAGGAATGGAAACTGACGGCCCATTGCTTTGCGGACGGGCGGCTGAAATTCGATCCGTCCATGATCTTCCGGAAGTTCCCGCTCAGTCAGGCAGCGGAAGCGTTTGCCCTGTACAAAAATCCGCGGGACGTCCACGGCAAGATTATGCTGATCAACGAAGAGAAATAAAAAATCAAAAAATATCAAGGAGGAGAAGCACATGGCATTCATTGATCCGAAACTGGTTCCGAAACGGAAACTGTCCAACGGTCAGGAAATCCCGTGCATGGGCATGGGTACCTTTGGCAGCGACCGCTTCACCCCCGAACAGGTATCCAATGCGGTGGCAGGAGCGATCCGCAGCGGCTACCGGCTGTTTGACTGCGCTTCCGTGTACGGTAACGAGGACCTGATCGGCAAGGTCTTTGAGGATGCGATGAAGGAAGGCGTTGTGAAACGCGAAGAACTTTTCATCACATCCAAGGTCTGGAACGACATGCACGGACAGGGAGACGTCCTGCTTTCCTGCGCAAAGACCCTGAAGGATCTGCGCCTGGACTATCTGGACTTCTACTTTGTCCACTGGCCTTTCCCGAACTATCATGCACCGGGCTGCGACGGTGACAGCCGGAATCCGGACAGCAAGCCCTTCTCCGTGGAAGAGTTCATGAACACCTGGCGCCAGATGGAACGCCTGGTGGACATGGGCCTGACGAAGAACATCGGCATGAGCAGCATGACAATTCCGAAACTGGAAGCGGTCCTGCCGCTGTGCCGGATCAAGCCCACCGTGATCGAGATGGAACTGCATCCCTGTTTCCAGCAACCGGAATTATATGATTACGTGGTGGCTCACGGCATCCAGCCTATCGGTTTCTGCCCCATCGGAAGCCCCACCCGCCCCGACCGGGATATGACGCCCGACGACATCGCGGACATCCAGGTGCCGGAACTGGTGGAAGTGGCGAAGGCTCATGGCGTGCATCCCGCTGTCATCTGCCTGAAGTGGGCCGTACAGCGCGGCCAGATCCCGATTCCGTTCTCCATTCATGAGAACGAGTACGTCTCCAACCTGGAATCTACGGTGAAGGATCCGCTGACGGACGCTGAGATGGAGATTCTCAAGGGTGTGGACAAGAACTGCCGCCTGATCAAGGGACAGGTGTTCCTGTGGCCGGGCGCCAATTCCTGGCATGACCTGTGGGACGAAGACGGCGTGATCGTAAAGTAATCGCTTGACGGAGGAGAGAGAAATGTTAAAAGGCATTCCTGCTATTCTGAACCCGGAACTGCTGAAGATCCTGATGGAAATGGGCCACGGGGATGAGCTGCTGATCTGCGACGGGAACTATCCGAAGTTCGGATGCCCGGAGCGCTGTGTGCGGCTGGACGGTCACGGGATCCCCGAGATCCTGGACGCGATCCTGAAGTTCTTCCCGCTGGATCCTTATGTGGAGAATCCGACGATCCTGATGGCCGTGCTTCCGAATGATCCGTACAAGCCGGAAATATGGGATACGTACCGCGAGATCGGGAAGAAGTATGAAAAGGACGGCCTGCGGGAAATCGCTGTGCAGAAGCCGGAGTTTTATCCCCGCGGGGCGAAGTGCTACGCCTGTATCGCCACGGGCGAGACGGCGCTGTATGCGAATATTATTTTGAAAAAAGGTGTAGTGAAGTAATTTCGCACCTTTGGTGCGACCAGGGCTTTCCGATCGCCCTGGACCTTCGGGCTAAACATATTTGGGTGTTTGACCGGATGAGAGTTTGTTCTTCAGGGATAACCCCTTTATATTTCCTCCTTTTAACGGAAAGCCGCGCCTGGTCAGCGCGGCTTTCTGTATGGGAAGAAAAGAGCGGGCCGGTCAGGAACCGGACCCGCTTTGCAGAAAAGAGGGGAGACGGAAACGGAGGGAAGTCCGTTCCGTAAAGATGATGCGGATTACTGTTCCTTCTTGGTCGCGTAAGCAGCAACCAGTGCCAGTGCCAGCACAGCGCCTTTGACGGCGGGAAGGACATAGAAGGGGACGGCGCAGATGGTCAGGCCATTTTCCAGCGTGGAGACCAGCAGCGCACCGATCATCGTGCCTAAAGCGTTTGGCTTTTCAGCGCCGCCGACCGTCCGGCCGACGAAGACCGCGGCAAGGGATTGCATCAGATAGTTATCGCAGCACATAACCTGCGCGGAACTGCCGCGGGAGGAAACCAGGATACCGCCGATGGCGATGAACACCGCGGTAATCATACCGGCCAGGTACCGGTAGGCTTTGACGTTTATACCGGAAAGCTTGGCAGCCTGTTTGTTTCCGCCCATGGCGTAAATGAAGCGGCCGTGCTTGGTATGCTCAAGGAAGATATAGGCAATCAGTACACAGGCCAGCATGATAATGATCAGCCAGGGCTCCTTGCCGATGGCCAGGAAATCCTCGCCCAGCTGAATCCGCTTGGGATCTGCGCCGGCGGGGGTCCGCATGCCGGTGGATACCGCGCCGCCGCCGATATACCATTGCCCGAGGCCCTGATGGACGAACATGAGAGCGCAGGTGGCCAGCATGTCCGGGATCTTGCAGACCAGAATCAGGAACATGGTCAGCTGATACATGATAAGCGTGACCAGGATGGTAATCAGGACACAGACAAGAAGGGGCAGCCCGTGCCAGAGGTACATACTGACAAACACGTAGGCGGAGCAGCTGGCCAGCGTACAGGCGGACATGTCAAATCCGTCCGGCGCCATGGTGACCGTGGCGGCGATGCCGAAGACCGTGGTAATGGACATGGCCCGGAGAATGTTGATCATGTTGTTCGCGGACATGAACCGGTTCCCCTTGATCAGGGTGAAGGCGATCACACTCACGACCAGGGTAATCACGGCTGCCCAATCGATCAGGATTTTACCGGCGCTTTTTTTCTGCTTCGGCATAGCAGCCATATTGGGTTTGGGGGTTATTTGCGTCATGTTGATTCCTCCTGCCTAAGCGTATTGGGCGCGGTTGCCCACGGCGTAATGCATGATCTCGTCTTCCGAGGTTTTTGAAGTTTCCAGCTCCGCCATCACCTGACCGTCGAAGAGCACATAGATCCGGTCGGTAATAGAAAGAAGCTCGGAGTTCTCGCAGGAGGCGTAGATGACGCTGTTCCCGCGTTTGGCGATGTCGCAGATCAGGTGGAAGATATCCTGCTTCGCACCGACGTCAACGCCCTTGGTCGGCTCATCAAAAATATAGAGATCGCAGTCCGCGGCCATCCATTTCGCGACGGCCACTTTCTGTTGGTTGCCGCCGGAGAGGTTTTTCACAAACTGCTTGACGGATGGCGTGGAGATGCCCAGTTTCTGAACATAATCCTCCGCACACTGATCGATCTTTCGCTTGTTGATGAAAGAAGCGGTGCAGAAGTTGTCCAGCGAGGCAGCCGAAATGTTGAAGCTGACTGTCTCGCCGACCAGGACGCCCTCTTTGCGGCGCTCCTCGGGCACCAGGGCGATCCGGTTTTTCAGCGCCTGGGAAGGATTTTTGATCGTCAGCTCCCGGCCACCCATGATGACCCTGCCGCCGGTCTTTTCATAGGCGCCGAAGATGGTTTTACAAAGCTCGGATTTTCCCGCACCCACCAAGCCTGCGACGCCGACGATTTCGCCCTTGCGCGCGTAGAGAGAAACATCGTTCACCCTGCCGTCCGCGCCGGACAGATGATCGAGCTCAAAGATGATCTCGCCGATCTCCGCCACTTCCTTCGGGAAGTTTTCCTCAAAGGACCGGCCGAGCATCTTCTCGACGATCTCCCGGGTGGTAGTCTGCGGCGTGATCTCCGTGGTATCCACGACCCGGCCGTTGCGCATGACAGTATAGCGCTCGCAGATCCGGATGATTTCGTTGATCCGGTGGGAGATAAAGATGATGGCGATGTTCTCGGTGGCCTGGAGATGTTTGACGAGCTTGAACAGCTCCTCCGTTTCCGTATCGGAAAGAGGCGCTGTAGGCTCGTCCAGGATCAGGAAATTGCACTCGTTGACAATGGCCCGCGCAATCAGCACCATCTGCTTCTGCGCCAGGGACAGATCCTGAACAAGCTTATGAACATCCACTTCAATGTTCAGCCGCTGCAGAACCTCGGCGGCCCGTTTGTACAGGCTGCGCCAGTTCATGATGGTTTTGCCGTGCATGACAGTATCGTTCAGCATGACGTTTTCCGCCACCGACAGCGTGGGGATCAGCGCCATGTCGACTTCCTGATACACGATCTGGATGCCGAGCTTCTTGGCCGCCAGGGTGGAACGGAGTTCAACCGTATCGCCGTTCAGATAGACTTCGCCCGTATAGTCCGGATTGGCGCCGGCCAGCACCTTCATCAGGGTAGACTTTCCGGCGCCGTTGGCCCCAACCAGGGCATGGATCTCCCCGGTGGTCACCTCGAAATCCACGTCCGTCAGCGCTTTGACGCCGGGAAACTCGATGGAGACTTTCCGGGTTCCGAGTTTGATTCTTTCCATGGACGCCCCTCTTCTCATCAGTGTTCTGAAGAAAAGGAGGGCCGGAGTAAGGGCTCCGACCCTCCCGGTAAGGAATGACGATTGAGAAATTACTTATGGAGCAGATCGGCGGGCATCCAGTCAGCCACGCTCAGATAGCTCAGGTTGCCGTAGGTCTCGCCGGCGATCTCGCCGAGGTTCTCCACGGTGGAGGTGTCCTTCAGGGATGTTGCCATGATGGCGGTGCCGGGTACTTCGACCACGTCCACACCGTACTGCTGGCTGGCGGGATCGTAGATCTTGTCATATTCATTGGCCATTTCGAGCAGCAGGAGGCGCATCGCGATCTCGCCGTTCATGGTCCAGTCGGTGGTGCCGGCGGCCATCCAGATTTCCGGATGATTCTGCATGTTGGTTACGTCGACCTGGTCAATGTCAACGGAAGCCATGGGCAGCGCTTTGTCGCCGTTGAAGTTGGAGTCTTCGGAGATGGCGTTGTAGACGCCCTGGCCGTACAGATCGTAGTAAACCACGACGCCGTCCACATCGTCACGGTTGACGGACTGCAGATAAGCGGCCATGACGGAGTTGGCGGAATCCAGGGTATCCTGCAGGGGCTGTACTTCGCCGACGGTCTTGATCTTGCCGGCGGATTCATATTCCTGCCAGCCGACTTCACGGCGATCGAAGGGGCTGTTGTAGTTCGGGCCGCGCCAGACCTTGATCAGGCGGACGCCCTCACCGAACTTGTCGATCATGGCGTCGAGCAGAACGGTGACCAGGGACTTATCCTGCTGGAACAGCTGGGTGACGCCGGGGAGCTTTTGATACTCACCGTCGGTATAGAACTGGGTATCGAAGCAGACGATCTTCATATCCGGATACTGCTCGGTGATGCCCTTCAGGAAGGTGTAGGAACCATCCTGGTTACCGTGGCTGACGAGGATGCCGTCATAGCCGGCGGCGGCGCAGGCGGAAATGGTATCCTGCCATTTGTTGAAGTCACCGCCGCAGAAGTGCACGTCGCACTCTACGTCCAGGGCCTTGCACAGGTCCTGACAGGAGTTGGCCCACATCTGGAAAATGGTGGCAGAGGGAAGCAGCATGATGTACGCAACTTTCTTGCCGGCGACGGGGTTGGCGGTCTCGGCACTTGCGGCTGTCAGCATGGACAGCGCCAGCATCAGAGCGAGGACCACAGCGATTACTTTCTTCATGGTATAACCTCCTATTTTGTTCCCGCGGGAAACACCCGCTTTTTTGTTAAGCAGAGTATACTGCATGTCAAGTAGTTTGTCAAGCAATGTTTTATGAATATTTATCTCTGTGCCGGAAGTTGCATTAAATAGGAAAAGAATCAAAAATGGAAAAAATGAAGCGTTTTTCACAAAATAATGACAAACAGGACAAAAACTTTACAGTTTGTTTACTAAACGAAAGATAAAAATGACTTGTTTGTCTATTGACAGTTCAGCTTGTTTTGTTTACAATACACAAGTGGCAAACTGTGACCGGACCGTCAACAATTCAAAACGCAAACGAGGAATGAAACCATGATGAATGAACTGAAACGGTACCCGACTGACGCCGAAGCCCGGAAGATGATCGTGGAGATCGGACGGCGCATGTATATGAAGAATTTCGTCGCAGCCAACGACGGCAACATCTCCTGCAAAGTGGATGAGGACACCATCATGACGACGCCGACCGGCGTGTCGAAGGGTTTCATGTCCGAGGATGAGATGGTCAAGATGCGGCTGGACGGAACCGTGATCAGCCAGGGGGAGAAGGGTCCCTCCAGCGAAGTGAAGATGCATCTGCGGATCTATCAGGAAAGAAGCGACGCGATGGCAGTCTGTCACGCGCACCCGCCGATATCGACATCCTTCGCCATCGCGGGGATGAGCCTGGACCGGGCCATCTATCCGGAGGCGCTGGTGAACCTGGGGACCGTTCCCTGCGTTCACTACGAAGCGCCGGGTTCCCAGGGAATCCCGGATTCCATCGCGCCCTATGTACGGGACTATAATGCCCTGCTGTTGGCCAACCATGGGGCGGTAGCCTGGGGAACCTCGCTGACGGAGGCATGGTACCGGCTGGAATCCACGGAGCATTATGCCATGGTAATCATGTACACTGGCAACATCATCGGCAAGGCCAATGTGCTGAGCTGCGACCAGGTCAGCGAGCTGATTCGCCTGCGGGAAAAAATGGGAATCACCTCCGGCGGGGTGCCGGCCTGCGCCCCGAGACCCAGCAATACGGTGGACGTTGTGGCGGGAAGCCCTGTCACTAACCCGGACAGCGGCCTGAAAACCTACGGGCAGGTATCCGGATCCTCCCCCTGCGGCTGCGCAGGCGGATCGGACGCGCTGAGCGAGGAGGAACTGCGGCAGATTACGCGGGCGGTGATTGCGAGGCTCGGAGGGAGCGTTTAGTGGCTAGTGGCTAGTGACTGGAGATTAGTAAAAAGTTGGGATGGAAGGAGAGCGGAACATGAAGGCGATTGTAATCGGAGGAGTAGCCGCCGGGATGTCCGCGGCTTCGAAGCTTCGCCGGATGCAGCCCGACGCGGAGATTACCGTTTATGAGAAAGGCGGGTTTCTGTCCTACGGGGCATGCGGCCTTCCATATTATATCGGGGATTTTAACACGGAACCCGGCAAACTGATTGCACGGACGCAGGAGCAGTACCGGGAAATGAAGATTGACTGCCGGCTGCATCATGAGGTGCTCCGGGTGGATCCGGAAGCGAAAAGGGTGCTGGTCAGGGATCTGAAATCCGCCAGAGAGTTTGAGGATGCTTATGACAAACTGATGATCGCGGTGGGATGCAACAGCGTGATCCCGAAGCTTCCCGGCGCGGATCTGCCTTCCGTTTTCTGCCTGCGGAGCATGGAGGATGGGCTGGTGCTCCGGGAGATCGTCCACCTGGAGGGTGTGCATCATGTGGCGGTTATCGGCGGCGGATACATCGGGGTGGAGATGGCGGAGGCGCTGGTCCGGCTCGGACGACAGGTAACGCTGATTGAAGGCGGGGACAGGATTCTGAACACCTTTGAGCCCGAGTTTTCGGAGCTGGCGGCACAGGAACTGGAACGCAACGGCGTAAAAGTGATGGTCCGCAGCCCTGTGACAGCCATCGAGGAAGCCGGGCGTTCCCGGACCGTCAGGACCGGCGGCGGCGACGTGAGCTGCGATATCGTGGTGATGGCGGTCGGTGTGCGGCCGGCGACGGGTTTCCTCCGGGATACGGGTATCCGCATGATCCGTAACGGGGCAATCCTGGTGGACCGGGAAATGCGGACTTCTATCGAAGATATCTGGGCAGCCGGGGACTGCGCGACCGTTTATCACCGGCTGATGCAGGAGGATTCGTTCATCGCCCTGGGAACGGTGGCAAACAAATGCGGCAGGATCGCCGGGGAAAACATGGCCGGCGGGCATACGAAGTTTATCGGGGCACTGGGGACTGCCGCCATCAAGATCTTTGAAATGGAATTCGGCCGCACGGGCATGACGGAGCGGGACGCCAGGCGGTTGGGCATGGATTACAAAACAAAGCTGGTGACGGCTTTTGACCATCCGGCTTATTATCCGGATCCGGTGAAGCTCACAATCAAACTGATCTATGACACCCGGACGAGGAAACTGCTGGGGGCCAATGTCTGCGGAAAGCGAAACGCGGTGATGAGGACGGATATCATTGCCGTGGCGATCCATAACGGAATGACCACGGAGGAACTGGGGATGACGGATCTGGCGTATGCGCCGCCGTTTGCTTCGGTATGGGATGCGGTGCATATTGCGGCGAATGCGGCGAAATAGTAAGGAAAGGAACACGGAAGGAATCATGGATAAGCTCTGCTCGATGCGGGAGGCTGCCGCTTCTGTTCAGGACGGCGCGCTGATTGCCCTGGGCGGAAACACGCTGAACCGGGCGCCGATGGAAGCGGTGCTGGAACTGATCCGCCTGCGGAAGCAGCATCTGCGGCTGATCAAAACAGCCGGCGGGCTGGACGTAGACCTGCTCGCGCTGGGTGGATGCCTGGACAGTGTGGACGCCGGGTTCATCAGCCTGGAGACGGAGTACGGGCTGGCGCAGCACTACCGCCGGGCGGTTCAGGCGGGACAGGTCATCGCGAACGAGCATGCCTGCTATACAGTCATCTCCGCTCTGAGGGCCGGCGCGTACGGCATTCCTTTCATGCCGGTCCGCGGGCTGCAGATTTCGGACCTGCGCAAGGTGAACGACTATTTTGCGGACGTGGCGGATCCGTTCGGCGGGGAAAAGCTGGCGGCGGTCAAAGCATTGCGGCCCGATGTGGCGGTCATTCATGTTCAGAAGGCGGATGCCTGCGGAAACGCCCTGATCGAAGGCCCGAAGTATGACGATGTGCTGATGACCCGCGCCGCGAAGCGGGTGATTGTGACGGCGGAGGCGATCGTGGACGACGGATGGTTCAGCCGGAACGAGGTCAAAGCGGATGTGCCCCACTTTATGGTATCCCATGTGGTGCGCGCCCGCATGGGTGCTTTCCCGGGAAGTTGCTTCGGCGCCTATGAACCGGATGAACAGATGATCCGGCGGTATACCGGCCTGGAGAACGCGGTGCAGCTCCGGGAGCTGATCGGGGAGGTGGAGAAGGTATGATCCGGCCCTGCGATATCATGACGGTTTCGCTGGCCCGCCTGATCCGGGACGGGGAAACGGTATTTCACGGCGTTTCCTCCCACATCCCGATGATTGCGGTGCTGCTGGCGAAAAAGCAGCATGCTCCCAATGCCGTGCATCTGAACATCCCGGGCGGCGTGGATCCCAGGGAACCGGAGCTGAAAGCCTATACCAGCGCGGGCGGGGAACTGTGGGAAACCGCCTGCGCAGCGCTGCCCCTGCAGGAGGTTTTTGACCTGAGCATGCGGGGCGGCCTGGACGTTGCCTTCCTCAGCGGGGTCCAGTTTGACCAGTACGGACGGGTGAATGCATCAGTGATCGGGGATTATCGCCGGCCGAAGGTCCGCCTGCCGGGCGGGGCCGGAAGCGCCGTGCTGATTCCGACGGCGAAGCGGGCAATCCTCTGGCGGACGAAACACGACAAACGGACCTTCACGGAGAAGCTTGACTTTGTGACGGCCCAGGGCCATGTGAGCGATATCGTCACGCCGTTGTGCTGTTTCACGATGCATGAAGGGGAACTGATTCTGAAAAGTATCCATCCCGGGCATACGCTGGATGAGGTGGCGGCAAACACCGGGTTCCCGATCCGGTATTTCTCCGCGGAGACAACACCGGAACCCACGGCGGAGGAAATGCGCGCGCTAAGGGAAATTGATCCCGGGGATCTGCGAAATCTGGAATTCAAATAAAGAGGTTTTCCGGTTTGCCGGAAGGCAGGCCTGATAATACAGGATGAATTGGCAAGTTAAAAGAAATGCAGGAAGGGAGTATGGAAGATGTCCAAGTATGATACCTATTTTCTGATGAAGGAGAACGAGGTTCCTGAGTATGTGAGAACGAAATTCCCGGATTACTTTGCGCCGGACGCGAAGCTTGAGGTCAGGGAAATCGGTGACGGAAACCTGAATTATGTGTTCCGGGTGGTGGATCCCGTCAGCGGCAAGAGCATCATCGTCAAGCAGGCGGGCGAAGCCCTGCGGATCTCGGCGGAGATGCATGTGTCCACCGACCGGAACCGGATCGAGAGCGAGATCCTGATTCTGGAGGATAAGTATGCTCCCGGGCTCGTGCCGAAGATTTACGGCTACGATACGGTCATGTGCGCCTGCACGATGGAAGACCTGTCGGATCACGCGCTGATGCGCTATGCCCTGATGAGGCATGAAACCTTTCCGCGGTTCGCGGAGGACATTTCCACTTTCATGGTTAACACCCTCCTGATGACGACGGATGTGGTGATGGAACACAAGGAAAAGAAAGCGCTGGTGAAGAGCTTTATCAATCCGGAATTGTGCGAGATCACCGAGGACCTGGTGCTGATGGAACCCTATAACGACCTGAACCACCGCAACAACGTCTATCCGCCGATCGCGGATTTTGTGAAAAAGGAGCTTTATGAAGACGAAGCGCTGAACCTTGCGGTGGCCAAGCTGAAATTCGACTTTATGAATAACGCGCAGGCGCTGCTTCATGGCGATCTGCATACGGGATCCATTTTCGTGAAACAGGATTCCACCCGCGTCTTCGATCCCGAGTTCGCCTTCTTCGGTCCCATCGGCTATGACACGGGCAACGTAATCGCCAACCTGATTTTCGCCTGGGATAACGGCAGGGCTGCCGGCGCGCAGGAATTCTGCGACTGGTGCCTGAAGACGATCCGGGAAGTGATCGATCTGTTCCGGGAGAAATTCATGGTTTGCTTCCGGGAGAACGCGCGTGAACCGATGGCCAAGGTGCCGGGCTTCGCGGAGTGGTACCTGGACACGGTGATCCGGGATACCGCTTCCTACTGTGGCACGGAGCTAATCCGGAGAACCGTGGGCATGGCGAATGTCAAGGACGTAACCACCATTGCCGATCCGGAAGCCAGGGCACACGCGGAACGGCTGAACATTCTCAGCGGCAAGGACTATATCATGAACGCGGAAAGCTTCCGGACAGGCGAGGATTTCGTTGCGGCGGTTCTGCGCGCAGATGAAAAAGCCTGACAGAAAAGGAGAAGAGACAATGAGCGACAAGAGCATTATGACCTATGAAACGGTGGCGCTGGACGAGGCGGAAGGCGCGCTGGTGATCCTGGACCAGACCAAGCTGCCGGGCGAGGTAAAGATCCTGCATTTGACCGACCAGAAGGATATCTGGCAGGCAATCTATCTGCTCCAGGTTCGCGGGGCCCCGGCCATCGGTGTTGCGGCGGCCTTCGGTGTCTACCTGGCGGCGAAGGAAATCAAAGCGGATACGTATGAGGAATTCTGTGAAGCCTTCCATCAGGCGAAGGAATACCTGAACTCCTCCCGTCCGACGGCGGTGAACCTTTCCTGGGCGCTGAACCGGATGGAGCAGGTGGTGATCGACAACAAGGAAAAACCGATTCCGGAAATCGTGGAGCTGCTGCGGCAGGAGAGCATCGAGATCAAGGCGGAGGATGTCTGGATGTGCCGGATGATCGGCGAGTACGGCCTGACGCTGATCAAGGACGGGGACGGCATCCTGACCCACTGCAACGCCGGCCAGCTGGCTACCTCGAAGTACGGCACGGCCCTGGCGCCGATCCATCTGGGACGGGAAAAGGGCATGAATTTCAGGGTGTTCTGCGATGAAACCCGGCCGCTGCTGCAGGGCGCGCGGCTGTCCTCCTTCGAGCTGTATGCCGACGGGGTGGACACAACGGTCATCTGCGACAACATGGCGTCCCAGGTGATGAAGAACGGGTGGGTCAACGCGGTGTTTGTCGGCTGTGACCGAGTGGCAGCCAACGGCGACGCGTGCAACAAGATCGGCACCTCCGGCGTGGCGATTCTCGCGAAGTATTACGGCATTCCTTTCTATGTACTCGGCCCCACCTCCACCATCGATATGAGCATCGAGAAGGGTGAGGATATCGTAATCGAACAGCGGCCGCAGGAAGAAGTGACCGAGATGTGGTACAAACAGCGCATGGCGCCCCAGGGCGTCAAAGCCTACAATCCGGCCTTCGATTTCGCGGATCATGAGCTGATCGCGGGGATTGTCACCGAGTACGGCATCGCACGGCCACCCTATACGGAAAGCCTGAAGGAGATCTTCCGGAAAAAGGCGGAGGCACAGGCGGAAGGGAAGAGGCATTCTTAATTCAGAGGTTGTTTATGAACGAACAGGAACTGCGCGGAGTGATTCAGCGGATGGTGCTGGCCGAGATGGCACGTCTCGGCCGCGCCTACGCGCCTGTGATGGCCTCCAACCGCCACTGCCATCTGAGCCAGGCGGATACCGAACGGCTTTTCGGTCCGGGATACCGGCTGACAAAGCTGCGGGATCTGGTGCAGCCGGGACAGTATGCCTGCCATGAGAAGGTTGTGCTGGAAACGCCGAAAGGCGCCGTGACGCTCCGGGTTGTCGGGCCGGTCCGCAGGGAGACACAGGTGGAACTGAGCATGACGGATTGCGCCGGGATGGGTTTGAAAGCGCCGGTGCGCATGTCCGGCATGCTGGAAAATTCGCCGGGGTGTACCCTTCGGAACGGTGACAGGCGCATAGAAATCCCGCGGGGCGTGATCGTCGCCGCAAGGCATCTGCATCTTTCCCCGGAAGAAGGAATTGCGTTCGGGCTGAAGGACGGGGATACGGTTTCGCTGCAGGTCGAAGGGGAGCGGGCGCTGACGCTGAACAACGTGATCGTGCGGTGCGGCCGTGGACATGTGCTGGAAGCGCATATCGACAGGGATGAGGCGAACGCCTGCGGCCTGACCGACGGTACGCTTTGCCGGATCCTGACTCCCGGAAAGGCACCGGAGCAGGCGGCGGTTCCCTTTTCCCGCCCGTATCCGGCTTTGCAGGCGTCTCCTGCTCCGAAGCCGCCGGAGCGAAATACCCTGCTGGATGTGACCGGAGAGAAGGCGAAGTTGATCACGGAAGAAACGGTGCTTTCGGCGGCGCGGAACGGTTACCGGGTCATCCGCTACGGAAAGGATGCGATCCTGACGCCCCTGGCAAAGGACGCCGCGTCGGAGAAACACGTCGATCTGGTGAAAGCCATTGAGTGAGAACGTCCGGAGCTGAGGGACCGGGAGCCGGACAGAGATCAAACAGAAAGAGGATAGGAAAGATGGCACTGACGAAGGAAGAGCTGGAGCGGCTGACGGATCAGATTGTCCGCAGTCTTGAGGGAAAAGTGGACGTTTCTCATCTTGGCGGCCCTTCTGTGCCGGCAACGGGAAGCTATGCGTCCGCCTCCGGAGGCGGCACCGGACGCTGGCTTTGCGATACGGCGGAGGAAGCGGTCGCCAACGCCAAGGCGGCCCAGGCACAGTTGATGGAGATGACCCTTGACCAGCGGGCGGACCTGATCGAAGCGATGCGGAGGGCGGGCATTGAAAACGCAGAACCACTGGCCAGGATTGCCCATGAGGAAACCGGCTACGGCAGGGTGGAGGACAAGATCCAGAAGAACCTGCTCGTATCCCGCAAAACTCCCGGACTGGAGGATCTGACCACGCGCTGTGAAACCGGCAGCAAGGGTATGATGATGATCGAACAGGCGCCTTTCGGGGTGATCGGTTCCATTACGCCATCCACCAATCCGACTTCAACGATCATCAACAATTCCATCAGCATGATTGCTGCCGGGAACGCGGTGGTATTCAATCCGCATCCCGCCGCGAAACGCGCCTCCCAGGAAGCCATGCGGGTAATTGTGGAGGCAATTGTTTCCGCCGGCGGTCCCGGAACACTGATTACAACTGTACGGGAGCCTACGCTGGAATCCGGCCAGGCAATCATGACTCATCCGGATATTCCGCTGCTTTCCGTGACCGGCGGAGAAGCGGTGGTAAAGGTTGCCATGAAGACCGGGAAAAAGTGTATCGCCGCCGGGCCTGGCAATCCTCCGGTCATCGTGGACGAGACCGCCGATATTCCAGACGCGGCGCGGAAAATCGTAGCCGGCGCGAGCTTTGACAACAACGTGCTGTGCATTGCCGAAAAAGAAGTTTTCGTGGTGGACAGCGTAGCGGACCAGCTGATGAAAGAGATGGAACGCAGCAACTGTGTCCGGATTTACGGGGAAGACATTGACCGGGTACTCCGGACCACGCTGATTCCGAAGGACGGGAAGCATGTGATCAACCGGAAGTATGTCGGGCGGAACGCGGGCGTGATCCTGCGGGATGCGGGAGTCGCTTTCAGCGGCGACCCGCGGCTGGCGATTGCGGAAGTGGACCGGAACCATCCTTTTGTGATGACAGAGATGCTGATGCCGGTATTGGCTATTGTCCGCGTCCGAAATGTGGAGGAAGCGATTGCCGAGGCGTACCGGGCAGAGCAGAACTGCAGGCATTCAGCCATGATCTATTCCACGAACGTCCATCATATGTCCGACGCGGCGCGGAAAATGAATACGACGATCTTTGTCAAAAACGCGCCGAGTTTTTCCGGTCTGGGATTTGACGGAGAAGGGTATACCACCATGACGATCGCCACGCCCACTGGCGAAGGTGTGACCAGCGCCCGATCTTTTACCAGACTGAGACGCTGCGTACTCTACGGTGATTTCCGCATCTGCTGATGCGGCAAACATACATTTAAAACTAAAACGAAACAGGGAACTGAAAGGAGAACAGAAAAATGGCACAGGAAGCATTGGGAATGATCGAGACCAGAGGACTGGTCGGGTCCATTGAGGCGGCGGACGCGATGGTGAAGGCTGCCAACGTCCATCTTGTGGGCAAGGAGCATGTGGGCGGCGGACTGGTGACCGTGATGGTCCGGGGCGATGTCGGCGCCGTGAAGTCTGCCGTGGAAGCGGGCGGCGCAGCGGCCAAGCGCGTGGGTGAACTGATCAGCGTGCATGTGATTCCGCGGCCCCATGAGGAAGTGGAAGATATTCTTCCGAAGATCGCGACAGGAACAAAAGGAAAATAAGAAGAATCAGAAATGAGAGGAGATCAGAATCATGGAACTGCTGGCATTGGGAATGGTGGAAACAAAAGGACTTGTCGGCTCGATTGAGGCGGCGGACGCGATGGTGAAAGCGGCCAATGTACACCTGATCGGCAAGGAACGCGTGGGCGGCGGACTGGTAACCGTGATGGTTCGGGGCGATGTGGGCGCCGTGAAAGCTGCCGTGGAAGCGGGCGGTGCAGCGGCCAAGCGCGTGGGTGAACTGGTCAGCGTGCATGTGATTCCAAGGCCCCATGAGGAAGTAGAGGCTATTCTGCCTCAGGCATAAACCGGACGCAGGCGACTATTACGAACTGAGGAGGCATCATCCATGTTGAAGGGTATTTCTCCCCTCCTGACGCCGGAACTGCTGAAAATCCTGGCGGAAATGGGCCACGGGGATGAACTGGTGATCGGCGATCTCAATTTTCCGGCACAGTCCATGGGACAGCGGTGCGTTCGCTGTGACGGACATGGCGGTGCGGAACTGCTGGATGCGATTCTGCAGCTGTTCCCGCTGGATCAGTATGTACCCGCTCCGGTGACTGTGATGGATCCGCAGGGCGGTCTGGACGGAGACCCGCCGATCTGGGCTGTACTGGATGAAATCTGCCAGAAGCATCAGCCCGGCGTCAAATTTGAAAAAATCGGGCGCTTTGATTTCTATGACCGTGCAAAGAAAGCGTATGCCACGGTGGCAACAGGCGAGAATGCTCTTTATGCGTGTTTCATTATCAAAAAAGGTTGTCTGTAAAAAAGGCTGTCTGTGATCGGAGGAGAAACCATGAAGAAAATCATCAACACGCCTGAACGCTTTATTCCGGAGATGCTGGAAGGAATCTACGCGGCCCATCCGGACGACCTGATGTGCGTGAACGGCGATCTTCACTGCCTTGTGACGAAGCATAAGCAGGCAGGCAAAGTGGGCATCGCAACCGGCGGAGGTTCCGGTCATCTTCCGCTGTTTCTGGGCTATGTCGGCAAGGGCATGCTGGACGGCTGCTCCATCGGCGACGTATTCCAGTCTCCGAGCGCCGAGCAGATGCTGGCGGTGACGAAGGAGATTGACCAGGGCGCCGGCGTGCTGTATATTTATGGCAACTACAACGGAGATATCTTCAACTTTGACATGGCCGCGGAAATGGCGGATATGGAAGAAGACATCCGGGTCGAGAGCGTTGTGGCCGGCGAGGATGTCGCTTCGGCCGCCCCCTCCGCGGAAGGGGAACCGAACAAGCGCCGCGGCGTGGCAGGGATTTTCTTTGTCTACAAATGCGCCGGCGCGGCTGCGGCGGAAGGCAGGGATCTGGATCAGGTGAAGGCAGCCGCGGAAAAAGCGTGCGCCAATGTCCGGACCATGGGCGTGGCGCTGAGCTCCTGCACGGTGCCGCGGGTCGGACATCCCAGCTTCGAGATCGGCGAAGACGAAATGGAGATCGGCATGGGGATCCACGGCGAACCGGGTATCCGGCGGGGCAAGCTCAAAACCGCAGACGAGATGACGGATGAGATGCTTGAGCCGATCCTCAGCGATATTCCTTACAAGGCCGGGGATGAAGTGGCCGTGCTGATCAACGGCCTCGGCGCCACACCGCTGGAGGAACAGTATGTGATGTTCCGGCGGGTCAAACAGATCCTTGACGGGAAGGGAATCAGCATCTGGCATACCTATGTCGGAGAGTTTGCCACTTCCATGGAAATGGCCGGCGCATCGATTTCGCTGCTGCGGCTGGATGACGAACTGAAGGGCTGGCTGGCGGCTCCGGTCGATACGCCTTTCTTTAAACAGTTTCAGCTGTAAGCAGGAAGCGGACTTATCCCACCGGTCACCATGCCGGGGATCATATATGGAAGGAACGGAGAAATGACGATGAACGCAGCAGAACTGAAAGGCTTACTTGCCGCCTGGGCTGCGCTGATGAACGAAAAGAAGGAATGGCTGATTGAACTGGACAGCGTGGTGGGGGACAGCGATCTGGGCCTGACAATGAGCGACGGCTTTGCCGCCGCGGCTGAGGCGGTTTCCGCAAGCGACGTGACAGACGTGGGGAAGCTTGCCTATCAGGCGGGGAAAGCCATGGCGACAGCGGTTCCCTCGACGATGGGAACGCTGATGGCCAGCGGCCTGATGAACGCGGGAAAACAGCTGAAAGGACAGGAGGAAGCGGCGGACGCGGATTTCTTCGAAGCCTGGTATGACGGCGTACAGAACCGCGGAAAAGCACAGCCGGGTGAAAAGACGTTTTTGGACGGAATGCTGCCTGCGGTGCAGGCACTGAAGGCCGGGAAAACACCGGAGGAAACGGCGGAGATCGCCTGGTCCGCCTTTGAGGGAACAAAAGGAATGCTGGCAAAGCACGGCCGGATGGCGATCCGGGGCGAAGCATCGCGGGAACTGCTGGATCCCGGTGCGGCTGTCGCGGCGCTGCTGATGAAGGGGTATGCTGAATATCGGGGAAAACAGTAACACAGGGGATTCGAAGCAGGGGAGTGAAACAGGATGACCATCAGGGAGATTGCTGCACTGGCCGGGGTTTCTCCCGCCGCGGTGTCCCTCGTGATCAACAACAAAAAAGGGGTTTCTGACGAAACCCGTAAGCGTATTCTTTCCGTGATGGAGGAAAGCGGCTATTCGCCGTCTGTCCGGAAGAAAAGCGTACGGCCCCTCAGAATTGTGGTCCTGAAATACCGGGTTCACGGCATTGCTTTTGAGGAAAACCAGGGATTCATTGCATCCATTGTGGACCGGATCGAAAGCGAGTGCCGGCATTACGGGTATGACCTGATGATGTACAACTGCGAACCGGAAACGGCCACCGCAACGATCCGTGATATGATGAACGCGGCTCCGGACGGTGTCATCCTGATCGCGACAGAGCTGCCGAAAGAAGACTTCCCCCTGCTGGATCTGATCGATGTGCCGCTGGTAGCGCTGGATCAGAACCTCTATCACCCCGGGACGGACTGCGTGGTGATGGATAATGCCAATCTGGCTGCAAGCCTGGTGGAATACCTGGCAGAATGCGGACACCGGGATATCGGTTATTTCAAATTTTCCCGGGCGGTCCGGAACTGTGACGAACGGTATGAGGGTTATCTGGCGGCGCTGGAACGTCTGGGCCTGGAAAAACCGGAACCGATCCTGCTCAAACCGACGGTGGACGGCGCTTTTGAGGATCTTGCCCGGATGATCCGGAGCGGGGAGTATGTTCCTCACGGCGCAGTGGTCTGCGACAATGATACCATTGCGATCGGGGCAATCAAGGCAATCCGGGAAGCCGGATATTCCATCCCGGAGGATATCTCCATTATCGGTTTCGATGATATTCCGTTCAGTGCGACCACGATGCCGGCCCTGACGACCATGCGGATTTCCCGTTCCGCCATGGGTGAGATGGCGGTCAGCATCCTGCGCAGGCGGATGAGACATCCGGATTATCCCTGCATGAAGTTGCTGCTGGGCGGAAAACTGATTATCCGGAATTCAACAAAAGCGCTGACAAAGGTACCGGAGGAACAGCCATGATTGTGGGACGCGTAACGGGCAATGTGGTCAGCTCCAACAAAAGCGAGAAGCTTCGGAACGCCAAGATGCTGATTGTGCAGACCGTGGATCTTTCCACGATGGAAATGAAGGACGATTACCAGATCATGATTGACGATGTGGGAGCGGGGGTCGGAGACCTGGTCTTTGGCGCTTACGGCAGTTCCTCCCGCCAGTCGGATACCTCGAAGCAGTTCGCTTCGGACTACACGATTTACGGAATTATCGATTCTGTGGATCTGCGCGGAAAGCGTACTTATGACAAAGCGGAGGAGGAAGATCCGTGCAACTGGCAAAAGTGATCGGAAGCGTGATTTCCACGCGAAAATGTGACAGACTGGAAGGCATGAAGCTTCTGGTTGCCATTCCGATCGATATGGATACATTCAGCGAGAAGGGCGCACCCTTCATTGCCGTGGATACGGTAGGCGCCGGCGAGGGAGAGATCGTGATGTGGTGCGGAGGCTCCAGTTCCCGCGCGACGGAAATGACAACCAACAAACCGGTGGATGCGACGATCATCGGCATTGTGGACAATGTGGACATCCTCGGAAAACGGGTGTTCACAAAAGGAGACGTATGAAGCTTTCGAAGGTGACGGGCACCGTGGTGTCCACGATCAAATACGGCCGTTATCAGGGATACAAGCTGCTGAAGGTGCGGCATTTGAATCTTGAGGGCTGGACTGTCGGCGAGGAACTGGTGGCCCTCGATATGGCGGATGCTGGCGTGGGGGATATTGTCCTGACAAACAATGACGGCGGCGCAGCCAAAATGATTACCGGGGACAAGGAAATCATCGCCGGACTGACCGTCTGCGGCGTTGTGGATTCCTATACCTGGCAGGGCCGGACAGTTCAGTGCCATTAAAGGAGGCGGAGGAATGAATATCGGCCGGGTGGAAGGCAGCGTCGTCTGCACCGTCAAAACACCGACGCTGACAGGCGTCAAACTGCTGGTGATCCGCCTTCTGGCAGACGGCAAACCAAAAGGCCTGGTGATTGCGTCCGACGGGACTCACCAGGCCGGGATCGGAGATACGGTTTATCTGATCGGCAGAATGGAAGCCGCGATGATGACCGATCTACAAAAACTGCCTCCATGCGATTTGTGCGTGGCCGGGATTATTGATCCGGAAACGCTGAACTAACTTCTTCAGCAGTGGGGATGGAATCCGCCGCTCCCTTCCGGCTCACAGCAATGGAGGAAGCGAAAGCACAGCGGCGAAGGGCTGCCGGGATCGGCATTCCACTGCTGACGGCGGCCAGGAAGAAACCGGTGAAGGTATCGCCTGCCGCGGTGGTGTCCACCGCTTTGATCTCAAAGGCGGGCTGGAAGAACCGCTGTCCCTGGTCCATTGCCCAGGCTCCGTTTTTACCCAGCGTCAGCACGACACTGCTGCGGGGAAACCTGGATGCCAGACTGTCAAGGATTTTTCCCGGGTTGGTTTCCCCGGTCAGCGCTTCGCCTTCGATCTCGTTCAGCAGAAACCAGCTGACGCATTCCAGCGGATAGCTGAGCGTTTCCTGACTGATAGGAGAAGGATTGAAAATGATGGTCATTCCTTTGTCAGCAGCTTTGCGCATCATCAGAGGCGTGTTATACAGCTCATTCTGCATCAGTACCGCATCTTCCGGGCCGAAGTCTTCCAGGATGCGGTCGATGTCCGCTTCCGAGGGATGCATGTTCTCCCCGCTGAAGACGATGATGCAGTTCTGACCGTTCCGATCCACCTGGATGACTGTGTGGGCGCTGGCCCCTTCGGCGCGGCGGATGTGACGGATATCCACATTCGCGGTACGGAGCGCATTGAGAAGAATCTCCCCGTCTTCACCGACCACCCCCGCGTGGAAGACTTCTGCGCCGGCTTTGGCCAGCGCGATGGACTGATTCAGCCCCTTCCCCCCGCAAAACAGGTTCTGCTCCCGGGCCAGCAGGGTTTCACCGGGCTGAAGAATATGATCAACCTGGTAAACATGATCAAGATTAATGGAACCGTAATTCACGATTTTCATGGAGAAATCCCTCCGGTTTTGCTTGTTTTCTGACAATATCGTAGCAGATAATCTGTCGGGAGTCAACGAAGCGGAAGGTATTTCGCGCAGAAGGAGAAATGCGCTATGCCGTCCAGAGTCAATTCAGTCAGAACCAGCTTTTTCGGGAAAGGCGCGGTTTCATTGCTTATTCCGGAACTGAGAAAGGTGGATCTGCACCGTGCGCTGATCGTGACGGACGGATTTCTGTACAAATCCGGCGCAGCGGACTATGTGGGAAAGGCGCTGACAGAAGCGGGACTGTCCTATGCGGTCTATTATCAGGTGCAGCCGAATCCTACGGTGGATGTAGTCAACGACTGCATTACAGCGGCCCGGATGCTGCAGATTGACCTGCTGGTTGCCGTAGGCGGCGGCAGCGCGATTGATACCGCGAAGGCGGTCAGCATTGTCATGGCTAACGGCGGCAAAGTGGAGGATTATGAAGGCGTCAACAAGTCGGCCAGACAGGGCATCCCGATTGTGGCGGTAAACACGACAGCCGGTACAGGCAGCGAATGTACTTCTTTTTATATTGTTACGGATCCGCACCGTCACAGCAAAATGGCCATGGTGGATCCGAATTGTATGGTCACGATCGCGGTCAACGATATCGAACTCATGATGTCCATGCCGCCGAAACTGACGGCATCCACCGGCCTGGATGCGCTGACGCACGCCATCGAAGCGCTGCTGGCGAAAAACGCCACACCGATGACAGACCGGGATGCCCTGTGGGCGATGGAAACTGTCTGGAAATGGCTCCCGCGGGCTGTACGAAACGGCCAGGACGAAGAGGCCAGAACGCAGATGGCCTATGCGGAGTATTCAGCCGGGATGGCGTTTTCCAACGCGGGGCTCGGAATGGTCCACGCCATGGCGCATGCTTTGGGCGGCCACAGCAATTTGCCCCACGGCGTATGCAACGCGACGCTGCTCCCCTATGTCGTTGAGTTTAACGCGGAACACAGCGCTGAGGCCAGAGAAAGAATGCCGCGGATTTCCAGGGCGCTTTCTCTGCCGGACGAGCGGCCGTATACGCTGGTCCGGGAGCTTCGGACCATGAGTATGGAACTGGGCATTCCACGGACACTGAAGGAAATGAACGGCGTGCAGCCGGCGGACTTCGGCGTGCTGGCAGAACTCGCAGTGAAGGATGCCTGCATGGCGGACAACCTGTACACACCGACGAAGGAAGAAGTTGTGACGGTATACGAAAACGCCTGGAGCGGGAAGTGAACGGATCAGGAAATTTATTACTCTCATCTGCCCGCTAGCGGGCACTTTCCCCTCAAGGGGAAGGCTTCGCCAGCAGGGGATCGGAGAGGGTTCGCTTGAAGAACGAGATCAGCGGCCCCATGAACAGGGCGGTGATGATGGTCCCGATTCCCGGCATAAAGCCCAGGGCAAATCCGATGGCAACGCAGATCAGATCGCTGATGATCCGGATGACCCGGAAGGGAAGAACCCTTCCGAAGAGATGGGGCTTTCTGTCCGCGATATGCAGCGGGATCGCGTCATAGGCGGAAACCCCGAGATCGGCCGTATAATACAGGGCGGCCGCGATGCAGCTGAGCACAATGCCGACAACGAGGAAGGCGATCCGGCCGGGTATGCCCGGATCACCGAAAATCCGCGCCAGCAGATTCTCCGAGAACTCGACGGCATAGCCGACGAGAAAGAGATTGATAAAGGTGGAGATTCCGATATAATGCCGGTCCAGAAAGAAATCGATCACCAGCAAAACGGCGTTGATGATCATATACAGCGTTCCGAACCCGATCGGGACGACCTGGTTGATCCCGTTGCAGAAGCACTGGAACGGATCCACGCCGAAGAAAGCCCGTTTGAAGAAACCGACAGCGATCCCGGCGAGGGCCATGCCGATGACCGCCATCAGGATTCTGCGTACTTTTTTACGATCCATACACTTTACTCTCCAGGATAATTATGTGTGGATGACATAGATGCTGAGTGCAAAAAGCCGAGCCCTGCGGCCCGGCTGGAATGGTACCGTGTTAAGAGGAACTCAGTATTTTGCGCATTCGGGAGCATGCGCTTCTGCGGAGACCGGATCATACCAGATGAGGTTGTTGCCGGTTTCCTTATCGAAGAGCTGGATCAGCTTCGGCCTGGTGGTGAATCTGATTTCGGAACCCATGGAAACATCCGTGTCCAGATCCATGGTCGGAATGACCATGACCACTTCATCATCCCCGGAACGGGCATGGAGGTTATATTCTGAACCGAGGAGCTCGCTGACATCAACCTTGGCGGAGAGATCGCCTTCGCCGACGCTGATGTGCTGCGGACGGATACCGCAGATCACGTCACAGGGCTTCTGCCCGCGGGATTTAAGGGCTTTCTGCTGGAAATCGTCAAGCTCAAACCTGACGCCGCGGATTTCGGCAATGAACTTATCATTTTCGAGCAGAAGTTTGCAGTTGTCAAAGAAGTTCATGATCGGCGTTCCGATAAAGCCGGCAACGAAGAGATTGACCGGCCTGTTGAACAGATCCTGCGGCGTGCCGATCTGATTGACATAGCCGTCTTTCATGATCACGATCCGGTCCGCCAGGGTCATGGCCTCGGTCTGGTCGTGCGTGACATACATGAAGGTGGTGCTGATCCGCTCGCGCAGCTTGATAATTTCGGCGCGCATCTGGTTGCGCAGCTTGGCATCCAGGTTGGAGAGCGGCTCGTCCATCAGGAACACTTTGGGATCGCGGACCATGGCGCGGCCGATGGCCACGCGCTGACGCTGACCGCCGGAGAGGGCCTTTGGCTTACGGGTGAGGTACGAGGTAATGTCCAGAATCTCGGCGACTTCCTGCACCTTTTTGTCGATCTGGGGCTTGGGGGTCTTCTTGAGCTTCAGCGCGAAAGCCATATTCTCGTAGACGGACATATGGGGATAGAGCGCGTAGTTCTGGAAGACCATGGCAATATCGCGGTCCTTCGGGGCGATGTCATTCATCAGGGCGCCGTCGATGTACAGCTCGCCCTCGGAGATATCCTCCAGCCCGGCGACCATGCGCAGGGTGGTAGACTTTCCGCAGCCGGAGGGACCGACCAGCACGATGAACTCCTTGTCCTTAATATGAAGATTCACATCATGGACGGCGGTAACTTTGTTGTCATAGATTTTTTTAAGGCCTTTGATTACGACATCGGACATACTCTCAGCTCTGGCAAAGCGGCCCACCCGCATCTGCCTCGCATCCGCCCGCAAGGGGGCGTGACGCATTACGACAGGTCTCCACACTGCCGCACCGCGAGCCACGCGGCCGGGACATACCTCCTTTTTTCTTTGCGCAGCCCATAGAGTGGAGTGAAACTGCGCCAAATATACTTATATACATTTTATGTGTTCAGATGGCAAATGAATATGATATAATGTTATCAGAATATGGCAGAATGATAACTTGATGTTTAGATTGGATCAAAGAAAAATGTCCGTACAAACGCAAAAACAGGCCAAAATCAACAAAAACATGATGAAGAAGCGGCAGGAAACGTTTCGGAATGTTTTAATCAACCAACATAACGCCATGTTGTTGTGACATAATGCTATACAACATTTTTCCATACGAGAGTAGAATCATCAGTGGCGATTTATGTTATAAATCCAACAAACAAACTACGGGAGGATGAAACCATGAAACGTATTCTGTCTGTCGTACTTGCCCTGGCCATGATGATGGCCCTGGTGGTGACCTCTGCCAACGCCGCAGACTTCACCATCAACGTGAACATTTGGGACTCCAACCAGCAGAAGGGCCTGCAGGAGATCGCCGATGACTGGACCGCGATTTCCGGCATCCCGGTCAAGATCGAAGTCGTTGACTGGAACAACTACTGGACGCTGCTGGAAGCGGGCGCCCGGGGCGGTGAGCTGCCCGATGTGTTCTGGTGCCATTCCAACACCGTGCAGATGTACATGGAAAATGATCTGTTGCTCGACCTCACTCCTTATGTTGAGAAAGACGGCATCGACATGAGCCAGTACTACGAAGGCATCACCGAGTTGTATACCCGCAGCGACGGAAAGATCTTCGCTCTGCCGAAGGATCATGACACGATCGCACTGCTGTACAACAAGGCGATCTTCGACAAGTACGAAGTGGCTTATCCCACGGATGACTGGACCTGGCAGGATATGTATGAAGCTGCCAAGCAGATCACCGAAAAGTCCGGCGGCGACGTTTACGGCTATGCGCTGAACACCTCCAACAACCAGGACGGTTGGTACAACCTGGTGTATGATTACGGCGCACAGGTCATCACCGAAGACCACAAGGGCACCACGATCGGCTCCGACGCCGGCAAGGCCGGTATGGAAATGGTCCGCACGCTGCTGACGGTCGGCGCTCCGCAGACCGTGGTTGCCGAGACCGGCACCGACTCCCTGTTCCAGTCCAACAAGGTCGGTATGATCACACAGGGTTCCTGGATGATCAATTCCTTCTACACCGCTGAGAGCCATGCTGATTACTATTGGGCCTCCCTGCCCTATGCTGACTTGAACGGCAACGGCCAGTGCGACGACGGCGAGCGCTGGAGCTGCTACAACGGACTGGGCTGGGCTGCTGCCTACAACACCCAGCATCCCGACGAATGCGCGAGCCTGATCGAGTACTTCTGCAGCGAAGCCGCACAGAAGAAGCAGGCTGAACTGGGCGTCACGATGGCCGGCATCAAGGGCATTTCCGATGAATTCGCCAATGCGTTCCCGGGCATGGACGTTTCCGCTTTCACCAAGGCTGAATCCTTCAACCTGTACTTCCGTCCCTACACCCGCAACACGGTGGTCTGGGAAGATGCGCTGCAGCAGCAGGGCGGCTTCCTGGATGCATGGCAGGATCCGAGCAACGCCGAGCTGATGGCGACGGCCTGCGACAATGCTCAGAGGATTATCGAAGAAGCAATCGCGGCTGAATAATTCAGCGATCATTCACTCATACGCCCTCCCCGCTTTTCGCGGGGAGGGATTCCTGAATTTTTACGAGGAGGGGTAACATGGCAAAACCCCGCAAGAAAATGACTGCCGCGGCCAAGAACGAGGCAAAGTGGGCATGGTGTTTTATTCTGCCCACGATTATCGGACTGCTCGTTCTGAACTACTGGCCCGCGATCGATACGGTGATCCAGTCTTTCTACAAGACCGGTGACTTCGGCATGGGAAACAAGTGGGTCGGCCTGGCGAACTATGAGAAGGTGTTCGGGTCCGCGGAGATCTGGCAGTCCCTCTGGAACACGGTCAAGTATGCGCTCATCGAGGTTCCCTTCGGTGTGTGCATCGCACTTGTACTGGCGGTGTTCCTCAACAGGAAGCTCAAGGGCACGTCATTCTTCCGCACCATCTTCTTCCTGCCCATGGTCTGCGCCCCCGCGGCGGTTGCCATGGTGTGGCGGTGGCTGTATAACCAGCAGTTCGGCCTGCTGAACAATATTTTCCATACGAATATCGCCTGGATCTCCGACCCGAACATTGCCTGGATCTCCATCGGCGTGATCGGCGTCTGGTCGGTCATCGGTTATAACATGGTGCTGTTTATTTCCGGCCTGCAGGAGATTCCCGGCGACTACTATGAAGCAGCGGCCATCGACGGCGCGACCGGCATCAAGCAGTTCTTCAAGATCACGGTACCGCTGCTGAGCCCGACGACCTTCTTCATTGTGCAGACCCGCCTGATCGGCGCACTGACCGTGTTCGACCTGATGTTCATGGTCATGGACAAAACCAACGTCGCACTGAAGAAGACCCAGTCGCTGGTGTACCTCTTCTACGACTACGCGTTTACGAAGGGGAACCAGGGATACGGAGCCGCAGTGGTGATGTTCCTGGTGATCTTCATCATGATCATCACGTTCATCCTGCAGAAGCTTGAAAAGAAGCTTGTGTTCTATAACTGAGGAAGGGGGAAAGAGAATGCACAGCGCAATCGCAAGAGCCAGGCTCAGCAAAGCGGTGATCTATTTCATTCTGATCCTGTTCTCTTTCATCATGATCGTCCCCTTCGCCTGGATGATCCTGACGGCCCTGAAGACGAACCAGGAAGCAATCTCCGTCGATCCCTTCTACATTTTCCCGGCCAACGGATGGCATTGGGAGAATTTCGGGAAGGTCTGGGAGAGCTACAATTTCCTCATCTTGTACAAGAACACGCTGCTGATGATCCTCTTCCGGGTAATCTGTGCTTGCCTGACCGCAACAATGGCAGGATATGCCTTCGGCCGGCTGCGCTTCCCGGGAAAGAACCTGATGTTCGCGCTGGTTCTGGTCCAGATGATGATTCCCGCACAAATCTTTATCATTCCACAGTATTTAATGGTTTCCAAGCTCGGCCTGCTCAATACGGTGACCGGTCTGGTTTTCCCCGGCCTGGTGACCGCATTCGGCACCTACCTGCTGAAGACCGGATACCAGGGACTGCCGAAGGATTTGGAAGAGGCAGCTGCCATTGACGGCTGCAACGTCGGTCAGCGCTTCCTGCGCATCATGATGCCGCTGACCCGGTCTTCCATGGTTTCCCTGGGAATTTTTACCGCCCTGTTTGCCTTTAAAGATCTGATGTGGCCCATGATCGTCTGCACCAGATCTGAGACTACGACCCTGGCGGCAGGCCTGGCCAAGATGCAGGGACAGTACGGAAACGACTATCCCACGATGATGGCTTCCGCGGTGCTTGCACTGGTTCCGATGATCGTGATCTATCTGATCTTCCAGAAGCAGTTTGTGGAAGGTATCGCGACCTCCGGCGGGAAACTGTAACAACGAATTACTGCGCGCAGGCGTATTTCAGACAGATAAGACTTCGGAGAGATGCGGCTGTTTCCCGATCCCTTCGAAGTCTTGTTTTGTTGAAAGGAAAAGCAGATGGAAAAAACGGCTTTATTTGAAAACAGCCGGTACCGCACGATGCTCAGTCAGCGACAGCTGGAAGAACTGATGCTGCTAACCTGCGGGGTGGAATCCTGCGTTCCGGGATACGAATACGATGCCGGAGACAGGGAAGGCTATCATCTGCATGTAATCCTCTCGGGAAAAGGGATCCTGAGCGTGAACGGACAAATCACCCAGCTGCATTTCGGGCAGATGTTCATCACCAAACCCGGAGAGGAAACCTGGTACCGTGCGGACAGAGAGGACCCGTGGTCGTATTGCTGGATGGCGTATGATGGGACTGAAGCGCTCCAGTATACCGAAGCGGCGGGATTCACAAGCGGAGTCAACTGGCTGAACTGCCGCATCGATACCAGCAGGTTCTATACGCTGGTACAGAACACCCTGGAGTATTCCTCCAACCTGAATCTCTCGGGAGACCTTCACCGGCTGGCCAAGCTGATGGAGTACCTGGCCGTTGCCATTGAATCCGCCAACCGGGACAACAAAGTGGCCCAGCGAAAACCGGAGTACAATTCAGCACTCTATGTGGAATACGCGGTCAATTATCTGCAGGCCAACTACGCGAATGCCAAGATCAATGATGTTGCCCAGCAGATCGGGATTAACCGAAGTTATCTGACGAGCATATTCCGAAAACAGATGGGCCTCTCACCGCAGGAATACCTGATGCAGTACAGGATGGATAAAGCCCAGGATCTCCTGCTGGAAAGCGATATATCGGTACAGGAGATCGCACTGCGCGTCGGTTACGAGAATGCGCTGACTTTTTCCAAAATCTTCAAGAGTTATTACGGTCTCAGCCCGGCACATTACCGGCAGGAAAACCGGCGTACGGAGGAGGAATCCGGCTGAGCGGATGAGGAGCATATACGATGGGTATTATTGACAGCAGAGCGGATCACGGTATTACGCTGCAGACAAAGGACAGCAGCTATCACATGGCGGTCGACGGGTACGGCTATCTCCGGCATTTGTATTACGGGAAAAGGCTGGAGCCGGAGGATCTGTTCTATCTGTACCGTAATTACGACCGCGGTTTTTCCGGCAACCCCCGGCCGGCGGGGAACGACCGCACGTATTCCCTGGATGCGGTCTGCCAGGAATTCAGTACCAGCGGAGTCGGGGATTACCGTATCCCGGCGCTGCGCGTGATGAACGCCGACGGGAGCCGGATTGCCGATCTGCGGTATGTGAGCCATGAGATCCGGGACGGGAAGTATGCCCTGCCAGGACTGCCGGCTGTCAGGGATACGGACGGGGACACGCAGACCCTGGAGGTCGTCCTGCGGGATGAACCGTCGAAACTGACCGTTCGCCTTCTGTACGGTGTATTTGAGAAGAAGAATATGATTACCCGCGCGGTCATCTACGAAAATACCGGCGACAAGCCGATTGTGCTGGAAAAAGCGGGATCCTGCTGCCTGGAGCTTCCTTTCGGAAACTGGGACCTGCTGCATTTCCACGGGCGGCATAACAGGGAGAGAGCCCCCGAACGGGTACCGGTGCTGCACGGGATCCAGACCATCGGCTCCGGCAGGGGAATGTCCAGTCACCAGCATAATCCCTTTGTGATTCTCTGTGACCGGCTGGCAACAGAAGATCACGGCGACTGCTATGGGTTGATGTATCTGTATTCCGGCAGTTTTCGCGCTGAAATCGAAGGTGAACCGTACGGGTCCGTCCGCGCGGTCATGAGCCCCGGGGACGAAAGCTTCCGCTGGACATTGCAGCCGGGTGCGCAGTTTGCCGCGCCGGAAGTCCTGATGAGCCGGGCGGACGGGCTGACAAAACTCAGCCAGCAGTATCATAAGGCTGTGCGCGAAAACATCTGCCGCGGTGAATATAGCCTGGCACACCGGCCTGTCCTGATCAACAGCTGGGAAGCTGCCTATTTCGATATCAGCGCCGAACGAATCCTGAAACTGGCCGGACAGGCAGCATCCCTCGGAATTGAACTGTTTGTGCTGGATGACGGATGGTTCCGCGGCCGGAAAGACGACAACGCCGGCCTGGGAGACTGGGAATACGATCCGGAAAAGCTGCCGGAAGGACTGGATCATCTGATTGCTGGCATCCGTGAAACGGGTATGCTGTTCGGCATCTGGGTGGAGCCGGAAATGGTCAACGAGGATTCGGACCTGTACCGCGCACATCCCGACTGGGCCCTGGCGGCGCCGGGACGGAAGCCTGCCCGCGGCAGAAACCAGCTGGTGCTGGATCTGTCCCGCGTAGACGTGCAGGATTATATCATTCAGTTTATGACCAACCTGCTGACAAAGTATGATATTTCCTACATCAAATGGGATTTCAACCGAAGCGTTGCAGACGTATACTCTCACCTGCTTCCGGCGGAACAGCAGGGCGAGGTTGCACACCGCGGAATTCTCGGGCTGTACCGCGTTCTGGAAACGCTGACCGCGCGCTTCCCGAAGGTGCTGTTTGAAGGATGCGCCGGGGGCGGCGGGCGCTTTGACGCCGGGATGATGTATTATACGCCCCAGATTTGGGGCTCGGACGATACCGATCCGATTGAGCGGCTCACCATCCAGAAGGGAACCAGTTTCGGCTATCCGCTCAGCATGGTCGGCGCGCATGTATCGATTGCCCCGAACCATCAGACCGGACGGACTACCCCGATTTCCACCCGGGCGGCGGTGGCTATGACCGGCGCGTTCGGCTACGAGCTGGATCTGAGCCTGATTACCGCGGAGGAACAGGCAGAGATCCGCAGGCAGGTTCAGGAATATCGGGAAGACGAGCAACTCATTCAGCGGGGACTGTACTATCGCCTCGGCGAGGATACGGAAGGAATGGATGCATTTTCCTGGCTCCTGGTCAGCGAGGAGCAGGATCAGGCGTTGCTGACTGTCGTTGCGACGGCGACCCACGGGAATGCCCCGCTGATCCATGTCCGGTTCAAAGGCCTGGATCCGGCTGCCCTGTATGAGCTGCGCGAAGACGACCTGGTGCGTTCCGGCGCGGCGCTGATGAACGCAGGTTATACGCTGCCCCAACTGACAGGCGACTATCCTGCCTTCCGGCTTCACCTGAAGAGAGTGCAAAACGGCGCCGGCAAAGAGGAATAAGCGATGGCAAACAGGCTTGCAAACTGGTTTCAGACCGAACGTGAAAAGATGCGGGAACTGACCGCTCAAGAGAAGGCCCAGTACGTATGGAGCTATTACCATCTCTGGATTATCGGGATTACCGCTTTTCTGGCGATCAGTATCTTCCTGACGGTGCGCATTACGACCGCCGTCAAGGAGGAATGGCTTTACGGCATGTTTGCCAATACCATGGCGAACGCGGGAAACGGGTCTGAGCTATGGAAAGACTTCACGGAATTCTCAGGGCTGGATCTGACGGAAAAACGGGTGGAGTTTAATGCCGAAGCCTATTTTGACTATCTGAAGAACCAGGCGAAGGGAAACGACTACTATAATGCCTTTGTTGCCCTGACGGACGGCGGAATCCTGGACTTCATCACGATGGAGACTCCGTCGCTGGAAGCACTGGCTCAATCAGGCCGGCTGACGGATCTGAATCTGGAACGATGTCAGGAACTGCGCGATCGATATGCGGACCGGCTGGTCTACTTTCACGGCGTTGAAGGAGATATTCCCGTAGGCTTCGACATATCAGACAGCCTTCTGGTGACACGATACGGTCTGTACAAGGACAGCTGCGCGATCGGAATCGGCGCCCGGTCGGAAAAGATGGATACGATTGCGCTGTTTATGCGTTTTATCCTGGAGGAGAAATAGCCCATGCGGGACTGGATCAATTCGTTCTTATCCAACGACAGCACCTTCGGCAAAACAATGACGAAGATCGGTATCATTATCGGCGCGAATCTGCTGTTTGTGCTTGTTTCACTGCCGGTGGTTACCATCGGCGCCGCATGGGCAGCAACACTCCATGTCATGTTCAAGGTTCTCAGAGGAACCGAAACTCTCAATCCGATCAAAATGTTCTGGACAGGATTCAAACAGAATTTCAAACAGGCGACAATTGCCTGGCTGATCATTGTGGCGCTGGGTTTCCTCGGATGGGTTGATATCCGCTTTCTGTTCCACATGGGCGGCGCTATGGTGAATTTTCGCTATGCCGTTTACGCAGTGGGCGTGGTGCTGCTGATCGGCGCGATCTATCTGTTTCCCACGATGGTTGCGTTTTCCAACAAACTGACGGTGCTTTTCCGCAGCGCCTATTATTTTGCATTCAAAAAACCGCTGAAACTGATTGTCCTGCTTTTCTTCTACGTAGCCCCGATGGTGCTGACCTATACAGACGCGCAGATGCTGCCGCTGTACGCGTTTATCTGGTTCTTCTTCGGATTCGGCGCGATCGCCATGCTGACAGCCAAACTGCTGGTGACAGACTTTGCAAAGTTGCTGCCGCTGGTTGACTCGGAAGGAAATTATTACTACGACGAGAACGGTAAGCCGCTGATGCCCGGTGATGAAGATAAGATCGTCGGCGACAGCGGATCCTATTCGACGGTCGACGAGGATATCCTGAAGGAGATGCTGGAACTGGATATGGGAGAAGGGAAGACACAAAAAAAGAAATCCGGCCGGAAGTCTCCTGATGAGACAAACTGAAACATGGATTAAAGGAGGAAATACGATTATGCCGAAGATTACATTTATGGGAGCAGGGTCCACGGTTTTTGCCAAGAACGTGTTGGGTGACAGCATGATGACACCGGCGCTGGAGGAGAGCACGATTGCCCTGTACGACATTGACGCCGTGCGATTGGACGAATCCGCGCAGATGCTGGAAGCCATCAACCGCAATAACGGATCAAAAGCCAGGATTGAGAAGTATCTGGGTGTTGAAAACCGGAAGGAAGCGCTTCGCGGCGCGAACTATGTGGTTAATGCGATCCAGGTGGGCGGATATGATCCCTGTACGATCACCGATTTTGAGATTCCGAAGAAATACGGCCTGAAGCAGACGATCGCCGACACACTCGGTGTCGGGGGCGTATTCCGCGCCCTGCGCACGATCCCGGTGATGCTGGACTTTGCCCGTGACATGGAAGAGGTCTGTCCGGATGCGTGGATGCTGAACTATACCAATCCGATGGCGATGCTGACCGGCGCGATGCTGCGGATGACAGGGGTCAAAACCGTGGGCCTCTGTCACAGCGTGCAGGTCTGCGCTTCTACCCTGCTCAAGGAACTGGGCATGGAATATGATGATACGGTGCAGTGGAAGATCGCCGGAATCAATCACCAGGCATGGTTGCTGGAATGTACCAAAGATGGGGTGGACCTGTATCCGGAGATCAAACGCCGGGCTTTGCTGTACTACGCGGGCAAGCTGGATATCGGAACGTTTGAGGAGCGGATCAGCGGGCTGAGCCAGGGGGAGGAACTGCCCGAATGGTGGCTTGAGAACATGAAGAAGGAGTATAAACTCTATACGGAAACCGGAAAGCATGGAGATATGGTGCGGCTGGAGATCATGCGCCGGTTCGGCTACTATATTACCGAGTCCAGCGAGCATAATGCCGAGTATACGCCGTGGTTTATCAAGGAGCGCTATCCGGAACTGATTGACCGGTTCAATATCCCGCTGGACGAATATCCGCGGCGCTGCATTCACCAGATCGAGGACTGGAAAAAGCGCGGGCATGAGCTGACGCAGAACCCGACGCTGAGCCATAAGCGGACCCATGAGTATGCCAGCTATATTATGGAAGCGATGGAGACCGGCGTGCCCACCCGGATCGGCGGCAACGTGCTGAACAACGGACTGATCACCAATCTGCCGCGGAACGCCTGTGTGGAGGTTCCGTGCCTGGTGGACCGCAACGGCGTGCAGCCTACTTACATCGGCGATTTACCAGAACAATGTGCGGCGCTGAACAGGACGAACATCAATGTACAGTTGCTGACGATTGAGGCGGCACGGACGCTGAAGAAGGATTACATCTATCAGGCGGTGATGATGGATCCGCATGCAGGCGCGGAGTTGTCCATTGATGATATTGTGGCGATGTGCGATGAGATGATCGAGGCGCACGGGGACTGGCTGCCGAAGTATGAATAAGGGGGCTTTCCGGTCGCCCCCTTAAACCCCTTCGGCATGAATGCTTCAGATGCGAGGGCTTTCCGATCGCCCTCGCGCTCCTTCGGCTTCGACTGAAGATGCTATATATGAAGCGGTTTAACTGAGACCATCAAAAAGCCGGCTCACTGAGCCGGCGCTTTGAAATGAACAGGGTTTTATTTTTTTAAGGGACGGACGGAGGAACCTTCGGTTAATTCTGTGGTCAGGGTAACGATCCGGCAGCCGCTTTCTTCATTCGAGAGCATATTCAGCATCAGATTGGCGGATTCCCGGCCGATGCTCAGCTGCGGCTGACGGATCAGGGTCAGGTTCGGGAAGATTTCGCCGAAGAGCTCCAGTTTATCAAAACCGATCACGGAAAGATCCTCCGGAACCCGGACTCCGTTATGCTGCAGCGCGAGCATGGCCCCGAGGGTCATCTCGAAATTGGTGACAAACAGAGCGGTCGGATGGTTCTTCAGCTTCAACAGATCCTGAACCGCCTGATAACCGCCGTCCATGGTATAATCGCCATAGCGGATATATTCCTCGGTCGGTTTGATTCCGGCTTCATTCAGCGCGTTCAGATAACCGGTCAGACGCTGATTGGTGGTATACAGATTGGGACTGCCGAGCACGAGACCGATCTGCCTGTGGCCGAGGCCTGTCAGCTTTTCAACGGCCTGGCTCGCGGCATGAACATTATCAATGATGACGGCGCTGACTTTGCCGCGGAGGCTTTCGATCAGGCGGTCAATGAGCAGCACGGGAATCCCGGAGGCAAGGGGCGCCTTCAGATGGGCGCCGGTTGTGTCAGTGGCCATATTGATCAGGCCGTCAACCCGCCGGTGAAGGAGAAACTCCACTGCGTCCTTTTCCCGCTTCGGATCGCTGCGGCAGTCGCAGACGATGACGGCATAATCGTGCTTGCGGAGAATATCTTCCATGGAAGAAATAATGGACGTAATGAAGGCGTTGCTCAATTCAGGAATGATGACGCCGATGACGCGGGAATGCTGCGTCTTCAGGCTGCGGGCAACTTCGTTGGGCACATAGTGCAGTTTTTTGACGGCAGCTTCAATCAGTACGCGGTTCTTTTCCCGAACCGTTCCGCCGTTGAAGTATTTGGAGATCGTCGCCAGACCGAGACCGGTTTCGCGAGAAAGATCTTTCATTGTTGCTGCCATCGGTACGACCTCCTGATCAAAAGAAAAAATAGATATTAAGTTCAAACCGTTATACTATATTGTAACATCAGAAAAGTCTTAATGCAATACGAAACGTTTCATTATTTTCGGGAAAATCAGCGGGAGAACAATAAAGAATTATATTATTCCGTGGTTAATGAAACGTTGTGCGAAATCGGGAATTGTGCTATCATGCAACAGAAGACAGAAGCGCATAGGACAGACAAGGAGCGATGACATGAGCCGGCACGAACCGCATTTTGTGAGCAGTTATTTTCTGAAGATGATGCTCTCCTATTGCCTGGTGATCGTGGTCGGACTGGGCCTGGTTTCTGTGTTCACAACTTCGTGGGTGACAGCGAGGCTGACCGAAAAGGAGGCAAGGGTCGACCGGGAACTGGTGCTGCAGGTAAGAGATTACAGCGATGACAAATACAGAACCATCCAGAATATTTTTGCGCAGTTGTATATGCCGAAAAATTATTACGGTAACAACAGCATCATGGATTACCTGAATCCCCGGAAAGAGGCCGGGCAGGACAAGAAGACGAAACGGGAAGTTGTTTCGGGATACCTGCAGGACATATGCGGCTCCAACAGCTTTATTTCTGATGCGTTTATCGCGGATTACGGCGACCGGGAAATCTTCTTCTATTCCAATATTCCGGGAAGAGACAATTCCCTTGACTATGATTTTTTCGGTCAGGGACTGCCGGGCGGAGCGGTAAATAACAAGATCAGGATTGTTACCAATTATATTCCGGAATATATCAATCAGAACAGCGTCAACAATTTTGAAGTTCTTTCCTATTGTATCTATTTGTTTGATCAGAACGCGATCCGGTTTGATAAACCGTTGGGATATATCGTGATCAATGTACGGGCAGATCATTTCCGGGACGCTGTCCGGACAACGGACGGGCTGAACGGAACGCTTTTTGTGACGGATGACGACGGGACCGTGCTGTTTGATTCCTCCGGCGGGGAAACCGGGAAACTGTTCAACGGGGAACCGTACGGGATTACAGACCTTGATCATGCGGAATCCAATAAAGATTATGTGATCAATATGCAGTCTTCCGAAAAAACAGGATACCGGTTTATCAACATTGTCAATCAGGATGTGATCCGGCAGGAAGCCGGTTCGATCCGCCGCGGCCTGTACGGGGTTTTGCTGGCCTGTGTGGCGCTGGCACTGATCATCAGCTTCGTATCGGCACGGCTGTTCTCGAGGCGAATCAACCAGCTGGTCCAGAAGATGCGCGTGATGGATGTCGGCGAATTCAGCGTGACAACGGATGTGAAATCCAACGATGAGATCGGCTATCTGGAGCAAAGCTTCAACAGCATGATCACCAGACTGGACAAGCATATCCAGACGGCATATGTTTATCAGCTCGAGTCGAAGACCGCAGAGCTGAAAGCGCTGCAGGCACAGATTAACCCGCATTTTCTGTTCAACACGCTTGAATCCATCCGTTTCAACGCACTGGAGCATCAGGACCCGGATACGGCAAAGATGATCCATCTGCTCGGCAACCTGTTCAGATGGAACATCCAGAGCGGAGATCTGTTTGTGGAACTGCGCCAGGAGATCAACTATGCGGAAACGTTTATCGAACTGCAGAAACTGCGGTATGCCGACGCGTTTGATTTCATAACAGACGTGCCGCAGAAGCTGCTGACGCTGGGTGTGCCGAAATTTATCCTGCAGCCGCTGGTGGAGAACGCAATCAAACACGGCCAGAAAGGGGTATCGTCCGGCGGGATTATAACAATTTCTGCCAGGCTGGGGGAGGAGATCAGTGAGAGTGAAGAGTGGAGAGTGGAGAGTGGCGAGAAGGAATCCGGAACGCTGGAGATTACGGTCGAGGATAACGGACACGGCATGGATGAGGCAACTGTCCGACGGATTACGGAACGGCTGGATCAACCGGAGACGGAGGAGGGTGACCATTACAGCATCGGCCTGAGCAATGTCCATAAGCGGATCCGGATCCTGTTCGGAGAACCTTACGGACTGACGATCCGGAGCGAGCCCGGCGTCAAAACCTCCATTCGGATTCTGATGCCTGCACGCAGTAAGGAGGAACTGGAAACTTATGTACAGAGTAATCATCGTGGATGATGAGCCTGTGATCCGCCGCGGACTCAGGGAGACCATTGAGTGGGACGCTCTCGGACTCGAGGTGGCCGGGGAAGCAGCGGACGGAGCAGAAGCGCTGAAACTAATCCGGGAGATTCGACCGGAAATCCTGATTACAGATATCCGGATGCCCGAGATGGACGGGATTGAGCTGATCCGGGAGGTCAAAAAGCTGGAGTTGAATATCAAGATCACGATCCTGAGCGGCTACAGCGATTATGATTATCTGAAAGCCGCGATCCGGCTGGGTGTGGACAACTATCTGCTGAAACCGATCGACAACGATGAACTGATCTCGAACCTGAAAAATGCGGTCAGCGAGATTGAAAAGGAGGCAGCGATCAGCCTGCAGATCCGGCAGGGGACGGTGCTGCTTCGTTCCAACACGCTGCGCCGGCTGGTGACCGGGAACATCAGCCCGGAAGAATTGAAAGAGAAAGCTGAGTTTCTGCATATTCCGCTGGACGCGGAACGATATCTGTGCGCGGTATGTTCCATGAACCGACAAATCCCGGCAGGTATCCGGGAACCGTTTTTCCGGGATGTGATCGCCGAAAAAAGCAGCGGACGGCAGATGGCTTTTATGGACGGGGACGGAAACCTGGCGCTGCTGCTGATTTATGATGAGGTGCCGGAAGACCGGCAGGGAACGCAGCAGGAACTGGAAGAACTTGCGGAAAAGGCCGTGCGGGAACGGGAGATTCCGCTGATGATCGGCGCGGGAAAGCTGGCAGAAAAAATCGGGCAGATCCGGGATTCCTATGAAAGCGCGAAGGAAGCGCTGGAATACGGGGCTTTTCTGAAAAACGGCGGCGTGATCTGGTATGACGAAGTGCCGGAAACGTCGCAGACGGAACAGATTCCGGACCGGATTGACTATGATCGGATGAAGGATTTCATCCGGCGCGGCGAACAGGAAAAACTGAAGGAATACTTGAGCAATGAGCTGAATGCCATGACAGCCGAAGCCGGCGTTTCGCATCACCGGATCCGTAATCTGATCATGCATATCGCCGTACGGATGACAGACTGCTTCCGGACGATTTACGGCAGCATGAACGCTTTCCGGGAGCCGACGGATTTTGATTTTGCCAGGTTGTTTACCCTGCACAGTTATGATGATATGCGGGAGTGGCTGTTTCAACTGTGCGATGAGCTGTTTGCCGCGAACCGGGCATTGCTGGGCAGAAGCACTTCCATTGTGGGACTCGCGGTGGACTATATCATGGAACATTACCGGGAAGGCGTGACGCTCCGGCAGGTGGCGGCGGACTGCCATGTGAATACTTCTTACCTGGGGCAGATCTTCCGGAAGGAGACCGGCAGCGCTTTCACAGACTATGTGAACACTCTGCGGATCCAGGAAGCCAGCAGACTGCTGGGAGATCCGACGCTGAAGGTTTACGAGATCGCGGAACAGGTGGGTTTCACCGACTACCACTATTTCCTGAAGATCTTCAGGAAAGTGACGGGAAAGTCGCCTACAGATTTCAGAAACTGAAAATTTGACACCATAATCAAGAAATCTTCACATTGCGAAACGTTTCACTCTACAATACAATACAGGCAAGAAGCGCGCAGGCGCTGAGAAACTTTATAAAAAGGAAAGGGAGAAGAAGAAAATGAAGAAACTGTTGTCCATCCTGCTGTGTGTCCTGCTGGTATGCGGAACGTGCTGTGCCGCACTGGCGGAAGAAACCGAGATCACGTTCTGCGTGAACATCCAGCCCCAGCTGCCGCTGGAATTCTGGCAGGGCATCGCTGACCGCTATATGGCGGCTCATCCCGACGTGAAGGTCAAGATTGACGGCAACCCCTCCTCCAACGTAACCCTGTTTGAGTATCAGAAGACCCTGCTGGCCACGGACCAGTTCCCGGATGTCATGGTCATGCAGAACCCCGCCGATTTCGTGCCCAGCGGCGCGCTGCTGCCCTTCGAAGACGGCGAACTGGATTATCTGGCTGATCCCGAAGTCGGCAAGATCGGCGGCAAACAGTATGTTGCCAACTACAAGAAGCAGATTATCGGCGTGTTCTACAACAAGGATCTGTTCGCTGCCAACGGCATCGAAGTGCCGCAGACCTGGGACGAACTGGTTGCTGCCAGCGAGAAGCTGCTGGCCGCCGGCATCCAGCCCTTCTCCATCGGCATGAAGGACGGCTGGCCGCAGGCTCAGCTGGCCAACATGTTCGCCGGCACCGACCTGCTGGCGAAGGATACCCACTGGGGCGCAAAGCGCAACGCCAACGAAGTGAAGTTCAACAACGAAGACCTGAAGAAGGGCATGGAGAAATACCAGACGATCTGCACCAAGTACGCGGGCGACAACCTCAACGGCATCACCTACACCCAGATGCTTGAGCAGTTCTTCACCGGCAAGGCTGCGATGCTGCCCATCGGTTCCTGGGTCAACGCCGAAGTTGCCAAGAATCTGCAGGACTTCGAAGTCGGCTGGTTTGTGATCCCCGGCGACGACAATGCCAACGTGGTTTCCGTGTTCGTGAACGAAGGCCTGTCCATTGGCGCCAACACCAAGTATCCCGAAGTCTGCAAGGATTTCATCAACTTCTTCTTCACCGACAAGGAGACGTACAGCGAATTCCTGAAGAGCGAGCAGCTGTTTGCCACCACCAAGGAGCCGGTGGAATACGAGATGATCCCGCTGCGCAAGAACATGGAAGAGCAGATTGCCTCCATGCAGGAAGTGGAAGGCTTTGAGAGCATGACCGGCGACGACGCGTTCCTGCCCGGCCTGAAGGATTACTTCACCAACAAGACGACGCAGAACATCGCCAACGGCGCGGACATCGCCGCTGAGCTGGATGCGATGGATGCTGAGTGGGAGATCGCCAACGAGGCGCTGGAAGATGCTCAGTAAAAAATAAGGGGGCTTTCCGATCGCCCCCTTAAACCCCTTCGGGCCGAATGTGCTTGTTGGACCTTTGGCTGAAGGTTGATTTGAGAAAGACTATTACGACGCTATCCGGGAGGGGTATATTTGGGGAATACCCCTCCCTTTCTTTAAAGGGGGTCTCATGAATGAAGCATAACAAACTGCATGATATTCTGCTGGCAGCGCCGGGATATCTGGTCTATACTGTTTTCATGATTATCCCGCTTGGCCTGTGCTTTTTTTACAGCTTCACCAACTGGGACGGCATCAGCAAGAAGTATAAGATGATCGGGCTGAGAAACTTCGAACGGCTCTTTCAGGATGCGAGTTTTTTCAACGCCCTGAAGGTGACGCTGATTATCACGGTGATCACGGTCCTGATCTATAATGTGCTGGGTGTGTTCCTTGCGGTGATCCTGAGCAAAAAGAGCCGGATCTGCGCCTTTGCCAAGAGCGCGGTCTTCGTGCCAACGGTTCTGTCCAGCGTGGTCGTTGCCTTCATCTGGTCCTATATCATGCAGACAGACGGCGGCGTGATCAACACGATCCTCGGCCTGTTCGGAATCCCCCCGGTGGATTTCTATGATACCCCCCTGCATACGATTGTCATGATTTCGGTGATTATTTCCTGGAACGGTCTGGGACTTTTCCTGGTTATCTACATGGCAACGCTGAACACAATTCCGCAGGAACTGATGGAGGCGGCGGAAGTGGACGGAGCCAGCGGGTTCCAGCGGTTCTTCAAAATCACGCTGCCGCTGATGATGCCCGGGATTACGATCAACAGCGTGCTGTCCCTGGCAGGCGGCCTGAAACAGTACGACCATGTGAAAGTCATCACCGGCGGAGGACCGGGCGGTGCGACGCAGACGATCACCCTGCAGGCCGTGGAGAAAGCTTTCGTTTACAACCGGCGCGGCTATTCCTCCGCGATTATTCTGGTGCTGTTCATCCTGATTGTGATCGTCTCTGTGATTCAGATCAGCATTACCAAGAAACGCGAGGTGGAATACTGAGATGAGTACGATCGTAACGAGCGCCGGAAGGAAGCGGAAAGTCGGCAGCGGTGTCAGGAGCGCCCTGATCCTTTTGTTCGCGCTGATTTATCTGATTCCGCTGTATATCGCATTGACCAACGCTTTTAAAAGCTACTCGGAGGTCATCAAATCGCCCCTTTCGCTTCCGAGCGAGCCGACGATGGACAACTTCATTGAAGCGTTTCATTCGTCGAACATTCTGTCCCTGTACGGGACGAGCATCCTGATTACTTTTACCTCAGTCGCACTGCTGGTGCTGATCTGCTCCACCGCGGCGTATATCATCATCCGGCGGAAGAATAAGCTTTGCAAATTCCTGTACGGATTTGCACTGATCGGCATCATGGTGCCGCCGGTGGTGACGCTGGTGCCCAGCATCAAGACGCTGAGCATGCTGGGACTGATGTATACTCCCTGGGGTCTGCTGATGTTCTATGGCGGTGCTTACTTCAGTACGACGATCTTCCTTTACACGGGCTTTATCAACTCGATCCCCGAGACGCTGGACGAATCCGCGTACATTGACGGGGCGAATACCATCACGATTTTCTTCAGGATTATTTTCCCGCTGCTGAAACCCTGCACGGCCACGGCGATCATCCTGATGGGCATGTGGATCTGGAACGACTTCCTGAATCCGATGTATATTCTCGGTACCACGGCCGGAAAAACGATTACCCTCGGGATTTACAATTCGATCGGCGCGCTGACGTCGAAGTGGAATCTGGTTTTTGCGAATGTGATTCTGGCTTCGTTCCCGATCGTGGTATTGTATCTGTGCATGCAGAAGCAGTTTATGAACGGGCTGACAGCGGGAGCCGTGAAGGGTTAGTGGTTAGCGGCTAGTGAAGAGTGAAGAGTGAAGAGTGGAGAGTTGAGAGTGGAGAGGTTTTTGTTATCTGAAGGGGTTTCGAGGGTTATATTGAAACCTGAGGATGCGGAGCATTTTGAGCCGGTGGCGTTTACGGACGCTGCCGGAACTTTTCTGACCATGACAGGTTTCAGCTGTACAGAGAGGCCTGTGTACCGCCTGGAACCGGAGGCCGGGGAAGGAAACGTCCGGCAGACGGCCAACGGGGAGGTTGTCGTTTTTGATGACGGGAAACGCCGTATGGTGCGCATGAGCCACTCGGCGGAGATCCGGTTTGCCTGCGGGGAAGGGGAGATCCTGACCGGGCTCGGACAGCAAGAGGACGGGATCTTTGATTATGCCCGGCGGGAAGAACGTCTCTATCAGCATAACATGAAGATTGCCATTCCTTTCCTCCTGAGCAGCGCGGGGTGGGGACTGCTGATCGAGGCAGGCTGCGCCATGCGGTACCGCGGAGAAGGGAATGGCTTTGTTTTCACCCTGGACGCCGTCGAAGCGGTTTCCTGCGTGGTGATCCGGGCAGAGAACTGCGGGGCGGTGCTGCGGAAACTGGCTGAACTGGTCGGGAAACCGGTGCTGCTGCCGAAATGGGCCTTCGGGTATATCCAGTCGAAGGAACGATATAAGACAGCCGCGGAACTGATCGAAACGGCGAAGGAGTTCAGACGCCGGGGTCTGGGCCTGGACTGCATCGTGCTGGACTGGTGCAGCTGGCGCGAAGGATGCTGGGGAGACAAGACCCCGGATCCGGAACGCTTTCCGGATGTCCGCGGGCTGGTGGATGAATTGCACGGCATGAACGTGCATTTCATGGTATCCGTGTGGCCGAATACTGCCAGCGGAGATGACTGCGAAGCGTTCCTGAAAGCCGGGAAATTCCTGCCGGGAAGCCGGATCTATGACGCGTTCGATCCGGAAGCCAGGGATCTGTACTGGGAACAGTGCAGGCGTTACTGGGTGAATGGCGGAGCGGATGCCCTGTGGACAGACAGCAATGAGCCGATTACCGATCCGGACTGGTGCGGCGACACCAGACGGGACGAAGACGAGCGCATGAGGCTGCTGACGGAAGCTTCCGCGCTGCGGATGGATCCGGAAAGAATGAACGACTACGGCGCGGAACATCTGCGGGGTTTATATGAACACTGGCGGAAAGATGATCCGAACAGGCGGCCGGTACTCCTTGCCCGCAGCGGCGGACTGAATTCAGGCTCGCTGGGAGCGATCCTGTGGTCCGGGGATGTGGCTGCCCGTTGGGACGTACTGAAAAAGCAGGTGACGGAGGCGATCCGCACCGCCTGCAGCGGGATCTGCTGGTGGACGCTGGACATCGGGGCGTTTTTTGTCGGACAGAAGGAACAGTGGTTCTGGCGGGGCGATTATCCGGAAGGTGTGAAGGATCCTGGATACCGTGAACTGTATATCCGATGGTTCCAGTTCGGCGCGATGCTGCCGGTGTTCCGGTCCCACGGTACGGATACTCCCCGGGAACCGTGGCAGTTCGGGGATGAAGGAAGTACCGAATATGAGTGTATCCGGGACATGATCGCCCTGCGGTACCGGCTGCTGCCCTATCTCTATTCCACGGCGGCGCAGGCATGCCGGACGGGGCTGCCGATGATCCGGGCCATGCTGACGGCATTTCCGGAATCGCCTGAACTGTACGGGGCAGACGACCAGTATATGCTCGGGGACGCGCTGCTGGTCAAACCCGTAACCCGCGCATTGAAGGACGGCGGAGATGAGACGGAGGTCCTGCTCCCGCCGGGCGGGTGGTATGATCTGTTCACAAAGGAATACATTGAGGGCGGGCAGACGATCCGCGTATCCACACCGCTGGACCGATTCCCGGTCTATATCCGGGCAGGCAGCATCCTGCCGACAGCCGAAGCCGCGGAATGCGCGGCGGATGTGCCGGTCCCGGCAAGGGAACTGTGCGTTTTCGGCGGAGCAGACGGAAGCCTTGCACTGTATGACGACGCGGGAGACGGATACGAGCCCGGAATCCTGATTCCCATGCGGTATGAGGAGGCCGGAAGTGTACTGCATCTGGACCGTATGAGGGGTGAATTGCCGGAACCGGTCGAAATCACCGTGCATTATTTCCGGCCGGACGGAAGCCGGAACAGCCGGACTGTCAGATATGACGGAAACGAACAAAAAATCAGAATTCAGAATTAAGAATTCAAAATTCAGAATTGGGATTACAGAAATGGACTGTTCTGTGGTATAATCAGATAAATCAAAAAGGAACAAGGGGGATCCGCTCCGTGAAGCGTTACAGTGAATTCAGCCTTGGAGATATGCTGCTGACTTATTATCTGGATGAAAAGAACTGCATGAGCATGACCCTGATCCCGGCGGACCTGGCAGTTCAGGCACAGGAAAAGGAGTATCATCCTGAGCCGCTGGTGCAGATCCATGCCCGGGGGGATCATTTTGCGAACGGCTACGGAAACGGGCATACCCTGGCTGTGACCTCGGCGACGGACGCGCTGAAATTTATTTCGCAGGAACAGGAAGGGAATCAGATTATCACAACGGTCGCGGACGAGGCCGGGCGGACTGTGCATCACCGGGTGCGCTGGGAGGAAGGCCTGCAGGCGGTGACTGTTTCCTGTACGTTTGAGAATAAGGGGAATCAGCCGGTGACGCTGAATCTCCTGTCCAGCGTGAACCTGAGCGGGATCACGCCTTTTACGGATGGTGACGCACACGGAAGCCTCTTCCTGCACCGGATCCGGAGCATGTGGAGCGCGGAGGGAAGAGTGCAGACCGAAAGCATTGAGGAAGCGATGCTGGAGCGTTCCTGGACGGGGCACGCCCTGCGGGTCTGCAAGTTCGGCCAGCTGGGCTCCATGCCGGTGCGGGATTATTTCCCCTTCGCGGCGCTGGAGGACCGGAAAGCCGGGGTGACGTGGGCGGTTCAGCTGGCCTGTCCCTCTTCCTGGATGATGGAGATCCGGCGGAAGGACGACTGCCTGAACCTGATGGCCGGATTGCCGGACGAAGATTTCGGACACTGGGCGAAGACGATCCGCCCCGGCGAGCGTTTCCAAACCCCCGAAGCCTGTCTGACGGCAGGCAAAGGCGGCGTGGATGAGGTGAGCCAGCGGCTGCTGACGGTTCAGCGGCGGAAAATGCCGCGGCCGGATGCGGAGCTTCCGGTTATGTTCAACGAATACTGTACGACCTGGGGCAATCCGACCCATGAGAATCTGAAACAGATCGCCGAGTGCCTGGACGGAAAGGGAATGGAATTCCTGGTGATCGACGCCGGCTGGTACCGGAAGCCGGGAATCGGCTGGTCCGACTGCGGCGGGGACTGGATTCCGGAAGAGACGGAAATGTTCCCGGAAGGCCTGAAAGCGACAGCGGACATGATCCGGGCCCACGGCATGAAACCGGGACTCTGGTTTGAGCCGGAGACCTGCGCGCCCAACGCGGACATCTTCCGCCGGGAGGATCTGCTGCTGACCCGGGACGGGGCGGTGATCGATACGGATAACCGGCGCTTCCTGGACATGCGGAAGGAAGAGGTCCATGCGTATCTGGAGGAGCGGGTTATCGAACTGCTGAAACGCTGCGGATTCGAATATACGAAGATTGACTACAACTGCTGCATCGGGATGGGGTGCGACGATCCGGACAGCATCGGCGAAGGCCTGCGGCAGAACATGCAGGGGACCCTGCGCTTCTTCCGCCGTCTGCGGGAAGCGATCCCCGGAATCACGATCGAGAACTGCTCCTCCGGCGGTCACCGGCTGGAGCCTTCCCTGATGGCAGTGACGGACATGGCTTCCTTCTCAGACGCCCATGAGTGTGCGGAAATCCCGATCATCGCGGCTCATCTGCACCGGGTGATTCTGCCGGCGCAGAGCCAGATCTGGGCTGTTCTGCAGGCAACAGACAGCATCCGGCGGATCAACTATTCCCTGATCAACACTTTCCTGGGTGTGATGTGCATCTCCGGCGATGTGATTCATCTGTCGGAGGAACAGTGGAAAAAGGTGGACGAGGGAACGGATTTCTACCGTCAGGTGCGGCACATCATCCGGGACGGCGTGAGCAGTTTCTTCGGCGAACTGTCGGAGAGCTGGAGGCATCCCGAAGGATGGCAGGCGGTGGTGCGGACGGATGGGAAGGAGACGCTGGCGGTGATCCACGCTTTCGGCGGGGAGATTCCGGAACAGGTCACGCTGCCCGTGAAAGCAGATCAGATTCTTCGGGTGATGTGTTCGGAGGAGAACCGGGTTGCCCTGGAAGACGGAAAACTGACTGTGGAACTGAAGGCACCGTTTGAAGCGGTGGCGGTATATCTGATGAGAGTTGAGAGTGAAGAGTGAAGAGTGGAGAGCGTTCGGACCAGAGTATGGAATCAGGATGAGGAGGGTTAAAGTGAAATACTATCTGGCAATTGATATCGGGGCATCCAGCGGGAGGCATATTGTCGGATGGATGCAGGACGGGGAAATCCGGACCGACGAGGTGTACCGTTTTCCGAACGGAATGCAGGAGGAAGGCGGACAGCTCGTCTGGAATCTCGAGACGCTGGTCGGAAACGTTAAGACGGGTATTGATGAAGCACTGAAGAAGTATCCGGACATCGTCAGCCTGTCGGTGGATACCTGGGGTGTGGACTATGTGCTGATGAAAGGCGAAAAGGAAATCCTGCCCTGCTATGCCTACCGGGACAGCCGGACGACGGCTGCCATTCCGGAGGTTCACGGCAGGATGCCGTTTGAAGAACTCTATCGCCGGACGGGTATCCAGCATCAGCCGTTCAACACCATCTATCAGCTTTACGCGGACAAAACTGCCGGCCGGCTGGATGAGGCGACAGATATCCTGTATATGCCGGAGTATCTGCTGTATCGTTTGTGCGGGGTGAAGTCGCACGAATATACGGAAGCGACAACAGGCGGAATGGTTAACGCTGCAACCGGAGAATATGATCCGGAGATCATTGACGCGCTGGAGTTCCCGCATCATCTGTTTCCAAAGCTGAAAAAGCCGGGTACGGTAATCGGTAAATATCGGGGAATGAAGGCAGTCCTCTGTGCAAGCCATGACACGGCGAGCGCGGTGGAGGCCATCCCGATGGACGGCAACGAGCTGTTCCTTTCGTCCGGTACCTGGAGCCTGCTGGGGATGAAAGTCGATCAGCCGCTGACGGATCAGGCCAGCCTGGAAGCGAACTATTCCAATGAGGGCGGCGTCGGCTGCTGTCTGTATCTGAAAAACATCATGGGGATGTGGCTTACCAACCGCCTGCGGGATGAGCTTTGTCCCGGAGAGGAATGGGACAGGCTTGTGGTCCGGGCAAAGCTGGATCCCTTCAACGGCCTGGTGGACGCGGAAGACCAGGATTTCATGGCACCGGAAAGCATGAAGGCCGCTTTTGACACAAAATTGACTGAAAAACCGGATGATCCGGCGGGGTATTTCCGGTGCGCATGGCGGTCGCTGGCCGATACCTACGGCCGGGCGATCCGAACGATGGAACAATGCACCGGGATTGTGTGCCGGAAACTGTATATTGTCGGCGGTGGAGCGAAGAATGGATTTCTGAACAAACTGACGGAAGAAACTACCGGAAAACAGATCATTGCGCTGCCGATTGAAGCGACAGCGGTGGGAAACATCAAAGTTCAAATCAGAACAGAAGGACAGGAGGAAACAAAATGAAGGACATTCTGAAGGAAACATGGATGATCGAGATGATCCGGACTCTGACCAACATGTATGATCACGGCTGGGACGAGCGGAACGGCGGCAATGTGAGCATTATGCTGGAAGAAGAACAGGTGGCGGAGTGCCTGGACATTGGAAAAGTGATCCGGACGATTCCGACGGGTTTCCCGGTGCCGGCACTCGCGGGGAAATATTTCCTGGTTACCGGAACAGGCAAATATTTCAAGAACGTACAGTACGCGCCGGAAGTCAACCTCGGCCTGGTGAGGATTACTGCAGCCGGGGATGAGGCTGAACTGCTGTGGGGGTTTGCCGATGGCGGGCAGTTTACCAGCGAATTCCCGGCGCATATGATGAGCCATGCCGCCCGACTGGAAGTAAATCCTCAAAACCGGGTCTACATGCACTGCCATCCGACCAATCTGCTGGCGATGACCTATGTGCATGAGCTGGATGAGCGGGCGTTTACCAGGACGCTGTGGCAGATGTGTACGGAATGTATTGTTGTTTATCCGGACGGAGTCAATATCATTCCATGCGTGGTTTGCGGTACCAATCAGCTGGGACTGGATACGGCGGAGAAGATGAAGATTTCCCGACTGGTTATCTGGAGCCAGCACGGGCTTTCTGCGATGGGAAACACACTGGATGAGGCATACGGCCTGATTGAAACGGTGGAAAAGGCGGCGGAGGTCTATATGAAGATCGCTGGGCTGCCCAGAGTCAATACCATCTCAGATGAGATTCTGCAGGGACTTGCGGACCGGTTCGGGCTGACGCCGAAGGAAGGGTATCTGAACTGACAAGAGGGCTTTCCGATCGTCCCCTTAACCCCCTTCGGTCTGAAGAGAAGTTTTTGAATGAAACGTGCGCCGCGGAAAATGATTCCGCGGCGCACACTGTATCGGAACTGATTATTTTTTATAGAAGGGTCCGTAGTTGGCGCAGGCACGATAGTCCGCGCCTTCCTTGTCCATGCCGAAGGCATTCCATGCTGCCGGACGGAAGATGTCCGAGATTGGCACGTTATGCATGGCGACCGGGATGCGCAGGATGGAGCAGAAGGTGATCAGGTCCGCGCCGATATGGCCGTAGCTGATGGCGCCGTGATTGGCACCCCAGTTGTTCATGACATCATAGGCCGATCTGAAGGGGCTGCCTTCCTTTCCGTCGCAGCGGGGAGCAAACCAGGTGCAGGGCCAGGTGTAGTCGGTCCGCTTCCAGAGGGTGTCGGTCACCTCGTCCGGGAGCTTCACGGTCCAGCCTTCGGCAATCTGCAGCATCGGGCCCAGGCCGTCCACCAGGTTCAGGCGGATCATGGTGGCGGGCATCTCACAGTCGGTGACAAACCGGCTGGAATAGCCGCCGCCGCGGAAGTAGCCCAGATCGGCATAGTTCCAGGTGGTGTTGTCCATGATGGCTTTCTGATCCGCTTCGGTGACTTCGTACCAGGGCTTCATAAGCCGGGTGCCGTCGGCTGCCTTCGCCTGCCCGTTGGCATCGAGACAGCAGGCACCGGAGTTGATCAGATGAATGAAGCCGCCGTTGGCTTTGGCAACGCCTTCGACATCATAACCGGTGCAGCGCTTGACTGCTTCAGGACTCCAGAACGTGCGGACATCGGCGAACATCTGGGCCCGGTTGGTCAGCAGTTTCATAAAGAGCATGCCCAGACCGTTGAGCACATCATTCTCCGTGGCGAAAACGTAGGGCTCGCGGGCGCCGTTATGGTCGAAGCTGGTGTTCAGCATGGCTTCGGGATAATCGCAGTTGGGATAGAAATCCGTCCACTGCCGCTGGCCCTGGAAGCCGCCGGCGATGGCGTTGTGGCCCACGGCTTCTTCCTCGCAGCCTTCCGGCAGGTTGGGGTTGCCGTTGAGCAGGTCCTTGATGATCAGGTACATCTTCAGGGTGAACTCCCAGTCCTGATCCTTCTGCTCCCGGGTCTTCTGCAGTTCGGGCGGGTTTTTGTCGAAGCCTTCATGCACATAATCGGCGCTCCAGGCTTTGAGCTTTTCGAACTCCTTCTGATCGTAGATCCCGAGGGTCATGCGACGGATGATTTCCACCTCGTCCACGGATTCCACGCGCATGCCGAGGTATTCCTCGATGAACTTCGAATCGATAATAGAGCCGCCGATGCCCATCGTGATAGCGCCGATCTGCAGGTAGCTCTTTCCGCGCATGGTGGCTGCGGCAACGGCCGCCCGGCCGAACCGGAGCAGCTTTTCCTTCACATCCTCCGGAATGGAAGTGTCGTCCGCTTCCTGAACCTCATGACCGTAGATGCCGAAGGCGGGGAGCCCCTTCTGGGCATGGGTGGCCAGGACGCTGGCCAGGTAGACCGCACCGGGACGCTCGGTCCCGTTAAAGCCCCAGACAGCCTTGATTGTATTCCGGTCCATGTCCATGGTTTCGGAACCGTAGCACCAGCATGGAGTCACGGTCAGGGTGATCGCAACGCCCTCATGACGGAACTTTTCCTCGCAGGCGGCGGCTTCGGCCACCCGGCCGATGGTGGTGTCGGCGATGACGACCTTTACCGGCTCGCCGTTGGAGTAGCGCAGGTTTTCCTCGAACAGTTTCGCCGCCGAACGGGCCATATTCATCGTCTGATCTTCCAGGCCTTCCCGGACCTTGAGGGCGCCGCGGCGACCGTCAATGGTCGGCCGGATTCCGATGACCGGATAGCTGCCGAGATATCTGTTTTTTGCCATTGTCAGAGTCCTCCTTATTGTATGTCATTGCAGGATGAAGAATTGCTGTATCCTTGGTTCCATTATATCGAAGCTCGGAGCGGAAAGCAAGCGAAAAACGTTTATTCACGGAATCATTGTGTTTCGGACAGATTTAGGATATGATATATCCACGAAGCAGTGAAAACGATCATATATACCGATGAGGAGGTATGTTCCATGGGTATCAGAATCGGAGCAGCAAAAGGGAGTGCGGATCCTGGGAAGAAGATTGTCACGAAAGGCGGAAAAACGGTTAAGGAAGCGTACGCCGACGGTGTTCAGTGGATTCCGGTTGAGTTTATCAGGGGCATGAGGATTGCCTGGAACTGGGATGATCTGCTGCAGGACGCTACCACGGCTGAAGAAAACCTGAATCTGGCCATGGCCGGACTGGTGCTGAGCAACAATGTGGAGCTTTCGGCTGAAAAGGGGGAAGCGGTGCTCCGCCAGCTGGGCTTTGATGAGATCAGAAGCGCCTATTATCTTCTTTCGACCGAAACCAGGAACGAGATCGGCAATCCGGGCAGGACATTCGGACACAGGGTTCTTGAGAAAGACGGACAGGCGTTCCATGTTTTCTGCGCCGTATTCAAAGGGACCACAACGCTGCCCGACGCGATTACGGATATCAATTCGGTCAAGGACGGATTTTACACGGGCGGAAGGAACTGCGCCGATTTCCTGAAGGAATATATCGACTCTTTTGAGGGGGCCGGGCGGGACAATACGATCCTGTTTATCACAGGACACAGCCTCGGCGCCTCCACGGCGAATGTTGTCGGCAGGCTCAGCCGTGAGTTTGCCAGGGAAGAAGCCATCTTTGTCTATACCTTTGCTTCCCCGAACTATGAGACGGAAGGCGAGTGGAACAACGGGAAATCCTATGGCAATTTCCATTACTTCACCAACAACGACGATATCGTGCCGGATGTTCCGCTCAGGATCCCGCCGGCCTGGTTCTCCAAGATCGGGCTTGAGCATCTGTTCAACTACGGCGCGATGGAAACAAACCAGAAAAAGCGGTTCATCCGGGCATATACGTATTTCAGGAACATGAGCTTTGAGGAAGACAGGGATCTGCTTGGCCTGAAACTCCGGAGAACGGAAACCCTGGGATACAAGGCGCTGAAAAACCATCTGTGCCACACGTATATGTCCTTTATTCTCTCCGAACTGTCCGACAGCGAAATCGATCGTTATCTTGTTTCATGACAGGATGCGGTGCAGAACTCTGAAAGATTTACGGCGGAAACGACAACTCCCCGGTCAGCGTGTCTGACCGGGGAGTTCATTCAATCCGGTTTACTGCGCGGATCCGGCGGGTTCACCGTTTTGCGGGGCAAAATCATGCTCGATGGCGTAGGCGACCTTTTCCTCGAATTTGGCGATGGCCTGCCTTGATTTTTCCGAACCCGGGACCAGGACGTCATATCCGTGCCAGAAATCCGGATATACATCGACTTCGGCGCGGATGCCGGCTTCCTGCAGATGCTTCACATAGGTCAGGGTCTCATCATAGAAGGGCTCGATATCGCCGACAAAGGTATAGCAGGGCGGCAGGCCGCGGTAGTCCTTGCAGCGGGCGGGGGCCGCATAGCGGGTGACAAGGTCCGTACCGTACGAATTCCGCAGGTAGCGTTTCCAGGCCTTATTGTTTTTCTTGGTGTTCCAGTTTTTCGCGTGGTTATCCCGGTTGGATTCGGTTTCCCGGTCATCCAGCATCGGATAGAGCGGCATATGGAAGGCGATATTGACTTCCTTCCGGTCCCGGACGAGCATACACAGCGCGACGCACATGCCGCCGCCGGCACTTTCGCCGCCGACCATGATCTGATCCGTCCTCACGCCCAATTCTTCGGCGTGATCCCGCAGCCAGAGGAGCGCTGCATGGCAGTCGTTCAGGGCGGCCGGATAGGGATGACGCTTTGAGAGCCTGTATTCCGGGGTGACCAGCACCATGCCGAACTTTTTTACCATGGACAGGGCGCGTGTAAAAAAGACCTCGTGGGCATTGCCGGCCTGATAGCCGCCGCCGTGGATCCACAGGACACCGGGAACCTTCTGCGTTTTCCGGTCAAGGGGTGAAAGGATCAGCAGGCGGACCGTATGGGCCCCCAGTTTGATCTTGTCATGCCGGATCTGGAACTTGTATTTTTCTTTTTTGCCCATTTTTTTTACCTCCGTGTTCAGACTGAGTCCCTCTCGATGAGGCGGGAGGGGAGCAGGATACGTTTGGGAAGGGAGTGAAGCCTCACACGACTAAAGTCGCGTGCTTCCGGGGGTTTAGTCCCCGGACTTCCTTTCCACCATACAGCGGGAATTCAGCCTTTGGCAGCTTAC
>OMYT01000024.1 GCA_900315315.1 uncultured Eubacteriales bacterium | reverse complement strand
CCGATGACCTGGGGAGCCCTTGACCAGGCTGTTGGTCCGGAACCATCTGAAACGCTGTATACCGTTACGATCAGGCATCTGACAAAAGATCAAGCTGACACCCTGAAAGCACAGTATGCAAACGCAGAAGTGATTAAAGAGTAAGGGGTGAGCACAATGGAAGAAAAGAAAATGCTGTTGGAAGGTCTGCTTCCGACAGACATTTGGAACGCGATTATTGTTCTGTTGGTTTTGTTTGGTGTTTTTGTAGCTGTGTTCAAGGGTGTCGTGCTGATTAAGGATGAGATCCGGAAGAACAAAGAAAAGAAAGAACTTCAAGGCGAAGGCATCACAGACAAGATTGCAACCAAGGTAACGGAAAACATCAAGACTCAGATTGACGAGAAGTTTAAATCATTCGAAAAAAACTTTAATGAAAAGTTTGCTGAGATTGACAGGAAACTTGCGGCAGACAAGGAAACAATTGAGATGCATACACGCCAGCTGAACGCACAGGAAGAGCGGGTGGACCGGCTGGACAATGACACAAAGGCGTTACTCCACGGAATGTCCGCCCTGCTGAGTCACATATCAACCGGCAACAGCGTAGACAAGGTTAAGAAGGTCGACGGTGTTATGAAGAATTACCTGATCGACAGAAAGTATAACGAGGAGGACTGGAAAATATGAAAAAGATTCTATGTATGCTCGGTGCCATCATGATCTGTGCTTTGTTTTGCGGAATGGCGATGGCTGAAGAAGTTGCCCCCGTGACCGGAGAACCGGTGGTTACGAATGAACTGCCCGTTGAGCCGTTCTCCTGGGAACAGCTGGCTACCATCGCCGGTGCCACGACAGCAACGCTGCTGATTGTTCAACTGCTGAAACTGCCGATGGATAAGGTCTGGAAGATTCCGACCAGAATTATTGCGTATGTGATTGCCCTGATCATCATGCTGGTTGCGACACAGTTCACTGTTGGTCTGACCTGGAGCAATGCCGGCCTAGCTGCAATCAATGCGGTGATCGTTGCCCTGGCGGCGATGGGTGCCTACGAACTTACTTTCCGGCATCTGGACGACAAAAAGAAAACAGCTCCGGTTGAAGAATAAAGCGATATGTGGTATTCTTATCCTATGATGTGATGGGAGGAATACCACATGGCGGAGAAAATGAACTATACAGCAGCCCAGCATGAGCGGGAGATGACACGGATTGAGATCCAAAGCGACCGGTGGTTCACCGCATTCATGCTCATGCTGTGCTTGCTGTTCATAACAAACGTCTGAACCGGGATCAGTACGACCATGCGATTGACCAATGGATCCTCGGACGGAATGCTGAAAGAGACAGGCACATCCTGCGGATGTATCTGTTCGATGGTATCACTTATGAGAGGATGCAAAGACGGCTTGACCAGATGTCACGGGAACTGAACGCTCCGAAGTACGGATTAAGCATTGACCAGATCAAGAAGGTTGTCCGAAAAAGGAAAGAAGAACTTTTCAAACACATATGATATCAGGACGGAAACGTCCGCCGCCGGAGATGCCCGCATCATCGGCGGTTTCCTTTTTGCAAATAATGATGGGAGTAGTGATGGGAGTAGAACACAATTTATCGCCATTTATCATGTTACGTTATAAATATATCACGGAACAAAAAATCCCGGAAGCCTTGATTTTATTGGCTTCCGGGAAGTCTGGGTGAGAGGATTCGAACCTCCGGCCTCTTGAACCCCATTCAAAAGTGCAAGCCTTATTTTTCAACGGTTTCAGCGTTTGATGATGGGAGTAAGATGGGAGTAGAAAAGCTGTTTACGAGGTCGTAAAGGTCTTTTAAGTGGGTGCTTTGATACTTGTTTTGCGTGAACAGATAGTTGCTATGACCGATCAATGCGGCTTTATCTTTTTCAGCTCCGGATGCAGATTTTAGTTTATCTGCATAGGAATGCCGCCCGGCATACGGAACTTTTCCGGATGCAATTCCGAGTCTTGCCATCATCGGTTTGAAAATCTCAACACGGAAGTATGCATCAGTCATTTCTTTAAAGCCAACAAACGTTGGTTCTTTTTTTCTGTTAAATTGGTACTGTGGAAAGATAAGATCCGTTCCGGGAATATACAAACGTTCCAGAATAAACTGGAGAATTTCATCCGGCACAATAACAATCCGGTCACGCCCTGCATCTGTCTTTTTCCCGTTAACAAAATACCATATGTTTAGTGTTTCATCTTCTGTCTTTACCGGTGCACAGAACAGCTGATCCTTTCGAAGCTGAAGCATTTCGCCAGGGCGGTATCCAAGCCAGCAAAGGCAGTAAACATATTCCGCATAACGTTCATTTCCAATAGCAGATTTTATAGCTGCTTCTTCCTGATCTGTAAGTGCTTCCCGCTGAACTGACACACCTTTACCTGTGAAGAGGTTTGCTGCAACATTTCGGTCTATAATGTTCTTATCAATGGCATATTTCCACAAGAGGTTTGCAATGCACCGCATGTTTTCATGTGTGCGTTTCCCGGACTGGCAATCATCCATGCATTTCTGCAAATCATCTGCTGTTATAAGATCCATGTATGTGCCATGAAGTGGAGCAAAATGCTTGTAGGCATAGTAGTACCCATCCATGGTAGAAGGTATGATTCTGGAAGAATAGAATGTCTTCCAGGCAAGCCATACTTCTTCCATGGACATGCGGACACGTTTATCTCCTTGCAACAACAGAGTCGGTGCATAGGCAAGTGCATCTTTTTTTGTTTTAAAACCGCCCTTTGTTTTTCTAACAGGACGCTTTGGCCTTGTCGGATCTCCGTCCACGTATTTCCAGCCAACGACAACTTCCACGGTCCATTCAGTTTGCCCAGGTCGTCGATATGCCGTACCTTGCCCATTGCCACGGGACTTTGGTTTGCGTTTGTTTTCACCCATAATTATTATTCAGCCTTTATATCCAGAGATTTTGCAACAACAAGTAATGTATCGATTTTATCATTATCAAGTGTCATTGAAATTTTAAACAAATCCTTTAGCTTCGGATTTGTTTGCAGGCTTTCACTCAGCCGAATCAGAAAATCATCATCTGATTCTATGTTAGAAGGTGTTAAAGATGAAAAAGGAACATTAAAATATTTTGCAAATTTCTCAATGACGCTGAAAGCAGGCTCTCTGACACCAGTCTCATAACTGGCGATTGCCGCTTGACTCAGACCAATAGCATCGGCAAGTTTTTGCTGGGAAATAAACCTGGACTGCCTTAAATTTCTGAGTTTTTCTCCGAATGTCATTATTATTCTCCTTTCTAATGTTACCACAATGCGTGTTAACCGTAAATAATGTTATCACACAAAGTATTACAAAGTCAACATATTTTTGTAATAATAAATTAATCTCGAATCATATTGATTTTATCGTGAAAAGTGATAATATAATGCACAGGAGGTGAGACACAAACAATGACTAAGGAAAAAATCGGAGAGCGTTTAAAGTCCATGCGGGAAGAGCGTGGAATGACAAAACGATTTGTTGCAAAGAAAACTAAAATTAATTACCGGACGCTTTGCTCTTATGAATATGGGGAAAGAGCCCCAAGCGATCAGAATAAAGTTATCCTGGCGGATTTCTTTGGAACAACGGTTGGAGATCTTTTTTTTGCAGAAGGCAATAACGAAACGAGATAAGCTAAAGGAGAAATGTTATGGATATTCAGAGAGACGCATTATTGTGTGTAGTTAAAGCAGCGCGTGCATCGATCCGGTTAGCAGAGAACATGAACAAACTGTTGGTTGATGGTAAGTGCTGGTCATGGGCAGATGAGATTGCAGGTCAGCTGGCAGACGCACTGTTTGAAATCAGTGGAGAAAAACTGGAATCTGGTCAGGATTTCTTCAAAGACTCCGCAACCATGATGGTTTTGACAGGGGATATGAGCGATGAAGCTGTTGCGGACTGGTTTGTTTTGAAGGATCGGATTCGGAATAGACTGGATGGAAAAGTTGAAGTGCGGATGCCGAAGCCGAACATTTGTACTACAGCTGAAATCTTCAAAATGTTTAACGAGAACGGCGGATATCAATCGCCGGAAGGAGATTGGAAATGACGTTGGCAGAGCTTGAAGCAATGGATTGCAATATGCTGACAGTCAAGCAGGTTTCGGAATTCATTGGATGCGATCCTCAATTAGTCAGAGATGAAGCGGCAAAGAATCCAAAGTATCTCGGATTCATGATTACAAAGATTGGACATTCCTATAAGATTCCGAGACTTGCGTTTATCAACTGGGTCAAAGGCCAGATCCCAATTGTGAAATGGCCATGGACATATGACCAAATGAAAGAACTGATTGAAAGGGGTGTATGTGATTGCTTGTGACAAAAAGAAAGAACCGCTGACGTGCGAGGTCAGACGGTTCCAGAGGTGATACAGTATGTTCATTGTAAATCAAAAAAGAAAATAAATCAAGGCCGCATATGCGGAGAAAGGAAATTGAAATGGCTACTAAGAAGAATGCGCAGGAAGTTGTAGAAATCAAATCTTTTGACATCCGGACAGTTGACGTACGGATTCGTGGAACCGCCCCGTTGATCAGCCACAAGTGGTCTGAAAAGGCAAAGAAGATGATCCTGGATACACAGACCCAGGAAACCAAGGTGGACTCCAAGCGTGAGAAAAAGATCCCGGCCCGTGACTTCATCAATTCCGCTTACTGGCTGACGCCGGAACCGACCGGAGAAACTGACGAAGAGTGCATTGCCAATTTTGAAGAAGCCGTGAAGAACGGAGCCAGATGGGGATTCCCGGCCACAGCATTTAAACAAGCAGCGATTATGGCAGCCAGCCGGAATGGACTTGATCTGAAAGGCACACAAATCCGTGCTTCCTTCTTTATTGAAGGTGAAGGACCAGATCAGTTGGTTGAAATCAAGGGAAGTGTACCACATATCCGCGAGGATATGGTTCGTGTTGGCGGAATATCAAAAGCCGCCGATATCCGACATAGGGCACAGTTCGATGACTGGTATGCTGATCTTCGCATCCGTTATAACAAGGGCGGCGCGATTAGCCTGGAACAGATTATCAACCTCATTAATCTGAGTGGTTTCTGTGGGGGTGTTGGCGAATGGCGACCGGAAAAAGATGGAAGTTTTGGCACTTTCGCCGTTGAAAGCAAGACTGAAGTTGAAGGTTAATTCAACAATCGTGGCAGGCTGGAGGAAGGGGATTTCTTCTCCTTCCTCCGTCGAGGCAGGCGTGGCGGGGCGTGGTACGGAAAGGTTGGGTGCGGATTGGCAAGGCGCGGTACGGCTTGGCAGGCTTGGTGGGGCAAGGCAGGGTTCGGTCTGGCAAGGTTAGGTCAGGTGTGGACTGGATAGGTTTGGTGTGGCAGGCATGGCAAGGCGAGGTCGGGCGCGGAGCGGACGGGTTTGGCTTGGACTGGCGAGGTATGGCAGGCAGGGCATGGCTCGGTCGGGCGAGGAATGGTGCGTTTGGGCACGGTATGGCTTGGCTTGGCAGGCGAGGCGGGGCACGGCGAGGAGCGGACAGGTGCGGTGTGGATGGGCGAGGATAGGTAAGGTGTGGCATGGCAGGCAAGGTAAGGTCCTGCATGGAGAGGCGTGGCTTGGAACGGTCAGGATAGGTAAGGCTTGGCGTGGAATGGCAGGAATGGCAATGCGTGGAATGGCTTGGTACGGCGGGTCAAGGTCGGGATAGGTACGGTTAGGCAAGGTTTGGCAGGCGGGGAATGGAAAGGCGTGGCGTGGTATGGTATGGAGCGGACAGGAGCGGTAAGGTATGGCAGGCAAGGCACGGTATGTCCGGGCTGGGTGAGGATTGGCGTGGCATGGATTGGCGAGGCAAGGCAGGCGAGGCGAGGTGGGGCACGGCGAGGAGCGGACAGGTTCGGTGTGGATGGGCGAGGCTTGGTAAGGCGTGGAATGGCTGGCGAGGTTCGGTCGGGTTGGGCATGGCGTGGACCGGTGGGGCAAGGTAAGGCATGGCAGGCGGGGCGAGGAATGGTGTGGTTAGGAAGGGCGTGGCCCGGATTGGCGAGGCGCGGACCGGTAAGGCAAGGAATGGCGTGGCAGGTGTGGATTCACAAGAATAAAGGAGGAAATGGAATGGTTTACAAATGGCGGATTGGATACAACTTTAAAGCCGATCCGGAAAAAGCTGCGAAGGTTATGAACAAGCTTGCAAAAACAGGACAGTTGAACGCTGAAAACCTGGTTGAAGTCAGTCGTCCGAAGAATGCACCTCTTCATGATGACTTTGAATGGGACGATACAAAGGCAGCAGAGAACTGGCGGAAACAGCAGGGCAGATGCATGATTAACAGCCTTCTGATGATTCCGGAAGAAACCAGTTTAAAGGAAAAAGAACCAATCCGTGCTTTTTTCAAAGTGGCCCAGGTAGACAATTCACAGTATGAAAGCACAGCGGTGTTAATTCGCACACAGAACGGAAGAGACGCATTGCGTGAGCAGGCGCAGAAAGAATTGAATAGCTACATGGGCAAATATAGGAATGTTCTTGAATGGACAGGGGCGAAAGTAGAAATTGAAAAAGCACTTGAGATTCTCCAGGAAAATGAAGCATGAAAATATGAGGAGCTATTTACGATGAAAATTTTTTCCCGGTCTAACAAGGGTAGGCTGCTCATTGCACTTTTTGAATTCTTTATTATATCACTAATCGTGGTCGGCGTATTACTCTTACTGACTGATATTGGCCTGGCGGAGGACTGCTGGGTGATGTGCGATCCGGAATCGTACGTCTGCATCCGGGAAAAGCCAAAGAAAACTTCAGACGGTTTCGGCGGATCGATTCTCGGGACCAAACTTGAAACAGACGGGAAGGAAAAGAACGGATACATTCACGTCATTAATGTTCCGGCAGAGGAAACAGAAGGATGGATCAGCGCACAGCATATTGTGTACGACGAACCAGTCCGGATGAACCAGAAAGCCATTGTCGTCAGCAACGGACGGCTGGCGGCAAGGAAAGGAATCGGCGGGAAGGTGAGAACCTGGCTGAAGCCGATGACGGAAGTGACCATCACGATCTACAGCAGTGAATGGTGCATGACAAATTATGGGTATGTCATGACAGATTACTTGGAATGGGTAGGTGATTACGGATGGTGATTGTGAAAAAACTCAGGGAACCGTCGAATGACGATGCGGTGAAGCTTACCCGTTCAGAGAAGATGAGCATGATTCTGATGTCCTATGCCGCGACTGTTCTGAGTGACCTGCGGGAAGAACTTTCAGATCGTCTTGAAATGGTGGTGAACGGTTCTGAAAGAATGAAGGAACTTGCTGACAAGTCGGATGAACTGCTGAATGAGATCAGGCGGACGATCCCGCTGAATCAGAGAAAGCAGCTTCAGAACACGGCGATGGATTTTGAAATGCGACTGACACCGAAAGCTACGCCGAGCACCACGAACGTTGTGATGCAGAAGGAAGAGTTTCGGGAACTTGTGGATTACGCGAGAGCAACGTGCAAGGATTGTACACTGGACGATACGGATTGTGAAAGCTGCGGGTTATTCCAGTTACTTACAGTGATTCTCCCGCTTGAAGATTACAAAGGGCAGTTCCTTTGCCCGTATAATCTTGGAAAGTGGGGGAACTGACAGATGAACAGATTCAATCATGCGCCGTCAAAGGACAACCCGTGCTTGCCAGATTGCCAGGACCGTTCCAGCGACTGTCATGGTAAATGCGAAAAATATCTTGCGTTTGAAGCGAAGAATAAAGAACGCAGGGAACTGATACAAAAGGAGAATGCAAAGTACGGTACCGTCAGCGACGCAAAGCTTCGTCAGATCTGGTATAAGCAACGGTACAAGAACAGGAGATCCAGAATATGATTGATCATCGGCAATGCCGATAAACCATAATAAGGCAATGGCTATAAGCCAGAGCACAAAACCTCTCGTGCGTTCCCCTCGAAAGCTTCCTTCTTTTTCAACTTTCTTCTAATGGGACATAATGGAAAGGGGAACTATGCCAACCGGTCGGGGAGCAGCCGGAGCCGTTAATCGGCTTTTTAAATCCCCATCAATATTACGTAACGTGATAGGAGAAACAGAAATGTCAGCTAATGTGTGGAACATAAATGGATTTGTTTTACAACCATGGCAAGGATATTCATTGATTGCTGTAGCTCTTGTCACGATTTTCTTTGCGGTTTTGATTATTCGGGACTTATGGAATTTGTAAGGAGATGATGCATTGATCTGGTATTTCCTGGCCGGATGGGTATCCGGTGTTGTTGGTACGGTGATGTTCGCAGGATGGTGGTCCGAAAGATATTCGGAAAGTATACATGTAAAGTTAGAGGAGATGAAGAAACAGAAAAATGAAACTGGACATCATTCGGACAAAGACGTGCCTGGTGATTGAAAAGGACGGCAAATATCTGGCCGGTTACGGAACGTTTCTTGGCACGGTTCGATGGGACGATCATCTGAGCAATGCATGGACAACAAGGGACAAGGAAAAGGCGTTGCAGGTCGCAGATGAATATGGTGGCACATTGATGTTATTCAATCCTATTTTATGGAGGACACAGAAGTTATGAATGAACAAGAGTACAACATTGCAGAAGGAATTCGTAGAAGCGATCTTTGGAAGATGGAGGACAGCCCGGAAAAGTTTAAATATTTTCTAGAACATCCTGTAGAACAAACGCCTGCAATGGTTTTCGGTAGCGCTTGCCATAAGATGGTCCTGGAACCGAAGGACTTTGGTGCAGAGTACGCGATTGCACCACAGATTGACCGCCGGACAAAAGAAGGGAAAAAAGCCTGGGAAGAATATCAGGAAGCAACGGCCGGTAAAACCATTGTAAGCGCTGAAGATGTTGAAATTATGCGTGAAATGGCAAACGCTATTGAACAATGCAAGCTCGCGAACAAGCTGATTTATGGGAAAGGCGAAACTGAACAGGCATTTTTCTGGACGGATCCGGAGACAGGAGAAAAATGCAAGATCAAGACGGACAGACTGGTGAAGTATAATCGTCGCTGGTACGTTGTGGATTACAAGACAACACAGTGCGCAGATACTTTCCGGTTTAACAGCGATATCTGGAAGATGGGATATTACTTTCAGGCCGGCATGTATACGGAAGGCGTGATGCATGCAAAGAAGCTGCGGAAGCGCCCTGGATTCTTGTTTGTTGCCCAGGAAAAGAAGGCGCCATACAGCGTGAATGTGATTGAGGTCAGTGAGGAAGTTATGAATGCTGGCGTGACGAAGTTCCATGAATTGCTTGGCAAGTATCATAACTGCAAAGTACTGGATATGTACCCGGGATACGTCAGCGATGTACCGAATGATGCATTTGTTCCCGGGTGGATGTTGAATGAATTAGGAGAGGAGATTTAAAGATGATTACGAAGGACCTTGAACACATGCGGCCGCTTAAAGGAGACGAGTACCTTCAGCGAGACAGTGAATACATGGGCGCGGATGATATTGCTGAAGGCATTGAACCGGTGCTGACGATTAAAAACATTTATCGTGGCAAGGTTACCCTGTCCAGAGGAAAAGAGATCAAAAACGTGTTGACGTTTGCGGAAGAGTCTGTTCCAGGGATCAGTGAGGTTCGCCCGCTGATTGTTAACAGCACAAATCGCCAGACGCTGAAGCGGCTGTACAAGCAGGTAACTGCTAATGCACTAGAAGGGAAAAAGATCCAGCTATGGATTGAGCACGGCGTAAGAAATCCAAGCAAGAATGAATTGACGGATGGAATCCGTATTCGCGATTTTATCCCGAAAGACGGAAAGGCACCAAAGACTTTCAAGTGTGCCGAATGTGGCAAAGAAATCGTTGGTGTCAGTAACTTTACGGCAGAACAGATCGTTGCCGCAAGCAAGCAGAAATACGGGAAGCAACTCTGTGTGGATTGTGGACAGAAGAAAAAGGCAGAAATGGAAGCCGCTCAGGAATCTCACGAAGAACAGCAGGACAACCTGGCTGCGGAACTTATGGCTGATGCCGAGTAACAAGGAGGAAAAGAAATGGTTAATCATCTGGTTATGCAGGGACGTATGGTAGCAGATCCTGAACTGAAGGAAACAAACTCTGGAGCAAAGGTGCTTAATTTCCGGATTGCCTGGAGTGAAAAGTATAAGGACCGTGAAAACAATGAGAAGGAAAACAAATGTTTTCTTGAATGCAAAACTTTTTCAGGACAGGCAGAATTTATCAGCAAGTACTTCAAGAAGGGGCAGGAGATTGCCGTTGAAGGAAAACTAAACACTGAAGAATGGGAAAATCAGGACGGGCAGAAACGCAGCAAGATTGTTTTGCTCGTATCTAATACTCATTTTTGTGGTTCAAAGCAGTCTTCTTCCGGAGACGTGCAGCCAAACATGACACCTGTAAACATGGACGGAGAACTTCCTTTTTGAGGAGGTGATGCCACATGTGTTCTGAAGATTGGAAACCGATCCAGGAACGTCCTGTGATATAGCATGATGCGGTGGCGGAATAGACATGTGAAAATCAAGATGCCGAAGTAACCGGTGAGATCAGAAACATGGTAAAGTCGGCTGACCATGGCAGCACTGGACAGGTAAGCCAGGAAGACAATAGTAGACGCAGCTTGTTGGCTGGCGGCAGGATAAAACCAACATACGTAATAGCCATGTGAGGTGCAAATCCTCACCCGCATCATGAATATTTACTTCGGATTAAGGATGGTGCAGAGACACAGCATCCGAAGACGAAACAGAAAGGAGAAAACCATGGAGGAAATCATGAAGGAAATCAAAATCGTACTCATTAAACACCCGAATTGTGGCGTTCAGTATACCTTCCGGGCACCGGAAGGTGTTCCGCTTCATATTGGTGATTATGTCCTGTGCAAGACAAAGAAAAGCAATAATGAAATCGGGCGGTGCATTACTCCTGCGTTCTGGATCAACGAGGAACAGCTTTTGAACTTTTATGGCCGGACATTCAAGGATCTGAAGCCGGTTGTCGGAAAGATGGAAATTGAGATGTTCTACGACAAGCTGGAAGAGGAGTGATCCTGTGCAGAAGACAGATAACCGGACCGTTGGTGGAAGATTTGAGCAGGAACTTGCCGAGATTCTTTATCAAAACGGGTTCTGGTGCCATGTTATGCAGCAGAACAAATCCGGTCAGCCAGCAGACATTATCGCAGTGAAAGGAAAGTTCCATACGCTGATCGATTGCAAGGTTTGTGAGAATAATACTTTTCCTTTTAGGCGCGTAGAAGAGAACCAAAAGTACGCTATGCGAATGTTCACCAGGAGGACCGGAGAGCTTTGCTACTTTGCTTTGAAAGTAAACATTTCAGGCACTGATGAAATTCGGATGATTAATATTGAACGTATTGAGACGTTAAAGCATCGTGGCAGAACTCAGTTGACAGAAAAAGATTTTGAACAACAGACATGGTCACTGGAAAAGTGGCTGGATTCCAGCGACGTATGGGGAGACGATGTATGAACACAACAATAGCAAACCGAATTTTCATTGAAGATCCTTCGGATGAGGTTGTGTCCTGGGTAAAAGAAAACCTGCGATTCCCAAATCCTGAATATGAAAAGAAACAGCGTATGGGATACTGGGTTGGACGGACGCCGAAGGAGCTACGGCTTTTTGAATGGAACGGGAACACGCTGATCCTTCCGTTTGGTGTTTGCCGAGAGATCATGCCTCTGCTTAAAGGAACTACACTTTACACTGACTTCAGACAGGATACGATCATCAGCTATGGCGGTAAAAGCATGGCGTTGTATGACTATCAAAAAGAAGCTGTCATTCGGATGATCGAAGCAAAGTACGGAATCCTGAAAGCGACAACTGGATCAGGAAAGACGCAAATGGGGATTGCACTGATCAAGGCCTTTCGCCGCCGCGCATTGTGGCTATGCCATACGGCAGATCTGCTGAACCAGAGCCGCGACCGAGCACTGCAATACATGGACGAGAACTTGATCGGGACCATTACGGAAGGGAAAGTAAACGTTGGCTCAGGCGTTACGTTTGCGACTGTACAGACCATGGCAAACCTGGAACTTACACAGTACCGAGATTACTGGGATGTTGTGATCGTAGATGAATGCCATCGCGTAAGTAGTTCTGCAACGTCTTTTACCAGGTACGAGAAGGTTCTAAACCATCTGTCTGCCAGGCACAAGATCGGATTAACGGCTACACCGGCTCGAAGTGATGGCTTGATTCGCGCAACATTTGCATTGATCGGGAAAGTCGCTTATGAGGTGCCGGATGCAGCCATTGCGGATCGCGTTATGAATGTTAAGGTGTATGAAAAAACGACAGGGATTAAGCTTGACGAGGATAAGTGTCTGAATCCAGATGGCACAAAGAGCTACGCAAAGTTGATTGAATACATTACAACACATCCTGACCGAAATAGGCAGATCGCTCGTGAGATTATGAATTGCAAAGGGCATAGCTGTTTAATTCTTTCAGACCGTCTCAATCAGCTTGAAGCGATACGGATGCTGTTGCCGTACGAAATGCAAGAGGAGAGCGCATTTATCAACGGAAAGATGACCAGCAAAGAAGCAAAAGCTAAACGTGAACAGGCAATTGAGAATATGCGAACAGGGAAGTATAAGTATTTGTTCGCGTCATACAGTCTGGCAAAGGAAGGACTTGATATTCCATGCTTGGATAGATTGTTTCTTGCAAGCCCGGCAAAATACAGCACCGTAATTGAACAGGCAGTTGGTCGGATCCGTCGTACGGCTGAAGGAAAAGATATGCCAATCGTGATGGATTTTGTGGATGAAGACATTGACTATTGTATGAAAGCCTATAAAGAAAGACGCCGCAGCTACAGGAAAATTGGAGCAGTTATTGCAAAGGGGTTTTAATATGAATCTTGTAAGGTTGATGGATACTAGTGGAAAGTTTGTTTATATTAATCCAGATCTTATTCGATGGATTACAGACGATGATGATCCGGACAATCCGATAACGACAATTAGTTTTGTTGGTGGATGTTTGTATGTTAAAGGAACAATAAACGACATCATCGAACATATCCGTTCGCAGCAAAGATATGAATGCATTAGTGTTAGCGGTTGACAAGATTAAATCATCTGTGTCTGCGCTGGACATAGGCCAGGCGCTTGGCCTTGAAATCCGACACGGAAGATGTCAGTGCCCAATTCACGGCGGAAAAGATTTCAATTGTGTCCTTTATAAAGGCGACCGTGGATACTACTGCCACGTTTGTAAGTCCGGTGGGGATGTTATTAAGTTTGCCCAGGAATATCACAAAACGTCGTTCAAAGATACCGTAGCGTGGATAAACAGTGCCTTCCACCTTGGTCTGGATCTTGACGGCAAGATCGATCCGGAAGAATCAAGACGCGCTGAAATGGCTGTTAAAATGCGAAAGGAAGCTATTGAGGCGGAAGCATGGAAGGACAAGATGAAATTTGATTTGTTCCTGGTTGCGGATGAAATTCTTTGTAAGCTTGAAGAACAAAGGGACAGAAATGTGCCGCAGACGCCGGATGAAGCGTGGAACGAGCAGTTTTGCCAGGCAATAAAAACCATACCAGCTGCAAAGCGATTCGTTGAAAACTGTTTAATGGAGTGTTGCAAGCATGGATGTACGAATTGAGTTGATGGACTATGAGGAAAGAGATAAAGCATTTGAAAATCCTCGTGTAGTAGTCAGAGATTCAGGGCCAGATAGTGATATGGTAAGAATAACGATTGGGGATAAAACGGTGAAAGTATGCGGAAAAGAAATTACGGAAGCAATTACAAGATGTATGAGAGCAATGTGGCCTTATTAATTGTTGTGGGAGTGTTGAAAAAATGGACATTGAAAATGTAAGCAAAGGGCTGATTGAACTTAAACGTTTTCTCCCATCAACCATGTGGGAACCGATAGACGATGCCATTGCCATGCTGCAAGCGCAGAAAGGGATTGAACCGACAACAGACGAATACGGTAACAAACGGTGCGGTAATTGTGGTTATAAGTTGCAGAGCATAATGAACCCAGATTTGTTTTGTTGTGTTTGCGGAAAGCCGGTGAAGTGGGAATGATTCAGATTGATATGCCGATGCCGGAGAAATGTGAGGATTGCATTTTCTGCGGTGATAGCTGCAACTGTGTTGCATCAGAATATGACGGAATCGGGATAAACGTTGGATGCGCTTTTCGGACAGGTCGGCGTGACATTCGGTGCCCGCTGAAAGAGCAGGAAGAAAAAGAGTTTCAGTCCGATTCGTATTACATATCAACAGATCAGAAATTTCATCTGACCTGTCCGTTCTGCGGACATAGTTGGTGGGAAGAGAAACCGTTTCCTCCGTTCTGCCAGAAATGCGGTAAGGATATCACGAATCAGGCAACTATTGGATGGAAAGAAATGGTTCATCCAGACGAAGAAGCAATGGATAAGCGGGATGCTTTTCTGTCCGATGAAAACGGGGAAAGATTGAATAAAGCATTTCAATCTCTATGGGGAGATGATTAAAAGTGGCTGAAGTAGACCGGCATCACAATCGCATTCATCAAAAATGGTTGCGGCTCAAACCAAATCTACACCGTTGTGCCTGTGGTGGCATTGTCGGACTTAATGAGTCATTAACCAGACGGTTCAATAAGTATTATTGCGAATGTGAAACTTGTCACTGGACAACAACGAGAGCCATGACTATCAGAGGTGCAATCCGTAAGTGGAATCAGAATTATTATGATGCCGTCAAAAATGGGTACAAGACTTAAAGTGCCATTATCTGACTTAAAGATAACGCAGGAGTTGATGAAATGGGCAGGGAGAATGTTATAGAAGGGCTGGAAGCAATGCGTGAGTTCTTCGGATTCGGATTACCGAGCCAAACGCCAGTATTTGAAGCGTATCAGAACATTTTGACGGATGCTCTTGAACTGCTGAAAGAGCAGGATGTGGTTGTTCACCCAGAATCGTCATGCGTAATGACTTACATCACGGATTGTTGTTGTGATTTGTGCGGTGTTCAGTTGATTCGTGAGGACAATTTCTGCCGTTGCTGTGGGAAACGTATTGAATGGGAAGGTCGGTGAAGTGGGAATGACATTGCGTGAACTCAAAAATGCGATTGATACAGCCTTACAATTTGAAAAGAATCCAGAGAACATTGATGTTGTTATCTCAACGGAATTACCGTACATGACTTGCGGTCAACGCCCGTGTATGAATGTAAGGTATGTTGGCATGGGTTTTGATTGGGAACATGGGCAGTTCCGAATCGAGCCAAAGGAAAAATTGATGGCAATTAAACATGATGAACCACAGATGGTAATGGAATACAGAGGAAATTATCATTGTCCAAAATGTGAGTACATGATTAGCCAAAGGAAAAAACTTGATGCCATCCGGTTTTGCAGTAAGTGTGAACAGGCGGTGAAGTGGGAATGAGCCAGCAATACTTTATCTTTTTCGGCTTGGTCAGTGCTTTCATTATTGCGCTGTGCATTTCCGTGTTTGTAATCGTCAACAGAATCTATTACGAAGTGTATGAACTGAAAAAGGAGTTCAGACGATTTAGGGATGGAGAACAGTATCAATGCATCGTAGAAAATCCTGTTGTCGGTGTGAAACTTAATCCAGACGGAAACTGGACTGAAATTCGTGCAAATGATACGCACATAGATAACGGCAGGTGATGCCGAATGACCGTAACTGATACGTTTGATAAACGTTGGAGTGTACCTCAGATATGTTGCCCCGGAAACGGGGTTGATGTTTAAAGGTAGGTGAAGTGGGAATGAAAGAACGAGTTCCAAGGATGTGTATTACCTGCAAGCACTATGAACCATACTACTGCACTTTAAATGAGGCAACTATTGGTTATCTGTACTGCCAAGAGCCAGTGAAATGCAAAGCATGGAGACTGCATGAAAATTATAAAAAGGGCGGCAAATGGTACGATAGTAGGCCGGAAAAAGAAAGGACGGAGGAGTGAATGGATTCTAAAGACAGACTTTACGATAACGCAACAAAAAATTTTGACATATGTATTGAAAAATACAGTCAGAAGGTTAAGAACATCCTGTATGGAATGATCTTCCATGCTTACAACGAAGGCAAACGTGAAGGAGAAAAAACGCATGATGAGCAAGCATTTAATATTGGAGCAGAAGAAATGCTTGATGCTATCAGGCACTTCTCATTGTCACAAAAAGTATTGTTTACTGCTTTTACATCGGAGGAAATAGAATCTGTATTTCCTGATTGCGGAACTGTGGATTTTCTTCTGAAGGATGCAAAAGAGATTATAGAAAAAGCAGAAGAAATAAGAAAAAATCGAAACAACAATATTGCAAAACTTACCATTGCGTCGGATCAAATAGAAATTGGCGATGAAGTACAAGACCCAAAAACTGGAGCAGTATTTATTGTTACGGATTTGGATGAAACTTGTTGCATTGGCGGTATTGCTTCAGATGGCACAGTACGATTCTATGAAATGACACCGGATGATGTTAATTATCCAGTAAAAACAGGCAAACATGTTGACGTTAAACCATTTCTGGATCATATACGTTGAAGACTAAAAATTTAAAGGAAGTATTATCTGAAGGCGGTGAGAAAAACGTACACGGATCAGGAAATCTGGAAACCAGAAGAGTATGCTACATATCATAAAATGGTATTCAGATTAATGTTTGACTTTTTGAACGATCATTTTCCACCTGGTGAAAATAAAGAATGGTGGATACATTATGCTGAAGACGTTGAAAAAGCTTATACCAAAGCAAAAGGTGGACCTCTTGTAAACGGGATGCTTTCCGCTATCAGTGATTACCTCGATGAGGAATATAAGAAAAGGAGAGATGAGCATGAAACTCACGATTGAGAGAACAAACTACGGAAACTCGGGGCTTGATACAATGAAGATTACTGGCTTTACCGACGCAGAATTAAGCGAGCTTAAAAGCATGGAACATAATGAAGCAATGGATGCGCTGATCGATATGCTTAATTACAGAAACGGAAACATCGGTACAGCCTGGAGATGTGGATACGGTGTGTACGGCATGTGGTTTGATAATGAAGCGGCATATATGAACATTGGGAAATCATGCGATTAATTTTTTACTTAATCGAATCACGATACGCAATAAGGAGTACGCCAAACGAGATGAACATTAAGGAATATGACGTTTACATTGTGCAAATCAAGAACGTGTTTCTGGTTGGTATTCCTTATGAAGACACCGGTGTATGCCGATTGTCAGACAGTCCATATGATGCTGCACAATTCAGTTCACGTTCTGATGCAAGGATGATTGCCCGGATGGCTGGTGGTACAGAGGTTCTCTTTAACCCTATAACCGGAAAGACGTTTGGAAGAATAAAAGGAGAAATAAAAAGTGAAATTTGATGAGAAAACAGGCGAAAAAAAACCAGAAAGTAGAACAGATGAGATCAATATTTCTATTGAAAGACTCCACAAAACAAACAAAGAGAACAATGGACTCCTGGATAAAAACGTTGAACGTAATGTTCTGCTCATGGATATCAGTGTTAGTCTTGGTTTGCTTGTGGATATATGCGGAGCCATTTACAACAAGCTTGTGGGCCAGGATGATAGTAAATAAAAGGGGAGTATTGCGAAGTAAATGACGATTCAAGTGAGGGAATAATATGGACAATCAAACAATAGCAAAGATTATAGAAACTCTTTGCAATATAGCAGAACGAACAGAAATGTCAAAAGAAGAAACGGAATATTATGACATGGCAATAGGACTTGTATCTACTATGTCAGAAGAACAGAAGAAATGTAGACGGATACCTTACTCGCACGGGAGCAACGTTCAATGGACATAACTTGCACGAGTGCAAGTTTGTGCAAGTGACTTAAATACAACTTTGAATAAAAAGGAGTATTGCGAAATAAATGGATATCGGATTGATTGATGTAGACGGTCACAATTTCCCAAATCTTGCTCTGATGCGGATATCAGCATGGCACAAGGCACAGGGTGACTTGGTGGAATGGTGGTGGTCGGATCTGGTTCATTATGACATCGTCTATATGAGCAAAATCTTTTCTGATGCTTATTCTCCAGATGTGCCGGAGCCGATGAACGCTGACAAAGTGATTAAGGGTGGAACCGGATACTGCATCAGTTTGGGTGAAGACGGGAAGGAGGTGTTTGACCAGAGCAAAAACAAAAGCCTTCCTCCAGAGATTGAAAGGATGTTTCCCGATTACAGTATCTATCCGCAATTCGATTTTGCGGTCAGTATGACGAGTCGAGGATGTCCCCGTGGCTGTAGTTTTTGCCATTAGAGATGTAGCTGCAAAGGAAGGCAGATGTGCCGTGAAGGTTGCGGATGTGAAGGATTTCTGGAACGGACAGAAAGAGATCCGAATCCTTGACCCAAATATCACAGCTTGCAGAGAAAAGCGTGATTTGATGGCACAGTATCGGGAAACAGGGGCATTGCTTGATTTTACTCAAGGGTTAGATATCAGATGCCTTAATGATGCAGACATTGACGATATCAACCATATGAGATTGAGAACATTGCATTTTGCATGGGACAACCCAAAGGACGATCTGGAAGGACGGTTTCGGAATTTTGCACAAGGTTTCAGACGGAAGAGCAATATCGGAATGGTGTACTGCCTTACGAACTATAACAGCACGATGGAAGAAAACTTGTACAGAATCTATACGCTTCGGGATCTTGGGTATGACCCTTATGTGATGATTTACAACAAGCCGGATGCTCCGATTGAAATCAAAGATTTGCAACGATGGTGCAATAACAAGATAGTATTCAAATCTTGTCCTCGATTTGAGGATTATATCCCGACAAGGGACAAGTAAGCAATTTTGTAAAAGGAGCGTATCGTGAAAGATGAGTGGAGGAAGTTTGCAGTATTTTTACAGTGATCTTGATAGTCACGTTGGAGACTTTGGTGATAGGGAACTGGACGAACTCGTAAAGGATCTGGCAAATCTGTTCCATGATCGGGAATGGTTCCTGTCATCTGATACAGGTGAAGGTGCCTGGGTCGAAGCACGAGATGCGTTCAAGAAGAAGTGGTTCGGTAAGCACAGCAGAGATGAACGCATTGAAAAATACCTAGCTGAAATCAGAAAAGAAGTTCTGGATTCATTTGGCATATCAAATGCGTATTGCCTAAACTGTAAAAACTGGACACCAGAAAACAAGAAGGATTCTCCATATGGTACGTGCAGTTTGATTAAAAGTTGCCTGATGCATAGGCATGAAACCTGCGAACATTTTGAACAGCAGTAATTTATGAATTGGGGTGTTATAAAAAATGAAAGATCCTTATCAGAAAGCGTTTGAACAAATTTCAGAGGCCATACTCAAACTGAACAACAGGATTGTAGAACTTGGGAAAAGGACTTTGACAGTTAATGAATTTGAAGAGTACGTAAACGCAATTGAAGAAAAAGAAAAAAATGCTTGCAAGGAGGCACGCTATGATGGCGATTTAAAATCGTTCTTTTCGAAAGGAGAAGATAATGGAAATAGTAAGAGCAAGAAAGATCATTGATGGCCTGGCTCATTGTCTGCCTGAAACTGTAACAGAATCAATGATGAGTTGTGAAACATGCCCGTATACCAATGATTGTCACAAACATTATGCTGCGGTGAGATTGCCGATTGAAATGGTAGAAGACATCAGGCGGTTTGCAAAGGAAACTCTTGGAAATATAGTTACGATGTAAATTTGTAAAAAGAATTCGATGGCGGTGAAACTTAAATGAGATATCTTGTTTACACAGACAAAATCGGCCGGCACATTTTTGTTCGGATCGACAACAGACCAATTGACTGCTGTGGTTGGACAAGGTGGGTGAAACTGAAATGAAGGCGTATTGCTGCAGGCAGGACATTGACATGTGTTCAACGATTGTGTTCGCAGAAACAGCCAGCAAAGCACGATACATTGTCATGAGATCTGAGTTAATTGGTGAAGACCTGGAGTTTAAAGACATACATGTCCGGCGTGTTCCTGAGCTTGACAAGTACTATCGTGGGCAGACTGAGATGGATTGGTACAACGCTGAGGATCGACTTGCAATGGTACGTGATGCCGGCTTCAGATGTGACGAAGATAGTTTCGATCCGGATGAATGCAATGGCTGTTCCGCAAAAGAATACTGCGCAGCTTATGAAGAATATCTGGAAGATCAAAAGTATTGGGATGAGTATGACAGGTGTTATGAATGCCGTGGGCTTGGAGATGATTACATTGTAAATGACAATGGAGAGCTGGAACCATGGTGCGACCATTGCGGATTTAATCCAAATATAACTGGAGATGATGATAATGAGCAAACAGATTGATATCACAGATGAATCGTTTCAGTTTGGCACGTGGATGAAAAATGAAATGCATAAATTGGATTGGAATATTTATGATCTGTCCTTCGAATCCGGCGTGTCGGATAGTACGCTGGCAAACTATCTGAGCAATGCAAGACCTCCAAAGCTTCGGAACCTTCAGAAGATATGCCAGGCACTCGGGAAGAGTTTGATGATTATAGATGATCGATGAAAGGAGCAACACAATGGATACAGAAAAAACAATGAAAGGCCTTGAAATATGCTCCAATATCAAAAATGTTCACTGTGAAGACTGCCCATACATGGGAAAGTTTTGTGCTCAGAATCTTGCTAAGGATGCGCTTGAACTGATCGAGACACAGAGAAAAGAATTCCAGCTAAAAATGCAGCCGATAGTGATCTGCAATGACTGCCAATTCTACGTTAAAAATCCAGGTGAAACATGGAATACATGCATCCTACACAGTATCAAAACCTATGATAATAATTACTGCTGGTGGGGCTGCAGCAAATCAGATAATTTTCACAACACATAACCTATTGCCGTTTTTCATTTATTGAATTAAACAACGTTTCGTGATAAACTTACATCAATAACTATTAGACCTTTAGTAAGGGGGAAGACAATGATCAAAACCAACGCTACCGCTCATGAGGAAAATCAGAAGGCGGTTTTTCAATTTTGAAAAAGGAGGTGAGTTCATGTGTCAGAAGCAAAACAATTAATCCCTAACTGGACGTACGATGACTTTCTTTCTGAACGACCATATGAATGGCTGTATTCACAAAAGGATAATAAGTTTATGCTCCAGATCCTGCTTTCAAAAATGCAGGCCGTAGCTAAGGAACTTAAATTCACTGGGTTTATAAAAACTTGGAACGCTTATGTTGAAAGCAAATCCCCGAAAGCAACCATCCTCGGCAATAACCAAACCATGTTCCCAAAGCAACCATCCCAGCTTGATTGCGGAACATACATTGCTGATGAATACGGCGTTACCAGGATGAATGAAATGGGCGCAGATGTTGAGGTTATATCACATCCACTGATGCCAGTTCGCCGTGTAACTAATATCGAAACGTTCGAGGAAAAGCTTGAAATTGCTTACTGCAGAGGCCAAGATCCATGGAAATTTCTTACAGTCTCACGGGAACAGCTGGCTTCCGCTCAGAAAATCATCGGGCTCTCTCGTCAGGGAATCGCAGTTAACTCTGAGAACGCAAAAGAAGTTGTCCGATACATGGGAAGTTTAGAGTCACTAAACTACGACAGTCTCCCCAGGCAGGATTCCGTATCACACATGGGCTGGCTCGCAGATGGACAGTTTATGCCATATGTGAAGGATGTATCCTACGACGGCGATAGCCCTGAGTTCCTTCGCATGTACGATGAATTCAAGCCTACCGGAGACAGACAAACCTGGCTTGACTGTGCTAAGTCCATCCGCGCAGCAGACTCCGTTCCCGCTCGGATCGCCCTGGCTGCTTCCTTTGCAGCACCGCTCGTACAGATTCTCGGAGGCTTGCCTTTCTTCGTTCACTTCTGGGGTGAAACCGGATGCGGAAAGACTGTCGCGTTGATGCTGGCAGCGTCTGTATGGGGCAATCCGGACGTCGGCCGGTACATCAAGACTTTCTCCGGCACAAAGGTCAGCATGGAGTTGTACGCCGCTTTCTGCTGCAACCTGCCAATCTTATTCGACGAGCTCCAGGTGATCTCCGACCGCAAGACATTCGACGATATCGTCTATATGCTTTGCGAAGGCGTTAGTAAAGGTCGCGGAGCAAAGGAAGGCGGGCTACAGGTCCAGAAACGCTGGTCCTCTTGCATCATCACAACAGGAGAAATGCCTATTACCCAGGGCAACTCCGGCGGTGGCGCTGTGGCCCGTATCGTTGAGGTAAACTTCGGCGGAATACCGCTCTTCTCAGATGCCAGGGGAACAGCTAACCTCCTAAAGGAACACTACGGATTTGCCGGCAATGAGTTCATAAAAATGCTTCACAAAGATGGCGTGATCGATGCCCTTAAAGCCTTACAGAAAAAGTTCTATGCTGAACTGATGCAGGAAGATGTCCAGGATAAACAGGTGCTCTCAGCTTCAATTCTCCTCGCGGCAGATGCTCTCGCTACAAAAGGAATCTTTAAGGACAAACGCGCTCTATCCGTTGATGACATTAAAGGCTACCTCGTAAGCAGGGCAGAGACAGATATCAACCTCCGCTGCTATCAGTGGCTCATCGGTTTCTGCGCCGCTAACCCACGCCGCTTTGACAGCGAGGACCAGGCAAACGGCGAAATCTGGGGTAAGTATGACCGCGTGGACGGCTTTGACTGCCTGTTCATCAACCGTACGTCATTCGAAAACATCCTCAAGAACAACGGCTATTCCCCCGGAGCCTTCATTGACTGGGCTAAACGTAAAGACATTCTCATGCCTGAATCATACGGCCACGGAAACAAAAATAACCGCCTTACTCGCCGCGTTAAAGGCATCCCACATTACGCAATTAAGCTTCCCGAAGATGAAAAATCTGAGCAGGAAAAATATAAAGAATACGTGGAGGTGGATCCAGGTGATGACATGCCTTTCTAATCCAGATGTACGGAATGTACGGTGGCACTTTTCCGACCGTACACGGTCAAACCCTTATGCCATAAGGCTTAGAGGGTCCTTGTACGGAATGTACGGTGTTTAGACACACACTATATATATGGAGTATATTTTTTTCAAAAATGTAGAAAAAGTACGCGTGCTCGCGCGCGTAAGAGAAAAAACTTTCCGTACATTCCGTACATTCCGTACACGACATGCCTGAAACCCTTATAAATCAACGCTCGTAGACATGTACGGAAAATTGAAAATCACGTTTTTTCCGTACACGCACCGTACACGAAACACAGAATTGAGGTGATACACAATGAAAGGTCTTGGCCAACGTACACCCACTGACAAACTTATCCACCGCGTTCGCCTCATGGCTGACGCTGGCGGCGTACTCACTCGCGACCGTATTAAAACTCTCATCGAATCCGCTGACCGCCTCGAAGAACTCGATGAACGCGTCGCTATTATGTCAGAATTAGATTATAACTCTGGAGGTGATCCGATTGATCGACAAACAAAAACAACCTGATTGGTGGCGCGGTATCGCTACCCACATGTGGCGTACATACTTCACTCTCCTCCTCGATAACGCAGACATTAACACACTCTCTCCCCCTGATCGTAAATTCTATACCACATGCCACAATATCTTCTCATCTAAGTTCTCTCCTCACGACCAGGATATCCTCCGCATGTACTTTACTTCACCTTGGGGCGACGACCGCACATACGTCTCTAACTATGCAGCTACTCATAACATTAACCCTAAAATAATCTGGATGATCATTAAACGCGCTAACCGTACCGCAATAGAAGAACTTGGCCTTCTCGACAGAAAGGAGTCTAACAATGAATAAACAACCTATCTCTAACGAACAAATTATCTCAACTCAAAAGAAAAAACGTAACCGCCCTGATCTCGCTAACTTCGGCGCAGACCTATGCGAACCAGGCGATAACGCACGTGGCATCGCGTTCGCTCTCGAATCATTTAAAATGCCTAAGCTTGATTACAACAATATCCCTGCCGTACAAGAACGTATCCAGTGGTATTTCCAGCGCTGCTTCGACAACGACATGAAACCCGGTGTCGTCGGTCTCGCTAACGCTCTGGGCGTGGATAGACGGACGTTGTGGGAGTGGAAGAGTGGCGATAAAAGGGCAGTGCCTAATGCGGCACTAACAGACACGATAAAAAAAGCGTACGTTTTGCTGGAAGAAATGTGGGAGTATTACATGCAAAATGGTAAGGTATCTCCGCCTAACGGGATCTTCCTGGGGAAGAATAACTTCGGATACGTGGATCAGGTGGAACACGTTATCACACCTACCAATCCGATGCAGGACCTGGATGCGGAGGATGCACGTAAACGACTCGTGGACGCTATACCGGTAGAAGATGACGACGAATGACATACATGCAGGCGTAGATATAGTTCTACGCTTGTTTTATATATATCTATAATCTATATAATATATATTATGTACGAATATTATATATATATTACCTTAACGACGTGACAGGTTGCTCTCTTGTGTGATGAATTTGTTTTGGAAGGCAGCTGGTCCGAAAGGGAAGGAGCTGTGTATGGGCTACTCATTCCGGAAAAGCAGACGAAGCATAGGATTCTGCTTAACCGGATGAAACAATGCAGATCCTGCACGAAAATGCGGAGCGGATTATGGCCATGCTGCACAACTATTCGTAAAACGTATGTTTAGCGAATAGTTGAAACACTATATATTGTGTACCTCAATAGGAGAGGTACTATATAATCCATTTTGAATATTAATGCGCATAAAAGATTGAAGATATTCATTTTCCTGGGTGGATTGGGTGCATATATGCATGCGTGGTCTGACCGGAATTGCATATAAAAATGGGCAAAAAAAAAGCCCGTCCGGCCGAAGCCGGAGCGGGTAGTGAACGATCCATTAATCCAGGGTGATGTCCTCGACGATGTCGGCCTGATCGTAGATGCAGTACAGTTCGCCGCCGAGCTCCTCCGCCTTGTTCTGCATGGCGTATTCGAAGTCTTCGTACTCAGCGGTCGGATCAGCAATGGCCTTCCGGATCAGGTGGATACCTTCGTCGTTCTCGATGATGGCAGTATACAGCGTCTTTTCCATAGTTGCTTCCTCCTCATTATCTTTCCGGATAAGTTTCCGGATGTAGTCTTGTTTTGAACGGACGGATTCGAGCTTTGCAATGACGTCCGCGTCGGTGCGTAGGTTAAACTTCAGGTGATAGAACTTACAGTTTGCAGCGTCGTACTTGCGCTGCGCCAGGGTGCTGCTCTTTGGCATTGTGCGTCCTCCTCGTGCGATGGGTGGAGACTTATTATAATCTCCTGGAGCGGATCCGGTCAATCGTTCGCCTCCTTTCTGAGCTCGTTGTACAGGTGATGCGCCATCTCGTGTTTCAGGAACGGGCAGGCATCCAGCGCCATGCAGAACAAAACAATCATGAGGTTTGCTTTCTGCAGGCTCCATTGTTCCGGAGTGAGATTCCGAGCGAGCGCAACACCGAGTGCTTCATCGATGATCTCTTGGCCGACGTCGGATTCGTTCATCGTGATCTGGATGGCGTCCAACATCTTATTTACGAACGAGTCGTAGTCGTTTGCCAGGAGAATGCCATGGGTTTCACGGTAGCGGTTGACGTACTCGCGCCGGACATCTTCGAACGGGTCCATCTTTTCACCTCCTCGTCGTTTCGGTCCAGCGGTCGCTGTACTGACCCAGGGCAATGCGGGCACCGCGCTCGGAGTTGTAGGTCCGGCGGAGGACCAGCCCGCCCTGTCCGGTGCGAATGACCAGGTCGGACTGCCCGTTGCGGTGGGTGCGGATGCTTGCTGTGCATCCGTAGAAATCGCGGAAGTAGCGTTTCATGATGATCCTCCTTCTCCGGTCTGGTGCCGGCTACGAGAGCCGCCGGAGCGGCTCCCGGGTGCCGGGATCAGTCTGGTGTTCCTTCGTTCCAGGCTACGCAATATGGAGTCTTTTCTGGATCTACCTGTTCTCCTCTTGCGTCCATAGCTACCATCATCTCAGCGTGGAACTCCATCTTGGTGCTTGAGTGGCTTCGAGGCGTACAGTGGAGCAGGACGCCGCCATGCTCTTTACGGAAAGCTTTAGCCTCCGCCTCGGTGCTGAAGAACTTGTTGTTGTACCTCATTTAATCTCCTCCTTTTTCCCCAGCGTCTGGCGCTGGCTATGAGAGCCGGGGCCCGGCTCCCATGTGCCAATGTCAGAAACCAGCAAGCTCAATCAGTTTCCCGTCGTACAGTTCATCGTTGTGGGTCATATGCTCCCACTTTCTAACGTCCTCGTTTTCGCCGGTGTAGCCGCACAGGCTTACTCGGTTGGGGTAGATATTGAAGTGAGCGTAGTTTCCTGAGCCGATTTCAATATCCGCCATATCGCAGCGATTTCCATAGTAGAAATGATAGACTGTGCAACCTGGAAACATGTCTGCGGCGACATTGTTAAATCTTTCGATCATTTCCTGAAGCGCCTCGGCTTCATAACCGTTTGTCTTGGTCTCGATCTTGATGCCTTCCATAACTTCTTCCTCCTTTTTTCTCCAGCTGGCGCTGGCGGCGGGGTCTCCAGCGGAGGCCCCGAGTGCCAATGTCAGCGATTACCGGTCACTTCTGCCACCGTCTGGCTGCGGTACAGATGAAGCCGAAGCAGTCTTTTTCACGGATCGGAGCGCCGAACCAGGTCCTGCATCCGAGAAGCTCGTCGTCCTGGATCTTGGAAGCGCGGGCGTAGAGGTGGAACTGATGCGGTACCTTTGCGTTCGGAGCGTTGAACAGCTTTGGCCATTCTGCTTTACAGAGGTCCTTGGCTTCCTTCGCGGTATTAGCCATACAATGGAAGATATAATCCTTTGTTTCCCGGAAAGCGAAGGACTGGACGTCGAACGTTACGCAGTAGATCTTCATGTTTTTTCCTCCTTTTTTCAGCGTCTGGCGCTGACTGCGGGATCTCCGGCGGAGGTACCGAGTGTCAGGGTCAGGAACGGTTTGCTACGACCGTGAATGGCTTGTGGGCCAGCAGGCTGATGAGGTAGCTTGCGCTGACGTATCCGCATCTTGTCCCGTTGATGTACTGTGTGAACATCCCGGAACCGGAGGAGTAGATCCCGTCCTCATTGATCATATGGGCCGGATACCATTCGTTGCAGCCTTCCAGGATGATTCCACCGGAGCGGGTTGCATCCCGGAGAACCTCCGCCACCTCGTCTTCGAACAGGTCGGTGTAGGTTGTCTTGCTCATATTTTCCTCCTTCTTCAGTGCGATGGCACTGACTACGGCATCCGTGATGACCGGGTGCCGTCTGTCAATGTCACTTGGGTTAGCCGGCGATGCAGGCGGAGGATGTCCACCAGTCAATCGCTCTGTCGATCTCGCTGCTCGGGTACTTGTAGATCAGCAGCCGCTCGAGATCGGCTCCGTCGCGAAGGTATCCGTAACCGACGCCTTCACGCTTCGGATCAGGGAGTTGCTCGCATCCGGTCGCTGAGATCAGGAATCTGGATTGCTGCGCGTTCGCTGTGCGGAGGCCCAGGATCGTGGAGAAGTTGCACTTGAGCGGGGTCGGGATCGTTTCGGCCAGGATGTTCTGGCTGCATGCGATCACATGGACACGAGCGGCTCGGCCAACCTGGGCGAGATGTTGGAGGTTGGGGAGTGTCTGCTTCTTCAGCGAAACCATCAGATCAGCGAGCTCGTCGATGATGACGTAGATATGCGATCCGTTGTACTCTCTGATCCTGTTCTTCTGCATCAGGGCGAACCTGCGGTCAGTTTCCTGCGCGGCCCAGTTCAGAGCATCGACGATCTCGGCGTGCTCGGATGCGTACCGGACGGTGTGAGGAACGTCTGCGTACTGGACAAGCTCGACCTTCTTGGGGTCGATCAGGACGAACCGGCATTCGGACGGGGCCTTCGTCATCAGGAGCGAGTGGATAATCCCGTTCAATGCTACGGATTTCCCGGAGCCGGTGGCCCCTGCGATCAGCAGGTGCGGCCGATCAGCCAGTCTCAGGAATGGCCTGTAGAACTTTCCTGCAGGCGTCCGGTAAGCTTTCGGAACCGAACGAAACATGTTTTTCCCTCCTTCTTGGAATAGGTAGGCACCTATCACAAGGATAGGATATCACGTATTGTGATATCTGTCAACACCTATTCCTGCTTTTTTCGGTGCCTGGCACCGACTGCGAGATCCGCCAGAGCGGGTCCCGTGTGTCGAGGTCAGGTTATTTCCCAGATTGGTTCGCATTTTAGTTGGTATTGCATGAATTGTTCGAATGTTTGAGAAGACCGGTATTCTTCTGTTTCTTCGTCATAGATTGAGCGGAAGAAGCTTTCATAGTAGTACCATTCAGCCTCTGCATCGTAGTACACTTTTTGATACTCGATATCGATATATGTGATATCATTCACGCTATATATCAATTTCGGGATCTGGAGGCCGATCTTGAGCGAGATTAGATCCTCTGTTCCGGAATACATAACGGTTTCTGATATAGTGTCGAACACTCTTACAATCCCAGAGAGCGGGAGATCTTTGATTGGTGCTCTCATTCTTTTTTCCTCCTTCTTCAGGGCCTGGCCCTGACTACAGCATCCGGAGCGGGTCCGGGTGCTGTCTGTCAATGTCAGGCAATCTGCAGCCGGTACCGGAGCATGCCGGCATCCTGCAGCGTTGCGTACACTTCTGCGCGTTCGTCCAGCCGGGACAGTTCCGCATTGTCTGCGATCTCATCCACCGGAAGGAACCGGAGCGCGTCGGTGAAGCTCAGACGGTCCTCATAGGTCCAATCTTCCATTGTTCTGTCCTCCTGCTTTTTGTTGGGGCCGTAGCCCCTGACCTACATCCGCCGGAGCGGGTGCAGGTCAGGAGGCCCGCCGGAGCGGGCTGGTCCTGTTAGGTGATCTTCAGTGGGCGGCTGGTACTGGTCTTCAGGTACGGAGCGAGAGCCTCCGCCGGGAAAGCCTTCTTGATTCCGGTTGTATCCAGGCGGGTGCTGGTCACTTCCCTATAGGTGACCTTGTACGGTCCGTATACGGCGGATTCAGTGGCGCCCATTGCGGCTTTGATTGCATCCGAAGCGGATTCAATAGCTGCATCTAGGTCGTCGCGCATGCGCTTCAGCTCCTGAAGCTCGCTGATTTTTTCGATCATCTCGCGGTTTTCCATGTTTTTTTCCTCCTTTATTTTCGGGGTCGGGCCCCGGGTCTGCATCCGCCGGAGCGGGTGCAGAGCCGGAGCGGCCGCCGGAGCGGCCGGAGCGGGTCAGTGCTCATTCACGTGAGCAGATTCACGGAACGGGCAGCCATGGCCGGAGCGGAGGCAGATATCACAATTCCCGGGGCATTTCCATTCACCAGGAGCGGGTTCCATGCCTTCCTGAATGCATGTAAAAGTGGGCATCTGGAACGGGTTCGGGCAGTCCATGCCATTCCATACGCTAAACATGATTGACAGGTTCGCCGGGATTGCATCCGCGCCATTGATTTCCATGAACCGGTTGACGATGGTATACGCTTTTGTGTACGTCCAGAATGTCCAGTCTGGATGCCTTTTTGCGATCCATACCATATTGCAAAGGTACTCATAATTGATAATGTCGCCGGACACGTGCCACCTGAAAAACTTGTTCCTGCGGTGTGTGTGCGTGATAAAGGCGTCAATCTGTGCAAACGTGTCGTCCATGTTCATGAACATCATGGCAGTATTTTCCGCCCGCGCGTTTACGACGTTCTTATACTGAAGAACAGCCTTCACGTCGTAACAATACGGGAGACAACCTGCACAGTTAGGGCAAGTGATTCCGGGCGCCATGCTGAAATTGTATACGCGGCCGATCTTTTTATTTCCGGCGGATATATGCAATCTCAATTCCGTGTATTGCGTCTTCATGTACTTATCAATCGCTGTTTTCAGGTTGTCCATGGCCTTTTTGATGCTTTCAACTGAATGCTTCATTTTCTTATCCACCTTTCATTGTTCGCCCTTGGCAGGCGTCCCGGATCCATGCTGCGCATATTCCCGGGACGCCTGCCATGCAGAGCATGGCAGGCGGAGGAAAAAAGCAGGATTTTCGCGGCGTTTGTACAGTCGTTCGAGATTGTTACATCAGCAGGGCAAGAATGCCCGCCGGCCCTGCATAGGGCCTATGATCCGGCCTGTGTCGCGGCTCCCGTTTATGCGCGTCGACTCTAAACGCGCCGGGCCCTGTACACTTTCCCGCGTTTGCTGTTCAATTTTCAAGGTACGCTCGCGGGGGCTTCCCCCCCGCCCGCCGGGTTAACCGGCTCGGCTTGCTGTGTTCCTTTCGACGGTTATAGTCTATCATGTTTTATTGATAATGTCAACAGTTTATTTGATATTTTTTAAAATGGTTAAAACGCAGTAAAATCAACGCTTCCAGCCGTTTTTCGATGAAAACGGGAAAAATAATTTTGATTTTTTATCAAAAAAATATTCTTTTTTGCTGCCTCCAGCTGCCTCCTGCCGCCTGCTGCTGCCTACTGCTGCCTGCTGCTGCCTGCAGCTGCCTCCTGCTGCCTCCTGCTGCCTCCTGCTGCCTGCTGCTGCCTGCTGCTGCCTGCTGCTGCCTGCAGCTGCCTCCTGCCGCCTGCTGCTGCCTACTGCTGCCTGCTGCTGCCTGCAGCTGCCTCCTGCTGCCTCCTGCTGCCTGCTGCTGCCTGCTGCTGCCTGCTGCTGCCTGCTGCTGCCTGCAGCTGCCTCCTGCCGCCTGCTGCTGTCTGCTGCTGCCTGCTGCTGCCTCCTGCTGCCTCCTGCTGCCTCCTGCCGCCTCCTGCCTGCCTCCTGCCGCCTCCTGCCTGCCTGCTGCCTGCCTCCTGCCGCCTCCTGCCTGCTGCCTGCCTGTTGTTTTTTGTTCCAGATCCGGGAAAATACCCGGGACAAAATTGTCCCGGGTATAGTTTTCGGCCATGGCTGCGGCCGAAGGGGGCCCGGGGGAAAATCAGCCTGGCCGATTTTGCCGCGTTACCCCCATCCGCCCCGAAAAAATAAAAAAAGCTTTACAATCAACAAAACGTGTGTTATTATCTAGAAAACATGATAACGATTGGAGATAGATGAAATGACTGTACAAGAGGTTGCCAAGAAGGTTATGAAGGATGCTGGGATGACGCAAACGGACGTCGCGAATAAGTGCGGTGTCGGACAGAGTTCTATTGGCATGTTTTTGAAGAGCAAGAGCATGAGGGTTGACAGTTTGCTAATGATTCTGAATGCATGCGGGTACGAGTTAGTTGTTAGGAAAGGAAACGGGAAGGGCTCGGAGTATGTCATTGACGGGAAGGAAGGAGTGCAAGCGGAGAATATAAAAGTTGATCCTGACGTATCGAATGCGATCAGGGCGATTGTAGCGGAAGAGCTAGCAAAAATAGCGACGAAGCAATAAAAGGCATACATAAAATGTGAATTTTAAAAAATCGCGAAAAAATAAAAAAGGCGTTTTTGTGAACACATTAATAACACAAAGCGTGATAATAAAAACATAAATGGAGAGGGAAAATGCCTGAAAGATACGTATTAAAGCAATATCAAGCATTGCCTTTGAAGGCGAAGGTAAGCATGAGCCAAGCCCGGATCAGGGAATGGTATAATCACTGGGATGGAGAAGTGTTTATTAGTTTCAGTGGAGGTAAGGATAGCACTGTTCTTGCGCATTTAGTACATGAGTATTATCCGGATGTTCCGATTGTATTTAGCAATACTGGTCTTGAATATCCAGAGATTAGGCAATTTGCTGAAAAGAATGGAGCAGAAATTATATCTCCGAAAATAATGTTTCCAGAAGTGATAAGGACATATGGATATCCGATTATAAGCAAGGAAGTATCCGAGGCAATAAGTGTTGCCAGGAGGATAAGAAACGGAAGTACAAAGCAGAAGGAGAAGAAAGGTTCAAAAGTTTCGTGGATTGACAGAAAGAGATCTGAACTACTTGGGAAAGAAGAGCGCAGGAGTGCATATAACAAGACAAAGTGGTTGGCCTTATGTATGGAGACTGGGTTTCAAATATCTAATAAATGCTGTTACGAGATGAAAAAGTATCCATTTGCAGCGTATAAGAAGGCGAAAGGGACACAGGCGTATGTTGGGACATTGGCGGAAGAGAGCAAGTTAAGAGAGCAAGCCTGGATACGAGGCGGATGTAATGTGTTTGAAGGTAAGCACAAGAGCAGCCAGCCAATGAGTTTCTGGACAGAGCAGGATGTTTTGATGTATATTGTTGAAAACGACATTGAAATAGCGAGTGTTTATGGCGAAATAGTTTGTGTTGATGAAGATGGAATGGAGCATGCTCCAATGCCTGGAGTAAAATGCAAAATGAAATGCACTGGGTGTGAAAGAACCGGATGCATATTTTGTGGATTTGGTGCGCATTTAAGGAATGGCGGTGAAAAGTTCAAGAATCTTGCGAAGACTCATCCAAGACAATATGAGTATTTGATGTATGGCGGAGAATGGATCGATAATCCATCTTATGATCCTTTTGCGCCAGAGTATGACGGAGAGTGGAAGAACTGGAATCCGAAAAAGATTTGGGTTCCATCTAAAAAAGGATTAGGGATGAAGAAGGTGTTTGATGATGTGAATGCAATTTATGGCAAGGACACAATAAAATACGAGTAATGAGGTTATAACTGATATGAATGGAACAGGACCATTAACCCAAGGCGAGAAGGATTTACTTGTCAGGAGTGTTGCGGATGCGGTAATGCAGGACGTATTGCGGCGGGAGGACATGGTTGAGATCTTGCGGATATGCAGGGATGCGTGTGACCGGCGGATCAGAGAAGTTCAGGCGGGGATGGAGAAGACACTGAAGAACTGAGTAGAGAGGAGATGAATGGATTGCGTAGGTTTGTAGGGATTCTGTTAGTGATTGTGTTGATGTGCTCGGTGGTTTGCGCATACGGGGAGAGCATGGATGAAGGATTTAGTACTATTCATGAGTATTGCAAGAGCAGTCTGGAAGGTTTGAAGACGGTATACAGTTTTTCGCCGGAGAAATTTGACGATGATTATATTTATTTGACGTACACGATCTGCAAGACTGACATGGCGTTGCAGGATGTACTGTATGCAGCGAAAGTATACAAAGCGAAGATGGCGGCTGGCGGAGCAGTTATTGTTGATAAGGGATCTATTGGAGAAAGTGAAAGGGGCTCGTTGCTGATCTATGAGACGTTAGGGAACAGTTTTAAGGACTGGACGGAAGGGAAGAAGACGAGAGAAGAGTTTCTAGAGCTGCTGATGTCGTTAGTGGATGTCACGTTGAGTGCGGAATAAGTCGAGAAGTAACGAGACGCAGTATTGCGGGGATGAGCCGGAAGGCTTGTTCCCGTTTTTTATTGGGGAGGAAAAATATGACTAGCAGGGAGTTTAACAAGTGGGTTGTTGAAAAGTTTCACCCAAAGAAGTGTCCGTTTTGTGGAAATGATAATCCATACCTGCGGGTTATTGGCGGACAGGACGGATTCAGAGATCAGTATTGCGTGATTTGTGATTATGACGCTGGCGGATGTGGCGCTGAAGGCGGGCTGCGTCATGATCCAGATGAAGCACTGGAGGCATGGAATCAGCGGAGAAGGGTGATGAGAGCATGACGGAGCGTGAACTGATAGAGCGGAATCTGGCGATGCATCCGGACGATCCCAGGGTGTATATGGATGCTGTTGCTGTGGTGTATGACGGGATACAGCGTGGGAAGACGGAACTGCGAGAAGTGAACAAGGAGTTGCGGAGAAGGATCTCTGCGAGGATGCGGGCTGAGAATCTGAAGCTAAAGGATGCAGAGGAACTGAATGACACGTATTACAAGAGTTTGCTGGTGGACGCGCCGGTAGATTTTGATGCGTTTATGCTGTACCTGGAGAGGAATAGAAAGCCAGCGGACAAGTTTTACGTTCCGAGGCGGAAGGTATTGCGGCCGATTGTGGAGGCGTTTCAGGAGGTATCGGATGGCAAACTGGACTTGCTGACAGTGAGCCAGCCGAAGCGGACAGGGAAGGCTGTGCCTGTAGACACGAAAGTGCTGACTCCGAACGGGTTTGTTCGGATAGGCGATCTGTCTGTAGGTGATCAAGTCATATCTGTTAGCGGAAACAGCACAACTGTGACTGGCGTATACCCGCAGGGGAAGAAACAGGTGTACAAGGTCACGTTTGGTGAAACGGGCAAGTGTCGCGAGTTTACAACGGTTGAGTGTTGCAAGGATCATTTGTGGACCGTGCAAACAGAAGAAGACCGTGCAAGCGGGAAGCATCGTGTAATTTCAACGGAAGATATGTTGAATGGCACTATGTACAGGGGCCATGACAGACATAGGAACTATTCTGTTGACTATGTTCAGCCAGTGCAGTTTGAGCCGTTCGGAGAACTTTTAATCAAGCCATACACGATGGGCGTACTTATTGCGGAAGGTGGCTTTACAGGTGGCAGCATCCGCATTTCAATGGGTGACGAACTGATTGTTTCCCGTGTTACGCATGAACTGCCAGACATTGTAAAGAACGTTGGGAAGTACGACTATGCCGTTGCCAGCAAAGAGAAAAGAACGGACGAGCACGGATATCCTGTCAAGTCATATACTGGACAGGCACTGGTGAAATACGGACTGTGGGAGAAATATGCATACGAAAAGCATATTCCGAAAGAATATTTGTACGCGCCGATTGATGACAGGATAGAATTAATGCGTGGTTTGTTTGATTCGGATGGAAGTGCGGTCAGCAATGGGTGCGAGTATTCCACTACATCCGAACAACTTGCGAAAGACGTTTGTTTCCTGGTCAGGAGTCTCGGCGGAAGATGCAGAATAACAAGCCGGATTGGAAGTTATAAAGTTAACGGAGAAAGAAAAGAAACCCGTTTAAATTTCAGGGTATTCTGCAAATTTCTGAACACAATCAATCCGTTCTATATTCATCGGAAAGCCAAAGCTTGTAATTCAAAAATGACGAAGCTGCATCATTTTATTGATTCAATTGAGCCAACAGACGAATATAAAGAGATGGTGTGCATTTCCGTTGCGGACGAGTCAAAGCAATATATTATCGGTGACAGCATGATTCCGACGCACAATACAACGGTTGGCACGTGGTTTGTATTGTTTCGTGCGGGGCAGGCGCCAAATGGGTCGTCGGTATGTTCTGGAGCTGGTGATATGCTGGTAAAGAGTTTCTATGCGGGGATGCTGGAGGTGTTGCAGCAAAAGGACAAGTATGCGTACTATGATATTTTTCCGGAAGCGAAGCTGGTAAGTACGAACGCGGATGATAAGACGTTTAACTTGAAGGAGCGGAAGCGGTTTGCGACGGTAACGTGCAGGCCGATTGACGGACAGATCACAGGATCTACGGAAGCCACGCCAGACGGGCTGATTTACCTGGATGATACGGTTAAGAATGAGGAAGAAGCGGTGAACCGGGACCGGCTAGATTTCCTGTGGGACAAGGTGCGCGGCGACATCCTGGGCCGGCGGCTGGAAGGATGCCCGATTGTAGCGCAGGGTACGAGGTACAGTTTGTACGATCCGATAGGGAGGCTGCAGGAAGTCGCGCCGGAGATGGGTTGGCGGACGAAGGTACTGGAGATTCCGGCGTTGGGAGAGGATGACAAGAGCAATTTTGAGATTGAGTTGAATGGGAAGAAGATGTTTACGAGTGCGTATTATCAGCATGAGCGGGAACTGGTGACGGAGATGCAGTGGGAGAGCCAGTTTCAGCAGCATCCTTTTGAATCGAAGGGGCGGCTGTTTCCGGAGGACCAGCTGAATCGGTTTTTTCAGTTACCGGAGAGAGCGCCTGATGCGATCATGGCGGCGTGCGATACAGCTGAAAAGGGCAGTGACAGTGTGAGCATGCCGATTGGGTATGTTTATGGGGATGAGGTGATGATTGCGGATGTGGTGTTCAATAATGGGACGCCTGAGCACACAAAGCCGGAGTGTGCGATGAAGCTTGTGAAGCATAAGGTTGGGCTTGCGCAGTTTGAAAGCAACAGTGCCGGAGAGTATTATGCCCGGGACGTTGAGGATCTGATGAAGAAGCAAGGCGGGAAGACGAGCATCCGGCTGAAGCGGTCCCTGGCGAGAAAGACGACGCGGATTGAGGTAGAGAGTGATTTTATTTTGAAACATTTTTACTTTCTAGATAGGTCGCTGTACAAGCCAGGCGATGAGTATGGGGCGTTTATAAAGGAGTTGTGTACATATACGCGGTCTGGGAAGGTGCCGCATGATGACGCGCCGGATGGGCTAGCGCAGTTATCTGAGATGATCCGGACGATGAGTGGGGGAAAGGTTGAGGTCATTCGGAGACCATTTTAGATGGAAATATCAAAAAGAGATAATAAAAACGCGAAACGTGTTGACAATTAACGGATTGAACTATATAATGTGCTTGATGAACACTGTTCTTCTTTTCTTTACGACCCATTAATGGGACAAGGACAATCACCAAGAAGAACAGTACGAAGGCGCTGAATAGCGAGGAGAGCCGCTATTCAGTGCCTTTTTTTACAGAGAAAAGAGAGGAGGGTCCGGTTTGGGAAAAAGCCTGGAGGTTTATGACGTGACCACGGCGGAGAATAACCAGCTGGATATCTCCAAAGACTTACATGGTCGTCGCGTGATTTATACAGGAGAGAAAGAGATTACCCGGAAGAACGTGATTGACGTGCTGATGAAGGCGCTGTCTGTTCATGATAAGAACCGGAGAGAGATCCTGTATCTTCAGAAGTATGAGCGCGGGATCCAGCCGATTCTGGAACGTACGAAGATGTACAATGCGGAGATTAACAACAGGATTGTTGTAAATCTTGCGAGCTCGATTGTTACGTTCAAGGAGTCTGAGTTTGCCGGAGAGCCGATTCAATATGTGAGTCGGAAAGGCAATAAAGGCGTTGAGAATGATAAGCGGGATGTTCCGGAAAAGGTTGCAGAGGTTAATGACATGATGCTTTCCGAAGGGAAGCAGACGCTGGACCTTGAGCTTGCACATAAGATGTTCATTAATGGGGTTGCGTATCGACTGGTTTATCAGGATGACGCGACTAAAGGAAATGAATATCTTGACGAGGCTCCGTTTGAGATCGCAATCCCGGACGTGGAGAACACGTTTGTCGTGCGGTACAACAACGCAAAGAAACCGGTAGTTATGGGTGTTACTTATGTTTATAGGGACCCGCCGGACAACAGCGTTGAATATACCGTATACACAAAGAACGTAACGTACACGATTGAAGGGATGCCATATGTGGTCGGCACGGATAGTGGGCTGAAGATCACGGACGAGAAGCGGCATAACTTCGGGATGGTCAGTCTGATTGAGTACCCGTGCAATCCGGACTATATGGGTGCCTTTGAGCCGGTGATTCCGCTGCTGGACGCGCTGAACCTGTGCCAGTCGAACAGGCTGGACGGGATTGAGCAGTTCATCCAGGCACTGATGGTGTTTGACGGCGTGGATATCAGCCGGGAGGATTTCCTGGAACTGAAAGATCTGGGAGCGATTAAGCTGCCGGCAACGCAGAATGGCGGGAACAGCAGTGGAAAGAAACTGTATTACCTGACGGAGCAGCTGGATCAGAGCCAGACGCAGACGCTGGTGAACGACATGAAGCAGACGATCCTGCAGATTGTTGGTATGCCTGGGATGAGCGATGGCAGCACGGGAGACAGCAGCAATAACGGCGCGGTGATCATGCGAAATGGCTGGTGGCATGCGGAAGGCCGGGCGCTTCAGACACAGAACATGTGGAAGAAAGCGGAGACGGATTTTCTGAAAGTGGTGCTGAAGATCTGCAATGACACAAACAAGCTGACAGGACTGAAGATCAGTGACCTTGAGCCGAGATTCTGGCGGCAGAGCTACGAAGATCTGATGGTAAAGACACAGGCGTTTGCAACACTGAGAACAAGCGGTATGCCGTCCATTCAGGCGTTTAAGTTCAGCCATCTGAGTCGTGATCCTGAGAGTGACGCGATTGTGTATGACGATTATCAGCAGATGCTGGCAGACGAACTGGACCGGATGAACGGTGTTCTGGATGACGGAGAGCTCCCGCTGAAGGAGAATGACACGACCAATCCGGTGTCATCGGATGGCATTCAGGCTCAAGCAGAAGCTGAAGGCGGCGGCGGATCTGGCGGCGGCGAGAAGCAGGAAAGAAGCGGACAGTGGGCGATCTGCCCGGTGTGTGGAAAGCGTTTCCTGAAGAAGGAGAGTAACCAGATTTATGACTCTTTGTCCTGCTCCAACCGTGCGAGACGTGGAAATGGCGTTAGCGTTGGGCGGTGACGGACGTGAAGAGAATAAACGTCTACGCCGCTTGTGATAAGGCCATTCAGGCGATGAACAGAGAAAACGTGGAAGCGTTTTGGCGCCTGAAGACAGCGAACTTTGACAGAATTAATATCATCCGGACTGTGAAAGAAGTGTACGAGAAGTCCGCAAAGCGAGCCCAGAAACGCTATTACGAGGTGGCGTTTGAGGCGTACCTGCTGGCCATGGCATTGTGCAGAATAGAACCGAAGAAGGCACATGCTATGGCAGAGAAGGCGATCACAGAAGAGTGGGTTCGCAAGATGCTGCATGATACGGACTTCATGACGCTGTATCGGTTTGATACAGAAATGGAGCGCAAAGCGTACAAGCTTGCGGAAGCGCTGGAAGTGGCACAGGATAAAGCGCTGGAGATCGATAAAGCACTGAAACTGTGGAGTCAGCAGCTGGGTCAATACGCGATCAACGCAACGGACTATGCTTTGATTGATGCGTTCCTGGACGCAAAGATTGAGGTGGTTGAGTGGGAAAGCGAGGCGGATGAACGGGTTTGCCGGGAGTGCATGTCGCTCGACGGGAAGAAGTTCAAGATTGATGAATTGCCAGTGAAGCCACATCCGAAATGCAGGTGCACATGGGTTCCTGTTCTGGATGACGAAGTAAAAGAGTGATTGCTTTCAACAGCGAAAGCTGTTTGAAATAGATTGTCAGAGAAGACGTTAAAACGCAAAAAGCCAGAGAAGGCTATAATCGCAAAACAAAGTGTCAGAGAAGACGTTAAAACGCAAAGGAGAAATGGTTTATGGTACGCAATCGCAATGGTTTCTGGATGAGCCCGAAGTTCATGTTTGCGCCGGATGACGGAGGCGGAAACGGTGGAGACGATCCGGCCGGCGGAGATCCTGCTGGTGGCGATCCGAGTGGCGGAGAAAACAATCCTGGCGGCGATAACCCGGATGGGAAAGGCGCAGAGGATACGAAGTCACTTGCAGCTGTTATTGAGCAACTGAAGGCGGACATGGCCAAGCAAAAAGCAGCGCTAGACGCGGCAACGAGCGAGGCCGGGAAGTACAAGAAAGAGCTCAGGGCAAAGCAGACGCAGGAAGAGATTGACGCGGCCAACAAAAAGGAAGCGGAAGAGAAAGCTGCGGCAAGGCTTGCAGAGCTTGAGCGAGAGGTTGCCAGGGCAAAGTCCACAAAGTCTGTTATGGCGAAGCTTTCGGTGGATGAAGAGGCGGCAGGAAAGATTGCTGAATGTCTTGCTGGGTGCGAGGACGTTGACAATGCACTGCTGCTGATTCAGAAAGCGTGGGAAGCCAAAGAGAAAGCGATTCGTATTGAGTTCGGTAAGATCCCGGGACCTGGTGCCGGCGGAAGCAATGAAGAGGATGCCGAAGAAAAGGCAGCAATCGAGATTGCAAAACGTCTTGGGCGCAGCCGGGCGGAGGCTGATAAGTCTATTACCGAAGGATTGAAAGGGTACATCCGGTAAAGCTGGAAGGTTCGGCCTGAAGGCTTGGACCGATGGACAATATTATTACTCTTTTGAAAGGAGAGAAAAGGTATGAAGTATACTGAAACTGCGGTTGGCGGCGGCGTTGAAATCCTTGCCAGCAAAGACTTCCAGGCGATTCCTGTGACTGTTGCTGCGCCTGGTAGCGGAACGGTTGTGAAGGCTGGTACGCCTCTGACTGCTGCTGGCGCTTCGACCACTGGCGCTGGCGCTGTCGGTGTTCTGCTGTATGATGTGGACACTGCCGAGAATCCCAATGGTGCTGCGGTTGTGCAGGGCATCATCAATGCCAAGGTTGCCCAGGCGCATAGTGGCGTGACTTATGTGTCTGCACTGTACTCTGCGCTGCCCGGGATTGTATTCCGGACGAACATCGGCGTGAACGGCCAGACAGGCGAGACCGGCGAGACCTAATTTGACAATTGGTGGCCGGCATGAAGACAGCTGTTTACTCAGGAACAAGAAACCTGTATCCGGATATGGTTACAGCAGCGAAAACGCTTGTAAAACACAGTTCCGTTGAGAAGATTTACTTCCTGATTGAGGATGATACATTCCCCGAAAAGCTGCCATCCATTGTCGAAACCATCAATGTCAGCGGCCAGCAGTTTTTCCCGCAAAGGGGAGTAAACTTCCTAACCCCGTTTTCCTATATGAGTCTGTTGCGGGTGTGCTACACAAAAATCCTTCCGGAGAGCATTGATAAGATTCTCCAGCTGGATGTGGACACTATTGTAACGGATGATATAGACGAACTGTGGGACGTGGATCTGGAAGGGAAGTGGTTCGCGGCAGTTGTGGAGGATAAGTCCACATATAAACCGTTCGGGCCTGTGTACTATAACATCGGCGTAACGATGTTTAACCTGAAACAGATTCGTGAGGACTTTGCGGATGATCTGATGATCTACACGCTGAATACGCGCAAGATGCCGTATATCGACCAGGATGCGTGGAATATGTACTGGCAGACAAAAGCTGTACAGATTCCAGGTCGGTTCAATGAAAGCCGCGTAACGCACCTTTCTGATCGTCCTGCGGTGGTTCATTACGCCGGGATTAAAAACTGGCAGAACGATCCGCAGATTGATCGGGTTGAGTATCTGGAAGAAGCGCGGAAACTAACGTGGAAGGAAGTACTGCATGGCTAAGATACTCATTGCGGTTCCAACCTTTGAAACGATTTATCCGGACACTTACAAAAGCTTGTGGGACCTGGATAAATGCGGGCATGAAACACCGTTTGAATCTGTTCGCGGCTATGATGTCGCAACGGCAAGGAACAAAATCGCCCAGAAAGCTATGGATCTTGAAACAGACTTTGTGCTGATGGTCGATAACGATGTTGTGATTCCTCAGAATGCGCTGAAGCTTTTGATGGAAGATGCCCGCGACGTAAACCTTGGGTATTATGCTCACAGGGGAACGGACAACATTTACAGGGGTAACACCTGTATATGCAGGCTCAAGGATTCGGAAGGCAAAGAGTATTACCACTATCCGTTGGAGAGTGTGTATTCCGCAACAGAAATGCACGCCATGGCGGAGGCTGGGGGCAGCAAGATTGAGGTCCATGGCGGCGGCATGGGATGTGCATTGATCCGGACAGAAGTGTTTCGGAAAGCGTCGCATCCGTGGTATGACTGGGTCAATTACGGAGATGCGAACAAAGGAATGCTTAGCGAAGATCTGTACTTTTGCAGTCTTTGCCGAACATGCGGAATTTCGATCTATGCGGACGTACGTGTCGGATGTGGACATTTGCTTCGGCATGTACAGTGGCCGGACTAAAAATAATTTTTTTAGACCGGAGAATCACGATACGTGATACAGGAAACACAATAACAAGCGAAAGGAGACAAAAATTATGAATCTTACCGAGTTTCGTAAGCTGGTAACGCCTACTGTTATCGCTGCAAACTGGACGGAAGCCCAGAGCAACAAGATTCCCTATCTTGGCGAAACCCTGTTCCCATCCAAGCAGAAGGCCGGTCTCGACCTGAAGTGGATTAAAGGCAGCAAGGGTGTTCCGGTATCCCTGATGCCCAGCGCCTTTGATGCGAAAGCTACGTTCCGCAGCCGGGAAGGCGTCAAGATGCTGGAGACTGAGATGCCTTTCTTCCGGGAGGGCTTCAAGATCAAGGAAAAGGATCGTCAGGAAATCCTGCGGATTAAGGAAAAGAATGATCCGTATATGAACGACGCGCTGAACAAGGTGTTTGATGATGCGAGCAACCTGCTGGAAGGCGCCCTGGTCGTTCCGGAACGGATGATTATGCAGCTGCTGTTTGCGGATAGTGGCAATGCCGGCATTACCATTGAGGCGAACGGCGTGAATTACACCTACAACTATGACCCCAATGGCGCATGGAAAGCTACCAACTACTTTGAAGTGAACAGTTCCTATACCTGGGACAAGCCGAATGCTGCTGACCCGCTGACGGACATCCGTACTGCGCAGGATGCGATTCGTGCCCAGGGCGGCGAAGGCACTCTGATCATTATGAACAATGAGACCTTCAAACTGTTCCGTAGCATTAAGGCCATTAAGGACCTGTTCCTAACCACGAACGGACTTGCGGTTGGTTATCTGACCGACGCGCAGATCATTACCGTGCTGAAGGACGCCCTGGGCCTGGCTGGCATCGTCGTGTATGACAAACAGTACAAGGACGAAGATGGCGTGACCCATAAGTTCGTTCCGGACAATTATGTGTCCGTGATCCCGAATGGCGCACTGGGCAACACCTGGCGCGGAACCACTCCCGAGGAAGCTGACCTGATGGGCAGTGGCCAGGCGGACGTGGTCATCGTGAATAACGGTATCGCACTGACCCAGATCGTGGATCCGCATCCCGTGAACATCAATACCTTTGCTTCTGAAATCGTTCTGCCGTCCTTTGAGCGGATGAACGAGGTCGCCCTGATTAAGGTGAAGTAATGACATTCCAGGCGGCGGTAGAGGTCATGCCGTCGCCTGGAATCCAACAGAAAGGGGAAACCATCATGTTGGTAAAGGCCAGATGGAACGTGAAAGATGCAAATGGATGGCATAAACCTGGAGAGGTTTTTGAGACAAGCGAAACGCTTGGTGAATGTGTTGAGATTTTGAGCTCTGGGAAAACCAAACGTTCTGCTCCGAAAGAAGAACCTGTAGTGGAAACTGTAGCAGAAGAAGTTCATGAAAATGAGCCTGAAGAGAAGGCGGAAGAACCTGTTCGGCAGCGGAATTCCGGAAGGCGCAAGAACGGAAAGTAAGGAAAGGAGATGGTCAGAATGACGATGGACAAAAAGATTGAATTGCTTCGAACCATGATGGGTGATATCGAAGATTCAGACGACATTCTGACTGTTTATCTGGACCTTGCAAAGCACAAGATTCTCAACCGGATGTACCAGTTCCCGGATGATTATGAATATGACGGGGACGTTGATGTTCCGGACAGATACGTTGCAATCCAGCTGAACATGGCGTGCTACATGCTGAATAAGCGTGGAGCGGAGGGCGAGATTCAGCACATTGAAAACGGCATACATCGGAATTACGGCTCTGCCGATATTCCGGAAACAATGCTGAACGACGTTGTCCCGTTTGCCCGGGTAATCCGGTAAGCGGGCAAAACAAGAAGGGGAGATTTATACGGGAAATCTCGATCTGATTGTTACACACTATCAGGAACCATGGAGCGTTGGGAAAAAGCTTTTTGATTCGATTGCTCTTCAACGAAGCATTCAGTTTGATGATGTGCGTGTGATTCTCGTAAATGACGGGGAGGAGAACAGACTTCCGGAGGAATGTTTTGAGGGTTATCCATATGAAATCCATCAGATCAGCATTCCGAAAGGCGGCGTCTCCAGGGCACGAAACGCAGGGCTTGATGTATCCGATGCCAGCTGGGTGATGTTCTGTGATTTTGACGATTGTTTCCAATCACTGTTCGGATTGTATCTGATCTTCTGCGAGATCGCTGAAGACAAATATGATTTGATCCGATGCGCGTTTACAGAAGAAACAAAAGACGATAACGGAACGATTCACTTGGTTGCCCATGATGACGATACCGTGTTTGTTCACGGGAAGGTCATGCGGAAAGAGTTCCTGAAAGCAAATGGCTTGAGATTTCATGATGCGCTGACCATTCACGAGGACGGGTATTTCAACATACTGGTGTATTCCTTGGCAAAAAGCCGGGATAAAAAGATCCAGACGTCGATTTATCTCTGGGCGTGGAATGAGGAAAGCGTGGTGCGCAAGGGACAGACTGATGACTATGTACTTGATACATATGATCATCTGATCCGCCAGCGCATTGCTTTGACCGATGCTTTTATCAGCAGAGGAATGGCAGAAGAAACAACGATAGCCGTGATTAAAAGCATTGTTGATGCTTATTACGACTTTCAGCAGCATGAATGGTGGCTTCCAAAGAACCGCGCCAGGAAAGAAAAAGCCGAACGATGGTTCTGCGCTTATCTGAAACGGTTTGCGCTGTACTACATGCAGGCAGATGTCCGGCAGATCGGCGAGATTGCAAACGTAGCCAGGGCCAGGAACGTTATGAAGAAGACCATGATTATGGAATCAGAAACATTAATGGAATGGATTGAGCACATCATGCGTGATGTTCAACCGATTCCTGTAGAGGAGCAAGGCGTGTGATATCCGCAAAGGTTGGTGGTTAAGAATGAGGCTTCTGTTGAGGAATTTGCAGGATGTGTACTATGCGAATCCAACCGGATGGACATATGCGCAGGATGCAAATGGTTTCAAAACAGGGGACAAGGAGGTTTCCTACAGCGAGCCAGTTAAGGTGAGAATGTCTGTGGCGCCTTCTCTTGGAACAAACAGTTTTGGAACACAAAGCCTGGCCACCATTGAACCTTACGGAATGGTTACCGGATACACACACCGAGCCTTTACGACGGACATGAAATGCTCTATGAGCGAAGAGTCCAGAGTATGGTATGGAATTACGCCGACAATTACCGTCATAGAAGACGGAGTTGAGCGTGAAGAACATGTTCCTCATAACTATGAGGTTGTCTACAAGACGGCTGGACTGAATCATCTGATTTACTACCTGAAGGAAGTGGATGTCAAATGATCAATATTGACATTTTACTTTCGACGGAATCCATTGAGGCCGCACTGATTGAGCTCCAGACCATCAAGGATATCCTTGAGATCAAAACAAACGAAACGGTTGAAATCATTGCGCGTGAAGCGGAAGACGTAGCAAATAGCGCATATGGAAACATGGTTTCGGCTGAGTCTGAAGCACACGGAAATGAAGCGATTGTGTATGTAAGCGGCGGAGACAAGGCCATTATAGCTGAGTTCGGCGCTGGATACGCAACGATGGAAGAGCATCCGTTTGCAGGGGCTGCTCCGGTACCGGTACATGTTGGATCCTATTCGGAAGAGCATGTTGGCGACATGCATGGCGGTATGTTTTTCCTTACTGACAGCATGAATCCTGGCGGCGGTTTTTGGGAATTCGGCGGCAAAAAAATGAGCAGTGTGGAGCCAAGACATGGATTGCTGGACGCTTATACATACATTGTTGAGAATGCGGTCCAGGTTGCGCAGGAGGTGATTCGGTTTGATTGACATTGAAAGCAAAATCGTTGACACGATTTTCAATGCCGTTACCGCAATCTATCCTGATGCAGACGTTACAACTGGTTTTGACGAGACAACTGCCATTTTCCCTTGTGTTGTAGTGGAGGAAACGGATAACACACCTGTGCAGAGATTTAACACGGATGACTGCGCGGAGAATTATACGAGGCTTACGTATGAAGTCAGCGTGTATGCCAACAGCATGGACTCTGCAAAGTCAGAAGGGAAGGCAATTCTTGCAGCGGTGGATGATGCTATGCAAGGCCTTAAATTTCGCCGGGTACGAAAAAACAAACCAATGAACATTGCCAGAACCATTTTCAAACAGTACGGCAGGTGGGAAGTCATCGTTGGGAAAGCCATCGTCGATGGAGACAACATCATATATCAGATGTATCGGAGGTAAGCGGCATGAAAAAGTGTCCTTACTGTGGTTTGGAAAATGAAGACAACGCTGCAAATTGCGGACGTTGCTGTGCCGGGCTTATGGAGCCCAAAGAAGATGAATCAAAACATGAAGAAGTTCAGGAAGAACAGATTCATGTTTCGAGAAAACGAATAAGGAGTTGATCATATGGCGCTTGAGTTTAACACGATTGGTGTCAAGCTGGGGTACGCGGTGGAAGCAACTGCCGGAACTCGTCCGACGTCCGGCTATACGAACATTCCGGATATCAAGAGCATCCCTGCGGTCGAACTGACGCCGTCCAGACTGGACGTAACAAATTTGGTCGATCGTTACAAAAGGTACATTAGCGGCGTGATGGACGCGGGCGATGATATTAACGTCGTCGCAAACCTGACGGCTTCCCTGAAGACCATCTGGGCAGCGCTGGTGTCCGCTGCTTCGTCTGCCTGGTCGTCCGGAAAGTCTACCTGGTTTGAAGTTTCTATTCCGAATTTTGATTCCTTCTATTTTGCTGGAATCCCGTCGGAGATGGGCTTCAACGAAATGGGTGTCGATGCTGTTGCCGAAGCTAGCCTGCATATTATTCCCAATCAGATTGCCGGCTGGGCGACAAAGTCCACGACCTAATTATTTATCCGCTTGTAATGAGGCAGGACAGCGGCATGTCCGTTTCTGGTGCCCGTATCATCAGATTACTGCCCATTACATAAATGAATCAACCGATACGGGAGGTAAAAAACAATGGCAAACAAGGAAATCAATGAACAGGTAAAACCCATTATTATTCACGACGAAGAGAATGGAATTGACTACACGCTTGAATTTAACCGAGAAACGATCAGGTTTGCGGAAGCCAGGGGATTTGACATTGACGATGTCAGCCGGTTTCCGATGAGCAAACTTCCGGAACTGTTTTACTATTCGTTCCGCATGCATCATAAAAACGTTTCCCGGGAAAAAACGGACCGGATTCTGTTCGACGATCTGGGCGGTATGCCGTCCGGTATGGCTGAACGGCTTGGCGCATTGTATGCCGCTCCGTTCGAAGCACTGACGAATTCGGAGGGTAAGCAGGCAAAAAACTCCAAGATGACGGTGGAGTTCTAAGCGACAGCGAGGAACAGGCACCGTCACAGCGGGTTACTTATACAGAAGTTTTTAATGATTTGTGCCCCATATATATGCTGTATGGAATGACGTACGACCAATTCTGGTATGGAGATCCATGGATGGCAAAGACATACGCACAGTACTATTTGCTTAAACGCAGGCAGATGAATGAGGAACTGTGGCTCAATGGGATCTACGTCGCCAATGCATTCCAAACAGTATTGGGGAACGCATTCAGTAAAAGGAAACTGAAATATCTCGAAAAGCCGCTTGATATATTCGAGAAGACTGAAGCAGAGAAACAACATGAGATTCGTAAGGAACGGCAGAAACTGATTGACTGGCTGAATCATCTGAAGCAGTTTTCGAACAAGAAGCAGGGAGTTGATTAACATGGCAAACCTTGAAACACTGAAGCTTACTATAAACGCAAATGCGGATAGTGCTGCAAAAGGGTTGAGCCGGTTAATGGACTCCCTGACTTCTTTGTCATCAAAGGTACAGCAAACGACATCCAAGCTTTCTGCGTTAAACAGAGAACTTGAGACTTTGTCAAAGAATAAAAGCATTAAGTTTACAGGGTTAGAGGCATCGACAAAAAAAATACACGAAAGTACAGAAAGTCTTGCAGAACTAAAAAGTGAGCTTACAACAAGCACCGGGACCGTAAAGGTTAGTGGGGCGAACGATGTTGCAGAAGAACTGGAAAATACTAACTCAAGGGTTGTTGAATGTAAGGAATCCATGGACAACCTTAGTTCTTCGACAAATAATGCAAGTAGCTCGATGGCAGGTCTTTCCGAAACAACGTCCAGTGTTAAAGAAAACGCAAGTGATGTTTCAAGCTCAATGGGAGAACTTTCGAAAAATGTTACGAGTGCGAAAGGAAATGTAGAAAAATCGAAATCTGGTTTTTCAAAATTTACAAGTGGATTAAAAACGTTCAAAAATACTTTAAAAGAAAGTATTCCGTTTCTTCAAACATTCAGCAGAATAATGCGAATTGCATCTACTATGTTAATTCGTACTGGAGTGCGGGCTGTATTTAAGGGCATGAAGGAAGGCCTAAGTAACTATTATGAATATGCAAAGGCTAACAGTCTTGAATATGCGAATAGCCTTGACCAGGTCTCTTCATCTTGGGCGACATTGAAAAATCAGATGGGCGCGTCCATTGCTCCTGCTATTTCTGCAGCATTGCCTGTTATTAATGCATTGGCAAGCGCAGCTACAACTGCTTTCAATGCAGTGAGTCAGTTGATTGCATTGCTCACTGGTCAGAGCAGTTGGTCAAAGGCAACAAACCAAGTTGCTGAATTTGGAGATGCGGTAGAGAAAACTGGAAGCGGCGGTGGAGGATTAAATGAAACTCTTGCGGCTTTCGATGAATTAAATGTGATTGCATCTGAATCCAGTGGTGGTGGTAGCGGAGCATCCGAAGCCGTAAGTGACTTTGAAAACATGTTCGAAGAGATGTATGAATTCGAAGGATGGATTCGGGATCTTGTCAATTTCATTAAAGACAATCTTACATCCATTGAAGGCATTGCCATTGCTATCGGGGCAGCAATTCTTGCATGGAAACTTGCAGATGCATTTGCTGAATCTCTTCCTATCCTTTCACAACTCTTTGGTTTAATATCTACTGGAGCAGTAATTGCTATAACAGCGCAACTGTCCTGGATGTTCAACAATGAATATCTGAAGACGGGTAAGATTGGATGGCTTATTGCCGATCTGTTCACAACTGCTGTTGGCTCTACGGCAGCTTGGGCAATTGCAAATCATTTTATCGGTGGTAATGCTGGAGCCTGGGCAGCTGTAATTACTCTTACGCTGAGTGCTGTTGCAGGGCTTACTGCACAGATGCAGGACACGGATGTAAAAGCATTAAGTGAAAAAGCTATAATAGATTCTATTGAAAATGCCTTAAAGTTTGGTGCAGCAGCATTTATCGTATCAAAATCAATTCTTCACAATAGTACAATGCTTTCACTTAAAAAGGCAGGAGGCGTTGCACTAATAACGCTTGGTGCTTCCATTGGTATCAAAGCAATTCTTGATGACGAGGTTGAACTTTTCTCTGTCGAATCTGTTAAATCCGCATTCTATGCTGCCGGACTTGTTGGATTGGGACTTTGGATGACAGGGGCAGGATGGGCAATTTCCGGTGGCGTAGCTTTGGCTGTTCTGTTGGCATACTTTGGAATAAAGGCACTTACATCAAAAAATAAAATTGAAGTTGATGATAATCTGATTCATCTGACAGAAGAACAAGTTAATCAGTATGTACGTAGTCATATGTTCACTGTTGATCCGGAAATCATGATTAAGGTTACCAGTGATAATATTCAATCTATCACTGTAAAATCTAAGGATATTGAAAATACTCTTTCATCTATTATTGGTACACTTAACGTTGTAAATCTTGGTTTAGCAACGAGCGATGATTATAGCACACTGAAAGAACAAATCGTTGGTTCTGACGGTACTGGTGGATTGATCGGGCAGATTACTTCATGGGTTGAAGAAGCAGAACAGACTGGGAAGCTTGTGTTGAAATTCACGCCTCAACTTATCGGTGATACTGAAGAAGAACAAAAGGCGTGGTATGTATCCGATTCTGAAGGCTGGAAATATATAGAAGAAGAAATGGAAAGAGTTGGTAAGGAACTCGCTGATCTGTTCACAAAAGCACAAAACGATGAATTGGTGAATAATGAGCCAGAACTTCTTGAAACGTATCTTAATTTCACCACTAAGGTTGCATCCATCATGGCAGGAACGGATTTTGCTACAAATGCACAAATCGATTTTGACTTAAAACTCAGCGATCTTGATCAGAGCAATATTAATCAAGCTCTTGCTGAATATGCTTCTTACAAAGATCAAATGACACAAGCTGCGGATGAACTGACTAAAGAAGAATACAGAGTTAAATCCACTATGATTGCCGTTCTGAAAGAAATGCTTACAATCAATCCAGACAGTGCAGAATTGCAAGCACAACTGGCAGAAGCAGAAGCAGGATTGGCAGTTATAAAAAAAAGAATGGAAAAAGGTCTGGATGATTTTGCTGATGAGCTTGCTGCTCCTGGCAGAGAAATCATTGCAGAGTGGATTAAAAACAATGCAGGAACTGTTAACAGCGATGATTTCAATAAAGAATGGATTGAATCACTATACGAAAGCAGTGGAATGGATTTCGGGCAACTTTTAACTGATATTCTGATGCAAAAAGGAACTGATATCTCTTCGATTGGCGTTGAAGAGTTCATCAACCTTGGTGGATGGGACACACTGACAGAAGAATTCCAAACCATGATTCTTTCAAGCCTTACGTTGAACACTTCAACCATCAAACAATTGAAGAGTCTTCTGAAACTGAATGTTAATGACATCATTAATATTTCCGGTTGGAACAATCTTACAGATGCACAGAAGATGAATCTGCTTGATAGCCTTACCCAGGCTTATGGAGCAGATGAAGTTATCAGTGCTGTTAAAGAATCCGGCATTGACATTACGGATGCATTAAACACGGGATTAAAAGCGAATATCCCGACAATAAAGAGTTCCGCACAGGCACTTACTGATGCTATAAAAAATAAATTTTCCGATCCTTCCACATCAACTGTCGCAAAAAACAGTGGTGCAAATACTGCAAACTCATACAAAACCGGAGTCAACAGTGCAGATGTGCCTGGATTCTTCGGAACGTTCTTGACAAACTTAAAAAACAAAATCCTCAACAGTGGTTTGCCGGAAGCCGGGACAGCAACAGGGACAAAAACTGGTGACAATCTTTCAACCAGTTTAAATAACAGCATTGTTCCTCCAACAGAAGGCATGAACAATGTAAAGGTTTCGATGGAAAGCTTCGTGCAGATTCAACAAAGCATTGCTACTGGTTTCATGGACACACTGAGAGGTATATTCGGTGGAGAGGTTAAACTTTCAGACATTATTGCTCCAAGCGATTATGGCAAAGCTGCTGAAAATGCTGTTGAAAACGCTGCGGATTCAATCGAGGCGAAACTGAACGGAATAAACGTAGATATCCCTGTATCCGCTTCGATCTCTGCTCTGATTGATGCTACTGTAACGATTACTCCGGTTATTGAAGGAGCAACTGTTGTTAATGCTGTTTCGAATGCAGTGCAGAACATTGGGAATATTGCAAAAGCCGTTGCGAGTGGATCGTCCAAGACAAATGGCAGCAATGATAAAGCCAAGGCAAAGAATCTGTTGAATGCTGGAGGTGCCTTTGGAATCGACCGTGGTGATGTCTTCATTGCAAACGAAGCCGGGGCAGAACTTGTTGGTTCCATCAACGGCCGGACATCCGTTGCTAACCAGGAGCAGATTATCGAAGGTATTCAGCGTGGCGTTGCGGAGGCAAACAGCGAACAGAACAGTTTGCTCCGTCAGCAGAACGATTTGCTTAGAAGTATTCTGGAGAAAGACACTTCTGTTCGGCTGAATGCATCCGCTGCTCTTGGACGGATTACAAGGCAGAGCATGGATATGTACGCTAACATGGTTGGAGGTTGATGACGATGCCAGGATATAACGGATATCTGATTAAGATTGGTGGATCCAGTGGCGCTGTGTTCCCAATGCAATTCATCAAACTGGAAGGGTATGATATCACGCCAAACCAGAGGATGGAATCCGAGGCGAAAAGAACGGTAACAGGATTGTTAGTGCGTACTACCACAGAACACACTGCTACAAAGATAGAGGTTAAGACACCTGTGGTAACAGACAAGGATGTTCACGCAATCATGGGTCTGCTTGGCAATGCCTGGACAAGTGTTATCGAACGGAAACTTGATTTGGAATACTACGACATGGAAACAGGAGAATATAAAACAGGAACATTTTATATGCCGGATATTAAGTTTCAGATTGATCACATTGATGGGAACGTAGTTTATTACAAGGATATCACATTTAAATTCATTGAGTATTAAGGTGGTGAAAGAAGATGCTTACGCCGACAGGAGTAACAACAAGTGAATATATTGCTGCCTTAATGAGCGGAAACAAGACAAGTGTAAAGATCTCTGCTATCGGGCAAACATATGGTGAGCATGACGATCCCATTGTTTTTACTGAAGAAGACATTGAATCTTCCGGCCTTACATTGTCATCCATTTTAAATGGTGATATAGATTTGACAATGGGCAGAGCAGTGATGGATGAATTAAGAGTTTCTCTGTTTAGAAACGAAAAGACGGAAAAAATTGTTTGGTCTGGTGAATTTAAACTTGAAATGGGTGTACAGATTGTTGACACAATTAATTGGGTTACAATTGGATATTACATTGGGAAACGACCAGAACGATCTGTATTAAACAATGTTATTGAATTCATGCTTGTTGACAGAATGAGTCTGTTTGACAAACCTGCAGATGATTACTTAAAAACGCTGACAGTTGACGAAGATCATCCAATTACTGTTGCGAATCTTTATCATGGCATATGTACATATTGCGGAGTCACTTATGATTCAGGTGATGAGCTTTCGAATATCATGAGCAGATCTTATACTGCTCTGCCGTTTGATAATAATGGAATTCTTTGTAGAGATATTATTGCATATATTGCAGAAGCTTGTGGATGTTATGCCAGGATTAATTCCAGCGGTCATATTGTCATGACATGGTTTCATGACCATATGGATGATTATAATGTTGGAAGAAGTCATGAATTTGATATTTACATTTCTGAAATTGATTATATCACAAATAACAGTTTAAAAAAGACATGGGCCGATCTGGAAGGCTTTACCTGGGAGCAGCTTTCTGATTATCTCTGGGGAGAAATGGAAGGCATGGAGCAGCCTTTTAAAATTCATGCCCTTAATGTTAGGCAAATGGAAGAAGACAGTGGGGTCCTGATCCCTCCGAACGCAGATAGAAATATTTATCTTATTGTTGACAATCCTTTTCTTAAAACGGCTAATTCAACTGAAGAAACTGACTATCTTGTTCCAATTTATAATCGTCTCATTGCATTCGATACATATATCCCATCAACAGTTGAATGTGTTGGCAATTGGCTTGTTGAGCCTGGTGATGTCATTAGTGTTGAAACCAATGCAGGAAGCCACATTAGAATGCCGATTTTCGTTCGGCAGTTGCATTGGAATGGTAGCTGCACTGATGTTTATGAGGTCACTGGAAATATCGAGCGTGAAACGGTAAGCCCATACAACAATACAAAGATGGTTCAGGGCGGACGGATGCACATTGTTCGCCAAACCGTTGATGAATCTTATGAAAAAATCCAGGACGAATTAGGGAATTATTCTACACGGCAGCAGACAGCACAAGCAATCAGTTTGGCTGTTGCCAGTAAGCCGGATATTATTTATTCAGCAACTCAACCTTCAACAACTGGACTTGCGAAAGGGACTATTTGGGTTGATACATCTGTTATCTCTGGAACATCAACGCCAAAGAACATCTGGAAGAAATGGAATGGCACTACATGGGACGATGTTACGGACAATACGGTTTATGAGAGACAAAGTGGGATAACCATTGATGCAAACGGAGTACTGGATCAAAACAAGTAAGTATCACTTCTGGTGGGTCACTTGATGTTGATGCCACAAATTTCAAAATAGACAGTACAAATAAATACGTTAAAACAGGAAATTGGAAGCTTGAATCAAGAGGATTAATAGCGGAATATTACAATTCAACACAACAAACGAATTGTATGCTTATGTACGGAAGAACTGGCATTCCATTTCCGACACAAGACATTCCAATTGTTTATTCTTTATCTCAAGTATTAAGTACTATAAATTCTAAATACGGTGGTTCTTTCTCGTTTGGCATTAGGCAACCAGGAACAACAATTGATGATATCTCTTTTGATATAACTGCACTTAATGGTTTGAATCCACCAAGAGTAAATGTTAGTGCAACATATTTGCTTAACGGAAGTTCAACTAATATATCTGGCACACTTGGATCATCCAAAAATACCTGGACAGTATATGGAACGCTTGCTTCAAATTCATCAAAATATGTTAAACATGGAATTCAAAGGATGATGTCTGTTGGAGAAAAACTCGACAAGTTAACGCCAGTAACATTCATATATGATTATGATACAAGTGAGAAAGAACAAATGGGATTAATCTATGAGGACACTATCGAGATAATGCCAGAGATTTGCATACAGGATGAAGCAAATAAGGCAATATCATATGTGGAATTAATTCCAGCACTGCTTAAAGAGATCCAGGATCTCCGCAAAAGAGTGGCAGAATTAGAAAGGGGGTAAACAGAATGTCAACACAAACAACTAAGCGTGGGTTGTTCAAACCGGAACCATCTGATTTTGTCAGTGTTGTTACGGATATTGACAACAACATGGACAACCTTGACGATGCTGTGCCGGATAGTCGGAAGGTGAATGGTCATGCGTTGACTAGTGATGTCACGGTTACCAAGGGTGATGTTGGACTTGGAAATGTTGACAACACATCTGATGCAAACAAGCCAATCAGTGATGCTGTTGCTGCAAAGCTTGGTACAGTTCCTTCCGGTTCAACCTTACAAGGAGAAATTGATGAACTATCCCAGGCAAAAGCAGATAAAGTTAACAATGCGACCAGTGGAGATTTGGCATCACTTGATGCAAATGGGAACCTTACTGATAGTGGGAAAAAGGTATCTGATTTCGTTCCTGTGACAAGAGAGATTAATGGACACGCTTTAAGTGATGATTTTGATATTAGCAAAAGTGATGTTGGACTTGGAAACGTTGACAATACATCTGATGAGAATAAGCCGGTATCAACTTTGCAACAAGCTGCATTAGACGGAAAAGCAGATAAGGTTTCAAATGCAACGAATGGGAATTTTGCAGGGTTGAACACCAGTGGGAATCTTACGGACAGCGGGAAAAAGGCTGCGGATTTTGTTCTTGTTGCAAACATTGCCACACTCGTAGAAACCCAGGCAATGATTAATGATTACTATGTTGGGGGGTGATTTGATTGAGAAATAATATTGTGGTCCTAAAATATTATCCAGGGAAATTTAATAAAACAGAGTCGTTGTACCAATATGATTATGGGCAACGATTGATCCTGGATAATTGCCCGCTTCCGAATACATATGAAGTGCATTTTTCCAATGGCACTTATGAGGAATCAAAAACTGTTATAGGGGACAGCACAGGAATTGATATCCCGGATGAGTACTTGTTGAGCGGTAAAAATATTTACATCTGGCTGTTTCTGCATAGTGGAGAAAATGATGGCGAGACAGTTATAACTGGAATGATTCCTGTTATTAAAAGAGCGAAACCAACAAATCAGGAACCAACTCCGGTACAACAGGATGTCATTACTCAAGCGATTGCTGCATTGAATTATGCAGTTGATCAAACGGAGGCAAACGTTGAGCATTATCCAAAGGTTATCGATGGATTTTGGTACACATGGGATGAAGCAAGTGAAGAATGGATCTCAACGGATGTTCCGGCTACAGGCGAAAAAGGTGATCCTGGGGAAAAGGGTGATACAGGCGCAACGCCAAACTTAACTGCTGGAGAGGCGAGCACGCTTCCCGCTGGTTCAGATGTGACGATATCAATAACTGGAACTGCTGAGAATCCGGTATTGAACATCGGCATCCCAAAGGGAGATCCTGGAGAATTGTCTTATTCTGATGTGGCAACGCTTTCAGAAATGGAAGCAATGATAAATGATTTCTATGGGGGTGGTAATTAATGAGTTATGAGAACAACAAACTCATGAACCTGGAAGACGGGCAACTGCTGCTTTCTGCGATTGACAAGAAAACAAAGGAAGAATTGAGCGAGAAGGCAAATGCTGACAATCTGTATGCATACAAAGAAACTTCCGGTTCTATCGTTACGGTAGACGATGCTGTTGCCGATGCCGTGAAAAAGTTGCAGATCGAGATTGCTCCTGTTCAAGACCTGCATGGATATGCGAACCCGTGGCCTGCTGGGGGCGGGAAAAACCTAATTCAACCGATTACAACGGCAACAGATAACGGGGTCACTTTTACTCAAGATGGGAATTATATAAAAATGTCCGGGACTGCTACGTCAAATGCTTCTTGCATTCTTTTCAGTGGCGTTCTTCCTGCTGGAACATATACATTGAATGGCATGACGGGAGCAGGGACATCATCGTGGAGAACCGGATACAGGATTGGGAGCGGATCGTGGACATATAATACAGAATCAGCGATGCAAATATCAGCAGATGGAACAAGCACATTTGATATTCGGCTTTTTGCATATCCTGCTTATGGTGCATTTAATAACGTGAAAGTCCAATATCAGCTTGAATCTGGCTCGACAGCAACGGCGTGGACACCTTACGAAAACTCCTGCCCGATATCAGGGTGGGAATATGCGAACGTGTGGAGTGCGGGGAGGAATCTGATAATTCCGCATCCGGTTGGTACTACAAAAACACAATCAGGTATTACGGGAACTCAAAACGCTGATGGTTCTGTAACGTTCGATGGAACTGCAACGGGAACGTTCTGGGGAATAGGAAATTCTCCAATGTTTCTGCTTAAAGCCGGAACTTATATGATAGAGCAAAGCGAACAAATTCAAAATGTTGCAACAATCCTTGCTGAACATATTGAAGGTGGAAGCGATAAGGCAATAAAGACAATTGGATTAGATAAATATAGTGCGTTCACACTCGATCATGACAGCATAGTGTATACTTACTACAAAATCACTTCCGGAGCTTCTTTATCAAATAAGAAATATTGGGTATGGCTTGTTGCTGGTTCAAATAGATCATCGTTTGAGCAGTATCAAGGCTCCACCTACACCATCTCCTTCCCGTCCTCTGCCGGAACAGTCTATGGCGGCACATTGACCATCAACAGGGATGGAACGGGCGAACTGGTAGTGGATCATGGATTTGTTGACACACAATCAAACACATGGACACTTAATGCAATCAATGACCACGGGATTGCTAATTTCAAATATTACAAATCACCATTGGAATTTGATTATACCGAAGACATTATAACAAATTTGCTTCCTCATGACTCAACGTCACAAGCAAACGCAACGAAACCGGGATATACAGTAAGTGGAGCGAGTACGCTGTATGTTCGTTTGTATTCATCCGAAGCGTCAACAGTTGGAGAATTTAAGCAATGGGCGAGTGCAAATGGATTGCAAATACTTCTTAAACTCGCCACCCCCGTCACCTACGAACTCTCCTCTCAGCAGGTTGTGCAACTGCTCAATGGCACTAACAATGTCTGGGCAGACACGGGCGATATCCTGTCCATGCTCTATCCAACATTGGGGCAGTACAGCAAGGAAGAATCCGACGAACGCTATGCCGGGATGATCACGGAGTCCATCGATACGCCTGCAGACATTGCCAGTTTCAGCGATGGAGCGGACGATATTCCGATGGCGTTGAGGGTTGCGGTTGAACCTATGCAGGATCTTCATGGATTTGACAACCCTTGGCCTGCGGGGGGTGGGAAGAATCTGTTGGACTTGAGCAAGGTGACACTTTTTAATGGTGCATATGGGCTTTCGTATTCATTAACGGACAATATATTCAGAGTGTATGGAACCGTAACCACACCCGGAAGCGGTGCATTTGCGATATTCCAATATGCAGACACAAGCCTTTCTGGGAGGAATCTTGTTGTTCAAGCTCAAGATGTTACAGGTGGAACAATTACCAATATTTATGGATTTAGGACATCAACGGAAAAAGATGTTGCTATTGCTATAAACAGGACAGAAGGCGAAACTGTTGATATAAAATTCAAAGTTACAGTTGCAGAAACTTCGCAATCTGAATGGACACCCTATAGCAACATCTGCCCCATCAGCGGATGGACGGGAGCGAATGTCACACGGACGGTAACCAACATCTGGGATGAAGAGTGGGACACAAATGGTTCTTATGTGAGAAGCAAAAACTTCATCCCATGCAAACCAAACACGACTTATTATTTTAGTGCACCTGCGAATCCGTCAAATGGTATTAAGTACTATGACAAGGACAAAAATCAGCTTGCCGGAGTGCGATACAATGCAGGCCCTTTTACCACGCCAGATAACTGCTACTTTATTTGGTTTGGCATGACAAGCAATTACGGCACAACCTACAACCACGACATCAGCATTAACTATCCTGCAACTGATACGGCGTACCATCCGGGACACGTTAACACCTACTCCATCACCTTCCCACAAGATGCAGGAACCGTCTATGGTGGCATATTGACCATCAACAGGGATGGAACGGGCGAACTGGTTGTGGATAGGGCAATAAACACATTAAACGGAACGCAACCACTTGCAGACAACGGAACGCTGAGCTACGGTGGAATGCAGGCAAGGTATATTCCGACACCGAGCAAAAAGTGGGCGGCATCCGTTGATGTGGGTGAAGGACTTATGTCTGATAAGTTTTACATCCAAAATCCTGCGCCGGCACAAAAACCATTTATGCTGAATGGAAGAACCACGAACGGAAACATTTATCTGAATATGCCGTCAGATGTTACATCGGCTGAAGCGGCAGTGGCATGGTTTGCAAGCAATCCGACACAGGTTTCATATTTACTTGCCGACCCCATCGTATACCAACTCACCGCCCTTGAAGTCATAAAAACGCTGAAAGGACTCAATAACATCTTTGCCAATACGGGCAAAATCAATGCTGTCGAGTATTCTGCGGATACCAAGCTCTATATTGCCAAAGAGTTGTCAGCTTCTCAGCGGTTGATGGAACTGATCGTCACGGCAAACCACGAAGACGAAATGAAAGCCACGAAAGCCTACTCAACGGGCAATCTGCTGATCGTCAACGGCACACTCTACAAGGCGACTGCATCCATTGCAAACGGTGCAACATTAACCGTAGGTACGAACGTAACTGCAACCACAGTGGCGAATGAACTCGCTGCTCTGGCATAAAAAGAGAGGAGAATGAACTATGGGTAAACTCGCTATCGTAAAGGTAATCAATGGTAATTTCTTCATCCATGCAGAGGGAATTACGGAAATCTCTTCTGCAAAGACCATGTTCCACGGACTCTGTCAAACCCTCTGGAACGCCCAAGACGTAATCACTGCCTATGTCATGATTACGGACGAGCAGCTGGATGTTGTTGAAGGCTATAAAGAATACATTCACCATGATCCTGCTCCTGCTCCGGAACCTGAACCCGAACCGGAAGGTGACGGCGAATGATTCCATGGTGGGGACTGATTCCGGCAGTAATGACCGGTACGCTATTAGGATTCTGGATTGCCGCATTAATTGCTGCAAACAGAGGAGATGATTAGGTGAAGAAATTGCTTGTTCTGCTAGTCCTGGCAATTGCGTTGGCATTGCTGACAAGCTGCAGTGATACAAACACTGAAGGAAACTGTATCACAACGGCAAAGATCCGGTACTTTGACGGATCCATGGACACACTTGAAGTTGATCGCTGGTTTGCATCCGCATCCGGGACAGTCACATTGCACACCATGGAAGGACGAAAAGTAGTCATCGGAGCCAACAACGTCATCATCATTGAGGAATCCGAGGAACAATATAGCCACTAAAACTACACGCAAAATACACGAGACTTCCCCTTGCAGTCACTTCTGCAAGGGGTTTTATTATGCAAAAATACAGGCAAGGAGGTGCGTTGTATGAACGTTCTGAACTGTTATCCAAAGAATTGCCGGAAGCAGATTAAACGGCTTGTTTCTGCCGTCGGTATGAGCGTTGAAACCGCATACGCCATGATGCTAATGACCGCCGCCCTAATGGACCTGCGTCCAGAAGATGACCAGGTCGTTGAGATTATCTTGGAGGACTGCGGAATCTTTCCGAAGCAGATTGCCTGATGTGGATATACGCCAACCCAAACCCGTGCAGGAGTGAGGAACCGGACTGTGTCGTCCGTGCCATTGCTCTGGCAACCGGACAGACATGGGACGAGGTCCACTGGGATCTGTGCGTCATGAGCCATGCCATGTGTACCATGCCCAGTGTGAACTGGCTGTGGGAACAATACTTGTTTCGATGCGGATTTGAAAAGTTTCTTCTGCCGGAATCCTGCCCGGAATGCGTCACGGTCCGTGAGTTTACAAAACAGTATCCGCACGGAACCTATGTGATCGGGACGGGACATCATGCTGTTTGTATCCGTTCCGGAAATTATATGGATTCCTGGGACAGCGGAGATGAACGACCGACCTATTTTTTCAGAAAGAAGGAGATCAAACATGCCTAACTATCCTGTGCCTTATCAGAACAACTGGAACTACAGCGGAGTCGGACAGCAGATGTATCCGCAGTATCCGCAGAGCAATGCTATGCAGACCATGCCACAGACGAGCCAGACCCAGCAGAGCCATGGCCTGATCTGGGTGGACGGAGAGGTCGGCGCCAAGGCGTATCAGCTGCCGTCCGGACTTCCTGCAAACCAGCCGATTGCCCTGTGGGACACGAACGATACCATTATCTATCTAAAGTCTGTGAACCCGATGGGGATGCCGAACCCGCTTCAGAAAGCACATTACACGCTGGAAGAGCATCGTGGTACCGGACCTGCCATGAGCAACACTTCAGGTGATGAAGCCCCTGTCATGACGGATTATGTGAAGAAGGAAGACATGGAGCGGATGAAGCAGGAACTGATGGAAGCCATTAACAGCGTGAATACCAGCGGAGCGAACAGGAGACCGGTGAAAGGAGAGTCGTAATGAATCCTCTTTTTCAGGCTTTGACAGGCGGTTTTAACGCACCACAAAACGCAATGACTTCTTCTCCAACCGTGATGCCAAACGCTGGATTTGGCGGGTTATTTGGCAGAATGCAACAGCTTGCGAATACGCTTCAGAATCCACAGCAATTAATCAGCAGATACTTTCCGGATGCACCGGCTGAAGTGTCTGGGAATCCAGAACAACTGCTGGCTTGGATGCAACAGACAGGGAAGGTAAATCCTCAAATGGTGCAGATGGCACGGCAGATGATCGGACGTTAACTTGGAAAAAACCGATCATTTTTTCCAAATAACGTTCTGAAATAACAATATAAATGGAAAATTTGCAGAATTTTTGCAAAGAATCCAATGAAAATATCTGTTTTGATTCTTTTCGTCGAGATGCGCATAGACGATTAGGAAATATATACGAAAGGAATCAAGAACAATGACCAGTGAAAACAATTCTATGGTAATGCCTGTTGCACCGTATTACGGCGGCGGGTATAGCAACGGCGGATTCGGCGACATGGGATCCTCTGGCTGGTGGATTATTCTTCTGCTTCTGTGCCTTGGCGGATGGGGCAACGGCTTCGGCGGTGGCTTCGGCGGCGGAAACGGCATGTTCCCGTGGATGATGGCCGGCCAGGGCAACACGAACAACGACATTCAGCGCGGATTTGACCAGAACTACGTGATTACTGGGCTGAACGGAATCCAGAACGCTGTGACCACCGGATTCGGCAACGTGCAGAACGCTCTGTGCAGCGGTTTCGGCACCGTGAACAGCAACATCAGCAACGGCTTTGCCCAGGCTGAGATCGCTGCTAACGCTCGGCAGATCGCTGACATGCAGTCCACGTTTGGTCTCCAGACTGCCATTACCGGTGTCGGATGCAACACGCAGGCCGGCCTGGCTGACGTGAAGTATGCCATCGCAACGGAAGGTGCAAATACCCGCGCCGCCGGAACTGCGAATACCCAGGCGATTATGGACAAACTTTGCCAGCTGGAACTGGACGGCGTGAAGGCTGAACTGGCTTCCGCCCAGAGAGAAAATATCTCCCTTCAGAATCAGCTGAACATGGCGGCTCTGCGTGAGAGCCAGACGGCACAGAATGCGTTCATCCAGCAGGGTTTCTCCAATGAAGTGGATGCCCTGTACAACCGGCTGAACAACTGCCCTGTACCGAGTACTCCGGTGTACGGCAGAACTCCTATCTTTACCTGCGGCGGTAACAGCTGCGGATGCGGTATGGCGGCGTAAGAGGTGATTCCAATGTCAGAATATACATATAACCCCGTGCAATTAGTTGAACCAGGGCAAAACGTTATTCTCAATGACAATATTCCTTGCCGTCGTGGATATGTTCTGCATCGGGAAGAATCAGGGATTGTTATTCTACGTGGGATCACGAACAACTGCTTTGCCAGGTATCAGGTGACTTTCAATGGCAACATTGCCCTGCCTGCGGATGCGACTGCAATCGTCCCGATCAGCGTTGCACTTGCCATTGACGGAGAACCTGTTCAAACCAGCAGAGCCATCTATACTCCGGCTGCTGTGGATGAATACGGCAACGTGACAAGCACGGCGATCATTACCGTGCCGCGCGGATGCTGTTTCACAGTGGCGGTTGAGAACGCTTCTGCGGTTGTTGACGGTGTTGCACCGGAGATCAACGTGCAGAATGCCAACATGACTGTATCCAGAATAGCTTGATGGGAAGGAGGACACGCAGATGAAACATTATGACAACCTGGAAGAGATGCTGTGCAAGGAACTGGAAAAGCTGGACAAAAAATATGCAGGCGATGTGCCTGAGATGTCTGCACAGGACGTTGAGAAAGCTGATATCCTTTATCATGCACTGAAATCTGCGGCAACCTATCATGCGATGAAGGATGCTGAAGATTGGGACGAGGACATGGAAGGTTCCGGAGAAGGACGGATGCCCCGTGGCGGACGTAGTTACTACGGTCGCGGCGGTTCCGGAAGATCCTATGCCCGTGGACGGGATGCGATGGGTCGGTATACCAGCCGTGATATGGACGGATACTCCGGACATTATCCGGACTGGATGCCTCCGATGTATCCCAGGTACTAATGAAAAGGCCCGCTCAAAAAAGAGCGGGCTGATTCTTTTTATATTGCATCATGAGGATTTCGACTTTGCTTTCCTCTGTGATCGCATCTGTGTTCAATGCAATATACGTCAGTGAGTCTTCGAACCTGCATGTTTTTTCATTCAGTAGGTAAAAAATTGCGTCGGCGATTTCTCCGAAGATGTCCCCGTATGGATTGGAAGGATATCCTTTAGCCATTAATCCTTCATCCATGCTTTTTGCTTTTGATGCTGCTCTGACCATCCTTTCAAGTGCTCTTCTCATGTTACATCTCCTTTCATGCAACTTTTGTTTCATGTAACGAAACAAATTATACCGGATAAATTGTTTCATTGAAAGAAACAAAGTATTAAAATTTTGTTAAATAGTTTCATAAAAGGAAATTTTGTGATATACTTCCGGCAGGAGGCGAAGAAAGATGACGACAGGAGAGCGGATCAAAGCCCTTCGGAAAGAGAACAAGATGACCCTTGAGGACGTTGCGTCTCAGATCGGGGTTGGACGGGCGACGGTTCTTAAATATGAAAACGGACAGATTGCGAACATCCCGACGAACCGGGTTCATCAGCTTGCAAATCTGTTCGGGGTTTCCAGACCGTACCTGATGGGGTGGACGGACGAGCGGAAAGCCAATCCGTCGGAGAACCTGGACATGGTTGCGGAGCGTCTTCGTGAACAGGCTGGCAATATAAATGGAAATTACTGGTCGGCAACGACGCTGTCCGCACTGGACTGCACGACGGCAGCAACACAGGCGACACGGGCATTGATTAAGTTCGGTGTATCCAGAGCTCCGATTTATCCGCACAAGATCCTTCAACAGTCACAACTGGCAACGATGATTTCCTTTTCAGAACCAAAAGAACTGGACCGGCTGATTCAGAATACGAATCTTTCCGCATTCCGTCAGGCAAATGATATGGTTATGTCTACGATCCATACGACCTCAGAAGGACAGCAACATTATATCTTTGCGGTAAACCGGGACGCACCGATTGGGAAGATCCGGCTGGCGTTGGCTGTTGAACTTGGTCACATTTATCTTGGACACTCAAAGAATCCGGTTGAAACATCCAAGCTTCATGATGCGGAATGCTTTGCGCTTCACCTTGAATTCCCAAGACCGTTGATCCAGTTGCTGAAGGAACGCGGATTTGTTTTTACCAGAGAGTCCTTCCAGAGAATCTTCGGGGATTGCGAATGGTGCCTGGATACACTGCTAAATGCGGAGCCTGTTATCGTTTCACCTGAACTTAACCGGATGGCAAAGGAACTTTTCATTCCGCACGTCAATCTCCTTGAAGAAACCGGTATTCTTTCCATGCCAGGGTACGGAGAGGAACTGGATCTGAGCCGGTATATGGAAGGATATGCCGATTAAACCGATTAAATACAAATTTCTTGCAATTGCGTTTTGTGTTTAGTATAATTCAAAAGGGAATATATATTTTTAAGGCACCGAATGGTGAGAACACATCTCACTGTTCGGTGTTTTTTCGTGAAAGGAGGTTGAAGGATGAACACATACTCACAGGTTGCGAATGACATCAACAACTGGAAATCCATGGGACTTTCAAAGGCTGAGATCGTTGTGAAATCTGCGGAAGACTGTCTCGGATGGCCGTATGTGTGGGGCGGATATGGGCAAAAATGCACATCGTCCAACCGGGAAAGCTACGCAAAGAGATCATCCTGTCCCGCTGCAGAAGCAAAGGTCATTCGCAGCCAATGCCAGATACTGAACGGCAGTAAGAGCTCATGCTCCGGATGCCAGTGGTATCCTGGCGGATGCACATTGTTTTTCGATTGCAGAGGATTTACGAGATGGCTGTTGCAACAGGTTGGCATTTCCTTGCAGGGAGCCGGAGCCACAAGCCAGTGGAACACGGCATCTAACTGGGTTCAGAAAGGCCCGATCAGCGAGATGCCGATGGACAAAGTCTGCTGTGTGTTTATGAAGAGCGGGGACAAAATGTCCCACACCGGAATGCATATCGGCGGCGGAAATATTATTCATTGCTCCGGAACTGTCAAAAGAGGAAAAACATCAGACCGTGGATGGACACACTATGCCATTCCGGTCGGAATGGAAGGAGATGTCCCTGTGCCTACACCGACAACAGACAAACCAACTTTGCGAATTGGGTCCAGCGGACCGTACGTCGTGGAATGCCAGCAGGACCTGCTGAAGCTTGGATATGACCTGTCTCCCTACGGGGCAGACGGCAAGTACGGTAAACTCACATCGACACGAATCAAGGAATTCCAGCAGTCTCAGGGACTCAAAGCAGACGGCATATGCGGCCCGATGACCTGGGGAGCCCTTGACCAGGCTGTTGGTCCGGAACCATCTGAAACGCTGTATACCGTTACGATCAGGCATCTGACAAAAGATCAAGCTGAC
>OMYT01000168.1 GCA_900315315.1 uncultured Eubacteriales bacterium | reverse complement strand
CCGTTTCCATGCTGGAATGATCTGTCCCCGGCGTTTCTTCGGCTTTGTCCTGCTGGCTGGCTGCGTCAGCATGGGCCGTTAAGGAAAACAACAGCACAATCAATAATCCCAAAACAAACTTCTTCAATACCATCCTCCTGTTCTATACCATTAAAAAAAAACATTGACAATCATGCAGGCAAAAGCTTGTTCCAACACGTTCTCAGCCATTATAGCACATGAACAAATTTGTGTAAAGAACGGATAATCTTCCAGCGGTCGCAAATATATCTATGGTTTCTCTGCAACTAGTTCTGTAGTGGAAACCGAGTATCTGTATGTTTATAAAACAGCAAAAGCAACTACTGTTTTCGAAAGAGATATTCATGCAGATCCGGAGTATCGTTTTACTTCTCCTTCACTACGCAAGCAACTTCTCCCAATCTCAAAGCGCAACACAGCCAACAAACTGTTTCTGGCAACAGCAACGGCATGGAATTGTGAGGAAACCAAAGCTCCTCTGTTATGGCTTACACAGGGCATCAATACTTACTCATCTGATTATGAAAGTTTACTGCAGATCACGGGCGAGATGTTTGAAAGTGATACCGATCAGTCCCTTAGATCTTTTACAAACAAACTTCTTCAAGAGGCAGACGTTAACATCAGTGATTATCAGTTTGAGAGTAGCAACTATGCCAAAGAAGATTTTATGCGGGATATTGGTGCACCTCCAGTTATGATAGCGAGTCCCAGGCAGTTTCCTCTGTGGTCATCATTATTATTCACTCCACGGCAGCTTGATATTCGGCAGCTCCAGCGGATTTACATCCTGCAGGTCATATGTGATGCCGTTTTCATCCAGTTCTTTCAGGAACGCATTCACATAGACCGGACTGGAAAACGGTTGCATGAAGTCCAGGGTAAAGCGGCCGTTCACAGCGGAAATCTCAATAAGAATACAGTTGCCTGTCTGCGGCGTCCAAAGCCTGAAATCCCTGATGTATTTTTCAGCCTCTTTGTAGTTTGCCTTTCCAACATAGCTGACTGTGGCAGTCATAATCCCACTTGCCATATTGGAGATATAGGACGCCAGGCTCATTCTCTCCTGATCGGTTTCCTTGGACAGGATCATCTGATTGATACCCTTTTGGCTTGCCACACCCGCCAGAACAGTTTCCTCCTGCGTCTGTGCAAATACCATTCCACGATAGGCTGTCGCCTGCCTGTCAAGCGGCCAGTTTCTCAGCTTTTCCTTGTATTCCAGCATCACTCCGCCGACCAGGCTCTGATGCGCCCGAGGAGCATGAAGCGCCTTTCGCTGGTTCACACACAGTGCCACTCGGATTGCATCTTTATTCTCCGGGTACATCTTTGCAATGGCGCGACTCAGAAAAAGCGCGACCATCGTTCCAGGACTTCCGTCGTTATCGATATTGAATTTCATGAATTCGGCTTCCGGAATGGCAATGCTGTATACTGTAGGCTGAACATCATTCTGAAGTCCGGCAGCGTCCACCGGATTGATCGCCTTTGACATCTCAGGACGAGGCGGCACCGGCAGATCAGTGGCTATTTCCACGGGGTCAACCCACTCTTCATCCGTGATAAGATCACCCACCAGGCGAATCCCGTCCTCTTTCAGTGTTACGCCGTATTTTTCCGAGCAGTAATAATACAGGAGCGTCCGCAGAATCTCATAGGCCCCTGTTCCATCCGTCATCGCATGACACACATCCATGACCATCCAGTTATCCTGCCATGCAAAAGAAATCATGTGATAGTTGGATGCCTCTGAATTCAGTTCGACCCCATGAAGCGAGTTCGTGATCACAACAGGGCGATGATTGTCCAGGAAAAACCATTGACCATCTTTTTTCTGCAATTCCACACTGAAATATGGATATCTCTGCATTGCCGTGTCCACAGCATGGCGAAGAACGTCTGGGTCGATCAGATCCCTCATGCGAATCCGTATTCTGATATCTTTCGGCTTTTCCCTGCTCGACTCATAAAAGGATCGAAGCTCGGTAAATAACCTGCGTTCCATGATAATCCTCTCACTCCTGTACTTCTAAAAATGGTCTAATTCATAGTGGATGTATGGGATCATCCCTTCTGCTCTTTCAACTTCGTCCGCATTCACGGTAGTAATAGTGAATCCCTATCCTTGTTCTCAGCCAGCACGCTTACCATTCCCCGGTAGCTTCCCGCCCAGTTCCAATGGCATCCGTCCAGGCTGATAACATCGTAGATCTCGTAGAGAAAGTTGATGCTGTCAATGCATAAAAATGCTCAGAATCAGAACCTCCACGACGCCAACTGCCCATGCGATGGTCGAAGTAGCAGACCACACTCTCAACTGA
>OMYT01000070.1 GCA_900315315.1 uncultured Eubacteriales bacterium | reverse complement strand
GAGAGAGTACACATATCCGCGACCATGCGTAACATCTTCTGGAATACTTAAAAAATCGACTTTCTTCATACAGAAATTATACCATATGTATTCAAAAATAGCAACAAAAAAACCGCCTGACTCATGACTGAAGTCACGAGTCAGGCGGTGGGGTTATCAACTGCCATGCGCTTTTAATTCTTTCTTATTCCTGTACATCTGTTCATCCGCCCGTTTAAAAACATCCGCAACGGTATGGTCTTCCATCGGATCATATAATGCGATACCGGACGCTACGATAACTCCTGCGCCTTGTTTTTGATGAGCCTGGGAAGTCTCTCGGATGGTCCGAAGCAGCAACTCCCGGTTATCATAATCCTGCCCGGAGAGGATCGCCGCGAATTCGTCACCACCAATTCTGAATACCGGACTGTGTTTGAAAGTTTCGCAGATCAGGCGACAGCCCGCGATGATCAGTTCATCCCCGACTGTGTGTCCCTGGATATCGTTCGTCTTCTTCAGATCGTTTAGATCGAAAACAGCGATGGCAAATGGCGGTGCGTCCTGGTTTTCTACATGCCGCTGTAAAAGGTTCTCTTCCTCAAAGTATGCATACTTGTTCCGGACACCGGTCAGAGAATCCCTCCTGGCTTTCTCGTTCGCCTCATTCAGAATGCGGATATCTTCGTCGATGTTTTCCACACACAGGATCACATGGGTATCGTCGTTGGCCAGCATACCGGAAAGGCGTACATAAACCGGCTGTCTGCCCATCTGCAGGCGGTATTCTACACTGGTCATAGCAGAAGAACGCAGCCTGCTCATCAGTGTATTCTTATTCAGGAATGCAAGCACCTTTTCTAAATCCTGCGGATAGATGACTGTCCGAGCATCACCCTTCAATTTTTCGAAGAAATCTGTCCCTTGCGCTGGTTTCTGAAGAACATCCAGTAGATTGGTAGAGGAAAACTCAGAGTATTCGTTTGTGGCAGTATTCACGTAATAAATCACATCATATACCCGTGCAAGGCTGTTTGCGACCTGGTTGAACAGTTCTCGTTCCGTTTCCAGCTTTTTCTTTTCCAGCAAGGAACGGTGTTCCGTATCGATATTACGAACTGTGAGGATAAAGTAGTTTTCCTCTCCGTGAATACCACCTTTGATCACCCTCATGGAATGATAAAGCGGTTTGCCATCGATCATCAGGCGATAAATAAATTCCTTTTCCCGTCCTTCTGTCAGTGTCTCCTTTTTTATGTCGTCCGTAAAAATGTGCTGATCCTCTTCGTATACCACCAATCGTGCATCCCGAGCCATGCTTGTGAAGAAATCCTGGCCAGATTTTTCGATCTGCAGAGAATTGTATTCCGCATTGATTGAATACCACCGGTATTCATTGGTTTCGGAATTCACAATATAAATACTGGAAAAAGCGCCCATGAAAGCTTCCGCGATCTTTCCGAGTATGGATTTACTGTCCGTCTGCTGACTCCTTTTGACTTCTTCATCCACATTTTTAAAGCCGCCCACGATGCCGGTCTTTCCGCCTGGTAGATCCAGCCTTGTGAACTCCACCCGGTAATGCCGAATCTCGCTGTCAAATACACGGCGAAAGGGTACGGAATAAATCAGGCTGTTCGACGTGTTTTTCACGATGTTCTCAGCCGTAACGCTATCCAGGAATCTCTGCCTGTCTTCCTCCAGAACCAGCTTCGAATAAAAAGCAAGGGCATCAGAGAATCTCCTGATCTTTACCGCCATATGAGCCGGCATGAGGTGCTCCATTTCCGGATCAATCCGATACAGCTCAAACTGCTGGGTCTCCACATCCCTGATGAGCCATAAGGAATCGTATGCATTTGTCAGTGCTTCAATGACTGCGGAACGGATCGCTTTGTCCGATTCTGCCTGCTGATGCATGTCGGTATTATCCGAGACGAACACAAAATACAAACCCAAGCCAACGCCGGATTCCATGTACTGGCCGTAATCCGTAATCCAGCGGATTCCGCCATCTTTACGCACAATCCGGTATTCCACATAATCCTGGTCATCTTTGTTCTCTCTGACCTGCTTCGTTACAGATGCGGCAACCATTTCATAATCCGCAGGATGTACCATCCCCCTGAATGTGAAGCCGGTATATGCTTTGAACTCATCCAGACTTTCGCAGCCGAAAATATCGCAAACTGCCTTATTGGCATACAGCAGTCCTTCACTTTCGTCCGCTCTGTAGATAAAGAAACCGCCCGGTATATGATCACCAATCTGTCCAAGCACGGAAAGAATCTGCTCGACTGGCAGCACCTCATCCGGTTGGCTGATGGAGAGAATCGCTACAGCTACAGCGATATCACCTGTTTTCGGATTCACATCGATCCTGCGGGCAAAAGAATGTACAACTGACCCGTCCGGCATGGTTTCATCATATATGAGTGGTTTCCCCTGCTCTGTACAGTTTTTCGCGATAATGCTCACGAATGACGTGTTAAAGGGGTTGTATTTATCTACTTGTTGTTGCGGAATCATCAACCCAAAGAAGCGTTTCAGAAACTCCCTGTAAGAAGGATTGCTTCGTACAAGCCGCACCTGATTGCCATTGATCTCAATGATTCCGACCGGTATAGTGTTAAACGAATTATGGAGCAGGTTCTCATCCTGACTGGCAACCACGTCCAGATCGTAAAGATTGATCCGCCCAATTGTCTCAAAATAGCCGGATACATCCGGATCCTCAAATCCAATCTGTCTTCCCGTCTTATATCTGTCCAGAATTCCCTCAATAGGAACAGGCTTGCAGAAATAATAGCCCTGCAGCTTGGAGCATCCGATCTCCCGGAGGAAACTTGCCTGCTCCTCTGTTTCCACGCCTTCACAGACTGTGCTGACCCCCAGGGACGCCGCCATCTTCATAAGCTCCGTCAGAACAATTCGTGCGCTGTCTCCTTCGTTCAGTCTGCGCATAAAGCTCATGTCGAATTTGATCAGGTCAAAACGGATGCTCTGCAGAACCTCAAGCGATGAATATCCGCTTCCGAAGTCATCCAGCCATACCGGGAAGCCAAGTTGCTGAAAGCGCTGGATCTGCGCCTTCATGTACTCAAAATCACTGCCGATTATGCTCTCTGTGATCTCTACCGTGATCATCTCATGCCGGACACCTGCTCCGTCAACGCGTTTCCTGATTTCTTCCACGATATCACATGCACTGAAATCCGATCTGGAGAGGTTAATCGACTGTGGAACGACGGTCAGCCCCGCCTCCTTCAGGAGTCTCATTTTCACCAGCACCTGTTCAAGCATATACAGATCCAGTTTGTAAATCTGCCCGGACTCCTCCAGTTGAGGAATGAACTCAGCCGGTGACAAGATACCTTTCTCCGGATCTGTCCATCTGGCAAGCGCTTCTTCTTCGCATACCCTGCTATTTGCTGCCCGGACAATCGGCTGATAATATACCTGAATCCACTTTTCGGAAATAGCTCTGTCAATGTTGCTCAGAATATAGCGACGGTTTTTATCTGCTTCGCTCAGGTCTCTTGTATAGAATTGAAAAGAGGAAGTTTCCAATTTTCGGATGCTGTCACAAGCCATTTTTGCCCGGTCATACGCATTGCTGACCGGCACATCCTCAATACTCGTTGAGTAGATGCCAACCCGCACCGGCAGATGTTCTTCCAGCTTTTCCGTTTCATCAAAGAAAAGCCGCAGGCGGTCTTCAAGCCCGACCTCTCTAGAAGCTGCAGCGAAACGATCTGCGCCGATATGACAACATTCTTCATGCCCGAACATTTTTGCCAGGAGGTCCGCAAAAGCCTGCAGGAGCCTGTCTCCCGCTGCGAATCCGTTCCTGTGGTTATAGTATTTCATCCCGTTCAGGTCGATATACAGAAGGCAGGCCTGTTTTCCTTCGCTGAAAAAGCGTTCCTTTTCGATTTCACACCGCTTGAAGAAATATGCCAGGCTCGGAAGACCGGTCAGCGAATCATAATTTGCAGCCCGCAGGATGCTCTCCTGATGCAGAACGCTGTTGATCATTCGGTTCATCCCGTTGGCAGCCGATTCGTCTCCTTCAATGTAGACACCTTCGTCTATATACCAGACATAAGCGAGCCGGACACCTGGTTCAGGATATACATGGATTCCATGGGCATGAACAACATGATAGTCCGATTCCACACCGGCCTTTGTGCGGAATACGGCTTCGTATTCTTCGCTGCCTTCGCCGGATGCAAAGCGAAAGGCTTCCCGGGTAATCCGTGCCACGTCATCAGGGTGCGCATCTTTATACATGTCATGATCCATGTCGTAACACGCCTGATCCCGTTCGCTATAGCCAAGAAGCCGGCAGAAGCCGTCTGAAAGGACGATGGTGATCACCTGTCCATCAATAAACTGATATACGGCAAACGGAACTGGCAATCGTTCCATGGTTTCCTGAATTCCCGGATCAAAACGATATTTTTTCGTAGGGGGCATGGTAAATCCTCCTGCTGTCATTTTCTGCCTGACCAGCTGCAATTCAGCGCTTTCCCGCTCTTTCGTTGGTTTCATGGCAGGTGACCGATCACTGTAAAAACCCATTCATGGCAATTGTCTGCCATCTTTATGACAATTCTACCACATGGGGCCGTCTTTTACCAGATACCTACAGCCCGCCAAAAACAAAAAAACCGGCGCACCCACACCCGTGAATGCACCAGAGTATTCTCAGGGATTACAGAATTGTCGGAATGGCCCATGAGGTATTGCAGGGTCTGGAAGTCCACACCTTTCCGGATCGCAGCAATGTTTGACTGCGCATCGTGACGTAGCATATAATACTGGCAAATACTTGGGGGGAGGAAGATCAAAATGGCAACTGAAAAAGAACTGTATGAGCGAGCCAATCCCGTTTCCAAGACAGCTATAACAACGCTGACCCAAAGAGCAGCTGCAGGATATGAAAAAGCTGCCGAGATCCTGAAGAGACTCAATGTTGACATGGAAAATTACAAAAACAGTGCCGTTACAGATGAACGCGTACGTAATGTCGGGATGCTGATTCACGAGCTTCGTCATGTGGCTATGAACAGGACAATTGAGGAGACAGGAATCGATAACATTTTTGACTTGCCATGCGGATACTCTCAACGTGTTTTTGAAATGCTGGAACTTGGAAAGACCTATGTGGGCGGCGATCTTCCGGCGGTCATTGATAGCTTCGTACCCGTGGTCAATCAGATGCTTACCGATGAAGAGAAAAAGCGGGCTGCCTTCAAGGTGACGGATGTTACCAGTTATGAATCTCTGGAAAAGGCTGTTGCGCATATCGACGGTCCCATCTGTATACCCATGGAAGGTCTGACGGTATATCTCAACAAGGAAGAGAAGACAAGGCTTATTTCCAATATGAAACGGTTGTTGACCAAGAAAGGCGGCTGTTGGCTTTCTGCTGATGTTGAGACAATGGCATATTATCGCGCCGGTATCGGAGCTGTTGCTGAGAGCAAGGAAGATGGTCAGCAGATGATAAAGGCGTTTTTAACCGCTTTTTCTTCGCAATCAGATTCGGATATTCTGGGATCCGTCCTGGTTGAAAGAAAAGATAAAAACGCTTCAGGTCTGAACGGGGGATTTGATTTGGACGCCATAGAGAAGGTATACAACGCTTACGGCCTCAAAGTAGAGAGGATACCCTACTACCGTGACGACCTTGGACTGAAGATGTTCTCAAGGCTTACCCCGGAGCAGATAGCAAAGCTTAAAGCGCTCATCAGGCAGGTGCATATATGGAAGCTTACGTCCGATCCTGACGTTTCAGTAGATGATTCCAGACAAAACTCGTATGGGGAAGGTGAGTTTTCCTCCACGTTCCGGAATCTGTCCGGCAGGCTGCAGATCAGGCTTTCCGGAAGGGTTGATTCCCTTACGGCTCCGGCATTCTTAAAGGCCTGGGAGGAGGAAGTCAGCACCGACAAGGTGGATTCCGTGGTCGTCGACTGCGCGGATCTTAAATACATTTCATCGGCAGGACTCAGGGTCCTTTTAATGATCAAAAAGTCGCTACCGGGAAAAGAGCTTATTCTTCACAATGTCAATGAGTCTGTAATGGATATACTTGATACCACAGGTTTTTCGGATATATTGACAGTAGTTGCCGAATAATCCCTGATAAACCATAATAAAGTATACTGATCATTGAGTGGTGATTGGGGCTTGCTTTTCATCATTCATCCTCCTGTACGATAAAGAATTTAGATTGGGGAATCTATACCTTTATTGTATAGGAGATCTATTTTTATCCAAGAAGAAATATCACAACCATTTGAAATTCCTTGTTGTTTGGAAAGTGTCTCGAATAATTTTTTTCCTCGAAGTCGCCTGATTATTCTAGATCTCGAATAACCGGGCGACAGTTCCGGGTCACTTTTCAAAGCAGTCTGCCATCTCTTCCTCCCACAGCAGGTATAATGCCGCCAGGCGCTGCTGCTCGGTGAGTTCCCTGTTTTCTTTCTCTTTCCGGAACTGTTCCTGTTTCAGTTTCCGGTATTCCCTGCCGCTGACGGTGATGGTCTGCTTTTCGATGACCTGACGCTTGCCGAAGAAGCCGGGCTTCTCTGTGACAACGTCGACTTTTACCTTATGTTTCATGGGAATTGACCTTCTTCTCATACTGTCTGCAGCTGGCGGCAACCACGGTTTTGATCTTCCACTTCCTGCACATGGCCTGGTCCGTGCCGCGGGTTTCATCGTAAAAACGGCAGTTGGCGCAGGCCTCGCCGAGGTCTTCCCCGGCAAAAAGTTCTTTGCATCTGGTATTGGTCATCTCCGATTCCTCCTTCCTGTTACGCGGACAGTTCATTCTGCCAGGCCCTCCGGGAGCTGGCGATGGTCCGGCTCTGCATGCTGTCCCAGGCGGCCTGCCGGGCGAAAGCAGCGTAATATGCTTTCGCTTCGGGCGTCAGGCAGCTCTCGGCGATGTGCAGGATCTCCCGGACGCTCATGGATTCGAGGGCGTCTTCCCGGGTGGCCCGGGTGGGATTGCGCTTCTGGAAATCATTGACATCACGGTAGGTATAACGCATGGTTTTCGCTCCTTTCCGGCATGCCTGTGTTATTTAGCGTTGCGGACCGCCCGAAACCCGGACGTTTCCGAGCTTTCGGCGCCCTTCCGGAACTTTCTTCTGTTCCTGGCATATACAGGGTAGCAAATTGGATGATGAAAAAAACAAGCATCGCTCCAAATCCTGTCGTGGTGCGGGTTTGGAGCAGCTTTCTTAAGATCAGGAGCTTGTATATACAAGCTCCATTTGTGATAACAGGGAGATTTTTCTGTCTTCGGATCATACTGTATCTGTCTACAATTAGTCTTCTGGGATTCGGTATCGGGACATCGATACATATTCGTCCAGCAGTTCACATAAGCAAACTTTTCAATATTCCCCATCCCCTTCCCCGGACGGCGCCAGAACGGCACCGTCTTTTCGCGCAAATAAAGCCCATATTCCTTTTGGCAAAGCCCTTGACCCATAATTATTTTATAATTATAATATAATTGATCCAGAGGAAAGCGAGGGATCACATGCTATCGTTCGAATGGGATGAAAACAAGAACCGATCCAACCAGGCAAAACATAATGTATCTTTTGAAGAAGCCCAGACTGTTTTCTATGATGAACGTGCTTTAGTCATTGACGACCCGGAGCATTCCGAAGAAGAAGAACGCTTTATCATTCTGGGCATGAGCGCAAAAGCCAATTTGTTAATCGTTTGCCATTGCTGCCGCGAAGAAGAAAGCATCATCCGTATTATCTCAGCACGGAAAGCAACAAAGACAGAATCCGCCTTTTATGGCTGAAGGGAGTGAATGATCATGAAGAAAGAATATGATTTCTCCAATGCACGGCCAAACCCGTACGCAAAAAAGCTGAAGAGCCAGATCACCATCAATCTGGATGTGGAAACGATCGACTACTTCAAAGAACAGGCCGCCGCCAGCGGCATCCCCTACCAGACCCTGATCAATCTGTATCTGGGAGACTGTGCCAAAAACAAACGCAAGCTCACCTTGGCCTGGGGCTGAAAAGTAAACATCCACCGGCCTGGCCGGTGGCTTTTCATAAGAAAACCGGAAGCGGGCTGTGATGCTGCTTCCGGTATGACTTTCTACGCCTTTTAACTTCCGTTTTCCGGGCTAAAGAAAACCGCCTTACTCCGCAAAATGAGGCGCGAGGTGTTTGTTCAGTAAAGACTGTTGATGTATTCGGTCAACGCTTGCCGATCATAATACTTCGCTGGGCTGGCCAGCACAGCATCGGGTTCCGCGCCACGATCCAGATCATAGAAGGAGCCGTTTTTCAGGAAAGATACGCGCAGGGGACAGGAAATCTGGAAGGAAGTACCCCATGCCGTGGAAGCATTTAGCACGGAACAGCTTCCGCCAGCGGAAGTCCGTCCCAGGAGGGTCACCTTCCCGGACTCTTTGAACATACAGGGCACGAAATTGCCGTTGGAGAAACTGCAGGGAGAGATCAGGCAGATCAGATTCTTGTCCGCAACGGTATCTTTCTCATCGAATTTCCTGTCAAGATTCACATCGGCCCGGTAAACGGTCGTGCACATTGCGCCGGTCATGGTATCCAGTGTGCTCACAGCCGCTTCTCCCAGGAACCAGGAAATGACGAACACCGCCACATTGTCTTTACCGCCCGTATTCGAGCTCAGGTCAAGCACCACATTCTCGATGGGGCTGTTTTCTCGGTTGATCTGTTCATGCGCCTTGATGATCAGGGCAAAGATATCGCTGTCCGTGAGGGCTGCCCTTTTTTCGGCGTCATAGTAATCATCCGGACTCATTCCAGCAGTGTCATAGAAATTGTCAAATGTGATATAAGCCGTGTTGCCTATTTCCTGATAACCGGGGATTCCCTCAGGGAAAGCCTTTGCCCTGGCTTCTTTCTGACGTTCACGGTGTTCGAATATTTTCTCCCTTGTGGCATCCCGGGCCGTGATCTCGTCGGGGCCTGCCAGATAGGAGAATGCATGCCACTTCGTGTGCCCGTCACTGATGAAATCGGAAATCAGGCGATAAACCGCCGCGTCCGCCACTTTTGTATTCCTGTCCTTCAGTGCATCCTCCATGCCGGTATCGTGGAAGAGCTGCGCAAAGTTTTCAATCTGGTGGGCGTCCTTCAGGCCGTAGAAGTTGTCCAGCATCAGGCATAGTTCGTTATAGCCGTATTCCGTCAGCGCTTTGCTGCGTTCTCCGGCTGGCGCGGAATAATACAGATCACCGCACTGGCTTACGTCCATACTCAGGATCAGGCACTGGCCGTTGAAGTAAAAACCACCCAGGTCCGTGTTGGGCATCAGGAAGTCCGACAGTGTCTGCAGCGGAATCAGGTATAGCCCGTCCTGCTGAATCAGGTCAATGCTGTAATCTTTCAGATTGAGAACCAGTTCTTTTCCGTAACGCATGAAAGCGCCCGTGTTCACTTTTTCCACCAGTGCCGGTTCGCCCGCGTCGTTCATGGTATCCAGTGTGACCATATCCACGAGTGAGACCGCGTATTTCCTGTAGCAGAACAGGTTGTAATCCGGGAAATCTATCGTATCCGCATCAAAATCGATGACCATGGTTGCCCCGTTATCTTTGGCTTCCGGATCCGTTGTGGACCGCGTAACGGTGACGACAGTGCCCTCCGCTTTCATGGAAAAACTGACCTGTTTTCTCTGTGTGCCGCAGAAATCTCCGTACAGTCCAAAAAAGTCTTTGGCATCCATGTAAGGCAGGTCATTGGCTCCGTCCACAAACCAGAGCTTCACTTTCATGCCTGTATCATCCGAATCAAAATAGAAGGAGAATTCATTGCCGGTGATTTCGTGCGATGCTGCGCTTTCAGCCATTACCGGCATGATGCATGCCATCAGGCACAGGCAGAGAATCAGGGAAATCAGTTTTTTCAT
>OMYT01000021.1 GCA_900315315.1 uncultured Eubacteriales bacterium | reverse complement strand
GCGCGTGGACGAACTGTATGCCCAGGGCCGCAATACCGTCATGGGCGACGAGGAGCTGGAGATCATGGTCCGCCGCTGCGACCAGGACCGCTACGAGCATCTCCTCTTCCACAAGAGCAAATAAAATCAAATCGGAATCCGCCCACGGATTCCGATTTATCATTCACAAAATTGCCCTAAACTAAGCACGCAGACCGAAGGAGGTCCGGAGGGCGATCGGAAAGCCCTCCGGAATATTGAATGAAAAAGATCGTCCTTACCGGCGGCGGCACATTAGGTCATGTGACGCCCCACCTTGCCCTGATCCCCCACCTGCAGGAAGCCGGATATGAAATCCATTACATCGGCACCGAGAACGGCATGGAAGCGCCGAGAATGCGCGCCGTGCCGGGCGTGACCTATCACGCAGTCAAGAGCGGCAAGCTCCGCCGGTATCACTCCTGGCAGAATTTCACCGATCCCTTCCGGGTCATTGCGGGCGCGTTCCAGTCCGCCCGCCTGATGGGAAAAATCCGGCCGAACGTCGTCTTCTCCAAGGGCGGCTTCGTGGCGGTCCCGGTGGTTTTCGGCGCCTGGCTGCACCGGATCCCGGTCCTCTGCCATGAGAGTGACCTGACCCCCGGTCTCGCCAACAAGCTGTGCCGCCCCTTCGCGAAGCGCTTTGCCACGACCTTCCCGGAGTGCGCCGAGGCCCTCGGCAAAAAAGCGGAAATGACGGGCACCCCGCTGCGGCCCGAGCTGTTCACCGGTTCGCGGGAAGCGGGCCTGAAGCTTTTCGGCTTTGACGGCAGCAAGCCCGTCCTGCTCATGATGGGCGGATCCTCCGGCGCCCAGAGCGTCAACGAATGCCTGCGCAAAGCCCTTCCCCGCCTGACGGACGACTTTGATATCGCGCATATCTGCGGCAAGGGGAATCTGGATCCCGGGCTGGACGGCACCCCCGGTTACTGTCAGATCGAATTCCTCGACGCCGAACTGCCGGACGCGCTGGCATGCGCGGACCTGGTCCTGTCCCGCGCCGGGGCAAATGCGCTGTGCGAGTTCCAGGCCCTGGGCCGGCCGATGCTCCTGATTCCCTATCCGAAGGGGGCCAGCCGCGGCGACCAAATTCTCAATGCGAAGAGCCTGGAAAAACGCGGTCTATGCCGCGTGCTCTTTCAGGAGGATATGAACCCTGCCTCCCTCGCGGAAGCAGTCCATGCCACCTGGGCCGACCGCGAAACCCTCACTGAAGCGCTGAAAAACGCTCCGCCCGCGGACGGAACGAAGCGCGTGCTCGAGATGATTGAAGAAATCCAGCAGAAATAAAGCAAAGGCTGTACGCCGGAATCCTGTGAGATTGTCGGTTTTTGACCAAATGAAGAGGAGCTGCCGCTTATGACAGCCCCTTTTTCATTTTGTGCCGTTCAAAAACCCCGGATCTTAAAGATCACAGGAAGAACAGGGGAATGCCTGCTTTTTCCGCCCTCGCCTTCACATACGCGATCGCGTCTTTCTCCGAGGCATCACAGCCGTGGGCCTTCATAAAAGCCCCCAGCTTCCCTTCCTGGATCGCCGCAATCCCTTCTTCCTTCAGTTTCTCGTTCGCCTTTACTTCATTGAACAGTTCCTCGATCGTTTTCATCTCCGTTTTCTCCTTTTCCTTTTTCAGAATTCAGCCCCCGCACCTCCCATGCGGAGGATGGGGAACACATCTGATCCGATCGGGTCGGATCTGTTAATCAGAGGTTACCATAATTCATCAGGATATTCAAGACGGGTTCCGGAATGTCACACCCCCGGCTTTCTTCCCCTTGCGAAGGGTTCCCGGATATGATAGGATATTAGATACGCAATATGACGAAGGAATGGTGTTCGAGGCATGAGAAACTCTGTTGGAAAACGGCTTGCGGCGCTGGGTCTGGCGGTTCTGCTGCCTCTTCTGAGCGCGGCTACCTGGGGGGATAAGGAGCTGGACAGTCTGGACTTTTCCGACCGGACGGACTATAAGCTGCCGATCGATCTGTCCGTGATCGATCCCCATGCAGTCGAGTCTGCCTATACCGAAACCTCCTATGAGGACAGCACCATCCGTGTAAATATTGAAACCAAGCGGTTTGAGGACCAGTGCGACTACTGGGTGGCCGACATTGTCATCGCGGATCCCTCCCAGCTGCGGACCGCCTCCGCCTCCGGCAATTTCCTGCGCAGCGCCGAGATGGACGGCGTGGCGCTGTGCACCCTGCTGAATGCCGTGGTCGGCCTGAACGGCGATTTCACCTTCGGCGTGGAGAAAAAAGGCTTCGGGTACTATGTTCGCCAGGGCGCCCTGTATAAGGATAACCTGGATACAGACGACCATTGGCACGCCAAACTCATGGATATCCTGATTATTGACGAAGACGGTGACTTCCATATTGTCCACCTGGCCAAAAAGGGAGACATCGAAAACATGCGCTGGAACGGCAAGCGCATCCTGAACTCCCTGTGCTTCGGGCCTGCCCTGGTCAGGGACGGGAAGGGCGTGGATGACTTTGAACATGCCGACTGGTGGCTGAACATGGCCTTTGAGAACGAGCGCTCCCGCATCGCCATCTGCCAGGCCGGTCCCCTGCATTACAAAATCATCTGCTGCAGCGGGCCCTACAGAAGCGGAACCGGTTACGATCTCAGGCAGAACACCGGCCTGACCCTGCTGGATTTCGCCCGCCTTTGCGCCCAGGAAGACGTACAGACCGCCTACAATCTCGACGGCGGCGATTCCGCGATGCTCTTCTTCCACGGTGACCGGATCAACGGAAGGCCGAACAAATCCGTCCGGAAGCTGCAGGATGTGATCTATTTCGTTTCCGCGGAGGGACTGTAAAACAATGGACTTTCAGAATCCGGGCCTGGTCTGGGGCCTGTATGCGGCCGGGCTGCTTGTGTTCGGCCTCCTTTATGCCTTTTCTCTGAAAAAAGCCGGCCTGAAGCTGCTGTGCGCGCCGCTCTCGGTTGTCTTCGGCACGATCCTGGCCGTCGTCGGCGCCAGGTTCTTTTTCCTTGTGCCGAACCTGATCTTCAACGGCGGAAGCCTTGACGGGGAGACGGTCTTTTCCCTCCGGCCGGATGAAATGTCCTTTACCGGCGGCTGCGTCGGTTTTGCCCTGGGCACCTTCATCGCCGCGAAAGTCAGCCGGGCGGAGGCAAAGCCCGCCCTGGACGCGATGGCCGTTCCCGGCTGTATCCTCATCGCCTTTGCCCGGTTGGCCGAGACGGGATTCGGCTTTATCAACCTGGGCGAGATGCCCGCTTTTCTGCCCGCTGTCTGGCCTTTCGCAATCCTTAACGGCTGGGGGCTTCCCGATCTGTCCATCTCAACGTTCATGGCGCTGGCCGCTTTGCTGTGCGCCCTGTGGCTGACGCTTTCAAAGAAGCCGGCAGCGCCCGGATACCGTTTCGAAAGCGCGGCCTTTATCCTGTGCGCTGTCATGATTTTCCTGGAGATGCTCTGCACCACTTCCTCCTGGATCCCGTTTATCATCAGCTTCATTCATCTGGAGCAGGTGCTCTGCGCCGTGATTCTCCTGATCCTGATGATCCGCCGGACGGTGCAGATCAAAAAAGCAGGACCGCTCATTGTTACGGTCCTGCTGCTGGGGCTGAATGCCCTGATGCAGTTCGTGCAGGATAAACCTTATCTCTTTCCCCTGCCTGAGAATACGGATATCGCCCTGCTCGCGGTCATCGTGTTCGCGCTGACCACCGCCGGGCTGATTGCCGCCTGGCTGTGGGCCGGGAAAACTCAGTCTTCGTCTTCAAAAGGCTCGTAAGCCTGGGGCTTGTCAAGCATCTGATAACTGAACATGGATGCCAGCGTCTGGTAATGCGATCCCTGTCTCCAGGGCCCGCCGCAGTTGAGGTGCGTATTGTTGATGACGCAGTCCGGAATGTGCTCCTGCAGTTCCTTGACTTCCTCCTTGGGAATCGCTTTTCCCGAATAGTTGTGGCAGCTGAACAGGAAAAGCTTGCGAAGGGACTTGAGCCCGTAAAGCGGGGTCAGGTCCTTGATATGGTTGGTCCCGATGTTCAGGTCCATCAGCTTCGTGCAGTTGGCCAGCGGCGAAATGTCGGCGATATTGCTCTTGCAGATCTCCAGATATTCCAGATCCTTCATGTTTCCGATCGGTGAGATATCGATCGGCGGTCCCTCCTCGCCCCGCTGGTTCCGGTTAAAGGACATGATCAGCACGCGCAGGTTGGGCACGTAGTTCAGGAAGGAATAATCCTTGATGGTATTGTTGTGGCCGATATCCAGCGCCAGCAGGTCCGGGCAGTACTTCAGTACTTCCCATACGCTCTCGTCGTGCGAAGAGGAGGAAAGGTTGTGCTGGGTGGAAAAAGCGGTATCATCCGTCCGCAGGCGGTGCGGCGGCCGGTCCTTGCGCAGGGTGTTGCGGCAGGGAATGATGATGGTGCAGCCGAACTTGATCTGCGGATAGTCCGGAGCCAGCGCCAGCAGCCGCTCCGGGGAGATGTCCGTGGAGAACATGTCCACCTTCGTCAGGCCGGGCAGCTTGTCCAGGAACGCCCGCAGGGCAGCGTAGTCCTCATCCGTATCCGGGATGGTCACATCCCCCAGGTCAATCTGTGTCACGTCGGCAGCGCAGGTAAACGTCTGCCCGTTCACGGTCAGGGTCACATCCTCGCCGAGCGCGCCGGTGCAGATCAGCAGGATGCCCGTCAGAATCATCAAAGCGGTGATCAGTCTGTTTCTCATCGGAACCTCCGGTAAAACAATTTCTTAACCGGATCATTATATCACCGCAGTCCACGGTTGTAAAATCAACAGCCGCCCACATCGTGAGCGGCTGTTTTTGCGTCATTTCCTTTCCGGCTGAAAAGGTATCAGAGGTTCTCTTCAACAGTCTGTCCCTTTTGCTCCACCAGGTACTCCTTACCCATGTAACCTTCCAGGCCCTTCACGGAAACCCTGTACCAGTATTTGCCCTTTTTCAGGACCGTCACGGCTGTTCCGCCGCGGAAAGTACCGAGAATCTCGGAATTTGAATCCGGCTCTGCCCGGAGATACAGTCTGCAGTCCTTCGCCACGTACATCGTTGAACCGCTGCTGCTGCCGGAATTCGAGGAAGAAGAATTTTTGAAAGTGAGCATTTTGGTCATCATATATCCGGTCTTGTTACGCACCCTGACCTTCGTCCACTCCGGTCCCTTCTTCAGGACCGTGACCTCGGTTCCTTTGGCATAGGCGTCAAGCACCCTGGATTTATCGGAAGCCGCAGCCCGCAGGCGCAGCAGATTCACCTTCACCTTGGCTGTCTCCGCCATCGCCGAAACACAGGGGAGCAGTACCGTCAGGCACAGCAGCAGACACAGAAAACGCATCCAGGTTCTGGAAGTCACGCAGCATTCACTCCTTTTCGGGGAAGTCTGTCCGTCATCCGGTGCTCAGTAAGGCATTCGCTTAATTGTTACACCTTCCGACCGATTCTTCTCATACTTGTAATATATCTGTCATCTAACATTCTGTCAACGAAACCTGTGAACTAATTGTTACATATTCCTTACAATACTGTGACGTTCCATTTTGGAACATCCGGTACCCCTGCATCTGCATCTTCGTTCTGAATTCTTAATTCTGAATTCCTTTCATTCGCTCCATAATCCGGTCCGACAAAAACGCCTTCAGCGGCGGCAGCAACTCCGTAACCGGCTTCGCGCCGTCCCTCAGAAAATGCATCGTGCACGGCGTCTCCTCCGTCCAGGATTCCCACCGGGGGAGATTCTCCCCGTTCAGATCCTTCCCGTTCGGATCACCTGCTTTGATAAAGTTGCAGAAATAATCACACATCTGCCGCGCCAGGTCATAATGCCTCCCGACAAAGGGGCGCCAGCACTTGGCAAGCGTCTCGAACCAGAACCACAGGTCCGAAGAATGGAAGGTGCCCGGATTGTCCCAGCCGGGCATATCCGGATCGAAAAGGTAGCACCAGCCCCTGCGGCCGCTCTTCGCGACATCCTTCAGCAGGCCTTTGACCGTGCACTCGATCCCGCTGACCGGGGCAAAGCCGAGTCCGTCCTTCTTCTCCCGGCTTTCCGGAATCGCAAGGAAACTCTCCGCCTTCTCCCCGAAGAGGCGGCGGGCTTCCGCTTCCAGTTCCTTCTCATCCTTCGCGTCGATGGCGTTCAGGAACTCGCCGCCGGTGTTCCCGGCCATCATGTCAACATCAACGCATTTTCCTTCCCGGTACAGGGCAATCGGGTCACCGACGCAGAAAAGGTCGTCCTGTACGGTGAAGAACGGAATATGGTTCTCCATGTACTTCTCATAGCTGCGCTGCAGGGTTACCGCGTCCATGGCCCGGGCTTCCTTCAGGCTCTTCACGCCCAGGAAATCAAAGAACTCCTCGCCCTTCTTTTCCGCGTCTTTCAGCTTCTCCGGCCGCCCGACCTCCCGCCGGAGGTAGGGATCGAAAATCATCGCGCTCATCACCACGGCATTCCGGAACAGTCTCGCATTGTCCGGGCAGGCCACCTGGCTCATGACGCTGCCGCCGCCGGCGCTCTGCCCGGCAATCGTAACTTTTGCCGGATCTCCGCCGAAGGCCGCGATATTCCGCTGCACCCATCTCAGGCCGGCCTGCTGGTCAAGATTCCCGAAGTTTGCCGGGGCCTCCGGCTGCTCCTTTGACAGCTCCGGATGCGTCAGGAATCCAAGAACGCCCACCCGGTAATTCACCGTAACCACAACGATGCCGCGGCGGGCAATCCGTTCCCCGTCAAACTCCATTTCCGCGGGATAGCCGCACTGCAGCCCGCCGCCGAAGAACCACACCAGCACCGGCAGCTTCTCCCCCGCCTTTTTTGCCGGGGTCCAGACATTCAGATAAAGGCAGTCCTCCCCCATCGGAATCTCGGGATCCACATGCCATTCGCGGCAGTAAATATCGTCTCCCAGGCCGGGGATCCATTGCATGGAGATCGGCGCAAAACGGCTCGCGTCCCGGATGCCGGCCCAGTTTTCGCAGGGCTGCGGCGCCTTCCACCGGTTTTTCCCTACCGGCGGCGCGGCAAAGGGAATCCCCTTGAAAGATGTAATCCGCGGATCCGCCGCCTCAATGCCCCGGACCCAGCCGTTTTCCGTCTTAACCTGTCTCAGCATGATGATCTCTCCCTCCGCCTGTTAAACGCCTCTCTGAAAAACAATCCCGAACGCTGAATTTCCGCTGATTCTGATCTCTGTTTAATTCTGAATTCTGAATTCATACAGGGGGCCCGGAATCACATCCGTCCCGTCTCCGCCCGGCAGTTCCTCATCCGCCTTGACTTTTTTGATTTCTTCCGGATCCCGGATCATGTTCAGGCGCCGCAGCTGAACCGGCAGCCCGGCCGGCCCGTCATCCGCCTTCCGGACGGTGATCTTTCCGGTCTTTTCATCAACATCGATATCAAACCAGGCATTCTGTCCTTCCCGGTCGAAATCGCAGAATTCCTTCCACGCCGGCAGGTTCAGGCAAACCTCCGGTTCCGGATACATCACCCGAAGGTAACCGCCGGTTATGCGTACGTAGAGGTTTCCCTCCGCCGTATTGTCCCGCGTGGGGAAGTCAATCGCCGCCTCCCCGCAGTCGTAAAAGATATTGTTGATGACCTTCGCATCCCGGCCCGTACCGCCCCGGTCCATCCCGTGCATCCGGAATGGCACCGGCTTCATGTAATACCCGCTGTGACGGCATTTCCCGATCAGGTTATGGGAAATATGCAGCCGGTCCGTCCCCTCGCCGTAAATCCCGTAGCCGTTTACCACATCATTCTCCCGCAGCTTGTACCATCCTGAAGAGCCGGGTTCCTGCGGAATCTTTGCCGGGTCAAACCGTCCTTCCACCTTCCAGATGATATTGTTGTCGATCAGGTTAATCCCGTCCCGTGTGCATTCGATGAAGATCGCTTCCCGCTGCTCAATCCCGTTCAGGAACAGATTGCCGGTAATCCGGTTGTTCTCATTTCCGCAGTCTAGCCACAGATGGTCCGCCCGGAACGTGTTCCGGAAGATATTCCGCCGGATCAGCCCGTTCACACTGTTGTGCAGCTTAATTGCCCCGGCCTCCCAGCTCAGTTCCATCTTCTGCCATCCGGTGCCTTCGATCACATTGTCCTCGATCAGCAGCCGTTCCGCGAACATCCCGGCAATGCCGCATACGCCCACGTCCCGGATCCTGCACCGCCGGATCACGCTGTATCCGATCACTTCATGCTCGGTATGCGTGTGGTGCCAGCATTCGTTGCCCACGTCAATCGCCACGCCGTTGGACCAGTTCACTTCGCAGTCCTCAATGATCCAGTGGTGTCCCCGGTGCGCGGAGATTGCGCCCCGCTGCGGCACCGGTGCGCCGGTCGCCGCCTTTTCACAGGTGAGTCCTTTCACCCGGATATAGTTCAGAAATTCTTTTTCCGGCGCGAAGCACTGCTCCCGCACCGTAACCTCGATGAGGTGATCCTTCGGGTCCGCGTCTCCCTTCAGGCGGAAGTGGACTTTCATGCCGTTGGCTTCCACCCAGTAGGTGTTCTCCTCCTGACCCAGACCGTTATACAGGGGCACTTGCTTCAGCGGTTCCCCGTCGCAGAAGACGCAGCCCCGCCGGTTAAGATAAGTGGTCATATCCGTTTTGTCATACTCAATGAACAGCCTGTCATGCAGGATATTCACCGCGCAGAAGGGGTTGTAGCCCCGGAACACGTCCGGATCCAGGTCATACTCCCAGATATGCACATTCTCCGGCTGGGGAGCGCCCCAGCTGCGGAAGACCATCCAGCCTTCGCTGGGTTTGAAGACCGTCACAATCTCCGCAGCGCTCACGATGACCTTCCCGTCCCCAAAAGCCTCATAGGAGATCATATGATCCGGATCTGTCCCGCCCACGGCGGGGCTGACGCATTCACGGTAGGTCCCCGCATGGATACGCACCCGGGTCCCCGGCTCAGCACACTGTGCCGCCCGGCTGATAGTCCTGAACGGCGCGCTCTCACTGCCGTCGTTGTCGTCCGACGCAGCCGGATCGGAACCGTCCACAAACAGCTCCCGTTCCCATACCGGGTCGGTTTCCCAGAACTCGTAGCTTCTGCCGTCCGGCAGGATGGAAGAAGAATCGTACTGTTTCACAATAAAACCTCCCGGTTAAGAAAAACATGAATTGATTGGATTGGGCATTTCGTAATTCTGAATTCTTAAAAAGGGAGGCGCCCCGTGAGGAGCGCCCCCCGTAAGGGTTACTGGTCCTTTGATAGATTGCTCAGTCCGAATTACAGGCCGGCCGCCGCTTTCTTGGCGTCGATTTCGGGCTGCCACAGCTGGCAGTCATACTCGTACAGATCCTTGTAGCCAAGGCCGTCCAGTTCTGCAACCATGTCATCCCACATCGCTTCGAACTCTTCGTCCGTGCCGCAGGTCATGATCAGGTTCCAGGTATATTCGCACAGTTTGCTGTTGATTTCCGCGCGCAGGGAAGCGATATCGTTGTTGTCCGCAGCAGGCGTGAAGTCAACGCTCGGGGTGGCGAACAGCTTATTGTTGTTCTTCATCCATTCAACGTCGTCCGCGGCGCCGAACATTTCAGTCCATTCCTTCTTCATCTCGGTCATGGTCTGCTCTTTGTAGCTCTTCCAGAACTTCTGGGCAAAGCGCTCGCCGGTCAGCGGATTCACGCAGATGGAGGAAACGATCCACTGGTTGATGGCATTGTAGCCGTCGTTGTATCCGCCGCCGCCGTACTCTTCCGGCACGGGCAGGTTGTCCATCAGCGCGTTGTCGTTCTTGGGCGTGAAGGTGCCGTCTTCGTTCACGGTGTAGTTGAAGTCTTTCAGGCCGACGTGCTCGATCGTGGCTCCTTCGGGGCTGGCATACCAGTCAAGGAATTCCATGATGCGGTCGTACTTCTCGCCTTCGACACCCGCACCGACGCCGAACATACGGTCGGAACCGTAGTACCGGTCAGCGTCAGCATAGTAGTACTGATCGCCCACGGGGATGAAGCGGAAGGCAGTGCCGGCGGCCAGGCGGTCCAGACTGTTCCAGAAACCGACCTGCCAGCTGTACCACATCACGTCAACGCGGCCGCTGGACATCTTGGCGCAGGCATTGTCCCAGTTCTGGGTGCCGCTGTCCGGATCCACCAGACCCTTCTGATTGGCCTGGTTCAGGAACTTGGTGATCTTGTAGTAGGCGCCGTCGCGGTCATACAGATTCTTGAAGGTGTAATCGGGCTGCATCAGGGCGGAGCCCTTCAGCTTCTGGCCGTACCAGGTGGTCAGCTGCACAACGTTGGCCGGGCCGACCATGTTGTCATTGCCGTCCCAATCGGGCCACAGGGAGAAGGGATAGGCGGGATCGCCGTCATCGTTGGTGGGATGAATTTCATGGATCTTTTCCAGAGCGGCCAGCAGGTCGTCCAGGTTCTCCAGCTTCGGCGAACCGATCTGCTTATACAGATCCCAACGGAGCATCGGGCTGGAATAGATGACGTCGTCGGTCAGGGTGTCGGGAGCGGTGTCGGTCATCTCGGTGGGGATGCCGTAGTACTTACCGTCTTCACCGGTCAGGCCCTTGTTGTACACGTCGATCTGGGTCTTGAACTTCATGATGTTCTCACAGCCGGGCAGCTTGTCGCTGATGTCCTTGGCGAGTCCGGCTTCCACGATTTCCGGGAACTTGGCCTTGTCAACGATCAGGATGTCACCCAGGTTGCCTTCTTCGGAGCGGGTGGCATAGATGGTGTTGCCGACAACCTGGGACGCGATGATGTTCAGCTCAATGTTGAACTTGTCCTTCAGGATCTTGGCAAACCAGCCGCTCTGGATGCCGTTGTAGTTCGCGGCATCATCGTACACATCGATGGTCAGGAGTTCTTTTTCTCCCTCGGCCACCGCGCTGACGGAGACCAGGCTCAGGAGCATGGCCAGAATCAGCAGGACAGACAGGATCTTTTTCATACTGTGGTACCCTCCTTTAAATATATGATGTAAGGCTTTCGCGCCTTCATCGCTAAATAGGTTTTACTGCTCCGATCATGCCATCCCATTTGCCGAAGGTCCAGGGCGATCGGAAAGCCCTGGTCGCGCCCGCAGGTGCGAAATCTCTTGCCTGATTTGTTAAAGGCTTTAGCCTTTGACAGCACCGATCATAATGCCCTTGGTAAAGTACCGCTGGAAGAACGGATAGATCAGCATAACCGGAAGCACAACAATCACTGTCACGCTCATGCGGATCGAGGTCGCCGTCGCCGCCGTCTGCAGACCCGCGATAATCGCGCTGGAGTTCGTTGTGTTGCTGATCAGCGCCTTCAGGCTGTTCGCCTGCGTAATGTACTGCCACAGCACGTACTGCAGGGTGTTCAGGTCAGGCCGGTTGGTCATCAGCAACAGGTTGTCCTGGAAGGAGTTCCACTGGTTCACTGCCGCGAAGATCGCGATCGTGGCCAGAATCGGTTTAATAACCGGTAGCATAATCTGCCAGAAAACCCTCAGCGTCCCGGCCCCGTCGATCTCGGCGGCCTCCTGCAGTTCCCTCGGCACAGACTCGCAGTAGGTCTTGCACAGGATAATGTAGAACGGCTGGACAATCATCGGGAAAATATAGCCCCAGAAATTATTCGCCAGTCCCAAGTTCCGCATGCACAGGACCCATGGGATGATCCCGGCGTTGAAATACATCGTCACGGCCACAAAGCGGAACCACAGCTTGCGCTTCCACATGGTTTCCCGGGTGAACATGTAGCCCAGGAAGGCCGCGATCATTACTGTCAGGATCGTGCCGATGATCGTACGCAGCACCGAGATCTTCGCCGCGTCCAGCAGGCCTGGGATGTTGGCCATCCGCTCGTAGTTCTTGAAGTGGATCTCCATCGGCCAGAACAGGACCTTGCCCCGTTCACTCAGCGTATTCGAACTGATGGAGTTAATAATGATGTAGTAAAACGGGTAGGCACACACGAAGGCAAAAATGGCATACACGAAATACGTGAGCACGCTGATAATCCGGTCGCCTATGCTCTGGCGGTCCATGGGATTCACGTGTTTGCCCTGGTGAAGGACGGACTTCTCCGAAATGGTTTTTGTCGTCATTTCCGTCGTCCTCCTTACACGAAGCCTTCGCCGCGGACCAGTTTGGAGAAGCCGTTCGTGATGAACAGCAGCACTACGCTCACAATACTCTTGAGCATGCTGATCGCGGTGGACAGCGGATAGTTGCCGCGGCCGGTGGTGGCGATGTTGTATACGTACAGGTCCAGCACTTCAATCGACTTCTTGTTGAAGTTGTTCATGAACACATAGTACTGTTCCATGCCGTTGGACAGGAAGTTCGCCAGGTTCAGCATGACGATGACGAAATAGGTCGGCAGTAGGCAGGGAATCGTAATCCGCCAGATGATCTGCATCCGGGTCGCGCCGTCCACCTTCGCCGCCTCGATCATCTGCTCGTCGATCGCACTGATCGCAGCCAGATACATGATGGCGGCCCATCCGGCGTTCTTCCACGTCAGCCACAGCCACATCCGGAACCAGACATGCTCCTTCGAACTCAGGAACGCGATTGGCTTATCAATCCACCCGAGGCTCACCAGTATGCTGTTTACCGCGCCGGTTGAACTCAGCACGTTGAACGCCACCGAGAACACCAGCACCCAGCTGATGAAATTCGGCAGGGTCGTCACCGTCTGCACAAATTTGCGGTACGGCTTGCACCGGATTTCGTTGAGAAACACCGCGAAAATCATCGGGAACCAGCTGAACGCCAGCGAAATCCCGCTCATTGCGAAGGTGTTGATCAGCACCCGGCCGACGTCCGCCAGGCGGACCGGGTTGGACCAGATATACTCAAACCACTTCAGGCCGACAAAGGTTTCCGCCGAGATCGGCTTGGGCGGCTGATAGTCATGGAACGCGTAAATCCATCCGTACAGCGGATAATAGGAAACAAGCGCTACCAGGACCAGCAGCGGAAGGATATACAGGAATTCAATATACGAGCGCCTTTTTTTGCTCACTGACTCACACCCTTCCGCATTTGTTTTTCTGTGCGTAACGTTTCGTTCCGTTTTTATTTATAGCAGGTTGTACGAACTTCAACAATGCTTTTTTCCTGTTTTGAAGGGACAAAAATATCCGTAACCCCACTGCAAACGATTCCTTTTTTGGAGAAAATGGAATATAATCAGTAAGAACCTTCATCTTTTTTCTCCCGGAAGGGACAAAACCATTTCAGAGGGTTATGTATATGATCACTTTTTATGAACACCGCGAGGAAAAGCTCTTTATCGGAGAAATGACCCATTTCCCCTTCCCGCCCCATGTGCATGAAGTCGCGGAAATGGTCATCCTCACCTCCGGAAGCGCAAAGATCAATATTGACGGCATCAACTATCTCCTGTCTCCCGGTGACGCTGCCGTCGTCTTTCCGCTCGTCCCCCACAGCTATGAGGAGGTCAGCGCTGATGTCGGCGGCATCGCCGCCATCTTCCCGCCGGACGTGATCCCGGAATACGCCGGCACATTCCACGGCCTCGCGCCGGAAAGCCCGGTCCTCCGGGCAGACCGGATCGGCCCGGATACCCGCCATGCCGTCAGCCGTCTCGGCGAATTGAATATGGACGATGACCTGCCCCTGTGCGTGGCTTATCTGCATGTGCTGCTCGCCGGCATCCTGCACAGCCTGAGTTACCATCCGGTGTACGATTATTCCGAGCAGGACCTCGCCAACCGGATCATGCGCTATGTGTCCGACCACGCCTGCGAGGAAATCACCCTCGAAACCGTTTCCCATGCCCTGGGCATCAGTTCATCGCACCTGTCCCATTTCTTCGCGGAGAAACTGCACATCAATTTCCGCCATTTCATCAATGCCAGCCGTATCGCCCGGGCCCGTCTCCTCATGCGGGACCCGAACATGACTCTCACCGAGATCTCCGACGCCTGCGGCTATTCCAACATGCGCACCTTCCGCCGTGCCTTCCTGAAAGAAGTCGGCTGTCTCCCCTCCGAACATATGCAGATTCTCCGCACCCGCGTATCCGGTACGGATACACCTTGAATCGAACAGCAAAAGGCAGAGGAAATTCCCTCTGCCTGATATGCTCCCGAATTCTATTACAACCTGAAACCGAAGGGGTTTAAGGTGCTCGTCGCGCCTGGAAGTCCCCTTTCTTTTAATTGATTGTGAAATCAGCGGATTTCTCAATAAACCCTCTTGCGGTCTGCCCGTCGATTTCGCACTCAATATACCACCAGTCATAGCCTTTTTTTGCATAATAGTTGTACTGGCTGAGGATCGCAAACTCCTCGCCGGGATCCAGCACACCGATGGAATCATTGTGGCTGTATACATTATCCGTCACATAAATGGTCTCGTTCGCCGTGCACGGGACATAGCCGAAATGCGGTGCCATGCTGGAAACGAAGCCCCTGACATATTTCGGCGGGATATAGCCCACGCGCCATCCGCCTTTAACCTCATAGCGCACCAGCAGCCATCCGTCGACATAACCGGCATCGTCCACCTGATACCCGTCGGTCTGAACGCTTGCCTTTCCGTTGTTCGCACGGTAAGAAGACTCCGACGGAGCCGTGTAAACGGGGCATTTTCCGCAATAGATCCCGTACTGATGTTTCTCGAACTTGAAGGGAGGAAGATCATAAATAGATGAACTTCCGCCGCTTCTCTCCGTGGATGAGCCCGCAAAGGCCGTTGCCAGCATCAGAGTGGACAATACCATGATCAGTACCGCGATAATTGCTTTGGTCCGTTTGTTGTTTTTCATGTGCGTGTTTCTCCTTCCTGATATAGGTCTGTTAATTTATTTGATTATAGCACAGATCTCTTTCCATGAAAACAGATAAAAAACGGCACGCCCTCAAAAAAGCTGATATGATAATAATGAATCCCGTTAATGATAAGGAAGGAAGCATGACCATGGCCAAGATTGAAACCCTTTGCGTGCAGGGCGGTTACAGCCCGAAGAACGGCGAGCCCCGCCAGATCCCGATCATTCAGTCAACGACCTTCAAGTACGATACCAGTGAAGACATGGGAAAACTGTTCGATCTCGAAGCCTCCGGCTATTTCTATACCCGCCTGCAGAATCCGACCAACGATACTGTTGCGGCCCGCATCTGCGCCCTGGAGGGCGGTTCCGCCGCCATGCTCACTTCTTCCGGCCAGGCGGCAAACTTCTATGCCGTCTTCAACATTGCCAACTGCGGGGACCATGTGGTCGCCTGCTCCGCGATCTACGGGGGCACCTACAACCTCTTTGCCGTTACCATGAAGAAAATGGGCATTGACTTCACCTTCGTCTCCCCGGACTGCACGGACGAGGAACTTGACGCTGCCTTCCGGCCGAACACGAAGGCCCTTTTCGGTGAAACCATCGCCAACCCGGCCCTGAGCGTACTGGATATCGAACAGTTCGCGAAGGCTGCCCACCGCCACGGCGTGCCCCTGATCGTGGACAATACCTTCGCCACCCCGGTCAACTGCCGGCCCATCGAGTGGGGCGCGGACATCGTGACCCATTCCACCACCAAATACATGGACGGCCACGGTTCAGCCGTGGGCGGCTGCATTGTGGACAGCGGACATTTTGACTGGGACAGGTACGCGGATAAATATCCAGGCCTCACCACCCCGGACGAGAGCTATCACGGCGTGATCTACACAAAGCAGTTCGGCCTGGGCGGCGCCTTCATCACCAAGGCCACCAGCCAGCTCATGCGTGATTTCGGTTCCATCCAGAGCCCCCAGAACGCTTTCATTCTGGGCCTGGGCCTCGAAAGCCTGCACGTGCGTATGCGGCGCCACTGCGAAAACGCGCAGAAGGTTGCGGAGTTCCTTTCCGGGCATGAAAAAATCGCCTGGGTCAGCTACTGCGGCCTCCCGGGCGACAAATATCATGAACGGGCAAAGAAATATCTGCCGGAGGGTTCCTGCGGCGTGGTCTCCTTCGGCGTGAAAGGCGGACGCAAGGCTGCCGAAGCCTTTATGAAAAAGCTGAGGGTTGCCGCCATTGAAACGCATGTGGCCGACGCGCGCACCTGCTGCCTGCATCCCGCCTCCGCCACCCACCGTCAGATGAACGATGAGGAACTCCTGGCTGCCGGTGTTTCTCCGGACCTGGTCCGCCTCAGCGTCGGCCTTGAGTCCGCCGATGACCTGATTGAGGATATCGCTCAGGCGCTGAGCTGATTTTTCCTGTTTTCAAACTTTCAAAGGGAGCAGTCCATGCCGGACCGCTCCCTTGTTCTGTTTATTCCGCCGGAAAGCACAGATGCAGCTTGGCATAAAAATCACCGAGCAGATACCGGCTGTCCAGATCCAGGTACACGAGAATCTCCCGGCCGCCCGGGAGCGACGAATAACTCGTATCCTCATTGACTTGGCGGATGGTCTGCATCACAGTACGGCCGCAGGTCGGGTGCAGGACCGCGGCTACGGAAGGCGAATCCCCCAAAGACCAGCTTTCTCCCTGTGTCCAGAAAGCGGCAGGCGTCACATTGTAGGCAATCATCTGGTCAAAGAGATACCGCCCGATGGTGCCGTAGGGCCTGACCTGCTCCTGCAATTCAGCCAATCCGACCCGGATGCTGCCGTAAACGTTGGACGGAATCTGCCAGACTGCCGCCTCTGACTGCAGCACCTGATTGGCGGCGTCCGGATCGTTTCCGAAATTGAACTCTTTGAAAGGAATCGTTTCTGTATCATACGGATGTCCGCCGATGGTAACAATGGTCAGCCTGTCCGCAAGATCCGGCGCTTCCCGGAGAGCCCGTGCGGCATTGGTCAGCGCACCCATGCACAGCAGATACAGCGGGTGCTCATCCTGCCGCCGGCCTTCATCGATGATAAACCGGACTCCTTCCGAAGGGGCTCCGGTTGCTCCCGGGCCTTCCTCTCCCGGGAGAACAGGCACGTCCGAACCCATCGACCGGGTAACGCGCAGGGCGGCTTCCCGGCTTTTCTCCATGGATCCGGGCTGTGCAAAATGTTCCGCGACAATCGCTTTCACGATCAGTTTCGGGCTCATCAGGGCATAGGCGATGGCGAAAGGATCATCCGCCTCGCAGGCCGTATCCGAATCGATGATCACCCGAATCTTCTTGCTGTCGACCACATCAAAATCCAGCATATACCCCTCCGTGCTGAAATGCTTCCCGCCTTTTGCAATCCTGAACTCTGCACTCTGCACTTTTTATTCTGAATTCTTAATTTTTTTGATTTCCGTCCCGTACTTCCGGATCATCTTCTCCGCGTCCTCCTTCGCGATATAGAGCGTGATCTCCGTTCCGGTATCCGTATGTTCCTCGGAAATCACCCGTCCCAGCGGCCGGACCTCCGCAAGGATTCCGTAGCGGCTGAAGGGCACCACAAAAGTCACCGGCTGATGGGTCGCCTGCAGGGTTTCCGCGATCTTTTCCTGCAGTTCGTCAAGGCCTTCCCCTGTCTTCGCGGAAATCAGCACCGCACCGGGGAACACCGGATCCGGATTCCCCGCGTCGCACTTGTTGATCACCTCAATCCGCTTTTGTTCCGTCGCGCCGAGCTCCGCAAGCACTTCTTCCACCGTGTCGTGCTGCTTCATCATGTCCGGGCTCGCTCCGTCGTTCACGATGACAAGCACGTCCGCCAGCGCCGCTTCCTCCAGCGTGGAGCGAAAAGCGCTCACCAGCGTATGAGGCAGCTTGCGGATAAACCCGACGGTATCCGTCAGCAGATATTCCGTATGCTCCGGTGTCTCCATCCGGCGGCTCACCGCGTCCAGCGTGGCAAAAAGCTGATCCTGCGCGTAAACGTCGGAACCGGTCAGCGCGTTCAGCAGAGTCGACTTTCCGGCATTGGTATAACCCACCAGCGCGACCACCGGTATCTCATTTTTCTCCCGGCTTTTCCGCCGCAGGCTCCGCTGTTTCTCCAGCTCATCCAGCCGCCGTCTCAGGTCCGTCATCCGTTCCCGGATACGCCGCCGGTTCATCTCCAGCCGGCTCTCCCCGGGGCCCCGCGTACCGATACCGCCGGCCAGGCGGCTCAGCGCCGTTCCCTGGCCGATCAGGCGGGCACTGCGGTATTGCAGCTGTGCCAGTTCAACCTGCAGCTTGCCCTCAGCACTGGACGCGCGCTGGGCAAAGATATCCAGAATCAGGGCTGTCCGGTCAATGACCTTGACCCGCAGAATCTCCTCCAAGTTCCGGACCTGTACGCCCGTCAGTTCCTCGTCAAAGATACATACATCCGCTTCCAGGGCCTGACAGTCCCGGGCGAGTTCCTCCGCCCGGCCCGTCCCAATAAACAGTGCCCCGTCCGGCTTGTCCCGCTTCTGCAGAAAGCTGCCGACAACCTCGGCCCCGGCAGTCTCCGCCAGGCGCGCCAGTTCTTCCAGGCTCTCTTTGCTCTCGATGCCCATGAGAACCGCGCGTTCCCGGCTGTCTTCCACTTCCTCCACTGCTTCCCGGCCGACCAGCCGGTCGCTCTCAAGGATCTGGTCCAGCCATTCCTTTTCCGGCAGCCGGTACCACCTCGCCGGCGGAGAGAGCAGTACCTCCGCACCTTCGGTCAGAAACGCCGTCTGGACATTCACGGGTTCTCCGTCCTTCACGCCCACGGCGGTCATCGCATCATAGCGGAAAATCTTCAGCGCGCTCAGGTCAACGTCGCTCAGAAGCCCGTTGCCATCCGGGTGCGTATGTACACATCTCACCCGGCTCAGCCGGTTCGCATTCCGGCGAAGCCGGTAATCGGTCAGTTCCACATCGCAGTCCGTACCGATTGCCACGTTCACGATCTCCCCGTCCCGGGTGATGTAGACCGCAATCTCCCGGTTCAGGGCGCACGAACACTCCGCCAGCAGCTTCATCAGTTCCCGGGGCAGAAATTCATCTTCTTCCAGTTCACAGCTGTACAGGGCGTCCAGACGCGCCAGCATAGCCTCGCGCACCCCATCAGTATTTCCGTTTACGTTGTACTTCATAGACCCGCATCACCCCGGCATCGCCAATGCCGCAACACCGACCCCTTCAACCGCCAGCTCAGGCGAATTCTTTGCCAGCAGGCAGGTCTCTCCCGCCTTCATCTTCATCGATGACCCTGCCCACCGCAAGAGCAGTTCTCCTTCCGTCACCGTCAGCAGGCCGAACGCCTGGATTTCCGGCAGCGTCTCAATCCCGCTGACGCGCAGCAGATCCAGCGTGAAACTGTCCTCTGTCAGCACCCGTTTCACTCCGTAGGACTTCTCCACCCGCACCGGTAAAAGCTGCCGTTTCAGATTCGTTACGTCCAGCGCCTTATCCAGCTGCAGCTCGCGTTTTTTTCCGTGCTCGTCTGTCCGGTCCCAGTCATAGAAGCGATAGGTTACCTCTGAGGTATCTCCCAGTTCATAAAGTACAACTCCCGGCCCGATCGAGTGAACGGTTCCGGCAGGAATATAGCATACGTCGCCCGGTCTGAGCCGTACGCGGTTCAGCAGCGGTTCCGGCTCGCCCTTCCGGCAGGCGTCCCGCAGTTCCTGTTTGCCTGTTCCCGGGCGGATACCGTAAATCAGCTCCCCGCCTTCCTCCGGCGTATCCAAAATCAGCCAGGCCTCATTCTTTCCGACTTTCCCGTTCTCCCGGGCAGCGGCATAGGCGTCGTCCGGATGCACCTGCACGCTGAGCTGTTCCTTCGCATCGATCAGCTTCAGCAGCAGCGGAAAGGGCCTGTCCACACATCGGCCGATCAGTTTTTCCCCGAACTCGCGGATCAGGTCCGGCAGTTTTCGGCCTGCCGTGTCCGTACTTTCCAGTCCCGGAATACAGCTGACCTCCAGGCTTTCGCCCGTATGATTGTCCTTTGTTTCCTTTCCGTAGAGCTCCGCAAGCCGTTTTCCGCCCCAGGGTGTCATCTCCCCGTCGCGGAAAGCCGGTATCATTCGGATCGGCCAGATCGGCGTCTCCCGTTTCAGCGGCTTGTCAAAAGTGATAAAGTCGTCCGGTGCGCCTTCCCACCGCATGCCGCCGCACAGACGGAAACCCATCTTTTCATACAGCCGGCGGGCAGCCTTGTTCTTTGTACTCGTATCGCAGCGAACGCAGTCACACCCGCTGCGCCGCAGCAGCTGCTGCACATCATCGAGCACCAGCCCGCCGAGCCCTGCGCCCTGCATGGAAGGATGCACCGCCAGCCGCTGAAACGAACCCGGATGGATGCCGCAGGTCCAGGACAGCCCCACGTATTCCGGTTCCTGCCCGATGATGACGACCGCGGCCGCGGCAATCTCGTCATCCTCCCGCAGGTAATACAGCCGTCCGGCTTCCACGTCCCCGCGGATCATATCCTCATTGGGATATCGTCCCCAGTGCCACTGGGTCAGGGCATTCTCTTCCATGTTGTCCGTAACGACCTGATAAAACGAGATCAGCTCGTTCAGTTCTTTCTCCGTCGCCTGAATCATTTCCATACATTCTCACCCGTTTTCAAAAAAGCATTCTGACCGAAGAAGCGCGAGACCCTCGCATCATTTCCCCGTAGACCCCATTCCGCCGGTTCTGGCGGCAAACGCTTCGTCCTCTTCCGCCGTTCCGTACGGCAGGAACACGCCCTGACAGAACCGCTCCCCGCGGCTGATCACCACCGGTTCGTCCAGCGGATTGCGCAGTTTTACCATAATATGCCCTTCGTTCTTCGCGAAGGCATAATCGCTGTCAATCACCCCAACCGTGTTGCTCAGGCGGAGCGCATGCTTAAACCCCAGCGAACTGCGGGGGAAAAGCATCAGCACCCAGCCGGGCTCCATTTCCGCCCGGATCCCCGTGGGAATCAGTACACTCCCGCCTGCCGGTATAGTCACCTCTGTCGGGCTCACAAAGTCATATCCCGCACTCCCCGCCGTAGCCCGTCTCGGCAGCGGGATCTCACTGAGCGGCATTCGCTCCCTGTCTCCCATCGCCTCAGCATACTGGGCTTCGGAAACCTTCGTGAATTTAGCGATGCTCATAAACAATCTTCCTCCCGAAGGGGGTCAGGGGGGCGATCGGAAAGCCCCCTTATCAATCTCATCTGCGAGAGAAGCTATCTCTTCAAGAGAAAGCTTCTCTCCGCGAATCTTCTCATCCAATCCGGCTTGCTTCATCCATGCCGCCGCCTGCGCCCGCTCCACCCGGAAGGTGGCGCACAGGTTGTTCAGCATCGTCTTTCGCCGCAGGGCAAAAGCCGCAGCCGCCACCCTGAAGAACATTTCCCGGCTTCTGACCTCCACAGCCGGTTTCTCCCGGAGAGGTAATACCACAAATGCGCTGTCCACCTTCGGCGGGGGTGTAAACATCTTCGCCGGCACCTTCACTGCCAGCCGCGGTTCGCACAGATACTGACACAGAATGGACAGCGGACACCAGGCATCGTCCCCCGGCTCCGCAAGAATCTTGTCTGCCACCTCCTGCTGAACCATCAGGGCCAGGCGGCTGACCTCAAGCCCACTTTCCAGCAGCAGCCGGATCAGCGGGGTCGTAATATAGTACGGAATGTTTGCCACCACGGCAAAGGGCTTGCGCAGTCCCGCCGTCACCTGCTTCAGGTCAAGTGTCATCACATCTCCCTGCACGACGGTCAGATTCTTTTTCTCCGCAAGGAAGGCCTGTAGCAGCGGAATCAGCCGCTCGTCCAGTTCAACTGCGGTCACCTGCCCCGCCTTATCACAAAGATGCTTCGTCAGGCTGCCGCATCCCGGGCCGATCTCCAGCACATCCTCGTCCTTCGTGATCCCGGCCTCCGCCGTCAGTTCCGCAAGCAGTGCCTCGTCGTACAGAAAATTCTGCCCCAGCGACTGCTTATACCGCAGTGCGCTGTCACGGATCCGTTCCTTTCCTTTACTCACAGTCCTTTTCCTTCTTTTCTTTCCCGATCCTCGCATGCAGCGCCAACACATATCGTTCCGGCTGTTCCCGGAATGCCACGCAGCTTTTCCCGAAAAACAGTCTCCTGTGCGGACAGCCGCCGACGCACATTGGCAGCCACACGCATTCGCGGCATTCTTCGTCCCCGGTCGGCATAGCCGTGTTCAGATACATCGTCAGCCTGTCCGGCTCAGACGCCGTATTCAGCGGATCCTTCGGATCCCAGTCGTGCGCGTTCCCGTAGTTCAGTTCCGGATCACCGGCGGCTTCCCAGCACTTTGACAGGCCCCCATTCTCATCGATTACTGCGGAAAAGAGCACATTCGCACCGCAGTAATGTCCGCGCCCGACTGCAAAACGTCCCGCTTCCTGGATCAGGCCGATCTCGCTCAGATCGGAAGCACACAGCAACCCTACCTGCCCGCCGCGTTCCCGGGTTGCCTCGTTGGAGGAAACCGGTGCCGGTGCGTAAGTAATATCGTTTCCGGACTCCTCAGCCAGTTTCCTGATCAGCTCCCGAACCGTTTCCACCTCGTTCATGTTGCTTTCCTGCACGTTCTGGCGGATATTGACCCTGAAGGGGATTTTCACGGTCCGCAGGTTCTCGATGATCCGGTCAAACGTTGCCCCGCCGCCGACAAGATGCCGGGTAGCGTCATGCGTAGCGCCCAGGCCATCAATCGTAACCTGGCAGTTCTTCACTTCGCAGCGTCCGAGCATATCAGCGTTTTTCTGTGTCAGCAGGTAGCCGTTGGTAATGATTCCCGCGGAGTACTCGGCGCCCTTCTCCTTCGCCAGTACCATCAGCCGCTCAGAAAGGCTTTCGATCACATCAGCTGCCAGCAGCGGCTCACCGCCGAACCAGGTCACGCTCAGATTCTTTCCGCCGGCAGCGTCCATCATCCGCTTTGCCAGGGCAACCACGTCATCCTGCACCTCTTTGGTCATTTTCCCGGGACGGTGACGTTCAAAACAGTAGGGACAGTCGAAGTTGCAGTTCATCGTCGGGCAGATGGTCAGCCCCACGCCGTAGGGCATGGCGCAGGCTGCCCGTCCCATCGTCTCCAGTGCCGCACGCTCATCGATCCTGGTAATGAGGCCGCGCTTCGCAAACCGATCGATGATCGGATGATCCTCCCGCAACGTTTCCAGCACGCTCAGCAAATAAAGCTCCAGCGGAGAATATCCCGCGCACGTGCCTTTGTACAGATTGGCAATCGCCAGATTATCCGTCCCGGGCACAGGCGCACTCAGATTGTACCGTGAAATGTGCCATCCGGCCTCCCCCGCTGTACGCGCACCTTTCTTCTCTTCCTCTGCCATAAAAGAAATCCCCCGTCATTTTTTGTCTGTCTCTGTATTTATAGCCCCATTGTATCATCTCTGCAGTCATACGGCAATTCCCTTCTTGACAGATCCTGTATACTGAATATATCAAATGAAGTAAAAGCCCCCTTAGGAAGGAGTTACTATGAACTATACTTTTAACCCATCCAAGGCCCGCGACAATCTGGTCAATGAAATCCGGAAACTGGCAGAAGCCCGGGGCTTCACCCGTGTGGTCCTCGGGATCTCCGGCGGCAAGGATTCATCCGTGACCGCCGCTCTCTGCGCCCGCGCCCTCGGGGCGGAAAACGTCTATGGCGTCATGCTGCCGGACGGGGAGCAGAAGGATATCTCCGACAGCCGCCGTGTCTGCGAGGCGCTTGGGATCCACGCCCGGACCGTGAATATCGGAAAAATCCATACAGCCCTTCGGGAGGCAACGGACCAGCTCGGTCCCGTTGCCGGAGAGGGCGAATTTTCCGTTCCCCCGCACCGGGAGAGCGACATCAATGTCGGCCCGCGCCTGCGGATGACCGTGCTGCGCTACATTGCCCAAGCCATCGGCGCCCATCTGGCCGGCACCGGCAACCTTTCCGAGGCTACCGTAGGCTACTGCACCAAGGACGGAGACACCTCCTGCGACTTTGCGACCCTTCTGGGGCTGACCAGCGTTGAAGTTGTCGAGGTCGGCCTGACGATGCCGGAGCTTCCCCGGGATCTCGTTGAAAAAACACCAACGGACGGTCTCTCCGGCCACAGCGATGAAGAACGTCTCGGCATCCGTTACGCAGACATTCACCGCTGGATCCGGGAGGGTACCTGCGGAGATCCGGAAACGGATGAAAAGATCCGGAAAAAGGAGCAGGCCAACCTGCACAAGCGGCGTATGCCGGTCATCCTTGACCCCTTCGGCAAAGGAGAGGACAGATGAGAAATGTCCTCAGTTTCTTCGGCGCCTTCAATCCTCCGACCTGTGCGCACCTGGAACTGGCAGACTTTGCATGCCGGGAAACCGGCCGCGAAGGGGTCATCTTCGTCCCCTCCCGCTCTGACTATATCCGGAATGATCAGCAGAAGGACGGCGTCCTCAGCAGCGAAAAGCGGCTTGCTCTCCTGCGGAAGCTTGCAGAAACGCGTCCCTGGATGCATGTCACCAACCGGGAACTCCTTCAGCCGGCCCAGCCCCGGACCTATGTAACCCTCTGCTCGCTGCGGGAGGAAGGATACTCGCCCACCCTGCTGCTGGGCTCTGACAAGCTGCCGGAGCTTTCGACCTGGAAATACATGCCTGATCTGATCCTGGAATTCGGCATCGTCTGCCTTGCCCGCGGAACAGATTCCTGCGGCCGGATCATAGAGGAAGACCCGTTCCTGAAGGATCTGAAAGATTGTATCACCGTACTCAAAACCCCGGACGACTGGAAAAACATCTCCTCCTCGGCAGTCCGCAAAGCGCTGCGGGAAGGCCGGAGAGATGACCTTGCCCGCATGGTCCCCGAAGAAATCCTCAATATGCTGTAAAAAAAGGAGGCCCCCATGATCCTGAACCCCATCATTCTCTCCCTCCTGGATACCGATCTGTACAAGTTTAACATGGACCAGGTCATCTTCCATAAGCACACGGACCTGAGCGGAGAATACTATTTCCGCTGCCGGAATGAGGGAATCGTCTTCACCCCGGAGATGTTTGAGGAAATCAATGCGCAGATCGACCATCTCTGTACCCTGACGTTCAGAAAGGAAGAACTGGACTATCTCCGCTCCATCCGCTTCATCAAGGATGACTATGTGGAGTTTCTTCGTCTCTGGCACCCGATCCGGGATTATGTCTCCACCGAGCTGAAAGACAATGGAGAGCTGATCATAGTCGTTCACGGGCCGCTCTTCTCCGCCATGCAGTTCGAGATCTACCTCCTGGAGATCGTAAACGAGGTCTACTTCCGCATGAAATATGACTACACGGAGCTGCGCCGCTCCGCGGAAGAAAAGCTTGATCAGAAAATACGGGACTTCCAGGCCGGCAAATACACCTTTAAATTTGCCGAGTTTGGTTGCCGCCGCCGCCTCAGCCGGGAATGGCAGGATGTGGTCGTCCGCCGTCTCGCCGAGGAAACCGGCTGCTGCGTCGGCACCTCCAACGTGTATCTGGCCATGAAGTACCATCTGATCCCCATCGGCACCTATGCCCATGAATTTGTCCAGATGTACCAGGGAATCGACTCCATTCCACTGGCCTATACCAACCACTACGCCATGGAAGACTGGTACGATGAATACCGCGGCGATAACGGAACGGCTCTCACCGATACCGTGACGACAGATCTCTTCCTTCTGGACTTTAACCGCGCTATGGTGAACAACTTCTCCGGCGTGCGCCACGACAGCGGAGACCCCTTCGAATGGGGCGAAAAAATGATCGCCCACTATGAAAAATACGGCGCCTATGTTAAAGGCAAGACGCTGCTCTTCTCCGACAGCCTGAACTTTGACAAGGCCCAGAAACTCTATGAACATTTTAAAGACCGGATCAAGGTCACCTTCGGCATCGGCACTTTCTGCTCAAATGATACCTGCGTGGAGCCCCTGAATATCGTCATCAAGCTGCAGACGGTCAACGGCCGCGCCGTGGCCAAGCTCTCCGACACGCCCGACAAAGCCATGTGCCGGGACGAGCAATACCTCAAATACCTGAAACACTCCGTCGCCTTCCGCCTCGAGCGCGAAAAAAACGTCGGTATAAACTGAATTCTGAATGAATATAGCAGGAGGCAAACACCGCCATGAAAAAAGCCACAATGATTCTGGACAAAGACTTTGCGATCGGAAAGATCGACCCCCGCATCTACGGTTCCTTCATCGAGCACCTGGGCCGCGCCGTCTACGGCGGCATCTACGAGCCCGATCACCCCACCGCGGACAAGAACGGTTTCCGTCAGGACGTGATTGACCTGGTCCGGAAGCTCGGCGTCCCGGTCGTCCGCTATCCCGGCGGCAACTTTGTCTCCGGCTTCAACTGGGAGGACTCCATCGGCCCGCGTGACAAGCGGCCGAAGCGTCTGGATCTTGCCTGGGCCACCACGGAAACAAACGAGGTCGGCCTGCATGAGTTCTGCGACTGGGCGAAGAAGGCGGACACGCAGGTCATGTACGCCGTGAACCTGGGCACCCGCGGCCCGGATGAAGCCCGAAACATCGTTGAATACGCCAATCATAAAGGCGGCAGCTACTGGTCCGACCTGCGGATCAAAAACGGCGCGAAGAACCCGCTCGGCATCAAGCTCTGGTGCCTGGGCAACGAGATGGACGGCCCCTGGCAGATCGGCCATAAAACCGCCTACGAGTACGGCCGTGTTGCCAACGAAGCCGCCAAGGTCATGAAGTGGGTTGACCCCACCATCGAGCTGGTCGCCTGCGGCAGCGCAGCCCACGACATGCCCACCTACGGTTCCTGGGAATACCAGATGCTGGATGAGTGCTACGACAACGTCGACTATGTCTCCCTGCACCGTTACTACGGTAATCCCACCAACGATACACCCGGTTTCCTGGCCCGCAACATGGACCTGGATGATTTCATTAAGGAAGTCGTGGCGATCTGCGACGCTGTGGGCGGCAAGAAGCACGCGAAGAAGAAGCTGAACCTGTCCTTTGATGAGTGGAACGTCTGGTACCACTCCAATCAGCAGGATCAGGAAGTCTGGAAGGCGGACAAGTGGGGCCGCGCCCTGCCGCTGCTGGAGGATGTCTACAACTTCGAGGATGCCTTGCTCGCCGGCGCGATCCTCATCACCTTCCTGAAGAATGCGGACCGGGTCAAGGTTGCCTGCCTCGCCCAGCTGGTCAACGTCATCGCTCCCATCATGACCCGAAACGGCGGCGGCGCCTGGGCCCAGACGATCTTCTGGCCCATGATGCATGCGTCGAAGTACGGCCGGGGCACATCCCTGCGTCCGATCATCTCCTCTCCTGTTTATGATTGCAAGGACTATGAAAAGGTTCCGCTCGTGGATGCCGCGGCAACACTCGGCGATGACGGCAGCCTCACCATTTTCGCCGTCAACCGGGACCAGAAAGATGACATCACCCTGGACTGCGACCTGCGCGCCTTCGGCAGCCTGAAGCCCGTGGAGCACATTGTCCTGCACCATGACGACGTGAAAGCCGTCAACACCGAAGAAAATCCGAATGAGGTCGTCCCGGCAAAGGGCCGCAACGCCAAAGTTGACGCCGGCCGCATGACCGTCAAACTCCCCGCCTTAAGCTGGAATGTGATAAAACTGGCTTAAACCCTTTATAAAAAGAGCAGACCGAAGAGGTCCAGGGGGCAAAGGCGCCAGTGGGTTCGTAACGCTCGGAAAAAGAGCCAGTGGTTCTTTCTCAGTGAAGAACGGGCGGCAGCCCTGGTTTGTTGGAAGGTCAGGAACCCCCCTGGTTGTAAAAAAGCAATTTCGCCGAAGGGATCCAGGGGGCGACCGGAAAGCCTCCTGGTTTTTTACAGCTGTTCGAACCACCGAACAGCTCTTTCTGTCCACCCTTCCATACACATCCCCGTTCCGTCTGCAAATCCGTGCCCGCCTGTCGGGCCGATCTCCAGCCGGCACGGAATCCCCAGGCCTTCCAGTGTCCGGGCCAGCATCTTCGAGTTTTCCGGATTCACCAGGTCATCCCCCGCTGCAAGAAACAGCGCCGTGGGCGGGAACCCCTCCGCATGCTCCGGGATCTCGAAAGCAGAGTTCATCGCCTCCTGAAGGCTGCAGCCGTACAGGCACATCGCTTCCTCCGGGCTCATCCCTTCATAGGCAACCGGCGGCTTCAGCGTCACCACGGGATAGACCGGGAAGGCCGCCCGCGGCTTTGGCAAACCGTAAGCCCGATAGCCCATTTCCGTGTTCCACAGGCAGATCAGATACCCTCCCGCGGAGAATCCGCAAGTCATATATTCATCCGCGCGAACATGGAAGCGCCTGGCGTTTTCCCGGATCAGCCGAAGACCCCGGGCAAAGTCTTCCATGATATGCTCAAGCAGATCCTTTTCACCCTCCACCTGATAGGTCAGGATGAATACATGGTACCCCAGGCGGTTGAACTGGTTCGCTACCGGCCAGCCTTCCGTCAGGTTCCATACGTTCACAAACCCGCCGCCCGGCACCAGCAGGATAAAGGGTCGCTCATCCGCCCCCGCCTCCGCCGACGGGAACCACACCAGATTCACGCCCTGCCTCGCCGCGTCCGTCGCGCACTCTTCCTCGCTGTACAGCGGATAGTACCACTCCCCGCTGTCCGCCGCGGCATACAGTCGTTCGAGTCCTTCCCGGATCTCCCCGCCGAAGTGCTCCTCCCGCAGCTGCGTAAGGGTCTTGTTCCACATTTCTTCCTTGCTCAGGTCCCATTCCCGGATCGCGTCCGGTGCGATTTTCGCAATCCGCTCATCCGTCAGCCATTGTCCCAGCGTCTTTTCCATTTTTTCTCCCGTCCTTTTTCTGTTTTCTGTGTGTTCATTATACAGGCACCATCTCTGAAATAAAAGCCTTCTCATAAAAAGCATTGTTGCCGAAGAGGTTTAAGAGGTTCGTAGCACCCGGAGAAAGAGCCAGTGGCTCTTTCTCCGCAAAGAACGGGCAGCAGCCCAGGGCAGGAAAGCCCTTCTCAAAAAAGTATTGTTGCCGAAGGGGTTTAAGGGGTTCGTAGCGCCCGGAAAATTGTCCAGTGGACAGTTTTCAGCGAAGAACAGGCGGCAGCCTAGGAAGATCGGAAAGCCCCCTTTTTGTTGTTAACCACAATCACTTGTTATGGTTGACAATTCACTCTCACAATGCTATTCTCCTTGTGTTTGAAACACGAGGAGGCTCATTTTCATGAAACTCTCTGTCAGAGAACTCACCCTCATCGCCATCGGCATCGCTCTCATTACCATCTGCTCCTGGATCTCAGTTCCGCTGACGATCCCCGTCACCCTGCAGACCTTTGCCGTCTGTCTCGTCACGGCCCTGCTGGGCCTGAAAATGGGCCTGTGGTCCGTAATCGGCTTTATTCTGCTGGGTGCTGTCGGGATTCCGGTTTTCTCCGGTTTCCGGGGCGGCGTCGGGGTCCTGCTGGGGGTGACCGGCGGTTATATCGTCGGCTTCCTCTTCACCGCTCTTACCGTAGGTCTGGCGGTGAAACGCTTCGGCCGCTCCTTCCCCGTCCTGATTCTTTCCATGGTCCTCGGCATCCTCCTGTGCTATGCTTTCGGGACAGCCTGGTTCATGATTATCTATACCCGGGGCGGCAATGCCGTCACCTTGGGCAGCGCGCTGGGCATGTGCGTCGTTCCCTACCTGATCCCGGACGGAATTAAGATTGTCCTCGCCGCGGCGCTAGTCAGGCGCCTGTGGCCCGCGGTGTCAAAGGAGCTGATCCCGGCATGACGAAAGAACAGGTTCTGCAGATCCTGCAGGCACATCCGGATGATTTTGTCTCCGGTGCTTCTGTGGCGGAGCATCTGCACATCAGCCGCACTGCCGTCTGGAAAGCTATCCGGCAGCTGAAAGCGGACGGGTATGAAATCGAAGCAGTCACGAATCAGGGCTACCGCCTTTTCTCCGGCAGCGACGTGCTCTCTGCAGAGGAAATCTGCCGGTATTTACGGCATCCGGATATCCGGCCGCAGGTTTTCCCGGTCCTTTCCTCCACGAACACCATCCTGAAATCCATGGCCGCGGAGGACGCCCCGGCGGGCTCCGCCGTTCTCGCCGTGGAGCAGTCGGACGGGCGCGGCCGTCTCGGCCGCAGTTTTTTCTCCCCTCCCGCCGGCGGCCTGTATCTGAGCCTGCTGCTCCGTCCGGACCTGTCCCCCGCGGATGCCCCGCGGCTGACTTCCTGCGCGGCGGTCGCGGTCGCTGAAGCCGTTGAGGAACTCTCCGGCCGGGAGACCGGCATCAAATGGGTAAACGATGTATACATGGAAAGGAAAAAGATCTGCGGTATCCTGACCGAGGCCGGCATGGATCTGGAAACCGGTCGGGTAAGCTATGTCGTGGTCGGTATCGGGATCAACCTGCGGACCCCTGAAGGCGGTTTCCCGGAGGAGATCCGGAACATTGCCGGTGCCGCCTTCGATGGCCTGTCCTTGCCGGACCTGCGCAGCCGACTTGCCGCCCTCGTTCTGGACAGGCTTTCGGACTATGCGGAAGATCCCTTCTCGGACGCTCTCTTTGAAGCATATAAAAAACGCTCCTTTGTCCCGGGAAAGAAGATCACCGTCCTCGCTCCCGGAAAGGAGCCCATACCTGCCGAAGCCCTGTGCCTGAACCGGGACTATTCCCTCCGGGTCCGCTTCTCGGACAGCACCGAAAAAAACCTCTCCTCCGGCGAAGTCAGCATTCGGGTTTAATTCAGAATGATTTAGCTGCCCGCAGCACCCAGAACCCTCCGCTCTTATCGAGTTTCTCCACTTCTCCATAGATCGTTTTCAGATATTTCATACAGCTTTCCGCGCCCTGCTGCTTGCGAATCACCAGATACAGTACACCACCGGGCTTCAGGCTCTTCGCGGCGTCCGTAAACATCTGATAGATCACCTGTTTCCCGGCCCGGATCGGCGGATTCGTGACCACCGCATCAAAAGTCCTGCCAGCAAGCGCCGCCATCCCGTCGCTCTCGACGCATTCAACCTCCGCATGGTTCTTTTTCGCGTTCTCCCGGCTCAATTCCAATGCCCGCAGATTCACGTCCGCCATCGTAACGCGGCATTCCGGCCACTTTTTTGCGATCGAAATGCCAATCACGCCCCAGCCGCAGCCAAGATCGAGGATCTCCCCGCTCATCTCCTCCGGCAGGGCTTCCAGTAAAAGCTGTGTCCCGGTATCCACTTCTCCCTTTGAGAAAACTCCCGCATCTGTCATAAAGCGCAGCCGTTCCCCCCGGTAGACGTATTCGCATTCCACCGGCCGGCTCTCACTCTGCGGCTCCCGGGTATAATAATGATCGTTCATTGATCGTTCTCCGCTTTCCTTTTCTTCTTGTCGAATCCGAAGGAGCGCGAGGGCGATCGGAAAGCCCTCGCATCATTCACCGAAGGGGTCTGGGGACAATCGGAAAGCCCCCGGTTATAGCCCAACTGAGCGACGAAGAAGCCCAACCTCTTCGTCACTCAGCTCTCTCCACTGCCCTTCCTGCATCCCCGGATCCAATTCAAGCTGCCCGAAGGCGCTCCGGTGCAGCGCAATCACCTCATGCCCGACCGCGGCGAACATCCGCTTTACCTGGTGAAACTTGCCTTCCGTGATCACTGTCTCCGCAAGCGAAGGCCCAAGCAGTTTCAGTTCCGCCGGCTGTGCGGTGAAGTCCCCGAGATCCAGGCCGCTCCTGAAAGCTTCGATTTCCTTTTCACCCATCTCACCCTTCACCAGCGCCCGGTACCGTTTTGTCACATGCCTCCCGGGACTCAGCAGACGATGGTTCAACTCCCCGTCGCAGGTCAGCAACAGCAGGCCAGTCGTGTCCTTATCCAGCCGGCCTACCGGCATGCACCCAATACTCCGGTATACCGGCGGCAGCAAGTCCATTACAGTCGGCTGCTTCGCGTCCCGCGCGGCGGTCAGCAGACCTCCGGGTTTGTACATCATCACATGGCGCATCATCCGCCCGTCAATGTCTTTCCCGTTCAGGCTGAGACTGTCTTCCTCTGTTTCAAAAGAAAGGGCGGGATCCCAGATGATCCGCCCGTTCACCGCGGCCTTTCCGCCGCGGATCCATTCCTTGACCTCGCTGCGGCTGCCAAGGGACAAAGTCGCTAGCCACCGGTCCAGCCGCATCTTCATTTCTTTTTTTCTCCCCTTTTTTCCTCTTACACCTGAAGTCCGAAGATCCAGGGCGATCGGAAAGTCTCCTTTTCCTTCCAACCCCTTCACTAAAAAGTCGCGCCGAAGGGGTCTAAGGGGGCGATCGGAAAGCCCCCTTATTTTATCCCATCCACATATGCCGCGATAATCAGCGACCGCAGCGGCAGGAACGGAAGCGTCAGCACTCCCCCGATCCCCGCGATGATAGCGCACTTGCTCATCGGGGGCTTTTCAATCTTCCCGGTCACAAAGCCGGATGGGTCCTTAATGATCGGCATAAAGAGCACCACCAGCACCGCGATCGCTATAAGCATCGGGATAATGGATACCAAAGCGCACAGCCAGCTCAGCAGGACCCCTCCGCGGTGTCCTTTCAGCATCTTCGGGTTTTCCCGCACAAAGGCATGGCGGTCTCCGCTGTGGAACGCACACCCAAAGGCAAAGATCAGAATTGATACAATCAGGATAATGATCAGATACAGCATACCCGTCGACAGGTCTCCGCCGCCGAATTTTTTGATCGCGCGAAGGACGGTCAATCCGTCCGTCTTCCCGGCCATATTGATCCGCGCAATCACAACGCTGGCAATCAGCGGTGCCGCCCACAGCAGCAGCATGATGCAGCGTTTCAGTCCGTAAATGAACTTTTCCTTATACGCTGTCGTATCCGCCAGTTTCACGCTGAAGAGGCTTCCGCCGTTCAGCGCGTCCCGCATGGCGCCCGCGGCATTCACCCGTGCCCAAAGCATCAGGATCAGCCAGAACGGAATAACCAGAAGCGCCAGCCATTTCATCCACCCGTCCGCCGTCAGAAACAGCAGCGGAGAAAGGGCTGCCAGCGTCATGCACAGTTCAATCACCAGGAACTTCATCGCTGCGCCTAAGTGCCCGAAATATACCTGACCGGCATTCTTAAAAGCATCAGAGATCTTCATTTCCATGCCTCCACCATCTTAATCCGGACTATTATACAAGATTTTGTGGTGATATGCAAACAAATATACTACTTATCCCTTGGTGCGGATGAAATTGATCAGTCCGCCCGCCAGGATCATCCCGCGCTGTCTTTCAGTCAGCGGCAGCTTCACCTCATAGGTCTCGTTCTTCGTCTCGTTTTGAAGCGTCAGGATCTCTTCCTGGGCCTCGATCTTTGCCCGCACGCCCGGCAGACTCAGCACATCCATCTGATCGATCCTGTCGTAATCCGCCTCATTGACGAAGGTCAACGGCAGGATCCCGTTATTGATCAGGTTCGCCTGGTGAATGCGGGCAAAGCTCTTCGCCGCCACCGCACGAATCCCGAGGTACAGGGGTACGAGCGCCGCGTGCTCCCGGCTGGACCCCTGGCCGTAATTTGCCCCGGCGACAAGGATACCGCCTTTCTCCGCCTTTGCGCGGGCAGGGAAGCTCTCATCCACCGGTGTCAGGCAGAAATCCGCAAGATGCGGAATATTGCTGCGGTATGGCAGCAGTTTTGCATTGCTGGGCATGATATGGTCCGTCGTGATGTTATCCTCCATCTTCAGCAGAACCTTGCCGCTGACGGAATCCTCGAGTTCGTGGCCTAGCGGGAAAGGCTTAATATTCGGGCCGCGAACGACCTCGACCGTATCTTCCTCTCCCTCCGCCGCCGGCGGGATCACCAGATTATCGTTCACCTCAAACTGCGCCGGCTGTTCCACCGTCAGGTCAATGTCCAGCGTCCGGGGATCCGTCAGCACACCCGTCAGTGCCGTCACGGCCGCCGTCTCGCAGCTGGTCAGATAGATGCCCGCGGAGGCCGTCCCGCTGCGTGCATAGAAGTTCCGGTTGTTCGTGCGTACGGAGACTGCATTCGTCTTCGGGCTCTGCCCCATGCCGATACAGGGGCCGCACGCGCTCTCGAGAATCCGGGCGCCGGCGCCGAGCATGTCAGCCAGCGCACCGTTGCGGGCAAGCATCGTCAGGACCTGCTTCGATCCAGGCCCGATGACCAGGCTCACATCCGGATGCACGGTCTTCCCCTTCAGGATCCGCGCGACCCGCATCATATCCTGATAGCTGGAGTTTGTGCAGCTGCCGATAAACACCTGGTCAACCTTGATCGGGCCGACATTTTTGACTGTATCCACGTTATCGGGCATATGAGGCCGGGCCACCAGCGGCTCCAGAGTATCCAGGTCGATATCCACGATTTCATCATATGCTGCGTCCGCGTCCGCGCTCAGCTCGGTAAAGTCTTCTTCCCGGCCCTGGGCTTTCAGGAAAGCACGGGTCACCTCGTCGCTGGGAAAGACGCTGGTGGTCGCACCGAGCTCCGCACCCATGTTCGCAATCGTCGCCCGCTCCGGTACGGTCAGCGTTTTTACGCCCTCGCCGATGTATTCCATGACCTTGCCGACGCCGCCCTTGACGCTCAGCCGCCGCAGCACTTCAAGAATAATGTCCTTTGCAGCCACGCCGTACGGAAGTTTCCCGCTCAGCCGGATCCCGACAACCTTCGGGTAGGTCAGGTAATAAGCGCCGCCGCCCATAGCCACAGCCACATCCAGGCCGCCGGCCCCGATGGCCAGCATGCCGATCCCGCCTCCGGTGGGCGTATGGCTGTCGCTGCCCAGCAGCGTCAATCCCGGCACGCCGAAGCGCTCCAGCTGCACCTGATGGCAGATACCGTTTCCCGGTTTGGAGCAGAAAATCCCGTGCTTCTTTGTCACGCTCTGAATATACTGGTGATCATCCGCGTTTTCAAATCCCGTCTGCAGGGTGTTGTGATCGATATAGGCAACGCTCTTCATTGTCCGCACACGGCCGATGCCCATCGCCTCGAACTGCAGGTAGGCCATCGTGCCGGTGGAGTCCTGTGTCAGGGTCTGGTCGATCCGGATAGATACCTCTTCGCCGGCCTTCGGAATCCCGCTGACCAGGTGTGCGTTCAGAATCTTCTGTGTAAGGTTCATGTTCTGCCTCCGAAAAAAATGGCGGTCTCATAAAATTACCGCTCTGTATTCTGTATACAATTATGAACCTCATTCCGCGAAAGTCAACGCCCTCCGTCCCGAAAGAACACAGGAAATCCAGACAATCCGTCCTTGCAAAGCCTTTCCCCCTTTGATATAATATCGAAGTTAACGCACACACGGGAGCGATCCCCCTCCCCTGAAAGGAGTCTAACCATGAAAGGAATCACCTCCAAGGAACTTCGGAACGCCTGGATCCGCTTCTATGAAGAGCGTGGTCATGTCAATATCGGTGCCGTCTCGCTGATCGGCGACGGCTCTACCGGCGTCATGTTCAATGTCGCCGGCATGCAGCCCCTGATGCCCTACCTTCTGGGCAAGGATCATCCTTCCGGAAAAAAGCGCCTGTGCAACGTACAGGGCTGCGTCCGTACCGTGGACATCGAAAGCGTCGGCGACCCGACCCATTTCACTTTCTTCGAGATGATGGGCAACTGGTCCCTGGGCGATTATTTCAAGAAAGAAAAGACCCAGTGGAGCTATGACCTGCTGACCAAGGTTTTCGGCCTGGACGGCAGTGAGATCTGCTCCACCGTGTTCGAGGGCAATGACGCCGCACCCCGGGATGATGAAACCGCGGACCTGCTCAAGGCTGTCGGCATCAAACCCGAGCATATCTTCTACCTGCCCAAGTCCGACAACTGGTGGGAGCTGGAAGGCACCACCGGCACCCCCTGCGGCCCGGACAACGAATGGTTCTATCCCCGTCATAACAAGGCCTGCGGCCCGAACTGCGGCCCCGCCTGCGGCTGCGGACGGTACGTTGAAATCGGCAACGACGTCTATATGCAGTACGTTAAAAATGCCGACGGCTATGCTCCCCTGGCCAACAAGAACGTGGATACCGGCTTCGGTCTGGACCGCATGCTTGCCTTCCTGAACGGCCTGACCGACGGGTACAAGACCGACCTTTTCCTCCCCGTCATTCAGTACCTGGAGGAGAAATCCGGGTTTAAATATGACGAAGATGCCGATGCTCAGAAAGCAATGCGCATTGTCGCGGACCATATCCGCACCTCCACCATGCTCATCGGTGACGTCAACGGCATCCTGCCCTCCAACGTAGGCGCCGGCTACATCCTGCGCCGTCTGCTCCGCCGTGCCATGCGCTACACCAGAAAGCTGGGTCTGGAATCCTCCGTCCTGGCCGACGTCAGCCGGATTTTCATCGAGCAGATCTACGACGAAGCCTATCCGCTCCTCGTGGAGAAGAAGGATTACATCCTCGACGAGATCATGAAGGAAGCCGCCCGTTTCGAGGCAACCCTCGTGACCGGCATGAAAGAATTCAATAAGTGCATTACCGGCATCCGCCGCAAGAATGAGTTCATGGCCCAGAAGGATCCCTCCTGGAAGCCCGAAACCGAAATCAGCGGCAAACAGGCTTTCCGCCTTTACGATACCTACGGCTTCCCGCTGGAGCTGACGGAGGAACTGGCGGCCGAAGAAGGTCTGACCGTGGACGCGAACGGCTTCGCCGAAGCCTTTAAGGAGCATCAGGCAATCAGTAAGCAGGAAGGCACCTTCAAAGGCGGTCTGGCGGAGCAGAATGAAGAAACTGCCAAACTGCACACTGCCACCCACCTGCTCCACGCCGCCCTGCGGAAAGTCCTGGGGGATGAGGTTGCCCAGAAGGGTTCCAACATCACCACCGAGCGTCTGCGCTTCGACTTCTCCTTCGGCCGGAAAATGACGCCCGAGGAAATCGCGGAAGTCGAACGCCTCGTGAACGTCGCCATTGACGCAAAGGTACCCGTTGTCATGGAAGAGATGACCGTCCCCGAAGCCAAGGAAAAGGGCGCCATCGGCCTGTTCGAAAGCAAGTACGGCGAGACCGTTCGCACCTACAAGATGGGTGACTATTCCTTCGAAATCTGCGGCGGCCCCCACGCAAGCAATACCGGAGACCTGGGTTCCTTCAAAATCCGCAAGGAAGAATCCTCCTCCGCCGGCGTAAGACGCATCAAGGCAACCATCGCGCCGAAAAGCTGATTCAATTTCCCTTATTACACCCTAATACACCCGAAAGGCCGAAGGTCCAGGGGGTCTGAGCGCCCGGAGAAAGAGCCAGTGGCTCTTTCTCAGCGAAGAACGGGCAGCAGTCCCGGGCAGGAAAGCCCCCAATCATCCTCATTACACCCGAAAGCCGAAGGGGTTTAAGGGGGCGATCGGAAAGTCCCCTTAGTCAGGAGCATTTATGGAATTCAATCATGAGCAGGAACTGAAAACGCTCTCTGAAAAGAAGATCTCTTCCGAAGAGATCTTCGACGGCGTCATCCTCCATGTCATCCGCGACGCTGTTGAACTCCCCAACGGGCATACATCCGTCCGGGAAGTCATCCGTCATATCGGTGCGGTTTGTGTCATCCCCGTCACCGAAAACAACGAAGTCATCGTCGAGCGGCAATACCGCTATCCCCTCGACCGTGTGATCCTCGAGATCCCCGCCGGCAAGCTGGAGGCTCCCGATGAAGACCGGCTCTCCGCGATTCAGCGCGAGCTGCGTGAGGAAACCGGCTACTCTGCCGATGAATGGACGAATATCGGTGACTTCCATCCCGCCCCCGCCTATTCCGATGAGTACATCACTATGTACCTCGCCCGCGGACTGCATAAAGGAACTCAGGACCTGGATGCGGATGAGTTCCTGAATGTCTATACCGTCCCTTTGAGGGACCTGGTCAATGACGTCATGAACGGCAAAATCTCCGACGCTAAAACCCAGGTCGCCATCCTGAAAGCCGCAAGAATCCTGGAAATTTAAGAATAAAGAAAGGAACTGGAAAAATGAAGATCGGTTGCGTAAAGGAAATCAAAAACAACGAATACCGCGTAGGCCTTACCCCGGATAACGTGAGGGCCTATGTTGCTGCGGGCCACCATGTTTACATCGAAATGGGCGCCGGCATCGGTTCCGGCTTCAGCGACAACGAGTATATGGCCGCCGGTGCCTCCCTGATCGATAACGCCGCGGACGTATGGCATCTGGTGGACATGATGGTCAAGGTCAAAGAGCCGCTGGAGAGCGAGTATCCGCTGTTCCGCCCGGGTCTGATCCTTTACACCTATCTGCATCTCGCCGCCGACAAACAGCAGATGGATGCCCTCCTCGAAGGCAAGGTCCACGCCGTTGCGTATGAAACCCTGCAGCAGAAGGATCGTTCCCTTCCCCTTCTCGCTCCGATGAGCCAGATCGCAGGCCGTCTCTCCATCCAGGAAGGCGCCAAATATCTGGAGAAAAAGTTCGGCGGTGAAGGCATCCTGCTGGCCGGTGTCCCCGGAACGCCGAAGGCGAACGTTGTCATCCTCGGCGGCGGCACCGTCGGCATGAATGCCTGCAAGATCGCCGTCGGCATGGGTGCGAATGTCACCATCCTGGATATCAGTCTGAAGCGTCTGGAAGAACTGGACAACATGTTCGGCGCCCACATCCAGACGCTTGTCTCCAATGACTCCAATGTCGAGCGCGTGCTGAAGGACGCGGACCTGGTGATCGGCTCCGTGCTGATTCCCGGCGGTTCCACCCCGAAGCTCTTCAAGAAAAAATACCTGCCCGAAATGAAGCCCGGCGCCGTCTTCGTGGATGTCGCCATCGACCAGGGCGGCTGCGGCGAATCTTCCCATGTCACCACCCATGACGATCCGGTCTATACCGAGGGTGGAGTTGTTCACTACTGTGTCGGCAATATGCCCGGCGCCGTGCCGCGCACCAGCACCATTGCCCTGACCAATGCAACCGTCAGATACGGTCTGGAAATTGCTGCCGCCGGCCTCGAAGAAGCCTGCAAAAAGAGCGAAGTCATCCGTTCCGGCGTCAACACCTACGGCGGCATGCTGACAAACAAAAACGTCGCCCTGGCCCACAACTACGAATACACTGATGTTTTGGAATTAATCAAATAATTTCGCAGAAGATTTCACCGAAGGGGTTAAGGGGGCGATCGGAAAGCCCCCTTATTTCATGAATATGAATTTTGATTCTCTTGGTTTAATCCCGCCAATCTTAAAGAACATTCATGAATCGGGGTACGAAACGCCTACCCCGATTCAATCTGCCACGATCCCTTTGGTCCTTTCGGGAAAGGATGTCCTGGGCTGCGCCCAGACAGGCACCGGCAAGACTGCTGCCTTCGCCCTGCCGATCCTGCAGCTGCTGCATGAACATGCTCCCCGGGTAAACGCAAAAGTTATTCGCTCCCTGATCCTCTCCCCGACCCGGGAGCTCGCCATGCAGACATATGAGAACTTTCAGCTTTACGGCAAAGGCCTCGGTCTGGAAACCGCCGTCATCTTCGGCGGCGTCGGCCAGGGCGGCCAGGTGGAAGCCCTGCACCGCGGCGCGGACATTGTCGTCGCCTGCCCGGGTCGCCTGCTGGACCTGATGGGTCAGGGTCTCGTGCGTCTGGACTGGGTCGAGATCTTCGTCCTGGACGAAGCCGACCGCATGCTTGACATGGGTTTCATCCACGATGTACGAAAGATCGTCCGCTGCCTGCCGGACGAACGCCAGACCCTCCTCTTTTCCGCAACCATGCCGCCGGAAGTGGAAAAACTGGCCCTCGACCTGCTTGTGGATCCGGAAAACGTCAAAGTCGATCCTGTCACTTCCACCGTCGAAGCCATTGACCAATGTCTCTATTATGTGGATAAGGTCAATAAAAAGCACCTGCTCGCGCAGCTGCTGTCCGATCCGGAGGTTGAAAGCGCCCTGGTCTTTTCCCGCACGAAGCACGGCGTGGACCGTATCGTCCGTGACCTGAAGCGCAAGAGCATCGAGGCCGCCGGCATCCACGGGGATAAGTCCCAGAACGCCCGCCAGACAGCACTCAATCGATTCAAATCCGGTGAATGCCGGGTGCTGGTGGCAACAGATATCGCCGCCCGCGGCATCGACGTGGCAGGCCTTTCCCACGTCTTCAATTACGATATGCCCATGGAACCTGAGGCCTATATCCACCGCATCGGCCGCACCGGCCGTGCCGGCCGGGAGGGCAAAGCAATTTCGTTCTGCTGCATCGATGAGGTCAAACAGCTCAACCAGGTGGAAAAGCTCATCGGCAAACGTCTGCGGGAAGAGCAGAGCGACTGGCCCATGGAGATCACCACCCCCACGCCTCCGAAGGTCCGTGAACCACGGCCCGCAAAACTCACACGCAGCGGGGAAGCAGTTCCTGTTCGCGCTCCGCGGTCAAGCCCGGCTGCGTCCCCAACGCGTTCACAGCCGGCCCGCAGTCCGCAGCCGCGCAGCCCACAGCAAACCCGCACACAGCCGAAACGCAGCACCTCACCCGGACAGCAAAGCAGCCGGCCCCGCAGCGCGGGCACTGGCCGTCCGGTCCGCCGGGTCAACCGGCGGAAGCATCATCCGTAATAATTGAATTGTAACGGGATACTGATCAAACCAGTATCCCGTTACAATGATCCACCTCATGCTGCACAATCTGCGCTTGGAACCCGTCCAGAATCCCGATATGCTCCTTCATCTGCACGTCGGTCCACTTCAGGCGGATGCTCCGATAGCGTTTTACCTTCCTGATCCCTTCCAGGGACAGGCAGCCTTCCTCTGCTTCGTATTCTTCAAATATCCCGATAATCTCCGGATTCAGCATCGCTATGATCATCGGTCCCTTCGCCACGGCAATGATCCGCTTGCGTTTTCCGATCATGTTGGCAGCCATTCCGACACAGCGGTCCATATTCGCCTTCAGGGTGTCGATCAGGTCCTGGGCAATCGGAATATCCTCCGCAGTTGCTTCGGTGCATTTCTGGCTCAAAAACACCGGGTCATGAACGATCTCCCGGACCATCTGACTTCTGACCTCCCCAAAGTTTTCCCTTATTATATCATGAATACCAGTCGGCGCAAGCCGGAAAAGCGTCTGCTTATTTTCGTAATATCATATCCATAATAACCGCCACCGCAATTCCCCCGAGTGCTCCGACCAATACCTGCGGGCCTGTATGCCCCACAAACTCCTTCAGCGTTTCGGCCGGGGTCAGTTCTCCCCGCCCTCTCGCCTCCAGGGTTTTCACGATGTCGTTGATGACCTTGGCCTGTTTTCCGGTTTCCTGTCGGACTCCTGTCGCGTCATGCATCACAATAATCGCGAGAATAGCGGCAATGGCAAACAGCGACGAATTCCATCCGCATTGCAGGCCGGTCGCCGTTGCCAGCGCCGCTACGACTGCTGAATGGCTGCTCGGCATTCCGCCGTCTCCGAAAAACCGTTCAAGGACGAACTTTTTGTTAATGATCCAGTAGATAATCACCTTCGCCGTCTGCGCTGCGGCCCAGGCGATCAGCGCGATCAGCAGAATCCTGTTGTAGAACACCCATTCTCCCCGCTTTCCGTCTTACTTTCACCGGGCTCAGTCCATGCGGGAAAGCTCTCCTCTGAATCTTTTTCCGCAGTCTTTGCATTCAAAGTCAGCACCGCCCGGCATACAACCGCCGAGGACGATCTTTCCCTCGTCCAATTTTTTCAAAAGGTCTTCTGTGAAATCCGGCAGGCCCCAGAGAATCTTTGCAATTCTCCTGCTGCCGCAGCAAGGACATTGTTCTTTGATTTCAGTGTTCATTACAGCACCCCCATCTGTTTCAGCTCCGCCAGCGTCTGCTCCGGGTTCCTGTGCAGGATCCCGGTTCCGCCCGTTTCCTGCCATTCCCTGATGGTCCTCTCCTGATCGTCTATGAGGATGGTTTCCGGCCCGATACAATACTGTTTCTTGTCCTTCCGGCTCACAGTATGGATCTTCACCTTATCCGAAAGCTTCCGGCGGGTCCAAGCGACCTTGTCTTCCGCCGACGTAACGATTCCCCGTTCCGGCCGCGGAATGCCCGTCAGGATTTCGCACCTGTCCCCGTACTTTCCGTACAGAAGATCAAACATCTCCTTCGCGCCGGGCATTAGATCAAGGCGGTCATAGAAATGGTCAATCTCCTGGATTCTCTTCCACATCAGGTCATCGTATCCCTCGTCATACTTCTCATTCTGGGAAGAGGCACTCATGTGGCACAGTTCGTTCACGCCCTTGTCAAAATCCGCCAGCACACCGTCCATATCGAAATAGATCTTCTCCACTGTCATCACTGTATCTCTCCCTCCGCGTTCATTATTTCCCCGAAGACCGGTTTGGCCTTTTCCAGCAGAAACTGCGCCTTTTTCTGTAAATTCGGTCTGGTGCTCCACCAGTCTGCGCTTTTCGTCATGATGGCCTCAAAGGTCGTAGCCCGGTCTTCATATTCGAAGGTTTTCGAATACTCCCGGGCAAACCAGTCTTCCGGCTCGTCATACTGCCCGCCTGCCGCCAGCACCGAGTCCTGTTGTGAGTATCGGAAGCCTTTCGGATTCAGGGTTCTCCATTTGTCAAAAGCATGCTTGTCGGCTTCGAGAATCCTGAGTTCCATCGCATGCCAGAGCTCATGGTGAATCGAGCTCTCTGCGACGCCCGTCCGGGAAAGCATGATATCGAGAGCCCCGTCCCCGACGGTCTGAACGCCTCCATAGGGGACCCCTCTGGCTGAAATACCGTCCACCAGCAGAAACTGAAGGCCCTCCGGATACTTCCCGGACATAAATCCCGGAAAGAATCCCGCCGGATACACCCTGAGCGCATTGAACAGGATCAGCAGCAGGTCGGTAAAGCGTCTGTTTCCGATCACCAGCCGCTGAAAAGGAGTGCTTCCTTCTGGTTCAATGACGAACTCATATTCCTTCGTTGAACAGCCGGAGCATTCCTTTCCCATCCGGATAGTCACCCCGAACTGTTCCTGCAGGAAATCACGCAGCAAATCGGCATCCATCTCATCCCCGGCGGCTTCCGCAGCTGCCGGCACGGACAGAGCGAGACAAACGAACATCAGCGCGAGAAAAAGTGTCAGCATCCGTTTCATCTGCCTGCTCTCCTTTCTGCCGGTTTCTCCGCTGTTTCCCGATCCTTATTATGACCGATATCGCTCCGCATGACAAGATGAATATTGCCGGGATTCTTCTCCCCTTGCCAGATGTGCTTTTGTCCTTTATAATCCTTTGGTATGATCAGGCTTTCGGAAGCCGGGCCGCCTCGGCGGCAGCAGATATATCGTTTCTGCGGGACAGGCAATTCTCTGCCGGGATCCGTTTTTTATTTCCGGCAGCGGGGAGAGAGGTTCCATGGAAAATACAACGAAAATCGCCTTCCGCGTCTCGCGGATTTCCATTTTGATCAATGCCGCCCTGTCGGCGGCCAAACTCGCAGCCGGCCTGATTGCGCATTCCGGAGCCATGGTGTCCGACGCGGTCCATTCCGTTTCGGACGTATTCAGTACCTTCATCGTAATGATCGGCGTCCGTCTGGCCGGAAAGGAATCGGATAAAGAACATCCTTACGGCCACGAACGGATGGAATGCGTGGCAGCCATCATTCTGTCCGGCATTCTCCTGGCCACCGGTCTGATCATCGGATATCAGGGCATTCAGAAAATCCTGCATCCGGAGGACCTGCAGATCCCCGGCGTGCTGGCACTGGCCGCGGCTGTGCTGTCGATCATCGTGAAGGAAATCATGTATCAGTATACCCGGAAAGCTGCAAAGCAGATTGACTCCGATGCCCTGATGGCCGATGCCTGGCATCATCGTTCCGACGCACTGAGTTCCGTTGGCGCGCTCATCGGTATCGCCGGGGCCCGTCTCGGCCTCCCTGTTCTCGATCCGATTGCCAGCCTGGTCATCTGCCTGTTTATCGCCCGCGCCGCTTACATGATCTTCCGGGACGCAGTCAATAAAATGGTGGACCAGAGCGCGGATGAGGAAACGGAAGCCGCCCTGCGCGCCTGTGCGCTTGCCTATCCCGGCGTCATCGGAATCGACCGGCTTATGACCCGAAAGTTCGGCAGTCGGATGTATGTGGAAATGGAAATCTCCGTAGACGGCTCGATGACCCTCACAGCGGCCCATGCCATTGCAGAAGGTGTTCACAGTGAAATTGAGCGGCAGTTCCCCCGCGTCAAGCACATCATGATCCATGTCAACCCGGCGGAAACCGTAAACAGCAAAGAAAAATAACCCTCCGCCCTACGGGCATGCTTTGAACGCGCCTTGGATTCTCAGCAGAAGAAACTTCAGCTTGGCCTGCAGATGCGGCCGCTCGTCCCACCAGGCATCGTCTTTTGTCATATATGCTTCAAAGACCGCTGCCCGGTCTTCTTTTTCGTTTTGCTTTGCCTCCTCATTGACAAACCATCCGGCCGGATCCTCATCCGTCCCCGGCAGGACCGACTCCTCCTCTTCGTAGGCAAACCCTTCCGGGTTCAGGTTCGTCCATTCTTTCAGGGCCATCGGCGCCTTGAAAAGAATCCGGGCCTCGATCACATGCCAGAGGGCGTGGTGTACGGAAGCTTCCGGATTCGTCGCGTTTGCAGCCAGGAAGACCGAAGAATGGCCGGCGGTATCGGAGGCGGTCATTGCGCCGTAACTTTGTCCGTTGCGGATAATCCGGTCCCCGACCAGGAATTGCAGTCTGGTGTCCCCTGCCGCTGATTTGAAGTTCCGGAAGAAGCCCTCCGGATAAGCCGACAGGGCGCTGTTCAGGCTCTTCAGAGCCTCTGTATACTGATCTTCGCCAACATACAGCCAATGGAACAGGGAGGAGCCTTGCGGAATGATCTGCAGCTCAAAGCCGCTCGTCGGCACCTCCAGGCATTCCTCCCCCATCAGGACCGAAACATGGTATTGGTTTTCAATCTCAAAGCGAAACTGCATCGCGCTGCTTCTGTCTTCCTGATTCTGCCCGCTGAAGTCGTATCCGAAAAAAGCCCTCGCATTACTTACTTTATTCATCAGCAGAAGCATCAGCAGTATTGCCGTGATCCGTCTCATCCTCATTCATTCTTCAGCCCGAAGGCAATCATCCCGCCCATCGAGCGCAGATTCTCCTGTCCGGTAATCACAGGCTTTCCGTTAAAAAACATGCAGGCTGTGCCGCCGCCGTCCAGGTTCAGTGCCTCTGTGCAGCCATATTCCAGTAGTTTATCCGCCAGCCAGCTCAGATGTGCGCCGGCATACTTGTTCTTCGGCCGCCCCTTCAGCACAATCGCAATATAGTGATAAGGCTCGATCATTCCCAGCCCGGTCAGCGGTTCCATCTGCTCATAATATCCGCAGCCTTCCACCGCTTCCTTCTCGTTGATCTTTCCCTCGCTGATCAGCCAGGGGCCGAAAGCGAACACCTGGATCGCGCCCTTCTCCAGATATTCCTCCGCTGTCATTGCGTCGGACAGATAGGTCTTCATGCTGCCGTCGTCATAGACCGCCAGCGTGTCAAGACAAGGCCGTTGCCGTGCGGTCTTGGCAGTCTGTGCTTTCGTCTTGTCCCAGCGGGTCACGCCGTTGCGAATGATGATGCCTGGTTGCCGGGCAGACTTTTTCTTGATAATGTTCTGCTGCCGGGAGCCATAAAAATCATCCGACATTGCGAACACACACGGATGCTTGTCCACCAGCAATTGCGGGCTGACCTGGTTCACTCCTTCCGGAAGCTTTCCTTTTTCCGTGGAAAGAATCGCCTGCATTGGAGATTCCGGGGACGCCCAGATCTCCGCCACGCAGTATTCCCGCATCTTCTGCTTGTTATATTTTTCCCGTACACGAATGATTTTCACGGACAGATCCTTGCTCGCGTACTGCCATACGCCGTTTTCCTCGTCCTCAAGCAGATACTCATCCCCGGGATTATGATCTCCGGTCAGGAATCCTTTGCTGTCGAAATGCCAGCCGTCCTTTTCGGTCACAGTCTCCCCGGCATCCGTCTCTTCCCCGATGCTTTCCTCTGTACTCTCGTCATAGCTCTCTTCATAGTCTTCTTCTGCCATTCCCGCAAAAGGGATCATCAGAACCAGCGCGAGTATCAGCGCGCCAAACCGCTTAAATCTGTTCATCTTCACTCTCACTTTATATAATACTTCCTCAAAATCCTTTCATTCATCTTCGCCGGCAGCAGTTTATGAATATACACCGCCAGATGCTGATCCGGACTCGCAATCCGCTTTCGGAAAGGGATCCTCTTCCTGTCCAGCGTCCGGGCAATTTTCCGGCCCAGCACATCCGGATCCGATCCATTCTGCTCGTCGTGGTGAATCACCGCAATACCGCTCTCATACTCCGCCGCATAGGGGGAATCCGGATTCATTGCGGCTGCATGAGGGCGGTATTGATCGCTACCGCTGCGGTGATCTCCCGGCTCGACCAGCATCACCTGGATACCGAAAGGTCTCACTTCCATTTGAAGACATTCCGCATAACCCTCGATTGCGTGTTTGCTGGCGGTGTAGGCACTCTGAAACGGAATCCCGAGCAGCCCGTTGATCGAAGAAAACAGAACGATCTTTCCACCGCCCTGCTCCCGCATCAGGGGCAGCACCGCGCGGTTCACTCGGACCATCCCCAGATAGTTTGTGTCGATCACCCGCCGGAACTCTTCAACCGAGGTCTCCTCACAGCTGCCGAGCACTAGCATCCCGGCGCACTGGACCAGCGCGTCCGGCATAGCAATCTCCGTGGCTTTTTGGCAGAAGCGGGCAATGATCTCCTCGTCCGTCACATCCAGCTTCAGCCGGATCATGCCATCCGCCTCGCTGTCGTCAAAACTCCTCGCGCCTGCAATCACACGCCAGCCGTCGTCCCGCAAAGCCATAGCCGTGTGCAGTCCGAGCCCGCTTGACGCACCGGTCACCCAGACCGTTTTCTGTCCGCTCATACTTCCTCCGGCATTAAGTCTTCCCCTCTGTATTTTAATATACCCAACGCCTTTTCGCAAGTTTTCACAAGCTTTTCACAAACCACACTCTGCCACATCCGCCGTTTCATTCGTATGAACTCATGAGATCCGTCTGTTTGTACTGGATCCCTCCCACAAACCAGCCCAAAAGTATTCATTAACAAGAAACGGGCGGAAGCCCAGGGCACTCGGAAAGCCCCCACATTCTCACTGAAAATGTTCCCAACAAATATGAAAACCGAAGGGGTTTGGGGGCGATCGGAAAGCCCCCAGGAAAGGAAAACGCAAATGAAAAGATTGTTAGGAATCCTGACCATTCTGGTCATGCTGATGACCTGCTGCTTCGGCGCGGCCGCCCTCGCGGAGTCCCCCGCCAAAATAACTCTGACCATCGACGAGATTCAGGCTATGAACGGCGGCAGCGCCGTCATCGATGCCCGTGAAGGATGCGTGACCTTCGTAGGCGGGACCTGCACCTCCGAAAAAGTGCAAAACTCCGACGCCGCCGCCAAAGTAGTGGAGAACATGATCCCCCTCATGGGCGGCGACAGCCGTACCGCCTTTGAACCCTGGCGTACGCTATATGATTCCTTCGGGAATACGTATTACGTCTTCCAGCAGGTTTACGCAGACACCATCGTCCAGGGCGGCGCCGCGAAGGTTATCACCGACCTGGAGGGAAACATGCTGGGTCTCACCTGCAGCGTTCTCTCCGACCTGCCTGATAAAGAAACCTCCGGCGGCATCTCCGCGGAAGACGCGGAACAGCTGGTCCTGATTCATGAAAAGGGCCGTGGGATCGCTGATCCCATCCTCATCAAAGGTGTCACAAAAAAAATCGTCTTGCCGGTGGACCGGGAATTAGACCTCGAAGCCGATGACATCCCCACCCGCTTCGTCTGGGTCGTCTGTACGCCCAACCCCTCGGGTAATGGTTCTTCGGACATGCCCTACCTCGCGCATTATGTCACGCTTTCCGGCGATTATCTCTACAGTCTTCCCACCCTCCTGCCCGGCGACAGCGCCGCGAACGCAGGGTATGACGCAGAATACTTCTTTGAGAACATGGAATCGGTCCCCTACACCGGCTACGTGGATCTCTCCGACGGCACAGAGAAGGAAATCACCGTCAACGTCATGCGGGACAAGACCACCGGAACCTACTATCTTGGCAACCCCGAGCATAAAATCCTCGTGGCGGACTGCTGGGAGTTCCTCTATAACCACGGGAATGTCGTACCTGAAACCAGTCAGGACAACCGGGAATGGGACCAGGTCAGCCTCCTCTCCCTGTATAACTACTGCCGCGCCTATGACTATTACAAAGCCCTCGGCTGGCACGGCGGCGACGGCGAAGACACGCCCATTATCATCCTCAAGGATTTTTGCGACCAGGATCACAAGCCCGTAAACAACGCGGCCTACGCCGGCAAGTTCTACGGCTGGCAGTGCTTCCTGTCCTCCTCCGCCAATGACTTTGCCCAGTGTCTGGATATTATCGCCCACGAGTTCACCCATTGCGTCACAGGCTCGGCCATGACCTACAACGCCTATATGAATGACTTCGGCGCCATCAATGAAGCCATCAGCGATATCCAGGGTAATACCTGCGAGATGCTCCTCGGGGATACCGAGGATCAGACCTGGATCCTCGGCGAACACAGCACGGAATCCGTCCGCAACATGAGTGAACCGCACAGGGGCCAGCAGCCCGATTATACCTGGGATCTGTATTACCATTCTCCCGTCAAGGATCCTACGGATATCAACGACCATGGCGGCGTTCATTCCAACTCTTCCCTGCTCAACCGCATAGCTTACCTGTTATGGAAGGGGAATGATTCAGACAGCGGCATGACTCTTGAGGAGGGCCGCGCCTACTGGTTCGCCGTGGACTGCGCCATGGTTCCCGGTTCCGATTACGCCCAGCTGAAGTTCCTGCTCCCCTGGGTGCTGAAGATCACCGGGCTTGACCGCCTGCAGGATGTTCTGGCGGACGCGCTCCGTGAAACCCGCCTGGGCGACAATGAAATGCCTGCCGTCCCGCCGGATAACCATACGCTCCTGACCCTGGATCTCCCGGACAATGAGTCCTTCAACGACGGCAAATGGGCCCTCTCCGTCATCAGTCTGAATACGGATGCCATCAAAAAACTCTTCGACACTGTCAGCGAAGACCTGCAGAACGGGAATACCGAAAGCTATCCGGCAATGCTGCTCGATCTCTTCTCCATGCTGCAGTTTGAAAACACCCCGGAGCAGACCGAAACTCCGGAACAAACCGAAATGCCCTCCATCCTGGATCTACTTCTGGATATGTTCCTGAGCGGAGAACTGTCGCAGGATTCCCTTGCCGAACTCCCGCCGGAAACGCCGGAAGAGCAGGCGCAGGAAGACGCTGAACTGGAAGAACTCGGTACATGGATTCGGGATCATGTCGGGGATATCTTCTATTACGGCAACGGTTCCGCCGGGCAGGATGGCCATACCGTCAAAATGATGGCCCTCTCCGGCCGCGCGATCCCGTCTCTGATGTATGTGGACCTTGTGCCGAACTCGGACCAGATCAGCAAAATGAATGTCGCTGTTTTCCTCCGCGGCCGCTGGATTGATATTACACCCATTGCCGCCCCCATCATGGACCCTGAAAACGCGAACGTTTTCACGGCCTTGAAGGAGTTCATGAAAACCGGCCTCATCCCCGATCTGCTGGAAGACCTCCTCTCCGGCCGGAGTTTCTGGGATTTCCTCAAATCCCTGACCTGTGAACTGCCCGGCGGTCAGGTTTTCACCCTGCCGACCGAAGGTCTTGCAAACATCAACCTCGAAGCCAGCATGGCCTCCCCTAATCTCACTCCCCCGGTCGAAACCAACAACCGTATGTCCCGCCCCAAAGAGTGATTCGGGCAATTGAAAAAGACTCCCTTGCGGGAGTCTTTTTCAATTGCCGTTATTACTTGTTCAGCGCTTCCTGCACCGCAACAGCCACCGCAACGGTCATACCGACCATCGGGTTGTTTCCGGCGCCCAGGAAACCCATCATCTCCACGTGCGCAGGCACGCTGGAGCTTCCGGCAAACTGCGCGTCGCTGTGCATCCGTCCCATGGTGTCCGTCATGCCATAGCTGGCAGGACCGGCAGCCATATTGTCGGGATGCAGCGTCCGGCCGGTGCCGCCGCCGCTGGCCACGGAGAAGTACTTCTTGCCGGCTTCCCAGCGTTCCTTTTTGTACGTGCCTGCAACGGGATGCTGGAACCGCGTGGGGTTCGTGCTGTTGCCGGTGATGGAGATGTCCGCACCCTCATGCCACATGATGGCAACGCCTTCGCGCACATCGTCCGCGCCGTAGCAGTTGACCTTCGCCCGGTCTCCGGTGGAGTAGGCGGTCTTCTTCACGACGGTCAGCGCGTGGTCTTCCTTCACGTCTGCGCTCAGATAGTCATACTTCGTCTGCACGTAGGTGAAGCCGTTGATCCGGCTGATAATCATCGCGGCGTCCTTGCCCAGGCCGTTCAGGATGACCCGCAGGGGCTTTTTCCGCACTTTGTTGGCGTTCAGAGCGATTTTGATCGCGCCTTCCGCGGCAGCGAAGCTTTCATGGCCCGCCAGGAACGCGAAGCATTCGGTCTCTTCGTCCAGCAGCATCGCGCCCAGGTTGCCGTGGCCGATACCGACCTGGCGCTGGTCCGCGACGGAGCCGGGGATGCAGAAGGCCTGCAGTGCAGTGCCGATCCACTTGGCGGCTTCCGCAGCATTCTTCGCACCTTCCTTGATGGCAATGGCAGCGCCCAGTTCATAGGCCCACTTCACGTTCTCGAAACAAATGGGCTGGGTGCTCTCCACGATAGAGTAGGCGTCGACGCCCTTGCCGTTGGTGAATGCCTTCACCTCGTCAAAGTTTTTGAATCCATATTTGTCCAGAACAGGCTGCAGCTGAGGCATGCGGCCTTCATAGTTTTCAAACAAAGCCATTCGTGTCGCACCTCCCCTTATTCCTTGCGCGGGTCGATCCACTTGACCGCGCCGTCTTCAGCCTTGAACCGGCCGTAGGTACCCAGGTTCTTTTCGTACGCTTCGTTGGGGCTCATGCCCTTCTTGATCGCGTCCATCATCTTGCCCAGGCTCAGAAACTGGTATCCGCAGACCTGGTCATCCTTGTCCAGGGCCATCTTCACAACATAGCCCTCGGTCATCTCCAGGTAACGGGTGCCCTTTTCGCGGGTGCCGTACATCGTACCGACCATGGACCGCAGGCCCTTGCCCAGGTCTTCCAGACCGGCGCCGATGCGCAGACCGTCATCGGAGAAGGCGCTCTGGGTCCGGCCGTATACGATCTGCAGAAACAGCTCACGCATGGCGGTGTTGATGGCATCGCACACCAGGTCGGTGTTCAGCGCTTCCAGGATCGTCTTGCCCGGAAGGATTTCACTGGCCATGGCGGCAGAGTGAGTCATGCCGGAGCAGCCGATGGTCTCCACCAGCGCTTCCTCGATGACGCCGTTCTTGACGTTCAGGCTCAGCTTGCAGGTGCCCTGCTGGGGAGCACACCAGCCGATGCCATGGGTGTAACCGGAAATGTCCTTGATCTCCTTGGCCTGGATCCACTTTCCCTCTTCGGGAATCGGCGCTGGGCCGTGATTCGGGCCCTTCGCAACACAGACCATTTCTTCCACTTCTTTGGTGTATTGCATGTGACTCGGTTCCTCCTGTCTCAGGTTGTTGATTAGTGTTGGTAACCGATTTAGTATATCATATCCGGGGATGCCTGTACAACTGAAAATTTAAATTAAAAACTGCCCTGACTTTTCAGAGCAGTTTGAATGTATTCGAACCAAATCAGTTTTTATTTCTGCATTGCGGCGATCTCCGCTGCGAGATCGTCCTTTCTCTTCTCAATGCCTTCACCGCGCTCGAAGCGGGCAAACTTCACAATATCCAGTTCCGCGCCGGTTTCCTTGGCGATTTCACCCATCAGGCCCTTGATGGTCTTGTCGGGATCCTTCACGAAGGGCTGCTCAAGCAGGCACACTTCCTTGTAGTACTTCTCGATCCGGCCTTCGACCATGCGCTCGACGATCTTCTCAGGCTTGCCTTCGTTCAGGGCCTGGGCGCGCAAGATTTCCTTTTCCTTTTCCAGCTTGCTGGCGTCCACTTCTTCGCGGCGGACAGCTTCGGGCTTGGCCGCGGCAATCTGCAGGGCCAGATCATGGGCAAAGGTCTTCACGGCATCGTTGGTGCGGCCGGCTGCGTCTGCAGCCACTTCGACCATAACGCCGACCTTGCCGCCCAGATGGATATAGGTGCTCACAACGCCCGTGGTCTCATAGCGGCTGAACCGGCGGATGGAGATTTTCTCTCCGATCGCCACGGTCGCATCGCTGACCAGGTCGCTGATGGTCTTGCTGCTGTCGTCCACGAAAGCCTGAGCCATCAGGGCATCCACGTCGGCGGGGTTCGCCAGGGCCACCTGCTTGGCAACTTTGTTGGCAAAGCCGATGAAGTTGTCGGTCTTGGCCACGAAGTCGGTCTCGCAGTTGACTTCGACAATGGCGCCGATGGTACCGTCTTCACTGATGTACTGGGCGACAACGCCTTCAGCGGCGATGCGGCTGGCCTTCTTGGCCGCCTGGCTCAATCCCTTTTCACGCAGCCATTCGATGGCTTTTTCCATATCTCCGTCGCTCTCGACCAGAGCCTTTTTGCAATCCATCATGCCGGCGCTGGTGCGCTCGCGCAGTTCCTTAACCATTGCGGAAGTAATCGCTGCCATATTCAATTCATCCTTTCATATCAATATAAGCATTCAACCCGAAGGAGTTTGACAAACGCATTCGGGCCGAAGGTCCAGGGCAAAGGCGCCAGTGGTGCCTTTGTTGGAAGAGCAGGAAAGCCCTGGTCGCGGCCGCAGCCGCGAAATCTCTTCCTTACGCTTCCGCAGGAGCTTCTTCCGAGGCTTCCGTCGGAGCTTCCTCCGAAGCTTCTTCAGTCTGCTCACCCTGTTTGCCTTCCAGCACAGCGTCAGCCATCTTGCCGGCGATCAGCTTCACGGCGCGGATAGCGTCGTCGTTGCCGGGGATCACGTAGTCGATCTCGTCAGGATCGCAGTTGGTGTCAACAATACCGACGATCGGGATGCCCAGGATGCGGGCTTCGGTCACGGCGATGTGCTCTTTGCGGGGGTCCACAACGAACAGGGCGCCAGGCAGCTTCTTCATCTCACGGATGCCGCCCAGGTTGGTCTGCAGCTTTTCCCGCTCGTGGATCAGCTTGATGACTTCCTTCTTGGGCAGAACGTCAAACTGGCCGTTCTGTTCCATCTTGTCAATCTGATTCAGCCGGTCGATCCGGGTGCGGATGGTCTTGAAGTTGGTCAGCATGCCGCCCAGCCAGCGGTTGTTCACATAGAACATGTTGCAACGCTTGGCTTCGCTCTCAATGCTTTCCTGAGCCTGCTTCTTGGTGCCGACGAACAGAATGCTCTTGCCTTCCATCGCCACATCACGCACAAAAGCGTAGGCTTCGTCAACCTTGCGCACGGTCTTCTGCAGGTCAATGATGTAGATTCCGTTGCGTTCGGTGAAGATGTACTGTGCCATCTTCGGGTTCCACCGGCGGGTCTGATGACCGAAATGAACGCCGGCTTCCAGGAGCTGTTTCATGGAAATGACTGCCATAGGGGTTCCCTCCTTGTTTTTTCCACCCCTTTCTCATATGCGGCCGGCCACCGCGCAAGCGGCACAAGCAGTCGCAGAGAAAAGGTGCGTAATCGGATGGATTTTATCACACCGTTATCCCAAAATCAAGTGCTCTTTTTGCTTTTGACGGAGAATCAGATCAAATCAGAATCAGATCCTCGTTGCTTCCTTCATGTTCAGCCTTGCGGCGATTTTGCGGATCTCATTGTAGACTTTATGCTCATCGATGGTCATGAGCGTTTTGTTCTCCATGAGGACTTTGCCGTCGACTAGGACCGTGTCCACTTCACTGCCGGTTGAAGAATAGACCAGGCCGGAGATGATGCTGTTCGCCGGAATGAATTGCGGCTCGTTCAGGCTGATAAGGATCAGGTCGGCGATGGCGCCTTCCTTGATTATGCCGAGTTCGCCCTCTCTTCCGATTGCCTTGGCTCCGTTCAGGGTTGCCATCTTCAGTACGTCTGCAGCATCAATACACTGGGCCTGCCGGCTGGCTCCCTTGTAGACCATACCGGCCGCGTTCATCTCGGAAAACATGTTCAGGCTGTTGTTGCTGCCGCAGCCGTCTGTGCCGAGGCAGACATTGATGCCGGCATCCAGCATCTTCTTTGCCGGTGCAAATCCGTTGCCCAGTTTCATATTGCTCTTGGGGCAGAGGGCAACACTGACGTTCTTTTTTCCCATAATCTGGATATCTTCATCCGTGGCATAAACGCAGTGGGCCGCGATACAGGGAACATCGAACTCACCCAGGGAATCCACATATTGGATGGGCGTCGTTCCGTGCTCCTTCGCGATTCCGTCCATTTCCGTCTGACTTTCAGACAGATGGATCGTCTGTCCGATTCCGCGGTCTTTGCAGGACCGGGTCAGTTTTTGCAGGTAGTCCGCCATACAGCTGTATGGCGCATGTGGGCCGTGGATGAAGCTGAGGCGGCTCTCATCCCCGAACATCTCCATTTCGCGGACAGCCTGTCCGTATTTCATAATGGATTCGTCTGAATCGGAAACACCTGCAAGGCCCCTGGAAATGACTGCCCGGATACCGGATTCCTTTACCGCTCCGGCCGCAGCCGATCCGGGCCCGTTCATCTCCCGGGCGGACTTGATTGTCATATCCACAAAGCAGGTCGTCCCGCTCCTGATCATTTCGATAATCCCGAGGAGCGTTGTCCAGTAGATGTCCCCTTCGGTCATATCGTCCTCGACCTTCTGGACTTTGTCCAGCCACTCGAAGAACGCCAGATCATCCGCATAATTCCGGTGGATCGTCATATAGGCATGGGTATGGGTGTTGATCAGCCCGGGCATGACCAGCTTGCCGGCTGCATCAATAACCTTGCATCCTTCTACCGAAGGAGAAGCTGTAACGGCTTCAATTCTGTTATCCCTGATGACGATATCTTTCTTTTCCGTCTTCCAGCCCGATTCATCCCTCAGCAAAACCAGACCGTTTTTGATTAATGTTCTCATTGTTTCCTTCTTTCAATGCAAAGCATAAAACTAAATCGCCGATTTATTAAGATACGCTTCCTGCTCCGGTGTCAGTTTGTCAATGGTAATTCCCAGGAATTTGAGTTTCCGGTTGGCCACTTCAAGGTCCACCTCGCGCGGAACGTCTATCAGCATCTGTGTCAGCTTTCCTTCGTGCTCGACCAGATACTTCGCGGACAGTGCCTGAATCGCGAAACTCATATCCATGATTTCAGCCGGGTGGCCGTCTCCGGCCGCCAGATTCACCAGGCGCCCTTCCGCCAGCACATAGACATGCCTGCCGTTGGGCAGGGTATAGCCCATGATGTTGGTCCTCATTTCCTGGGCTTCCGTGGCAATCTCACGCAGACGCTTCATGTCGATTTCCACATCGAAGTGGCCCGCATTGCAGAGAATCGCGCCTTCTTTCATCTGCAGGAAGTCGGGTTCGGTAATGACTCCGTCGCAGCCGGTGACGGTGACAAAGAAATCACCGATCTTCGCCGCTTCCCTCATGGGCAGCACGGTAAAACCGTCCATATATGCCTCGATGGCTTTGATCGGATCAATCTCGGTGACAACAACCTGCGCCCCGAGCCCCTTGGCGCGCATCGCGACACCCTTGCCGCACCAGCCGTATCCGGCAACGACAACGTTCTTGCCGGCAATAATCAGGTTCGTAGTCCGGTTGATGCCGTCCCAGACGGACTGACCGGTCCCGTAGCGGTTGTCGAAAAGATGCTTGCAGTCTGCGTTGTTGACCTTGACCATCGGGAAGCGAAGCTTTCCTTCGTTGTTCATCGCAATCAGGCGGACGATGCCGGTGGTGGTTTCTTCACAGCCTCCGATCACATACGGCAGTTCATCCTGCAGAGTTGTATGCAGCATATGAACCAGATCCCCGCCGTCATCAATAATGATGTTCGCATGGTGGGACAGCGTTTCCCGAATATGGGCAAAGTACTCTTCCTCTGTCGCTCCGTGCCAGGCGTATACGTTCAGGCCTGCCTTGGCCAGCGCCGCCGCCACATCATCCTGCGTGGACAGGGGGTTGGAGCCGGTCACATACATTTCCGCTCCGCCGGCTGCCAGGACCTTGCACAGGTAAGCAGTCTTCGCTTCCAGATGGATGGAAAGCGCGATCCGTTTTCCCGCAAAGGGTTTGGCTTTGGAAAAGTCTTCCTCCAGGCTGCGCAGCAGTGGGCAGTTCCGCCGTACCCATTCGATCTTGTTCTCCCCCGATGGGGCCAGGTTGATATCTCTGATGATGCTCATGTCTCTAACCTCCTTTCATGTATTATAAACAACTCCACCCCGTTTGCAAGTAGAACGACATCCTGATCACCTGCGGAAAGTTTTTCTTTTCTGTCTCTTTTTTCATGCTTTACTTTTCATAAATAATAATGGTATAATCTTTCCGGCAGAAGCCGGATCTGAAAACATAATTATTTTTATGGAGGTAAAACATTATGAAGTGGGTATGTCCCGTATGCGGCTACGTACATGAAGGACCCGAACCGCCGGAAAAGTGTCCGGTGTGTAAGGTTCCCGGTTCCAAATTCATCAAGCAGGACGGCGAAATGACCTGGGCCGCCGAGCATGTGATCGGCATCGCCAAGGATGTTCCGGAAGAGATCAAGGCCGGTCTCCGCTCCAACTTTGAGGGTGAATGCTGCGAGGTCGGTATGTATCTGGCTATGGGCCGCGCCGCCGCCCGCGAAGGCTATCCGGAAATCGCCGAATA
>OMYT01000006.1 GCA_900315315.1 uncultured Eubacteriales bacterium | reverse complement strand
ATCATCCGCCATCAGGAACGGATAGGGGTTGGCCTGGATATCGCCAGGATCGACTGCGATTATTTCCGCTATCTTCAGGGGGATCCGATCGCGGTCCATCAGTTTAACGGAAGATATATGATCCAGTATGCTTTTGCGGAGGAAACCCAGGCGGAATTGATCCGTATGCAGGATCAAAGAGGATAAAATGATGAGCCTTCGAAAAAAGCCAGAAGATATTATGCCAAGCTATGGCATTCAAGCCCATAATTTCGTATAAAAAATCAGGCGAAAGGGCTATTGAGTATTCCTTCGCCTGATTGACGATTGTTACTTATATCGACTATCTCTGAAGAAACAGTGGAGTATAATCTGTGATTGTTTTCAGTAGTCTGACTGGATTGTCATCAAATACCAGTTTTACATATTCGACCGGATTGTTATAGATCAGATAATCCAGTTCTGAACGCTCGTACATGTTATCTGCATAAGCCTGCTCGTATGCAGTACAGTTGATCAGGATGATGTTCCCGTCAGACAGTCTGGCATATACGTAGCCGGAGTCCATGTCAAAGCGGGCGAAATCAATGGTTCTCATCGTGTTTTCCTCCTTCAAATGATCGTTCAGGCGATATTTGCCTGTTTTTCCTGATGTTCACGCTGCCGTGGAGCCTTTGTCTGGTTGAGCATTTCTTCCAGTTTCTGCGGTCCGAAATACTTTTGCAGCCGGCGGAAGCCTTTATTTTGCTCCTTCAGGATTGCGTTTTCCCTGGTCAGACTACCATTCTCATCACTGAGCCGGTTGTTCTCCTGCAGCAGTTTGTCTCTCTCGCCGGTAACCCTGATCAGGTTGTCACGGACTTTGTGATACTGAACGAACAGGCTTTTGATAATGGATTTCAGCTTTTTGACCAGCGGTCTGGCTACTTCTTCCTTATAGGTTCTGGCGAGCATCAGAGGAGAAGAAGGTTCAGGAAGCAGGTATTCCGGATCATAGGCCAGCTTTTCCTTAAGATCTTTATAGGCAGTTTCGGCAGTTTTCAGGTTGTTGATCCGATCAGCTGCTATACGAAGATCCACTTTCTTTTCAGCCAGTTCGGCGTTTACGGCTTCCAATTCCTCGGTGCGTTCTTTCTTCTTGTACTCGATAATGCTCAGGTGCTCTTCATGAGTGCCCTTGTGTTCCCATTCGATCCCATGCCGCTTCATGGCTTGGGAAAGAGCAATCTTTTCAGAAGCCATCCACTGATTCCATTCCGTGTTTGATCTGCCTTCTCCTTCAAAACCCTGTGCTGCGAGTGCCTTCTTCAGTGAGACCCGGGTATCCAGGCCGCGGGTGCTGCCGGTGATATAGGGGATGAAGTCAATGTGGAGATGCGGCGTGGCCTCATCCATGTGCAGATGAGCGGAGAATACATACAGGTTTGGATTCCGTTCCCGGAACCCCTGGAAGTATTCATCCAGGATTACTTTTGCCTGTTCGCCGCTTACAGTTGTCGCTCCGGTATCGTCCATATTACCGATTTGCATTATGATTTCATAGAATGGTTTTTCCTGCTTGCCGGAACTGATTTTTTCATAATAATCAGCAATCTTCCGATCATCGCGCGTTTGTTTGGCATTGTAGCGTTCCAGAGCATCGTCAAAGAGCTTGTGGTATACTTCTTTTATCGGCTCGTTGCAGTAGTCGATATTCAGGTGGGTCCTGCTCTGATCGACATTGTTTGTGGAGTATTCCCGGCTATTATGACCGGTAGATCCTCCACCGATTCTTCCGCTGATAGTTTTACCCATAATTGTAATTCTCCTTTCTTCGATGAGGCGGGCGGGGAAAGCGAAGTACTACTGATTGGCGGCGCTGCTGTCAGTGCAGTATTACTGGCGTATCTTGGATTTAGGGATGAAGAACGGGGGTAAAAGCATAATGAGCGATGAAATGATTACGCCAGGTCCGGAAGAGATAATTCCGTATGAACCGCATGGTAAAGTGCTCAGATTGAGGAAAGATACGCCAGGTACCGATTTCCGAAAGATGTTAGGCGATATTATCAGATGTTTGGATACTGTTAATGTAATCAATAATGTGAAGCGCGGTATAGAGAAATGTTGAGGAGAGATGTATAATCGGAGAGTGCTCTGATGTTTTTTTGTGAAGGGGTACAGATGACAGGTTTGGGAATATGGATAAATAATCTGGGAATTGCTAGCTCTGTTTGCGAATCGGATGTGATTATATAATCTGGATAATGAAAATAATGAATCCAGAAAAAAAGTTGGCCAAAAGTTGGCCATTTGGGAAAACGAAAACCCGGAGCCCTTTGAAAAATAAGGAACTCCGGGTTTTTGGACATCATTCCCACTCGATACTTGCGGGGGGCTTTGTCGTGACGTCCAGGACAACACGGCTGGCGTGGGGGACTTCGTTGACGATGCGGGCGGAAATGCGGGCGATCAGATCATAGGGCAGGCGGGCCCAGTCCGCAGTCATGAAGTCATCCGTGGTGACGGCACGGAGGGCGACGGTGTAGTCGTAGGTGCGCTCGTCACCCATGACGCCGACGCTCTGAATACCGGTGAGGACGGTGAAATACTGGTTTACATGGCGGTCGAGGCCGGCGGCGGTGATCTCCTCGCGGAAGATCGCATCGGATTCCCGGACAATTTCCGCTTTTTCCGGAGTCACCTCACCGATGATCCGGATGGCCAGGCCGGGACCGGGGAAGGGCTGACGCCAGACAAGTTCCCGGGGAAGGCCGAGGGTTTCACCCAGAGCGCGGACTTCATCCTTGAAGAGCATGCGCAGGGGCTCGATGAGCTCGGTAAAGCCCAGTTCCTTCGGCAGGCCGCCAACGTTATGATGGCTCTTGATGACGGCTGCATTGGTGGCCTGACCGCTCTCGATGACATCCGGATAGATGGTTCCCTGGGCAAAGTAGTCCATTTTGCCCAGGGCGGAGGCTTCCTGCTTGAAAACTTCAATAAAATCCCGGCCGATGATGTGCCGCTTTTCCTCCGGATCGGTAACACCTGCCAGATCAGCAAAGAAGCGGGCCGAGGCATCCGAGCGGATAAAGCGGACCGGGAACAGATGGCTGAAAACATGACAAACCTGATCGCTTTCCCCTTTACGCAGGAGACCGTGATCCACGAAAACGCAGGTGAGACGATTGCCGATGGCCCGGTAAATCAGGGCGGCAACGACCGAGGAATCCACCCCGCCGGAGAGGGCGAGCAGAACGGTGCCGGAGTCGCCGACGGTTTCCCGGATCTGACGGATAGCAGTTTCGGCAAAGGTATTCATGGTCCAGTCGCCGGAGCAGTCGCAAAAGCGGAAGAGGAAATTGCGGATCAGCATGCTGCCTTCTTCCGTATGGGTAACTTCCGGATGGAACTGGACGCCGAAGATTTTCTTTTCTTCATTGATTATGGCGGCAACGGGGCAATTGTCCGTTTCCGCGACGACCCGAAAACCGGGCGGGCAGGCGGTGACCTGCCAGGTGTGGCTCATCCAGCAGCCGGAAGCGGCCTTCATACCGCCGAAGAGGCCGGAGCGGTCCTTCATGCGGACGGTGACGCGGCCGTATTCCCGCTCTTTCGCTCTTTCCACCTTTCCGCCCAGGAGATGCGCCGCCAGCTGCATGCCGTAACAGATGCCCAGAACGGGGATGCCGGCCTGAAAGAGGGCCGGGTCGATCATAGGGGCCTGGGGATCGTGTACGGTGGACGGGCCGCCGGAGAGGATGATACCCTTCGGCCTGCGGGCCAGGATGTCCGCAAGGGGGGCGTTCCAGGGGATCACTTCGGAATAGACATGGCATTCGCGGACGCGGCGGGCGATCAGCTGGGTGTACTGGCCGCCGAAGTCCAGGATCAGGATCAGGTCTTGCATTGCATTGATGCGAGGGCTTTCCGGTTGTCCTCGCGCTCCTTCGGTTACTGGCCGCTCAGGCCATAGTTTGCCAGAACCCTTGCGGAGGGATCATCCACGTTGCAGCCGGGCCAGGATTTGTTCGGCATCCAGAAGTCGGGGATCATGTGAGCCTGGCCGGGATAATACTGCTCGAACAGTTCCCGGTAGAGCAGGCTCTCCTTCGTAAAGGGACGACAATAATCGTATTTCGATGCCTTCTCCTCAAATTCCTTGTCGGTATATGTTCTTTCTGCGAGGGCTTTCAGATCGTTGACCATGCTGTGGCCTACGGCGTCGGAGAAAGCGGCTTTCTGCCGCCAGAGAATTTCATCCGGGAGGATATGATCGTCCGCGAAAGCCTTGCGGATCAGATATTTCCCCATGTCGTGGGTGTTCATTTTCAGCTCCGGATCGATGCTCATGGCATAGCGGACAAACTTCAGATCCCCGAAGGGAACGCGGGCTTCCAGCGAGTTGACGGAGATGCAGCGGTCCGCCCGCAGAACGTCATAGACATGCAGCTCCCGGATGCGCTTCTCAGCTTCCTCCTGGAAGGCGGCGGCGGAGGGGGCGAAGTCCGTATACTTATAACCGAAGAGTTCATCGGAGATTTCACCGGTGAGGAGGACCCGGATATCCGTGTTTTCATGGATCCATTTGCAGACGAGATACATGCCGATGGAAGCCCGGATAGTCGTGATATCCCAGGTGGCGAGGAGCTCGACCACGGTGGGCAGGGCCTCGATGACGTCCTTCTCGGAGATGATGACTTCCGTATGTTCACTGCCGATATAATCCGCAACCATGCGGGCATATTTCAGGTCAATGGCATCGATATCCATGCCGATGGCGAAGGTGCGGATCGGGTGCGGAAGCATCTTCTGGGCAATGGCGCAGACGAGGGAGGAATCCAGGCCGCCGGAGAGCAGGAAACCGATGGGCGCATCCGCGTCCAGGCGCTTCTCCACGCCATCCATGAGGAGGCGGCGGAGTTTGGCACAGACATCCGCTTCCGGCTTCATGGTAAAGTAACCGACATAGGCCGGATCCGCATACTGGACGAAGTTGCCGTCAATCCAGTAATGCCCGGGCGGGAAGGGCAGGATCGTTTCACACATGCCGACGAGATTTTTGGGCTCGCTGGCAAAAGCGATGCCGCCGTCGACTGTATGCCCGTAATAGAGGGGACGGATGCCAATGGGATCCCGGGCGGCAATGAGCTTTCCCTGCCTTCCGTCATAGAGGATAAGGGCGAATTCCGCATCCAGGGTTTTGAACATCTCCACGCCGTATTCCCGGTAGAGCGGAAGCAGAATTTCGCAGTCGCATTCACTTTTCAGATCATAGGTTTCCATGAGACGGGCGCGAAGGGGACGGAAGCCGTAAAGCTCGCCGTTGCAGACAACGTAATCGTCTTCCAGACGGAAGGGCTGCATTCCTTCCTCATGCAGGCCCATGATGGCCAGGCGGTGGAAACCCAGGACGCCGCCGGGGATCTCCACCATGCGGCTCATATCCGGGCCGCGGGAGATGGTACGGTCAAAACAGGTTTTGACAAGGTCCCGGGGAAAGCGGGAACCGGTGAGTCCAAAGATAGAACACATAAAATGAGACCTCCTGATTGATATTTATGCAGTTACTTCTCCCTTTCCCCCTGCCCCCTTCCCCACGCAGTAACAAGTCTGTATTGTAAACTGTCTTGCGTGGGGACGGGGATTAGTTAGTGGCGGGGCTTCGCCCCGCACCTCTGGAAAGCAGGCGAAAAGTATCCAAATCAATTCGGCGAATTAGAGAAGCGGACGATAAACGTCAGCAAGAGATCATCTCCTTAATACTAAAAAAGACAAGGGATCCTTTCCAGGACGCCCTTGCCTTGTTGGTGGGTATGGTATCATTCCGGTTTTCGGTTGTCAAGGACGGGGCGGGGGAACGGACGGTAAAAACATCAGGAAAACAATCCGAATGCTTGACAGGGTTTCCGGCGGGTGATAGGATACGCCCATCAGGGCAAGGGTGTCGTGCAAAGCGATGCACCTTGCTCTCTTTCTTTTAATCGATTTTGATTTAACGGGGAGGTCAGGACAATGAGCAAGTACACGAAGGAAGACATTATCCGCCTGGTAAAGGAAGACGATGTGGAATTTATCCGGATGCAATTCACGGATATTTTCGGTCAGCTGAAGAACGTGGCGATCACCGCCAGCCAGATCGAAAAAGCGGTCAACAACGAGATCATGATTGACGGCAGCAGCATTGAAGGCTTTGTGCGGATCAATGAGAGCGACCAGTATCTGCACCCGGACCTGGACACCTTCACGATTCTGCCCTGGCGCCCCCAGCACGGTAAGGTTGCCCGGCTGATCTGCGACGTGTACAACCCGGACGGAACGCCGTTTGCCGGCGACCCCCGCGGCGTGCTGAAGAAGGTGCTGGATAAGGCCGCGAAGATGGGCTACAGCTTCAACGTCGGGCCCGAGTGCGAATTCTTCCTGTTCCAGATGGACGAGGAAGGACATCCGACCACGACGACGTCGGATGAGGCCGGCTACTTCGACCTGGGACCGCTGGACCACGGCGAGAGCACCCGGCGCGAGATCTGCATGGCGCTGGAGCAGATGGGATTCGAGATCGAAGCGAGCCATCATGAAGTGGCGGCCGGCCAGCACGAGATCGACTTCCGCTACGCGGACGCGCTGACGGCGGCGGATAACATCATGACCTTCAAGCTGGCGGTGAAAACCCTGGCCCAGAAAAACGGCCTGCACGCCACATTCATGCCCAAGCCGGTGTTCGGTATCAACGGAAGCGGCATGCACACCAACATGAGCCTGTTCAAGGACGGGAAGAACGTGTTCGCCGATCCGAGCGACAAGCGGGGACTGAGCAAGGAAGCCTATTCCTTCATCGCCGGGATCCTGAGCCACGTGCGCGGGATGGCCGCGATCAGCAACCCGCTGGTCAACAGCTACAAGCGGCTGGTACCGGGATATGAGGCACCGTGCTATCTGGCATGGAGCGCCAGCAACCGGAGCGCGCTGATCCGGATTCCGGCCGCGCGCGGCATGGGTACCCGGGTTGAGCTGCGCTGCCCGGACCCGAGCTGCAACCCGTATCTGAACCTGGCGGTGTGCCTGGCGGCCGGACTGGACGGCATTGAGAAGGGCATGACGCCGCCGGACGAAATCACGGAGAACATTTTTGCCATGGACGCGGCGACCCGGGAAGCGAAAGGGATCAAGTCCCTGCCCGGCAACCTGAAGGAAGCGGTGGATTGCCTGAAGGAGGACGAGGTGATCTGCGCCGCACTGGGCGAGCATGTGCTGGGACAGTATGTGGAAGGCAAGGAGAAGGAGTGGGATGCGTATCGCACTCATGTCAGTCAATGGGAAATTGATCGGTACATTGTGATGTATTAAGGAGTTTCGCGCCTGCGGGCGCGACCAGGGCTTTCCGATCGCCCTTTGGAAACCTTCGGCCGATTGCCGGGTTTTGGACTTTCGGTGTCAGTGATATTTCAAAAGACTTCTTAATACATATGAGGGGAGGAAGGCTGCGTGGCGCGAATGATCATCGCCGGCGTGTCGGAGACGAACCGCGACCAGATGTCCCGACTGCTGGCCTCCTCCGGCTTTTCCGTGTACCGGTGCTGCGCATCGGAAAGCAGCCTGCGCAGGGCACTGGCCGAATGCGACGATTGTATTCTCATCTATCTGGGTATCATTCCGGACTGTACGCCGGATGATCTGGTCTGGGACTACGGGAACAGACTGCAGATTCTCTGGATTGCCAAATCCAACGTATTGGAAAGCTGTGATTCACCGGAAGTTTTCCGGTTATCACTTCCAACATCCGGACAGACCGTGCTCGGCGCGCTGGAGATGCTGAACCAGCTTCATCAGCGAAAGATGCCCCGAAGAACAGGCGCGGAAAAGGAACTGGTGGAACAGGCCAAGCAGATGCTGATGAAGCAGCTGCATATTACAGAGCCGGAAGCCCATCACCTGATGCAGAAGCAGGCGATGGACCACGGCATCAAAATGACGGAATACGCAGAGAAAATCGTGAAACGGGGGCCGTAAGATGTACGACCGACAATATCCGCTGTATCGCGGGGAACTGGAACATGAAAGCTGCGGAGTCGGCGCGGTGGTGGACCTGAACGGCAGAGCAACCCACCGGACCGTTGACCAGGCGCTGTGCATCGTGGAACGCCTGGCCCACCGGGCGGGAAGCGACGCGGAGGGAACCACCGGCGACGGTGTGGGCATTATGACCCAGCTGCCGCACACGCTGTTTGCCGCGTGGGCCCGGGAGGAAGGTGTCACCCTCGGCAACGTCGGGGACTACGGCACAGGCATGTTCTTCCTGCCGGAGGATGAAGTCGGCGCACAAAATACGTGCAGGATCTTTGAACAGCTGGCGGAATCCGAAGGGATTCCGGTGATCGGGTGGCGGGAGGTTCCCTGCCACCCGGCCCAGCTGGGCGCGGGGGCGCGGCGGACGATGCCGCGGATCCGCCAGTGTTTTTTGAGAAGGCCAAAGGAGACCGCTGCCGGCCAGGACTTTGACCGGCGGCTTTATATTTTACGGCGTGTTTTTGAACACCAGGATACGGACGCGTACATCTGCTCGATGAGCTGCCGGACGATCGTGTACAAGGGCATGATGCTGGTGAGCCAGCTGCGGTCCTTCTACGACGACCTGCAGGACGTGCGCTACGCGAGCAGCATGGCGATGGTGCACAGCCGCTTCTCCACGAACACGTTCCCCTCCTGGAGCAAGGCGCATCCCCAGCGGATGCTGCTGCACAACGGGGAAATCAATACCATCCGCGGAAACCACGACCGCATGAAAGCCCGGGAGGAGACCATGCGGAGCGAGGTGCTGGGCGGAGAGATGAAACGCGTGCTGCCGGTGGTGGAAGCGGAGGGCAGCGACAGCCAGATGCTGGACAACACGCTGGAGTTTCTGGCGATGAACGGCTTCCCGCTGCCGCTGGCGGGGATGATTCTGCTGCCGGAACCGTGGCAGGGGATGAGAACAGAAACCCCGTGGCGGGATCTGTATCGCTACTACGCGACAATGATGGAACCCTGGGACGGGCCCGCGGCCATCCTGTATTCCGACGGGGATACGGTATGCGCCTCGCTGGACCGGAACGGGCTGCGGCCGCTGCGCTGCGCGCTGACGGACGACCGACGGCTGATCCTTTCCTCCGAGGCGGGCGTGCTGTTCGAGGAGAACGCACATATCCTGCGGCGGTGGAAACTGAAGGCCGGGGACGTGCTGGAAGCGGACGTGAAGACCGGGCGGCTGACGGAAAGCAACGAGCTGAAGACCCGCTATGCCGGGGAACATCCGTATACGGAATGGATGAAGAAGCTGGTGCGGCTGGAGGACCTGCCTCGAGCGAAGGAAACAACGGAAGAGATTCCGGACGGGGAAAGGGCAAAGCTGTGCCGGGCGTTCCGCTATACGTGGGAGGATCTGCAGGACGTGGTGCTGCCGATGGCGGAGAAAGGGACGGAACCCATCGTTTCCATGGGTGCGGATGTTCCTGTGGCGGCGCTGTCGAAGACGCATCCCTCCCTTTACGACTATTTCCGGCAGCGGTTTGCCCAGGTGACGAACCCGCCGATCGACGCCCTGCGGGAGGAAGTCAAGACGGACTGCTCCATTTATGTAGGCGACGACGGGAACCTGCTGAGCCGGGAGGAGGGGAACAGCGCCGTGCTGGAACTGCCGACCCCGGTGCTGACGGAAGAGGAACTGGAGCGGATCCGGACGATGGCGCATGCGGACTTTTCGGTACGCACGGTTTCCCTGCTTTACAATAAGAAAAACAGCCTGAGAACCGCGTTGGAACACTTTTTCACGGCGGCCGACCAAGCCTGCCGGGACAAAATCAATATCCTGATCCTTTCCGACCGGGGCGTCGGCCCGGATCATCTGGCGATTCCGTCACTGCTGGCGGTTTCCGCGCTGGAACAGCATCTGATTAAAATCAAGAAGCGGACGGCGGTGTCCGTGATCCTGGAGAGCGGAGAACCGCGGGACGTGCACCAGCTGGCGATGCTGATCGCCTTCGGCGCGCGGGCGGTAAACCCGTATCTGGCACACGCGTGCGTGCGGGCCATGTGCCGTGACGGACAGATCAGCAAGAAGGAAGAGGAAGCGGTAAGGGATTACGACAAGGCGCTGACGGCCGGGGTTTTGAAGATTGCCAGCAAGATGGGCGTTTCCGTGCTGCAGGCATACCAAAGCGCACAGCTTTTCGAGGCGGTGGGACTGGACCGGGACTTTGTGGAGGCCTATTTCACCAATACGCCGTACTCTCTGGGAGGGACGGACCTGAACCGGGTGGAGGCGGACAGCCGCTTCCATCACGACGCGGCGTACGCGGTGAATGCAGTGCAGGGCCTGCCGAGTATCGGAGCCCATAAATACAGGCGGGGAGAAGGCGCGGAAGAGCATCTGTACAGCCCCGAGACGATCCATTTGCTGCAGCAGGCAGTGTGGACAGACGACCGGGCGACCTTTGACAAATATGCCGAGCGGGTGGAGAACGAGGGACCCCGGACGATCCGCTCGATGCTTTCCTTCCGGTACGAAGCGTGCCGGGAAATTCCGCTTTCCGAAGTGGAGGCGGCAACGGAAATCGTGAAGCGTTTCCGGACCGGGGCGATGAGCTACGGCTCCATCTCGCAGGAAGCCCATGAATGCATGGCAAAGGCCATGAACCGTCTGGGTGGGCGCTCCAACAGCGGTGAGGGCGGCGAACTGCCGGAACGCTTCGGCACGGAGCTGAACAGCGCGATCAAACAGGTGGCCTCCGGCCGGTTCGGCGTCACCCGTGAATACCTGCTTTCCGCCAAAGAAATCCAGATTAAAATGGCGCAGGGCGCCAAGCCCGGCGAGGGCGGACACCTGCCCGGCGCGAAGGTGACCGACAGCGTGGCGAAAACCCGCTGCTCCACCCCGGGGATTTCCCTGATTTCTCCGCCGCCGCACCACGACATCTATTCCATTGAGGATCTGGCGGAACTGATTTACGATCTGCAGTGCGCCAACGAGGAAGCGAAGATCACCGTGAAGCTGGTGGCCTCCGCAGGCGTAGGGACCATTGCCAGCGGCGTGGCCAAGGCCGGCGCCGGCGGCATCCTGATTTCCGGCGGGGAAGGCGGCACCGGCGCGGCGCCCATGAGCAGCGTGCACCATGCGGGCCTGCCGTGGGAAATCGGCCTGGCGGAAGCGCATCAGGTGCTGTGCCGCAACCGGCTGAGGCAGACGGTGACGCTGGAGACGGACGGCAAGCTCATGAGCGGGCACGACGTGATGGTGGCACTGCTGCTGGGTGCGGAACAGTTCGGCTTTGCCACGGCGCCGCTGGTGACGATGGGCTGCCGGATGATGCGTGTATGCCAGTTGGGGACGTGCCCCTTCGGCATCGCGACGCAGAATCCGGAACTGCGCAAACGCTTCAAAGGCAAACCGGAATATGTGGAACGGTTCATGCTGTTTATCGCGGAGCAGATGCGGGAGATCATGGCAAAGCTCGGCGCACGCACCGTGAACGAACTGGTGGGCCGCAGCGACCTGCTGACCATGAAGGAAAACGCGGTGATGGATCTGTCGGACCTGACCGGGTTTGCCCGGAACACGTATTTCCAGCCGGCCGCAAAGCATGATTTCCATCTGGCGGAGCGGACGGATGTCCGACTGTACCAGGACCACGTTCACCTGATGACCACAGACCGGGCCTTCGGGACGATGCTGAAAGGCGAGAAACAGATTCAGGCGCAGGGCTGCGGCGGGCAGTCGTTTGGCGCGTTCCTGCCCAGGGGACAGGCGATCACGCTTTACGGCGTGGCGAACGACTATCTGGGCAAGGGCCTTTCCGGCGGCACACTGGCGGTCTGCCCGCCGGTGGATTCCGTGTGGAAGGCGGAGGATACCCTGATCGGTAATGTGGCGCTTTACGGCGCGACAAGCGGATATGCCTTTGTGGCCGGCATGGCCGGCGAACGTTTCGCCGTACGCAATTCCGGCGTATGGGCAGTGGTGGAAGGCGTGGGCGACCACGGATGCGAATATATGACTGGCGGCCGGGTGGCTGTGCTGGGACCGGTGGGCGACAACTTTGCCGCGGGGATGTCCGGCGGCGTGGCATGGGTGTTGGATGAGGACAGACAGCTGGAGAGCAGGCTGAACACGGAGCATGTGAAGCTGTATCCGGTGGCGGAAGGGCAGAAGGATGAGCTGTACCGGCTGCTGGAGATGCATGTAAAAGCGACCGGCTCGTCAAAAGCCGCAGAAATCCTGCAGCGTTTTGACGAGTATCTGATGAAGTTCAGAGCTGTGATTTCGGATGAATATATGAAATATATGCAGCAATAAAAAGATTTCGCGGCTGCGGCCGCGACCAGGGCTTTCCGAATGCCCGGGGCTGCCGCCCGTTTCTTACTGAAAACGAGCTACTGGCTCGTTTTCCGGGCGTGCGAAACCCCTGGAAACCTTCGGGATGAATACCCCCTACGATGAGTGAGGTGAGACTGTGGGCAGCGCGACAGGATTTCTGGACACAGTAAGAATGGAGAATCCCTTCCGAAGCGAGGCAGAACGGCTGGGGGATTTTGAGGATCTGCACATAGGACAGCCCGAAGCGGCCAGACGCGCGCAGGCTTCCCGGTGCATGAACTGCGGCGTGCCTTTCTGCCAGTCGGATTTCGGGTGCCCGCTGCATAACCTGATTCCGGAGTGGAACGATCTTCTGTACAGGGGACTGGAGCGGGAAGCGCTGGACCGCCTGCTGCAGACAGCGCCGTTTCCGGAGTTTACGGGACATGTATGCCCCGCCCTGTGCGAAAAGGCGTGCAACCTGGAAAAAGATTGCGTGACCAACCGGGACAACGAACTGTATCTGATCGAAAAAGGCTTTGCCAAAGGATGGGTTAAACCGCGGATTCCCGCGGCACGCACGGGAAAGCGCGTTGCCGTGATCGGCAGCGGGCCTTCCGGCCTGGCCGCGGCGGACCTGCTGAACCGGCTGGGGCACAGCGTGACCGTGATCGAAAAGGCGGACCGGGCAGGCGGCCTGCTGATGTACGGTATTCCGAACATGAAACTGCCCAAGATCGTCGTGGAACGCAGAATCCGACTTATGGAGGAAGAAGGCGTCCGCTTTGAACTGAACCGGGAGGCGATCCCGGAGGAACTGCAGGAATTTGACGCGGTGCTGCTGTGCGGCGGCGCACGGAAAGCCAGATCCCTGAACATTGAGCATATGGACGCGCGGGGCGTAATGTTCGCTGTGGACTACCTGACGGCGGCGACGAAGGCCGTGCTGAGCGGCAAGGATTCCGAAGCAAGCGCGAAGGAAAAGCATGTAGTGGTTGTCGGTGGCGGAGACACGGGCAATGACTGCGTAGGGACCGCGCTGCGGCAGGGCTGCGCTTCGGTGACCCAGTTGGAGATGATGCCCGAGCCTCCGGCGGAGCGCACGGGCGGGAATCCCTGGCCTGAATGGCCGCGGATTCTGCGGACCGATTACGGCCAGATGGAGGCGATCTGCCGCCAGGGGAGCGATCCGCGGATCTATGAGACGACGGTGAAGCAAATCCTGACGGATGAAAACGGATGGATTAACGGGCTGGAGACGGTGCAGCTCCGGCGAACGCCGGAAGGCCGCTTTGAGCAGGTGGCGGGGACAGAGAAGGAGCTGCCCTGCGGGCTGCTGCTGATTGCGGCGGGGTTTGTCGGGTGCGAAACCAGGACGCTGGAACGGTTTGCCTTGCAGGCGGACGGACGGGGACGCCTGATGCCGGAGGACGGGAGTCATCATCTGAGCGGCAGGCTGTTCAGCGCGGGAGATATGCGTAACGGCCAGTCGCTGGTGGTGCGGGCACTGGCGGACGGGCGAAGGGCTGCACAGGAAATCAATGATTTCCTGTGCTGATAAAAAACATTGAAAAAACTCGGATTTTGGTATTGACAACAGATTGAATACTGTATACAATACACGCAATCCAGCAAGGCGCAAGGGTGTGCAAAGCACCCGGCGCCTCTTTTTGTTGGAAAAACAAGGAAACGGAAGTGATCTGTATGACATTCTCTGCAGCGAACACCATCTGGGTACTGCTGGGCGCAGCCTTGGTCTTCTTCATGCAGGCAGGCTTTGCCATGTGTGAGGCCGGCTTCACCCGGGCCAAGAATACCGGCAACATTCTGATGAAGAACCTGATGGACTTCTGTATCGGCACTCCGCTTTACTGGCTGGTCGGATACGGCATCATGTTCGGCGCCGGGACGGCGCTGTTCGGCTGGATCGATCCTTTCATCATGAAGGATTACAGCCATATTCTCCCGGCGGGCGTTCCGCTTTGGGCATTTGCGATTTTCCAGACGGTCTTTTGCGCGACATCGGCCACGATTGTCTCCGGTGCCATGGCTGAGCGGACGAAGTTTTCCGCCTACTGCATCTATTCCGCGGCGATTTCCCTGTTTATCTACCCGGTGAGCGGCCACTGGATCTGGGGCGGCGGCTGGCTGGCGGAAATGGGCTTCCATGATTTTGCCGGTTCCACGGCGGTGCACATGGTCGGCGGCGTCTGTGCTCTGATCGGTGCGAAGATCCTCGGACCCCGCGTCGGCAAGTACGGCAAGGACGGCAAGCCGCGGGCGATTCTCGGCCACAACCTGTCGATCGCTGCGCTGGGGGTGTTCATCCTCTGGTTCTGTTGGTTCGGCTTCAACGGCGCCTCCACCGTGGCCATGGACAGCGACGAGGCCGTCAGCAGTGCCTCGCTGGTGTTCTTCAACACGAACCTGGCAGCCGCGATGGCAACACTGGCGGCCATGATCTTCACCTGGCTGCGTTACGGCAAGCCTGATGTTTCCATGACTTTCAACGCGGCATTGGCCGGCTTGGTTGGAATCACGGCAGGCTGCGATGCTGTGAATCCTTTCGGTGCGGCGATCATCGGACTGGTATGCGGCATCATGGTTGTGCTCAGCGTCGAACTGTTTGATAAAGTTATCAAGATCGACGATCCGGTCGGCGCCATTTCCGTTCATGGTGTTTGCGGTGCACTGGGTACGATCCTGACAGGCCTGTTTGCCACCGGCGAAACAACCATGAAAGGCGTATTCTTTGGCGGCGGGTTCAAGTTCCTCGGCGTTCAGGCAATCGGCGTTCTGGCGACGATCGCGTGGACGGCGGTGATTATCACGATTGTATTCCTGGTAATAAAGAAGACGGTTGGCCTGCGGGCGGACGCGGCGGATGAGGTCATGGGCCTCGACCGCAGCGAGCATGGCCTGCTGACGGCTTATTCCGGATTCCCGATCATGCCCGAGGACGGTATTGATACCTCCGGCGCGATGCCGGTTCCGGCGGCAGCGGCGGCTCCTGTTTCAGAAGCGGTTCCTGTTGCAACAAAGAAGATGGAAAAGGCACCGGGCGAACCGGTTTACACAAGGGTGCAGATTATCTGCCGTCCGGCCAGTCTGGAAAGCCTGAAGAAGGCGATGAACGGCATCGGGATTACCGGCATGACGGTGACCAATGTCATGGGTTACGGCCAGCAGAAAGGCAAGCCCGAGTATTACCGCGGTACTCCGGTGGAGGTTACGCTGCTGCCGAAGGTCCAGGTGGATATTGTGGTGAGCAAGGTGCCGGTGAGCGAAGTTGTCGATACGGCCCGGAGCGTACTGTATACAGGTCATATCGGCGACGGCAAGATCTTTGTGCAGGATGTTGAGAATGTCATCCGGGTGAGAACCGGCGAGGAAGGGTACGATGCGTTGCAGTCGGATGAGTAAAATGTATTATAACGTATTGACGATGGGTTGAAATCATGATATGATCCTTCTGAACATGGCAATGGGGCCAGGTATGGGCCCCATTGCCTGTTTTTGAAGGAGGATCATAGCATATGTGCGGAATTGTTGGATATACGGGGCACCGGCAGGCGGCGCCGATTTTGCTGGACAGTCTTTCCCGGCTGGAATACAGGGGATATGATTCTGCCGGGCTGGCTGTGCGGAACGGGACGGCGCTGGCAGAGGTGGTGAAAGCCACCGGAAAACTGTATCACCTGGCGGACAAAACGGATCAGGGACGCGCGCTGACCGGCAACTGCGGCATCGGGCATACGCGCTGGGCGACCCACGGGGATCCGAGCGTGGTCAACGCTCATCCGCATGTCAGCGGGAACTGCTCGGGGTCGGGCAGCGGCGCGGTGGAATCAGATGTTGTCGGGGTTCACAACGGCATCATCGAGAACTATACGGAACTGAAGGAAAAACTTCTGCGGCACGGATATGTGTTCTACAGCGATACGGATACGGAAGTTGCCGTGAAGCTGGTAGATTACTACTACAAAAAATATAAGATCGGCCCGGTGGACGCGATCACCCGGTGCATGGTCCGCATTCGCGGGAGCTATGCACTGGCTTTGATGTTTAAGGACTATCCGGATGAAATCTTCGCTGCGCGGAAGGATTCCCCGATGATCATCGGCATACAGGATCAGGAGTCGTATCTTGCTTCCGATGTCCCCGCGATTCTGAAGTATACACGGCAGGTATACTATATCGACAATCTGCAGGTGGCCAGGGTTTCCCCCGGAAAGGTGCTCTTCTATGACCTGAACGGCGACGAGGTTTCCATGCCGCTGACGGAGATCACCTGGGACGCGGAGGCGGCGGAAAAAGGCGGCTTTGAGCACTTTATGCTCAAGGAGATTCACGAGCAGCCGCAGGCGGTCCGGGATACGCTGAACAGCCTGGTGAAGGACGGCCGGATCGACCTGTCGGAAACGGGGCTGACGGACGAGATCATTCAGGGCATTGAGCAGATCGATATCGTCGCCTGCGGATCCGCGTGGCATGTGGGCATGGCGGCCCAGTATGTGATCGAAGACCTGGCGGGGATCCCCGTACGGGTGGAACTGGCTTCGGAATTCCGCTACCGGAATATCCCCATGGATCGGAAAACGATGGTGATCGTGATCTCCCAGTCCGGAGAGACCGCCGACAGCCTGGCAGCTCTGCGCGTCGCGAAGGAACGGGGAACCATGACGCTCGCGATCGTCAACGTGATCGGATCAACGATCGCGAGGGAAGCGGACCATGTGCTCTACACCCTGGCCGGGCCGGAGATCGCTGTGGCGACGACGAAGGCCTACAGCGCACAGCTGGCCGCCGCGGACGTGCTGGCGATCCATCTGGCACGGATCCGGGAAAAGATCACGCAGGAACGCGAGGATGAGATGCTGGCGGAACTGGCACTGCTTCCGGACAAGATGGCGCGGATCCTGGAGGAAAAGGAACGGCTGCAGTGGTTCTCTTCCAAGATGGCGAACACGCATGACATCTTTTTCATCGGCCGGGGGCTGGATTACGCGATCAGCCTGGAAGGCAGCCTGAAGATGAAGGAGATCAGCTACATCCATTCGGAAGCCTATGCCGCCGGGGAACTGAAGCATGGGACGATCAGCCTGATTGAAACCGGCACGCTGGTCATCGGCGTGCTGACCCAGAAGGAACTGTATGAGAAAACGGTTTCCAACATGATGGAATGCAAGTCCCGCGGCGCATACCTGATGGGGATCACGACCAACGGGAATTTCTCGGTGGAGGATTCGGTGAACTTTACCGTTTATATCCCCAAGACGGACGAGCATTTTATGGCGTCGCTTGCGGTGATTCCGCTGCAACTGCTGGGGTATTATACCAGTGTGAAGGGGGCTTTCCGATCTTCCTGGGCTGCCGCCCGTTCTCTGCTGAAAACTGTCCACTGGACAGTTTTCCGGGCGCGACGAACCCCTTAAACCCCTTCGGCTGTATAAGAAAGTTTAGGAAATGCAGTTTCGACAGAAGTTTTTTACGGGAGTGTTTGCGTATGAGTCTGAAGCCAAATGGGAATTACCGGAATCTGAAGGAATCCTATCTGTTCTTTCATATCGCCCGGAAGGTAGAGGAATACCGGAAGGAGCATCCGGATCTGCCGCTGTACCGGCTGGGAATCGGGGATGTTTCGCGGCCGCTGTGCGACGCCGCGATCCGGGCATTGCACGCCGCGGTGAACGACCAGGCGGAAGAGAAGACCTTCCGGGGCTATACGCCGGAATGCGGCATTCCGGAATTCCGCAATGCGGTGGCAGGCTACTATGCACGAAGAAATGTGACGCCGGATCCGGAGGAGATTTTTGTTTCCAGCGGCGCGAGTGATGAGCTCGGGGACATATTGGATCTGTTCGACGCTTCCTCGCCTGCGCTGATTACGCAGCCGGCTTATCCGGCCTATGTGGATGCCAGCGTCATGGCGGGGCGGGAAGTACGCTTCCTGACGGCCAAACCCGAAAATGACTTCCTTCCGCTTCCGTCGGACGATCTCGAGGCGGACCTGATCTACCTCTGTTCCCCGAGCAATCCGACGGGTGCGGTGTACAACCGGGAGCAGCTGCAGAAATGGGTGGACTATGCCAACGGCCGCGGCGCCGTGATTCTGTTTGATGCGGCATACGAGGCGTTTGTCGAAGGCAATTTGCCCCACAGTATTTTTGAGGTCCCGGGCGCCGAAACCTGCGCGATTGAGATTTGCTCCCTGTCCAAGACGGCAGGCTTTACCGGGACGCGGCTGGGCTATACGGTGATTCCCAAAGCGCTGGAAAGGGACGGGATGAACCTGAACGCCATGTGGGTGCGGAACCGCACGACCAAGACGAACGGGATCTCCTATATCCTGCAAAAGGCCGGGATTGCCGTGTTTACGGATGAAGGGCTCCTTCAGATTCGGGAAAGTATTGATCATTACAAGGAGAACGCCCGGGTGCTGATGAACGCGCTGGATGAATGCGGGATTAAATACTGGGGCGGGAAAAACGCGCCATATATATGGATGGCATGCCCGAACGGGATGAAGAGCTGGGATTTCTTTGATCTTATGTTGAATGAGATTCAGGTGATCGGGACGCCGGGAGAAGGATTTGGCAGCGCCGGGGAAGGCTTCTTCCGGCTTTCCTCCTTCGGCAACCCGGAAGATACGAAAATCGCGGCGGAACGAATGAAACTGTTGTTGGTGAGGTAAGTATGGCGAAGTATATTTTTGTGACAGGCGGTGTGGTTTCCGGACTGGGGAAAGGCATTACGGCTGCTTCTATCGGGCGGCTGCTGAAAGCGCGCGGATTGAAGGTGGCGGCGCAGAAGCTGGATCCGTATATCAACGTGGATCCAGGCACGATGAGTCCGTATCAGCATGGAGAAGTGTATGTGACGGAGGACGGTGCGGAGACGGATCTGGACCTCGGGCATTACGAGCGCTTTATCGACGAGGATCTGAACAAGTACTCCAACCTGACGACCGGGAAAGTCTTTTCCAACGTGCTGCACAAGGAGCGCCAGGGCGGATATCTGGGATCGACGGTGCAGATTATTCCGCATGTGACGGATGAGATCAAGCGGTTCATTTACCGGGTCGGCGAGAAAACGGACGCGGACGTCGTCATCACTGAGATCGGCGGCACGATCGGCGATATCGAGAGCCAGCCGTTCATTGAAGCCATCCGGCAAGTTGGTATTGAGGTCGGACGGGAAAACGCGCTGTATGTTCATGTAACGCTGGTTCCGTACCTGAAAGCCAGCGGCGAGCACAAGTCGAAACCGACGCAGCACTCCGTGAAGGAACTGCAGGGCATGGGGATCAACCCGAATATTATCGTACTCAGGGTGGACGAAGAAATCACGGATGAATCCGTTTTTTCAAAGATCGCACACTTCTGCAACGTCAAGCCGGACTGCGTGATTGAGAATATGACGCTGCCGATCCTGTATGAAGCGCCGCTGATGCTGGAGACGGCGAATCTGTCTTCCATTGTCTGCCGGGAACTGCATATCGAAGCCCCGATGCCGGACCTGACGGAATGGCAGGATATGATCGAAAGGATCCGTCATCAGAGCAAGACCTGCCGGATCGCACTGGTGGGTAAATATACGCAACTGCATGACGCCTATCTCTCCGTGGCGGAAGCACTTCGGCATGCCGGTTATGCGCTGGACACACGGGTGGAGATCGAGTGGATCGATTCCGAAAACCTGACGGGGCAGAATATTGACAGCACGTTTGCCGATGTCCAGGGCATCATTGTCCCTGGTGGTTTCGGCGGACGGGGAATCGAAGGGATGATCCTTACTGCGGAGTATGCCAGAAAGCACCATATTCCATACTTCGGGATCTGCCTCGGGATGCAGATCGCGGTGATTGAATATGCCCGGAATAAAGCCGGACTGACAGGGGCGAATTCGGGCGAGTTTGACGATATGACGCCCTATAAGGTGATCGATTTCATGCCGGGCCAGAACGATGAGATCGACAAGGGCGGTACCTTGCGGCTCGGGAAATATCCATGTGTGCTGGCGGAAGATACTGTGATTGCCCGCTGCTACGGAAAAACGGAAATCAGCGAACGGCATCGGCATCGGTATGAGTTTGCCAATGCTTTCCGGGATGTCCTGCAGGAAAACGGCCTGTGCCTGTCCGGCCTTTCACCGGACGGACGGCTGGTGGAAACGATCGAGATTCCGGGGGAAGCATTCTATGTCGGCGTTCAGTTCCATCCGGAATTCAAGAGCAGGCCCAACAAGCCGCATCCGCTGTTTCTGGGATTTATTGCCGCGGCAGGGGAACGGTAAGACCAGTTGCGGATCATGCTATAAGGACGAAAATAAGCCATTCAGCAATGCAGGATGAAAAAATCCTTGACAAGTTAGTCTGCGTTAACTATACTTCTAAGCGGTTAGTTTATACTAACACGCTTCTTTTTTGATGTGACAATATGGGGAAGGGGAAGACATCATGGCCATTGTTGAATTCAAGGATGTTTCGAGAGTCTACCGGAACGGGGATCATGAACAGCGTGCACTGGATCATGTCAATCTCAGCCTGGAGGAAGGAAAATTCATAGTGGTCCTTGGACCAAGCGGCGCAGGGAAGAGTACGCTGCTGAATATGCTTGGCGGCCTGGACAATCCGACGGAAGGGACGATCGTTGTAAACGGAAAGGATATCTCCACCCTGACACCAAACGAGCTGGCTGAATACCGTGCTGCTTCCGTAGGTTTTGTATTCCAGAGCTACAATCTGATTCCGACGCTGACGGTGATCGAAAACGTAGCGCTCGTAAAAGAGATTGCGCCCGATCCCCTTTCCAGCCACGATATGCTGAGAGCCGTCGGCCTCGAGGATCATATTCATCAGTTCCCGTCGGAACTCTCCGGCGGAGAGCAGCAGCGCGTATCCATTGCCCGGGCGCTGGCAAAGAATCCGCATATTCTGCTGTGCGACGAACCGACCGGCGCGCTGGATTCCGAAACAGGGGTCATGGTACTGAAACTGCTGCTTTCCATGGCGCGGGATATGGGAAAGACGATCATTATTGTTACGCACAACCAGAATATCGCGAAGATGGCGGATGTTGTGATCCGGGTGAAGAACGGGAAGATTAAATCCTGTGAGGAGCAGGAGAATCCTTTGTCTGTGGAAGAAGTGGACTGGTAACCAAAGGGCTTTCCGGGTGAGTTGAACCCCTGGAATCCTTCGGGTCAGATGAAAAAGAGGGTTGGATATGCTGTTAAAGAAACTGTTTCGGACGCTGTGGCAGTACAAAGCCCAGTTCATCTCCATGGTGATTATGGTCGCACTGGGCGTAGGTGTCTTTCTGGGATTCAATGTGGAATGGTATTCCCTGGAAGTAAATACCAAAGAGATTTACGATGCAACCGGGTTTGCCGATTATCGGATCTATTCCGACAAGGGCTTCAGCCCGGAGGATCTGGATGCTGTGAAAGCAATAGAGGGTGTTGACGATGCGACCCGGTTCCTTTCCCTGAATGTTTCGGTGAAGGATGATACGGATACGCTGGCGCTGACTGTCAGCGAAAACATGAATGTTTCCGGTGTGCTGGTTATGCAGGGAGAACCGTACAGCGCGGAGGATCCCGACGGGTTCTGGCTTTCGGATTCCTATGCGGCTGCCAACGGGATTGCTGTCGGTGATCCGCTGACGCTGAGCTATCAGACAATTACGATTTCGGGGACTGTTAAGGGACTGGTTAAATCCAGTGAATACCTGATCTGCCTGCCGGATTCGACCCAGATGATGCCGGATTATTCTTCTTACGGTTTCGTATATATTTCCCCGGCTATGCTGGACCGTTCCATTCCTGTGCTGTACAAAGCCATGATCGGTTCCCTGTATCATCAGATCAATGTCAAATCTTCCCTGGATAAAGCGGCTTTTGTGGAAGCGGCGGACAAAGCGCTGGGGAGCACGAGGCTGATCCTGTCCAAGGATGAAACAGTTTCCTGGGCGGAGGCGCAGGGAGAAGTGAACGAAGGGAAGACTATGGCGTCCATCCTGCCGGTGCTGTTCCTGGCGATCGCGATTCTGACAATGGTGACCACCATGCACCGGATCTGTGCCAGCGAGAAGACCCAGATCGGTACATTCAAAGCGCTGGGGTTTAAGGACAGGCGAATCCTGGTTCATTACTCAGCCTATGCGCTGATCATCGGGCTGCTCGGAACTATTCTGGGGATCGGGATCGGATACGGCCTGGGCTGGTTTATCATGAATCCGGACGGCGCGATGGCCACCTATATCGATATGCCGTCCTGGACGCTGCGTGCACCGGGCTTTACGTGGCTTGTGATTATCGGGATCAACGTGTTCCTGATGTTCATCGGGTTCCTGTCCGTGCGGAAGATGTTGCAGGGCACCGCGGCGGACGCGCTGCGGCCGTATTCCCCGAAGAGAATGAAACATCTGAGGTTTGAGGAAACAAAACGGTTCAAGCGGCTGGGCTTCGGCACGAAGTGGAATCTCCGGGACTGTGTCCGGCATAAGGCCCGGGGCCTGATGACGCTCTTCGGGATCGTCGGATGTATGGTGCTGCTGGTCGGCGGCCTGGGAATGAAGGATACCATGGACGCCTTCCTGGATGTTTTCTATGAGAAAGCAATCAACTATACGACCCGGGTCAATCTGGATGCCGATAACATGACGCCGGAGGAAGGAAAGAAGCTGGCGGAATCCCTGGACGGAGACTGGGCCGCTTCGCGAGCGATCCAGATCGGCGACAGGGGATATTCGCTGGAGATCTATTCGATTACCCGTGACAAGGTCCGTTTTGCCGATGAGGATATGAAGATGATTCCGCTGACGGATGACGGAGTCTATATCTGTTCAAGGATTGCACGGGAGTATCACCTGAAGAAGGGGGACGAACTGTCCTTCTCGCCCTATGACAGCAGCGAACATTATACCGTCCCTGTCGCCGGGGTGCTGGATTCCATGACGGAAGGCATTGTCATGACGGATACCTTTGCGGACAAGACGGGGATTGACTATACGGTCGGATCTGTGTTTACGGATGCCGCAGAGATCCCGGAGGATGCCCGGATCCTGAACCGGCAGAGCAAGCAGTCGATCATGGATTCCTTCGACGTTTTCATGGATCTGATGAACAAGATGATCTGGCTGCTGGTGATCGCAGCGGTGATCCTGGGCATCGTGGTGCTGTATAACCTGGGCGTGATGAGCTACACCGAACGCTACCGGGAAATGGCGACGCTGAAGGTGGTCGGATTTAAAGATTCCAAGATCGGCCGGCTGCTGATCAGCCAGAACCTGTGGCTGACGGTACTGGGGATTCTGATCGGTATTCCGGTCGGTGTCGGCGTACTGCAGTACCTGCTGACGGCACTGGCTTCCGAATATGAGCTGAAACTGGTGCTGGGCCTGCCGACCTGGCTGGTTAGTATCCTGCTGACCTTCGGCGTCTCGCTGGCTGTCGGCCTGATGGTTGCCCGGAAGAACAGGCATATTGACATGGTCGCGGCGTTGAAGACAGCTGAATGACATCTGCTGCAAATCTGTTCATCGGCATTCTTTTAACCGGTTCTGCAATGAGCCGGTTTTCTTTCTGTCTGTTTCGCAGTATAATGACCTCTGTGAAGGATGTACAGAAGGGGAGAAGAATGCAAATGAAGCGTGAATTGGGAATTGCCAGATGCGGACTGGCCTGCTGCCTGTGCTCTGAGAATGTAAATTGTAAAGGCTGTAAGCAGGACGGTTTCCTGGATCTGTCCTGGTGCAAGGACGCGGAATGGTGCGAAAACAGGAAATGCTGCATTGCCAAAGGAATCGATGCCTGCTGGGTTTGCCAGGATACCGAATGCAGGAAGGGCCTGTTCGGCAACAAGATCAAAGCGTTGGCTTTTACGGAGTATGCACGCAGGTACGGGACGGAGGCATTGCTGGATCGCCTGGAAATCAATGAAAAAGCAGGTATCGTCTATCATCGAGAGGGGATCATGGGAGATTATGATGAATTCGATGATCTTGAAACATTGATTGATTTTATCCGGACGGGAGAGCGGAGAGCTTAACCCGTGATTCGGGATAAGCCGGCATTTGTATGCAGGAGGAAGTCTGAGCGGTGATGAATCATTTGATAATCCGTCCTGAAAGGCCGGAAGATTATAAGGCAACGGAACTCATGACCATGCGCAGTTTCTGGAACAAATACTGGCCCGGGTGCACAGAGCATTTTCTGATCCGCATTATCAGGGAGTCAGACGATTACCTTCCGGAAATCAGCCGGATCGCCGAATTGGATGGCAGGATCGTGGGGGCTGTATATTATACACGGGCCTGGCTGGTTGACGGTGATGTCCGGCAGGAAATTGCCACCTTCGGCCCTTTGGCAGTGGAACCTACGCTCGAGGGGAATGATATAGGCGGCGCCCTGATGCGGGAAACCATCAAGCTTGCAAAAGAAGCAGGTGTTGCTGCTATCGCATTGATGGGCGAACCGAATTACTATCCGAGATTCGGATTTAGGCGCGGCGCTGAAATCGGCATTACAGACGCCGAAGGGAACACCTTTGACGCACTGATGTGCCTGCCGCTTTGCGATGATGTATCGGTTATCAAAGGCAGACTGATCGAAAGCGCGGATGTTGACAAGCTGGAAGATCAGGACAGGCTCGATGAGATCAATAAAGAATTCCCTGTTTACCGTAAGGTCAAGGTTCAGGAAGGATTCATGCAGATCTTTGAGCAGCATCTGGGCGTTGTTGAAACGATTAATGGTGATATCTATTATGTCAGGTATTGGGAACTTCTGATTCCGGCAAAGCTTTCAGAGGGTTTGAGTGAAAAACCGTCTGTCGGCAGCGACGTACAGTTCAGATGGAACCATAAAGGGGAATCAACGATTACGAAGGTGATCAGGAACCTTCTTGAAAGCTGAACGGGAATGCTTTGTGAAAAAAACACGTGCAGGGAGAACGGTATGGAATATACGGTAAGATTGGTAACTATCGATGATTATGATGCCATGTATGAATTGTGGAACAGCACGGAGCAAAGCCGCCGGGCCCTGAACCCTGTCGATGATTCCCGCGACGGCATCGGGAGATATCTGAAACGGAACCCGAATACCTGCTTTGCTGCGGTGAAAGATGATCAGATGATCGGAGTAATTCTGACGGGACATGACGGCCGCCGGGCAATCATCCATCATATGTGCGTTCATCCGGATTACCGTCGGATGGGGATTGCCGGCCATCTGGTTGCTTTGGCTGAAGAAGCGCTGAAAAAAGAGGGCATTCAGAAAATCTTCGGCCTGGTTTTCAAGGATAATGAGGCAGCCAATGCTTTCTGGGAACGGCAGGGTTATTCTCTGAGAACGAACCTGAACTACCGCAACAAGAGCCTGAACGAAGCAATTCCGACAGGAAAGTAGCAAGATAAAAGACAAGAGTCAGAACAGAAATGCCGGGGAAACAATGAAGAAGATACTGGACGAAGCGCTGATTTATGAGATCCTTTCTGTGGTGGAGGAAATACCGCAGGGATGTGTCGCATCATATGGTCAGATCGCCAGGCTGATCGGAAGAGATCAAAACGCACGGCTTGTGGGCAAGGTGTTGAGTATGGCCGGGTTCTATGGCAGTTATCCCTGTCACCGGGTGGTTAATCATGAGGGCAGACTCGCGCCGCACTTTCCGGAGCAGCGGGAACGATTATTGCAGGAGGGTATAACATTTCTGGAGAACGGCTGTGTCAACATGAAGATCCATCAATGGGATTGCTGAAAAAGAATGAAATGATAATAATGGGATGTAAAGAGACTGCCTGCACGGCAGTTTTCTTTTTGGGGGTTGACAGCTAATTCAAATTAGCCTATAATGAGGCTAATCACGGTTAGCTTATTTGGAACAGGAGGGTATATGGGAACAAAACAAAGGATTCTGGACGAAGCACTGACGTTGTTTTCGGAAAAAGGCTATGCGAACGTCTTTGTCGGTGAGATTGCGCAGCGGGTTGGGATTAAGGCGCCCTCTTTGTATAAACATTACAAGAGCAAACAAGCTATTTTTGATGCGATTGTTGAGGAGATGCACCTTCGGTTCCTTGAACAGGCTAAACAGCTCCACATTCAAGGAAATAATCCGGCAAAAGACGCGGAGATTTACAGAAGCCTGTCAGAAGACAGGCTGGTCAAACTGGGCCTTGAGCTGTTCGGGTATGAACTCCATGATGATTATACCCGAAGGTTTCGAAAAATGCTTACAATTGAGCAGTTTCACAATCGGGAACTGGCAGAGGCCTATATGAATCGTTATGTGGATGATCCGCTTCGTTATCACGGGACACTGCTTGGACTGATGGCAGCGCAGGGGATTTTGCAGACAGATGATGTGGAAACCATGACGCTCCAGTTCTACGCACCGTTCTATATGATGATGACGGTTTGCGATCGTGATCCTGACAGGGAACCGGATGCCATCAGGATGCTTGAGAACCATATCCGGCAATTCAACAAACTTTACGGGAGGTCAGTATGAATCAGTTGTTGGCAAAAATCGGTGCGGCGATCGTTACGGTTACGGTATTTCTTTTTGCGGTATTTATTCTCTGCAGTTTTAACTTCGGTTCCTATCTGGTCTGCATGTTCCTTCCCATCGGCTATATCATGATGTCCGCGGGATTCCACCATGAGAGCAGTGAACAGACAAGAGTGGCGGCGACGATCGGATTGGTCCTGTCGGCAGTTTATGCCGTGCTGATCCTGTTGGTTTATTATGCGCAGACGACCACCGTCCGCCTGGAAGAGATGAACGATCAGGCAGCGCGGGTGCTGGATTATCAGAAGGGCGGACTGCTGTTCAATTATGATTTGCTGGGCTATGGCATGATGGCGCTTTCCACATTTTTCATCGGTCTGTCAATCCGGGCGGAGACCAAGCCGGACCGGTGGCTGAAATGGCTGATGATCATCCACGGAGTCTTTTTCCTCAGCTGCTTCTTCATGCCGATGACCGGGATGTTTACCCATATGGCGGAGGGGAACTCCGGGCACGGAGGCGGTATCGCGCTGCTGTTCTGGTGTATCTATTTTATTCCGATCGGGATCCTGGCGTACAGGCATTTCGGGAAGATCCCGGTGGCTGAAAACCATTGAGAACGGTCACAATGACGGACGGAAAAGCGAAGGGCGGGATCAGCGATCCCGCCTTCTCTCTCTCAGTTCCCCGGAAGCGTGCCTGGCCTGCTTGTCTTTATACATTGCGGTGTCGATGGCGTCCAGGAAACTGTCCTCATCTTTCTGATCAAAGAGCGCATGCCCCATGGACAGGCTGATCTTATACGGACGATCAGAAGTCCGGTTGAAATCCTCTACAGCGTTTTTCAGTTTTTCCTCGACTTTCTGAATGAGAATCTCCTGTCTGGCTGTCAGCAGAAGGATGAATTCATCTCCCGCGAAACGGATGACAATGCTGTTCTCAGGACAGATCTCCAGCAGAATACCGGCGGTATCCCTCAGGGCCTGATCGCCGACGGAGTGACCGAATTTGTCGTTGATCTCCTTGAAGTAATCCATATCAATCATGATACCGCTGTGCCCGTTCCAGGAATTCAGGACATAGGAAAGATACTGACGATTGTACAGCCCTGTCAGCGAATCCCGGTAAGCCAGTTCGTTCTGCATGCTCATATAGAGGGCTGCAAGGCCGATTGCGGTGCAGCACCAGCCCAGGGAGATGCCGTAGATCAGGGACTGAATAACCATTCCGATGAAGACCGGCGCCAGAAATGCCCAGATCGGGAAAAAGATGGCATTACGATGGCAGCGCCGGTATCTGATGACCTCGACAATACTGGACCCGAGCATGAAGGCGGTTACAAAATAGATGGAATAGGATGCCGGTCGCCTTGCGTAGACGTTCTGTGCATCAATGGTGAACAGGTATTGTCCGAAGAGATTCCCGATGATAACGATTATGCTGGCGGCGAGCAGGATCAGATGAAGCCGGTAGGTTGTTGTCAGCCGCTTTGCTTTCCTGTGAAGATGATAATCCGTATACAGGAGCCACAGCGTGGATACTACCGGGTTTGCGATATAAATCCAGGTGTTTGATATCCAGGATACAACGATGCAGAACGTAGTTGCATGTCCGTCCACAAGGAAGGAAATCATTTCCATCAGACAGCAGCTGCAGGAACTGATCAGCAGCGCGGTCAGCAAGCGGGAATCCAGGTCTCTCCCTTTGCGGACCATATGGCTGCTGTACATCACAATCAGGGACAGAAAGATCCCGATGCAGTTTGTGATCACAATCGACTGAAGATTCAAAACAGTTCAGCTCCTTCAGGATGAACCCGGCTGTCAGTTGTACAGTGACATGCTATTATATCACATAAAAGGGAAAAGGTCATCTCTGCCATTGTGAAAGCATTTCCCGCATCCATTCATAGACATTCATGCCATAGACCTGCTGAAGATTGTCAGGTGTCATGACGTCGCTGATGATCCCCTGGGATATGCTTTTTCCATGATCCATCAGGATGGCGTGTGTGCCGTATTTCCGCGCCAGGCTCAAATCATGGACAACGGACAGGACAGCCCGGCCGGGTTCCTTCAGCCATTCCTGGATCAATGAAAAGATCTGCTGCTGATAATTCAGATCCAGATGATTGGCCGGTTCGTCAAGAACCAGAATCTGCGGGTTCTGAGCGAGAACCTGAGCCAGAAAAACCCGCTGTGTTTCACCGCCGGAAAGCGTAAGCATACTGGCATGGCGCAGATCGGTCAGGCCGGTTATTTCCAGAGCGTTTTCGACCAGCGATTTACCATGATCGTCAGCACTTGAAAAGAAACCGGACCGATAAGCATATCTGCCGAGCCCTACGACTTCTGCTACGGTATAGGCATAGCCGACGTTGTTTTTCTGGGATAATACGCCGATTTTCTGTGCAAGCTGCGACGGTTTCAGCGAGCAAAGATCCAGACATTCCCATTGAATGCTGCCGGTATAGGGCACTCCCTGTGCGATGGCTTCGATCAGGGTGCTTTTCCCGGCGCCGTTCGGCCCGGCCAGCATCAGCCACTGACCTTCATCCAGCTGGAAGGACAGATCATCGACAACGGTATGACTGCCATAACGGACTGTAATATGGTTTCCCCGTAGAATCGCTGTCACCCCCTTTTTCTTGTTCTGTAGAAAATAACCACGAATGCGACGGCACCGACCAGCGAAGTGACCACACCGATCGAAAGCTCGATCGGGCTGAGAATGGTCCGGGCGGCCAGATCGGCGAGCAGCAGAAAAATGGCTCCGGAGAACAGGGAAGCCGGTAACAGCCGTTTATGATTCGGCCCGACCAGCATCCTGGCAATATGCGGCATGACCAGCCCGACGAAACTGATGGTGCCGGAAATCGAAACGCATACGCCGATGAGTACAGATACTGTAATGAGCACGATCAGTTTTACCCGTTTTACATTCACGCCGATATGGCGGGCATTGTCCTCACCGATGGCAAAAGCATTCAGTTCGGAAGAAAGACGGATCAGAATCCCGCCGCAGATGACCAGTGCAATGAACAGCAACTTTGCCTGATCATAATTCACGCCGGAGAAAGAGCCTAAAGTCCAAAAACTGAGGGAGCGGGTATGATCACTGGCAAAAGTAATGATCAGCGAGATAATGCTGGAAATGAACATCGTAAAGATAACGCCGATCAGGATAATACTGTTTGTACTCAGGGAATGATCAAGTGAATAGGCCAGGGAGAGAATCAGAATCAGTGAACCGAAAGCAAAGGCCATGGCTGTGACCATAATACCGCCGTAGCTGAATCCCGGAAGGGTAAAACCGGCGGCCATCGCGATGACGGCGCCCAAAGCGGCACCGGAGGATACGCCCATGGTGGATCCGTCCGCCAAAGGATTGCGGAGCAAGCCTTGCATAGCCGCACCGCATAAAGATAAAGCCGCCCCTGCCAATGTCACGCATAAAACACGGGGCAGACGAACATTCAGAATGATATTGCCGGTGATGCTTCCGGAAGCCGGTACCCCCCGGATTGCATTCCAGACAGCAGTGATAGTATCGGAAAAGGAGATGCTGACGCTGCCCACACAGATGCACAGGATCATGGTGAACAGAAGCGCCACAGTCAGAAACAGATAAGTCAGCGGCGTGAACCGCTCGCGTTTCAGTTGCCTTGAATCAAGCATAGTGACCTCATACCGGGAACTGTTCAGAAGAAGGTCAGGGACAGCCCTGTGGCAGGACTGTCCCTGATGCTTTTAGGATGTTACGCGGCCGGGACTTCCTCGGCTTTGATGTCGTTGATGAAGTTATACAGCTCAATGGCAGCGTCCTTCAGGCGGGGACCGGGACGGGAGATCGCGTTGGATTCGGCGTTCAGGATGTCCCCGTTTTTAACAGCTTTCAGATCGCCCCAGCCTTCACGGCTTATGATTTCTTCCACAGGGGTGGGACCTTCGCCATAATACATGGTGATGGTCACGATGTAATCAGGATCCCGGGCAAGCACCTGCTCTTCGCTGATGGAGGCCCAGTCGTTCAGATCGGCGAAAGCATTGGTCAGACCGCAGATTTCCGCCAGTTCATCCATAAAGGTGCCCTTGCCGGCAGTCCACAGTCCCCATTGCAGCGGGGAAACCTCAAAATAGACGGTTTTGCCTTCGTTTTTACTGTTCGCTTTGATTTCGTCAAAGGTTGCCTGCATGTCAGCGATCACAGCCTCGGCGTTTTCTTCTTTACCCATCAGTTTTCCGATCATGCGGATGGCGTAATACACGCCTTCGATATCGGTCGCGGAGCTGACAACGACTTTCACGCCGTTTTCTTCCAGCTGCTTGACCTGTTCTTCACTCTGGGACATGTCGTTCATCAGAACGACCTGGGGATTCAGTGCCAGAATCTCTTCGATGTTGGTTTCGGCGCCGGACTGCACGACCGGAACTTCCAGAATCGAAGCAGGGTAATCGACATACTGTCCGCGGCCGACGATCGTATCCTCGCAACCGATGGCGCAGAGAATCTCGCAGTCGGAGGGCTGCATGACAACAATACGGGTGGCCGGCTCGGTCAGGGTAATTTCACGGTTATGCATATCGGTCACCGTGACGGCAGAGCCTTCAGCCAGGGAGGAAGCGATGCTGAAAACCATCAGCACAGTCAGAAACAGGGGAACCAGTTTTTTGGACATTTTTTGTCCCTCCTCATTGAGTATGATCAAATGAATCAGCGAGAGAGAAACTTCATAAAGAAAGCGTCCCTCCCCGAGGCACGCCAACAAAACCTGTGGATTGATTCCACATGCTTCATAGCATATCCCACCCCCAGGGGAATGATTGAGTACGGTGTAAACAAGTCTCCCGGCTTTGCCTCATCCTACTTGCACACCTTCCCGCTTTCGCAGTGGCTTCTTTACGTGCGTTCGTCCGCTTCACGGTTACTGGGATAGCTCGGAACTTTCATCCGTATTCCTGTGACGCGGCTCTTTCGGAACCGCGCCGCGCATCGCTGCGCAGATACACCGGCTATTCATTTGTCATGAGTATTATATTGCCTGGCGAATTGAACGTCAATTCATTCCTTGTGCCAAGGCCTCTCTCCGGTGCCGGAAAACATTAGACAAACCGAGCTAGATATGATTTCTTCTGCTGTTCATTTTTCTTCTTGATATCACTGAACAAATCACGGATAATAGTAGCAGAACTGGATTCCGTGAAACTGTAATGAAGTACAGGGAGGACAGAATGCTTGATCTTCTGAACGATAAGAAAGTAATCTTTTTTGATGTGGGATATACACTGGATAAGCCTGCTTCCGGCGACTGGATGTTTACCAATCAATTTCTGGAACTGGCCAGTGAAAAAATGAAGCAGAGAACCGAAACAGATATTCAGCGGGCAAGAGACGCAGGGCTGCGCTTTCTGGCCCGGGATCATCTTGTCCGGACTGTTGAAGCAGAGGTCCAGAACTTCCTTGATTATTACTCCATTATTTCGGATCAGCTGAACCTCGGCCTGTCCGAAAAGAAAAGGGAACAGATTGCCCGGGACCGTGCCTGCAACATGAAAAACTATATTCCATATCCCGGGATCAAAGAAGTACTGAGCATGCTCAGCAAAACGCATAAGCTGGGGATTATTTCCGACACCTGGCCGAATATCGAGCCGCAGCTGGAATATATCGGCGTTTCACAGTATCTGTCGTTCTGTACGTTCAGCTGTTATGTCGGCGTCTTCAAACCCGATCAGCGCATTTACCTTGATGCACTGAGCAAATGCGGTATTCCTGCTGAGGAAACCGTATTTATCGATGACGTTGTGCGCAATCTGGACGGCGCGGCGGCTCTGGGCATTACGCCGATCCTGATCGCAGCCAATCCGGAAGCAGACGTGGAAACCAATTATCTGAAGATACATGATTTGAGAGAATTGATCCGGTGAAAGCGAGCAGGACGGGAGGCGGTACTTTACCTTGATCAACTGATGGAGAGAATATGAATTATTTTGTTGAAGGGCTGCAGGGTAGTGGCAAAAGTACAATGGTCCGGAAACTATCCGAACTAAATCCGGATTATACTGCTGTTCGGGAAGGGGAATATTCTCCGGTGGAACTTTCCTGGTGTGCTTATGTGAGCGGCAACCAATACAAAGGGATCCTGGACAGATATCCTGATCTGCGTTCGGATATTGAGAAAAAAACATATTCCGAAGGAGACAGAAAGATTATCTGCTATACGAAGATCATCACAGACAACAGGGCGTTTTATCAGGATCTTGAACAGTATGAGATCTATAACAATCGCGTTCCTTTTGATGATTTCCGGTCGACTGTACTGGAACGTTACCGGAAATGGATTTCAGATAACATGATTTTTGAATGCTCCCTTTTCCAGAACACAGTGGAAGATATGATCCTGTTCAGGCAGGCATCCGACGAAGAGATCATCGAATTTTACAGGCTTGTTCGCGAAACGTTGGAGGGAAAGGAATACCGTATTATCTATCTGAAAGCAAATGATATTAAAGCCAATCTGGATATTATCCGGAGGGAAAGATCCGACGAGTCAGGAAACGAATTGTGGTATCCGATGATGCTTGGCTACTTTATTGATTGCCCCTATTCCAAAGCCCGCAGTCTTCAAGGAGATGATGACCTGATCAATCATTTCAGGCATCGTCAGGATCTTGAACTTCGGATATGCGAAGAGATATTCCCGGAGCGGAGCATCATCTTCAAATCCAAAAACTACACGGATCATCTGCTCAACGAAACTCTGTCATTTGGAGGGAAAATAAATGAAATATCCCTGGATCGATGAATACCTGATGGCTAAGCGCAGCGTTACGAAGGATCTGCAAGCGGAATGGAACTGGATCAGATACCATATCGGCGGAAAAATGTTTGCCGCTGTTCTCCTGGATGATCACAATCAGCCATATTACATCAACCTGAAACTGGAACCGATGGCAGGCGAACTGATGCGACAGCAGTATCCGGATATCATTCCCGGATACTACAGCAACAAGCAGCACTGGAATTCCGTCAAAGCGGACGGAGAGATTCCGGACGATCTGCTGAAACACTGGCTGGACCGCTCCTACGAACTGGTTCTGAAGGGCTTTCCGAAACAGAAACAGCGGGAGATTTTGGGATTATCGGTTTGCGGGACGGACTGTTCCACATGTCCGCTTCATGTCAGCGTGTGCACCGGTTGTAACGAAGCATGCGGGAAAGTGTTTCACGCAAACGGGAAAGCCTGCCCGATTTATGCCTGCTGTGCCAATAAGTATCACTTCACAAACTGTGCTTCCTGCGACAAGATTCCCTGCGATATCTGGAAGGCGACCCGCGATCCATCCATGACGGACGAGCAGTTCCGGAAAAGCATCGAAGACCGAGTCTCAGCGCTGAAGAACTGCTGAGAGGAGACAGACTTCATGGTTTTTGATACTTACCCGAAGCATATCCGATGAAGTGGAGATTATTGACGTGAAGATTATTCAGGCAACCGCTGACGATTTTGAGACAATCAAACAAATAACACAGACGACAATTCGTGCGATTTATCCAAGGTATTACCCTGCCGGTGCGGTGGATTATTTCTGCCGGCACCACTCGGATGAAAGCATCAAGGCGGATATTGCTTCCGGGAAAGTGTATCTGCTCTGTGATGATGAGATGTACGTTGGGACGGTGACAGTCAGCAGGAACGGGATTAACCGGTTATTTGTCCTGCCGGAATATCAGCACAGAGGATACGGCAGAACACTTCTTGATTTTGCAGAGAGGAAGATCCTGACACAGTATGATACGATCCGGATTGACGCTTCCTTTCCTGCAAAACAGATCTACCGGAAACGCGGGTACCGAGAAACGGAGTATCACATGATTCAGACAGGAAATGATGATTATCTGTGTTATGACGTGATGGAACTCCGGAAATAGGAGCAGCATATGGAAAACGAAAAATACATGAAACGCTGTTTTGAACTGGCAATTCAGGCGGGAAAGAAAGGCTTTGACACCTTCGGTGCACTGCTCGTCCATAAAGGAGAAATACTGGAGGAAGCTGAAAACACCGCAGACTGGAACAAAGGCCTTTTCGGTCATGCCGAATTCAACCTGGTTCACAAATGCGCAAACCGGTATTCTGATACTGTTTTGAAGGAGTCTGTGCTATATACCAGTTGTGCTCCTTGCGAGCGCTGCCTTTGCGCGATCGCTTCTCTGGGCGTTGAAAATGTCGCCTTCGGTGTTTCCTATGAGGCGTTTTCACAGTTGACACCGCATGATGCAATTCCTATAGATCGGGAGGGTCTGCTCGGAAAGCTCGGTATCCGGATGAAACTGAACGGACCTGTTCTTGAAGATGAAGGCATGCACGTGTTTGAATGGTGGGGTGGCGAATACCGCCCGTTGGAGGAATTGATTGCAGAAATGGCTGAGATCAAGGCAAAAACACATAAACAAAACTTTTGAATGAGAAAAAAGGGAGGTAATTATGGCATCAAGCAAAGAATATCTGGATTATATCCTGGAACAGCTCTCTGAACTGGAAGGGATTACTTTCAAACCGATGATGGGAGAATATATCCTGTACATGTACGGAAAAATCTTTGGCGGCATCTATGACGATCGCTTCCTAGTCAAGCCGACAAAATCAGCCATGGCCATGATGCCGGATGCGGTTCGAGAACTTCCGTATGAAGGGGCAAAGGAAATGCTGCTTGTGGACAATGTTGACAACCGGGAGTTTCTGAAGGAACTGCTGACGGCAATGTTTGATGAACTGCCTGTGCCAAAGCAGAAGAAAAAGTGAGGAATCCATCATGAGCAAGGAAAGCAAAATGAGGCAGAACCATGATCATAGAATTTAAGCAGGCAGCAAAGGATGATGCCCGACTGTTGGTTGAAATATATAACGCTTCCTTCTACAGTGATTACCAACGGTTCGGAACTTGCCCGGGATATGGAAAGACGATCGAAATGATGGAAAAATCCATACGGTTAAATCCGAAGCATATCATACTGTGCGATCATAAACCGGTTGGTTGCGTATCGTGCCATCTGATAGGGAAACAGGAATATGAAATCGGTTGCCTGTGCGTCATCCCGAATTATCAGGGAAAAGGAATAGGTACACAGGCTATTCAGTTTGTGAAGGACTATTATGATGATTGGAAGCGTCTGACCTTGGTAACACCTTTATACAAACGTGAAAATGTCAGATTCTATACGGAGAAATGTGGATTTCAGATTGTCGATACAGAAAAAGACTGCGACATAGAACTTGTAAGATTTTTGATGAAGAGGTAGATTAGAAGGAGACGTCAGCAATGTCATGGTATGGTTCTGAAGTCTATTCAATTCCTTTTTGATCAGCCCCACGGAACAGACCAGAAGCAAGTATCCGAATATTGAGGGGGAGATTTATGGTTTTTAAAGATATGGAAATTATACTGAAAGATGGCCGGAACGCTGTTCTCCGGAGTCCATGTGAAGACGATGCTGAAGAAATGCTCCGGTTTATTACGAAAGCATCCGGAGAGACAGAATTTCTTCTGAAATATCCGGAAGAATTCTCCGATTTTACCCTTGAGCAGGAAAAGGCGTTCATCCGCGGAGACTACGACAATCCGAACGGAATGATGATTGCGTGTCTTGTGGATGGAAAAATCGCCGGGAACTGCCAGATTTCATTTCGAACAGGAATGAAAGATTGCCATAGGGCTTCTGTAGCAATCGCCCTTTTACAGGATTACTGGAATCTTGGAATAGGGACAAGAATGTTTGAGGAACTGTTCCGTATAGCGAGGGAACGGGATGGAATTCGCCAGATCGAGCTGGACTTTATCGAAGGGAACAGCCGTGCAAGGGGTTTGTACGAGAAAATGGGATTCCGTATCACAGGCGTAAAACCGGATGCCATACGGATGAGAGATGGTACGTATGTGAATGAGTATATGATGATCAAACGGCTGTGATTGTTTCGCCAAGATAAGAGAAAACGCGAGAATAAAACAAATGACATTTGCAATTAAGACGACTACTCAGGTTCAAGCCTGGGAGCTTGGCACCGGTTCCGAAAAAGAAAAGGAAATGTCTCGGGACGGAAAAATCATCGCTCACAGTGATGGACTTTTGAGGTTTTCACAAAGGAAGCAACGGGAACCAAAGGCCAAATAGCCAAAGCCGGTGACTATTTCAAGGTGGATGAGAGAGGTTTTCCATGCCCGAATAAAAGGGAGTTTTTTCTGCAAAACCATCAGCAGCTGGAAGGCAATCGGTTCATTCAGATTGCGCGGCCCTTGAAAATCTGGCGCCTTGGTGATCCGGAATGCGAAGAATTACGCTTTTTACTGAACAATGGTTTCATCTCCATTCATCCGGAAGATAAAGAGCATTGCTTTTCCGCCCTGCTGTGGGGTACAAAGGAAACAGCTGCTTCTGATGCTGTGGTTGTTTTCTATAGTGTCAAGAATGATCCGGAAGGTAAAATCAGTGCGGTCGACTTCAACTTTGTGGATGCCGAGTATTTCAGTACACATTACCGGATTATTACATCCTAAAGAAAAACGGACAGAAAAGCGGAAGTTGTTGCGCAACAGCGAAATCGTCAGGAGGGGAGAACATCATGGATAAAGACTGGGCCCAGATGAACAAAGAGATGCAGGCATTGCTTGCGAAGGAAACAACCTTCAAGGATGCGATATCTAAACTGATGGAACTCAGGGGAAGCCTGTTTGCCCAGATTACTCAGATTGTAAACGTCTTCCCGGAAGAGGCATTCTGGCAGATGCCGTTTGCAGGTGCGGACGGCTATCACAGCAAGACACTCGCTTATTCGATCTGGCACATCTTCCGGATCGAAGACATCGTGGCGCATGAAATGATTGCGGAAGATCAACAGGTTCTTTTTGCACAAGGCTTTGATAAGACGGTTCACTCGCCGATCATTACAACGGGGAATGAACTCTCCGGAAATGAGATTGCTGAGTTTTCAAAAAAACTGGATGTAAAGGAACTGTACCACTATGCTCAGGCAGTAATGGAATCCACACATCAGATCCTGGAACAACTGCAGTATACTGATCTGAAACGCAGATTTGGGGATGAAATGATTGCAAAGCTGCAGCGCACCGGCTGCATCAGCGAAGATGAAAACGCAAACTGGCTGATTACCTATTGGTGCGGCAAGGATGTCCGGGGACTGATCAAAATGCCTTTCAGCCGGCACTGGATCATGCATATTGAAGCGATGCGTCGCATCATGAACAAGCTGTGTAAAACAGCCCGGAAAGGTGTTGATCCGGTTGCTTATTGCGGATTGTCCTGCAATCATTGTTTTCTTGGCGAATGGTGCGGTTCCTGCAGAACAAGCTACAATACCTGCTCTAATGCGATTTTTTCGCCGGATGGAATCTGCCCCAATGTGAAATGCTGTAAAGAAAAGGGGATCAACGGCTGCTATGAATGTGACGGCCTGGAATCCTGTGAAAAGGGATTCTATGTCCCGTCAAACGACGGAGCGAACGCAGCGAAAGCGCTGTCACTTTATATTCGGAATCACGGGAAGAAAGAATTCCTGAAGGTGCATGACCGACTGCATCAGAAGTATGATTTTTCCAAAACCCAGGAGATTCTGGGGCAGGATTATCATGAAGGATTAAGGATTCTGGAAGAAAACTGAATTTAACGGCTTGACATCCGGGGTAAAAAGGTTTATAGTTTATGATGTTAGCTAACGATGTTATCTTTTGGAGGATGTATGCCGAAAGACAAAACCGCCAGTCATGTCAGGGTGATGACTGCCGCCAGGGACGAATTCATGGAATACGGCTTCGAAAAAGCCTCCATGCGCCGCGTCGGGGAACGGTGTGGATTGACGGCAGCGGGCCTGTACCGGCATTGCAGGGATAAGGAGGATCTGTTTGAACAGCTGGTTGCTCCGGCACTCGAAAAGCTGAATTCCTGGATGGATATTCATCTGGGGAAATATCTGGACGCGGTGCAGAAGGAAGGGAACTTTCAGTGGCAGGACTCATGGATTGATATGATGCGTGAAGTGGTTTATCCATCCGTGGATGACTACTATTTGCTTCTGGTATGTTCTTCCGGCACAAAATATGAAAGTTTTCTGCATGATCTGACACAGACCGCCCAGGATCAGATGCTGCGGTTTCTTCCGATTCTGCGGGAGAAGGGACTGGCAATCCGGGAAATCAGCCCGACAGAATTGCATCTGCTGTTCAGCGCTTATGTGACGGCACTGTTTGAACCGGTGATCCATCGATATCCTCCGGATGAAGCAATGCGCTGCCTGGAAACCGTGGAGACCTTCTTCATGCCGGGATGGAAATCATTATTCGGTTTTTGAGTTCATGGTAATCTGATGATACCGCCTGTTCCTTCTGAGGGACAGGCGATATGCATACAATAGGGTTAGTTAACACTAACATGTGGTTGTTAACTGACAGAAAGTGAGGGATTCCATTTGGAAAAGAAAAAACAAGAGAAAGTACCATCGGCATTCGGGAGACTGATGGGGTACGCGGGCCGCTTCCGGATCCTGACCTATCTGTCCCTGATCCTGTCCGGCCTGAGCAGTGTGCTGGCGTTGATGCCCTTTGTGTTCATCTGGCGCATTATCCGGGAAGTATTGGAAGTGCAGCCGGATTTTTCAAAGGCGACAGGCATTGTCCATAACGGATGGATGGCTGTGCTGTTTGCTGTGCTGGCCTGGATTGTTTATGTCAGCGCATTGGTCTGCTCTCACGGCAGCGCGTTCCGCACGGCAGGCAATATGAAGAAGACGCTGATGCGTCATATCGCCCGCCTCCCGATCGGCTTTGCGGATGAGATGGGATCCGGCAAGGTTCGCAGAATTGTGACAGAAGTGACGGGGTCTACGGAAACTCTGCTTGCACACAATCTGCCGGATATGGCGGGCGCAATTGTCATGCCACTTTGTATGGCTGTTATGCTATTCGTGTATGACTGGCGGTACGGGATTGCCTGCCTGATCCCGGTGGCGCTGAGCTTTGCCGTGATGATGCGTATGGCAGGCCCGGCCATGCAGGAAGATATGCGGCTGTACCAGAACGCGCTGGAACGGATGAGCAATGAGGCTGTCGAGTATGTGCGGGGTGTACCGGTGGTGAAAACATTCGGACAGACGGTTTTCTCTTTCCACCGTTTCAAGGCGTCGATCGACGATTACTGTGAATTCTGCATGCATTATACCCGGATGATGCGAAAGTCCATGGTGGGGTATATCGTACTGATCAACAGCGCCTTTGTCTTTATCCTGGGTTTGACGCTGTTGCTGATCCGCGGCGAAAACTACGGGATGGATATCCTGCTGAATTTCCTGTTCTACGTCATCTTTACCCCCGCCATCGCGACAACCATGAGTAAAGTGATGTTCATGAGTGAAAACAACATGAAAGCCCAGGACGCTGTAGAGAGAATGGATTCTATTCTGAACCTGCAGCCTTTGCCGGAGCCGGAACGCGGTCAGGAACCGGATGCCGCAACAGTGGAACTCAGGGATGTTACTTACCGGTACACGCCGGATGCGCTGCCGGCGGTATCGCATCTTTCACTGAAGGCGGAGCGGAATGAGATCGTGGCGATTGTAGGCCCTTCCGGCAGCGGCAAAACCACAGTGGCCGGTTTGATTTCCCGATTCTTTGATCCGCAGGAAGGGCAGGTACTCATCGGCGGCACGGATGTCCGTCAGATTTCCAAGGAGACATTAATGCGTCATGTAGCCTATGTTTTCCAGGACAGCCGTTTGCTCAAACGATCCATCGCGGATAACCTGCGGATTGCAAAGCCGGATGCGACAGAAGCCGAAATGCTGGATGCCCTGAAGAAAGCCCAGTGTATGGATATTATTGACCGGTTGCCGGAGGGAATCAATACGGTTCTGGGCAGCCGGGGGACCTATCTCTCGGGTGGTGAACAGCAGCGCATTACCATTGCCCGTACCATGCTGAAGAATGCCGATGTGGTGATTCTGGATGAGGCCAGTGCTTTTGCCGATCCGGAATGCGAAGCGCAGGTGCAGACGGCATTCAAAGAAATGGCTAAAGGGCGGACGGTGATCATGATTGCCCACCGGCTTTCCACGATCCGTAACGCTGACCGTATCTATGTGCTGAAGGAAGGACAGTTGGAAGAACAGGGGAAACATGATGAACTGATGAAAAAGAACGGACTCTATGCCGACATGTGGACGGAATATGAGAAAGCGGTCAACTGGAAAGTGGGTGAAGCGGTATGAAACGGTATATGATGAAGCGGTTCGCGCTGACGGGAAAAGGCGCCGCGGATATGATCAAGGCAATTACAGCGGTGACCCTTTCCAATATTGCCCTGATGACGCCGGTCTGGCTGCTGTTTGCCTTCACCGGGGATTATCTTGCCGGCACGGCAGCGGGGCGGTGGGCCTATTACCTCCTTTTTGCCGCAGCCTGCCTGATCCTCATTTTTATTCCGAATTACTGGCAGTATAACGCGACGTTCTTCTCCACCTATGTTGAATCCGGCAAGCGGCGTATTTCTTTGGCAGAAAAACTTCGCAAACTGCCGCTATCGTTTTTCGGGAAGAAAGACCTGGCGGATCTGACAAGCACGATTATGTCGGACGCCGAGACGCTGGAACATGCTTCTTCCCATCAGATTCCGCAGTTTTACGGCAGTCTGATTTCCACGTCGCTGATCTGTATCGGGCTGTTCTTCTATAAGTGGGAAATGGCGCTGGCGGCAGTGTGGCCGATTCCGATCGCCATCTTTATTGTGGCGGCGTCCCGAAAGGTGCAGGCGCATTTTATCCGCCGGCAGTCGGTATCCAAGGTGAGACTGAACGACGCTGTGCAGGAATTCATTGAAACTTCCCGGGATCTGAAGAGCTGCAATGCTGAGAAGGCTTATCTGGCGGATCTGGATAGCAGGATTGATGACGTTGAGAAAAAGGCGATCGGTGCGGAACTGGGACAGGCGGCATTTATTGTATCCGCGCAGCTGATTCTGAAAATCGGTATTGGTACGGTTGCTGTGGTCGGCAGCATCCTGCTGATGCAGGGACGACTGAATGTGATGGAATTCTTTTCCTTCCTGTTGGTAGCTTCCAGACTGTATGAACCCATGAGCGGCAACCTGATTAACCTCGGCATGCTGAACCTGCTTACTGTTCCTGTGGAACGGATGAACGAGATCGCGGAATACCCGGCGCAGACGGGAACAACCGACTTCCATCCCGACGGATATGATATCTGCTTTGAAAACGTCGGTTTTTCCTATGATGACGGGAAAACAGTGCTGAAAGATGTGACCTTTACAGCGAAACAGGGTGAGGTGACGGCGCTGGTCGGTCCTTCAGGCGGAGGAAAGACAACTGTATCACGCCTTGCCGCGCGGTTCTGGGATATCAGCAAAGGTAAGATTACAGTCGGAGGGCAGGATGTATCCCGTATTGATCCGGAAACGCTGCTGACGGTTTATTCCATTGTTTTCCAGGATGTGACGCTGTTTAACAACAGCATTCTGGAAAACATCCGCGTAGGAAAGAAGGATGCCACAGACGATGAGGTGCTGGCAGCAGCCCGGCTGGCGAACTGCGATGAATTCGCGCTGAAACTGCCGGAGGGATATCAGACGGTGATCGGTGAAAACGGCAGTGAACTGTCCGGTGGTGAACGCCAGCGCATCTCCATTGCCCGGGCTTTTCTGAAGGACGCACCGATTATTCTGCTGGATGAAGCAAGCGCCAGCTTGGATGTGGAAAACGAAACGGCTATTCAGGAAGCACTTTCCCGGCTGATTCAAAACAAGACCGTGGTGGTTATTGCCCACCGGATGCGTACTGTCAGCGGTGCGGACAAGATCGTGGTACTGTCTGACGGAACGATTACTGAGGAAGGAAGGCCGGCCGAATTGCTGGCTTCGGAGAACAGCACATTCCGCCGCATGGCGCAGCTGCAGACCGCCAGCGCGGAGTGGAGTATCTGAAATCAGTGAATTGAACGGGAATGGTTGATACACACGGCTTCCGATGGTAAATAAAAGATTACTCTTTCGGGAGAAAAAAGAAAGAAGTCTATATCAGACAAGCGGTTTGCTTGACAAGAGCAGACCGCTTGTCTATAAAAAAATAGACAGTCGAAAAGCAGTATAAAAGATTAATTGCCATGGAAATGAGATATGTGGAGGAGACTGGTGTATGAAAACCGGATATTGGGTCGCAGCAGCAGCGGCATCGCTGCTTATGACTCCCCGGGTTCAGCCGAGGAATCATTTGAAGCTACCTTCTTTTTATGAGATTGCAGAAGTCCGTGCAAGTATTCCCGGACGGATCCGGTTGTACATGCCTGCCGTAACAGCCAATCCTGAGACAGCAGCTCAAATGAAGAAACAGATGGAAGAAACCGGCGCTGTACATGAAGTGAGCATCAATCCTGCTACGGGATCGGTGTTGTTCCTGTACGATGAGACGCAGGTGGAAGGCTCGGTGGTGGAAGGTGCAGCGATTCGTTTGATGGGACTGGATGAGGCAATCCGACGGAGGCCAACCAGCAAGCTGGAAACAGGCCTCCAGACACTGTGGGAGAGCATTAATCACGGCGTGATGGAAACGACAAAAGGATGGATGGATGCGCGCATGCTGGCCGGAACAGCGATCAGCGTTGCAGCGATTCGAAGCATTATGACGAACGGAGCCGTTTTGCCGGGTGGGATTACCCTGCTTTGGTGGGCTTCCAGTATTTTCAGCAGAAACCGCCATGATTAACATTCGTGAAGGCATCCTCAGATGCAACCTGAAACCGCGGGTGGAATGTGATCTGCCCGGACGGCTTCGCATGCTTTTCCCGCGTTATGCACTGCTTCCGGAATCTGCGAAGCCCTATCTTCACTATGTGGAGGATATTCTGAAACTTCTTCCGGGCGTTCAGACGGTACAGGTAAACCCCAGAATCGGCACGGTGCTCGTGCTCTATGATCAATCTGTTTGTACTACCCGTCAGATCCTTCGCTGGGTGGATATTGTGGTGGATACGGGGATTGAGATTGCACATGAAATGGAAAATGAGAAAGCACCAGACGAGGCTGTTATTGCGTCCGTAATGCGGAAAAGGCTGGTTCTCCGGCTGCCGCAGTACCGTGAAAGCAAGAAAATATAGAGAAGGTCAGAGTAATGTTGAAACGAGAATCAATCAGGGACTGGATGAAGGCGCAGATTGCTCATAGCTTGCCGGGCCGTCTGCGTCTTGTTGTGCCCGGATTGGAGTATATTCAGGAAGAACGCAGGGATCTGGCAAGGGATCTGGCGGAAATTCCCGGTGTTTATCGTGTGCGGGTCACTGTGCTGACAAGCGGAGTATTGATTGAGTATAGCCCTGACCGGATGGAAGCTTCGGTAATGCTGGAACAGGCCAATATGGTGATTCAGAAATATGCGATGGTCACATATCGAAGCCGGCACACCGGGAAGACAGAAGAAAACGTAGAATTATCCATGCCTGTTCGCACCCTGGGTAAACGGCTTGCTGTCAATGCCGGTGCGCTGGTTTTAGGGAACTTTGTCTTTAAGGCACCCCTTTCGACCGGAATTCTCGGCAAGTTGACTTCTGTACAGGCCTTAACGAGCCTGGGGTTATCGCTTCCGATTGCCAGAAGTGCAATGGACGGGATCCGGAAGGATATGCGTCCGAATGCTGATTTTCTCACGGTGACGTCCATTGTTGCCAGCCTGCTGCTGGGGAATGCCAATTCCGCACTGATGATTCTGGCACTCTCTGATCTGGCGGAGATGATGACGGCTTATACGATTGAGAAAACACGATCTTCCATCAAGAAAATGCTTTCCGTGGAGGATGGCAATGTCTGGAAAGTCAATTTGGACGGAAGCCTGACCCGCTGTCCGATCGCACAAGTGGAGCCCGGGGATATGATTGAAGTCCATACGGGTGAGAAGATTCTTGTGGACGGTGTCGTTTCTTCAGGGGCGGCTGTGGTTGACCAAAGTGCGATCACAGGTGAATTTGTTCCTGCAGAGAGGCATGAAAAGGACCAGGTGTTTGCGGGAACCGTTGTGAAGAACGGGAATATCCGGATCGAAGCGGCAAAAGTAGGGGATCAGACGGTTGTATCCCGCATCGTCGGCATGGTGGAAGCCAGCGAATTGAAAAAAGCGCCGATTCAGCGCTATGCGGACCGCTTCTCCAATTATCTGGTGCCGCTTAATTTCCTGCTGAGCCTGACGGTTGGTTTGGTTACCAGAAGTCCGCAGAAAGCTTTGAAAATGTTGGTTATCGATTATTCATGCGGGATCAAACTCTCCACAGCCACAGCATTTTCCGCCGCAATCAACTCTGCGGTGAAACAGGGGATTCTGATTAAAGGCGGTACGTATATCGAGCAGATGAGTGAAGCCAATACCGTCCTTCTGGATAAGACGGGAACGATTACTGAAGGAAAGCCTAAAGTTGTCTCTATGCAGATGCTTACAGACAGCATGGAGGAGAAGGAAGCGCTTTCACTGGCGATGGCTGCTGAAGAAACCAGTACGCATCCCCTTGCGGGTGCCATTCTTGCCTATGGCTTTGGGAAAGGAATCGCAATTCCGCCCCATGGGGAGATTGTAACCGAAGTATCCAGGGGAAGCCGAACAACAGTGGACCGTAAGACTATTCGCGTCGGGAACCTGAAGTATATGTGGGAAAATGGTGTTCATACGGGAACGGCGTTGCCTGATCCGTGTAGCGCGATTGCGAATTATGTGGGCGTGGACAATGAAATTGTCAGTGTGCTGTTTGCGATGGACAGCCCCAGGGATAATGTCCGCCGGACTGTCAACAGCCTGCGATATGATGGCGTCGGAGATATCGAACTTCTGACCGGTGATATGGATGCCCAGGCACGCCTTGTAGCGGAACTGATCGGTGCGGACGGCTATCAGGCGCAGCTCCTTCCGGAACAGAAAGCAGAAGCTGTATTGAAACTTCAAACCCGGGGAAACGGGGTTGTGATGGTCGGCGACGGCATCAATGATGCGCCTGCATTGGCTTATGCAGATGTTGGGATTTCTCTGGGCAGCAAATCAACAGATATTGCGATTGAAACCAGCGATGTAGTAATTAGTCGGGATGATCCGATGACGATCTTTGAGATGCGCCGTCTTTCCAGGGAAACAATGCGCATTGTGAAGCAGAATTTTGCCATGGTGGTGGGAATCAATACGGTTGGACTGATTCTGGGTGCCTCAAGCAATATTTCTGTCATGATGAGTGCGCTTCTGCATAATACGTCAACGATTCTGGTAGTTGGAAATTCGCTTCGTCTGCTGTTTTTCCCGCCGCTTGAGTCCTGACAAAACGGGAGGTGTTTTATTTGCGAGATGAAAGAGGAGCTCTGCATTTCGAGATCCTGCACGCACTGCCGGGTCGTCTGCGGATATGGATTGAAAAGCCGATTGAGTCGGAACAGATCTTCCAGATTGTTGAAGGTGTGATTCGGTGCAGCTACAATGCCAGGATTCAGACGCTGCTGATTGAATATGATCCGGATGCGGTCAATATGGATAAGCTGATTGTCCGGCTGGCAGCAGTTTATGCCTGCGAGAAAAAGACAAAGCTGCTTCATATCAAACATTCTGAGGAAAAGCGCTTTTCCATGGCCCCAACAGGCGGAATGGCATTGGCGCTGATCGGTCTGGATGGTCTGCTGAAGCTGACAGGGGCACAGCTGGCGGGTATCAGTGGTTGGCTGTCGACTGGTGCAACGCTGGCGGCTGTCGTGGAGCATGGATATCAGGAACTGCAGACAAGGGGCAGCTTTGATCCGGAAGTCATGTCGATTATTTATCTGATCAACTCCATCGGTAAGACCAATACCTTCCAGGCAAGCCTGCTGGCGTGGGTTGTGACTTTCGGAAGGCATCTTGTTCCACGAGCTCCGCGGGAACAGGTTTACCTGGTACAACCCGGCGATGGATTTGCTACGTTGATTCCCCTGCAGGGAAAGAAAAACAGCGCGGATTTTGCCGGCAGGATGATCAGCCGCGGAAGCGAGATACTTGCCAAACCATGAGCTTTCGGCGCTGTCAGGCGCCTGAAGGGATAAACAAAGGAGGAATTTATGATGAGCGAAAACAATCTTGTAAAAGGCATTCTGATCGGTGTGGGCGTCAGTGCAGTTGGGTTCTACCTTTACAAGAAAAATGAGGAAAAGGTAGACAGTTTCCTGCGCGGCCGCGGGATGGATATCAAACCGCGCGGATCAAACTACGAGACGATGACTGTGGAAGAACTGATGAGGACAAAAGAAACGATCGAGGATCTGATTGCTGAAAAAGAAATGCAGGAACAGAGCATCACTGTGGAAGCTGGTAAACCGGGAATTGCTGAAGCATAAGAATCGGACCACGCTTCCCAAATTTCGTAAATACTCCAAAGATTGTCGTATCTGTACGGCAATCTTTTTTGATGATGGCAAAACTTTACAGGAAGTCTTGCTTTTCGGCGGATTAGAGTTATAATACAAACAATTGGTTAGGTGATACTAACCAATTGTGCGCTTTATCTAATGGCTGACGGAGGAGATTTCATCGTGTTCTGGGACAGCGTTGCTGGTGTATATGATGTATTTGTAAATGTGATCAACGGGAAAACGCATAAGGCGCTGCGACGGATTGTGGCAGACTGCATTGAACCCGGGGATACTGTTCTTGAATGTGCCTGCGGTACAGGTTTGTTAAGCACTGTAATTGCTGAAAAATGCAGACATCTCACGGCTACGGATTTTGCTCCGAAGATGCTGCAGAGAGCGGAGAAAAACTGCGCCGCATTCGATAATGTATTGTTCCGGCAGGCGAATATCCTGTCGCTTGATTTCCCGGACGACACTTTTGATAAGGTTGTGGCCGGGAATGTGATCCATCTGCTGGATGAGCCGATGAAGGCGCTGAACGAGTTGAACCGCGTATGTAAAGCCGGAGGAATGCTGATTATCCCGACTTATATGAATAAGACCCAGCAAGGGGAGACCAGCAACTTCGCTTCCGTCGTGGGAAAAGCGGGAGCGGATTTCAAACGGCAGTTTACGGTTGAAAGCTATAGACAGTTTTTTCTGGATGCAGGATATGACAATGTGAAGATCACACTGGCGGATGGCAGGATTCCGTGTGCAGTAGCCGTGATGACAAAGAAAAACTGATCATGGAACAGAAAATGAATCACGTTTGTTTGATATTGGCTTGTTTTCAAAAAGAATTGACATTGTATACAGCTCTGTGATATTTAATATATCGTTAGTTTTTACTAACTGGACTCCGCTTTTTATTTACAATGCTGTTATGAATTGCGGATTTTATTTTTGACTGATGGTTAGCTTTTGCTAACAATGGAGGACCCGTGTCGAATGAAATGCTGATCCGCTGTTGCGCCCCCACCATGGCCAGCCTGAAAACGGGCAATATGTTCAACTGCCCGTTCGGAAGCAGGGAAGAAATGACGGCTGAGCTGAGGCGTTTAAACCAGATGCTTGGACGAAAAGGTCTCCGGATCCTTCCGCTTCGATGGGATAACGGGCATGCCCTGGTGTATCTCTATCGTCCGAAAATGCTGGAGAGAGATCTTCAGAACGATCTGGCTGCGCAGCTCCTTGCCGAATGCGGATATACCTGCGGAAATCCGAACAACTGCATTGCCCAGCTGATCTCAAAGCTTCGCAGCAATCCGGATTTTCCCCATGAGGTCGGGTTGTTCCTCGGATATCCACCGGCAGATGTGGAGGGATTCATGCACCGCAAGCAGGCTTGCAAACTATCCGGGATCTGGAAAGTATACGATGATGTGGACGATGCGGCCCGGCAATTTGCAAAATGCAGACATTGTACGGAAGTATATCTGCGCTGTGTTTCAAAGGGCTTTTCACTTGAAAAGCTGGCTGTTGCCGGTTGATTTTGCTGTTCTGATTCCTGAAAAGGAAATAGGATAGACCATAAAAAGAAAGGATGGATTTCTGCTTATGAAAAAACTTCGTTCTGTTCTTGCCCTGGTGATGGTTTTCTGTATGATGTTGACTGCTGTCTCTGCCTTTGCTGAAACCGGGACAAATGCGGACCAGCAGAAAGATTCTTCCGCTGTTTCTGTGATTGAAATTGATTCTGTTGAAAAACTTGCAGCTATCAACAAAAACCCTTCCGGCAACTATGTACTTACGGCAGATATTGACCTGGAAGGAGCAGAATGGACTCCCATCGGTGCGTTCGTTATGGGCGGCGGCGAAGAAGGAGAAATGCCGGATCTTACGGCTGCTTTTACCGGGATCTTTGACGGTCAGGGACATTCCATTAAGAACCTGAAAATCAATCAGCCTGAGGGTTGGGCGCTTGGACTCTTTGGCTGTATCGCCAATGCGAAAATCAGCAACTTTACGCTTGAGAATGCAACCGTAGACGGCAGCGTTATGGCGTCTGATGTTGTCGGTTACTCTTACTGTTCTGAGGTTTCGAATGTAAAACTGGTGAACGGCAAGGTGAATGTGCATTATACGGATATGAGTGCGGAAGGCATGTACGGCGGAATTGTCGGAGCCGGAATGGCAGGTCAGATTATCGGTTGCGAGGCGCAGGCTGATATTACTATTCCAGATAATACTGCCAACGCGGGTATCGTAGGCGGCGGACTTGAAATGACCAATGTGTCGAATTGCAAGGCGACCGGAACCGTGACTGCCGGTAGTAACTGCTATGGGATCGGAGGTGTTTCCGGCTGCGGTTTCGCTTCTGAACATTTTACGGACAATACTGCTGAAAATGTCAAAATTACCGCAGGCGATAATTGTGTCTGGATTGGCGGTATTACCGGATATGCCGGTGGTTTCCCAGATGCATCCCTCGGTATGCCGGTGACAGTTTTTACAAATTGCAATGCGATAAATGTGACTGTAGAAACAGGAAAAAACGCTGACGGTATTGGTGATATTGTCGGCAGCGGATTTTACAGCGCCGAAGCAGCTGCAACACGGGGTGCTCCGTTTGATCAGCCCACTCAGTTTGAACTCAAAGACTGTAAAGCGGAACCGGCTATTGCTGCCATTTCCGAACAGAAAAAAGCTGCTGAAACGGATGATACCGCGGAGGCGGCTGCTCTTCTGGAGAATATCAAGGGCACCTATGAAGCGCTGTTCCCGTTGATTACCAAACCTGAATATGATCAGATCTGGCTTGATACCTGCAGTGCCGTGCTTGGAGAGGAAGCAGCGACTCAGATGGCTGAAATGCTGAAGACAGCCTGCAACGGGACAATCTACGGACAGGAAGCAATTGATGCGTTTGGCGACGGTTCCGACGGAGCACAGTTTGACTGCCTGTTCATCAACGGTGTTTCCACACTCACATTCAACGGTAACACCATCAGCGGAGCAGACGAGAGCGGCAAACAGGTGTTCAGCCATGACTATGCTTATGTCGGTAAGCTGGTGCTTGGCGGCATGATGGAAGGCTATCTTTATGAAACGACAGATGAAGATGCCGGGGAATTCAAGTATTTCTACATGATGCCTGACACCCCTGCCACAACTTTCCATCTAGAATTCCGCTACGGCAGCAACGTGGATGATCTGGCCAAATACAACGAGGGTCCCTATGCCTACTGGCTGGCGGCCGCATTCCCGGTAGATGCTGACGCGGAAATGATCAAAAATGTGATCGAACTTTTCTGCCTGGAGAATCTGGATTATTCTGTCCACAGTGAAGGATCGCTGGCTCAGATGAAAGCCCTTGGCTTTGAAGGCAAGTGGGTTGCGGATATGTCTCCGTTTGGTGAAGATTATGCCAATGTGGAACTCTACATGACGATTGATGAGAACGGACACGGACTTACCTTTATGAACGGTCAACAAACCCGTGATTTCGAAGCTTTCGCGGTGGATAACGGTGAGAAGGGCGACGGTGCAGGTCTGTATGTTGCCTTTGATAATGAGGCGAAGGAACCGGAAGCGGCCCTTTATACGATGGTGAAAAATGACAACAACCAGATTGTTCTGACCTTCTACGCAGCAGACGGCGTGATCAGCTATGTGAAGGCGGAGTAAGCCACCTGAATGATATATCAGCACCTTACCTACAAAGAAACGGGATGCCTTTGCGTACTGGCATCCCGTTTCCTTAGATAATTATTACAAAACCATTTAAAAACCAGGACCGGGAGAGGATGAAACATATGGCGTTTACAGATAATTTCGGAAATCCCAAAGGGTTGCTGGGCAGGCTCATGCTGGTCAGCATGGATAAAGAGCATCTTCCGATGGCAGAGTGGGGATTCACTCAGTTTTCAATTCCTGAAAAGGCTGACATAAGGGACTTTGACTGCTGTCATTGCCTCCGGTCCAACCATACGACCCACAAAGACTGCATCCATAAAGTTATATAAGCCGATAACCACCATACCAAGAATTGCCGGAACACTCAGTGACAGCATGGTTTTAAAGACATTTCCGTTCAGAAGGTTTGACCTGGAGTCTTGTTTTTCTGCCATAACATGTTATATCCTTTCAATTGTTTTTGAAATAATCAGGCGGCGTCGCCTTCAGCAGGAGCTTCTTCCTCAAGCTGGTCGCTGCTCTCATACATTGTAATAGTTTCGCCGATTTCATTGTTCAGTGGTTTACCGTCCAGCGAGACATTGGTTTCACAACTTTCAATTAAGGAATTGACTGCACGGCCGGCGACAGCACCGGGAGTCACAGCACCGGTGATCTCAGCGCTTACGGAGCAGTTGGAGACTTTGAATGCCGTTTCTTCGCCATATGGCAAAAGCGCACAGGGACAGTGCCATGCAGATGGCCAGATACACAGAGAGCAGTTTCTTCATAAACGTAGATCCTCCTTGAAGCATTTTTTGTATGTCATCGCTTGCGCGGGGACACCGTTGTTAGCGAAAACTAACTTCCGAATATAAGAAAAAGGCTCAATCCGGAGACGTTTCCAGAATATCTGCCCAACCAAGAAGAAAGAAACGCCTTAGCTGCCGGACATAAAGGACAGCTTCTGCTTTCTTCATTTCATGACGAACAATCTCAAATACACCCGAATAGAAAGCATTTCCAAGAATGTGGATCATCATGGGAGAAAGGCGCCCGCTTTTGATTGCGTCATTGCCCGTGGATTCCATAAAACGATATGTATAATCCGTTTCGATTTCGATCATCCGGTGCAGCAGGTTTTCGTAACAGTCAATATCGGCGCAGCGGACAAGCAGCCTGAACACATCCCAATGATCATAAATATAATCAACCAGCATCTCCCATAGTTCAGGCTTATAATAGGTCAGGACATCTTCCTTTTTTTGTTCGGCCGGTCTGTCGTCAAATTGTGCCTGTCTGTCCCGGAACCAACGGATCAATTCCTCCATTGTGTCGTCTACAAGCGCATGGAACAAACCTTCTTTATCTAGAAAACGTGTATAGATGGACCCTGTAGTAGTGTCAGCTTTCGCGGCAATGACTCGCAGGGAAGCTTCCTGAAAGCCCATCTCAAGGAATTCTTCCTTTGCACATTCCAGCAGTTTGTCTGACCGTCCTTCCACACGCTTGGCCATTTCATCTCCTCCGATTCATAACAACGTTACATAACGATGTTATGATAGAAGTGAAAAAAGAATATGTCAATAGCGATTCTTTGCTTGATATTGACACTTTTCGGAAGAATTATTAATTAAATCTAACAAAAAACAACCTGAGAACAATAATGAGGTTGACTTGTTTGAAAAAACAGATTAATATATTAATGGTTAGTAAATGCTAACCAAATGGACGATATCAAACGGGAAGTAAGCCACCCGAATGATATACCAGCACCTTACCTCCAAAGAAACGGGATGCCTTTGCGTACTGGCATCCCGTTTTCTTAGGAATGATCACAAAGAAGTAATTCTAACTGAATATCAGAAAGGGGAGTTTTTTATGGGACTTTATAAAAACTTTGTCAGTCAGACGCGGAAACCTGAAGGAAAGCTTGGGAAAATGATGCTGAACGGCATGAACTCCGGACATGCAAAAATGGCGGATTGGGGATTTTCCCATCTGCCCGATTTCACTCCCGCGGAGATTACGGATCTCGGCTGCGGTGGAGGACGTAATGCCGGGGAACTGCTTAAAAAGTATCCAAGAGCGAATGTGACGGCAATCGATTATTCGGATCTTTCTGTTGAAACAGCAAAGGATTACAACAAGAGTGAAATAGCATCCGGGCGCTGTATTGTTATGCAGGGTGATGTATCTGATCTGAAGCTGCCGGCGGGAAAATTTGATTTAGCCACAGCTTTTGAGACAGTTTATTTCTGGCCCGGCCTGGAAAAGTGTTTTGCCCAGGTCTGCAAGGTTTTGAAGCCCAGCGGATATTTTATGATCTGCAATGAATCAGACGGCACCGATACAGCCAGTCTGAAGTATGAGAAGATCATTGACGGCATGAAATGCCATACTGCTGAGGAACTTAAGCAGGCGCTGATTGCAGCCGGATTCATCGATATTCAAACTGATCATCATCCTTCCAAACCCTGGATCACGGTTCTTGCCAGAAAGGCATAGGATCATCATCTTTCGGATTGTTGATCTGGCTTTCAATGACAGCAAGGAGAATGTGATGAAAAGCTACACGCCTGAAAAGCTGGTTTCTATCAGTCGGTACAAGGAATATTTTCCAACTCTACCCGCAGAGATTCAGCAGGATGTCTATCAGCGTATGCGCACACTGCTGATTGAAGAGCAACGATATTGCGACAAGGGTAACTACAAACATATTGCTCAGATCCTGACTTCCATTGCCCTGTACAGATCATTACAGGCACGTGGAAAAACGGAGGAAGAAGCCTATCAGATAGTTTCTACAGAAATGTGGAAGGCACTGACGCCGGATACTTTTCAAAAACTGGCAAGACATTCCTGGTTCCTGCCGGCTATGAAAAAAATCCTTCCATTTGGATTCCGTCACGGTTCCGGTGTTGGTTGGAAATATGAATGGCATCTGGATGAAGATCCGAAGGATCGTTTCCACTTTGAATGCAGGGAATGTGTTTACAGGCATATTTTCGAAGAGCAGAACCTGATGAAGCTTGGAGCAATGTTCTGCCACTCAGATATCATCAATTACGGGAATCTGCCGTTTACTGACTTTAAACGCAGTAAAACGCTGTGTCAGGGCGGAGACTGCTGTGATTTCGATTTCGTCCGGCATCCTACGGACGCGGGCGACGGCTGGGAACGGACAAAGAGTGTGTAAGAGGAGGACTGTACGATGAAACCGGATTACAAGAACTGGATGCCAAAGGGAATGATTTATGCATTCCTGTTTGCGTTCCTGGGATGTGCTGCCGCACTGGCTGTTTTCAGCCTGGCACTGACAGAAGGAACACTGAAAACAATCCTGACGGTCGCGTTTGCTGTACTGACGCTGCTCTTCTGCATTCTGACCAAATGGTCTATTCTGATGTATCGTGCTTTTGATTACAACGGGAAACGGCAGATGGCCAAACAGATTATTGAAGGCACGGCAGCATATGTGAATTTGCCTGATGGCGGCAAGTGCCTGGATGTCGGCTGTGGAAGCGGTGCTCTGACGATTGCAGTGGCAAAACGGAATCCTAAAGCGGAAGTGATCGGAGTTGACCGCTGGGGAAAAGAATATGCTTCTTTCAGCAAAACACTGTGTGAGAATAACGCCAAAGCAGAGGGCGTTACTCATGTCTATTTTTCCCAGGGAGACGCAACAAAACTTAGATTCCAGGATGAAACCTTTGATGCGGTATGCAGCAATTATGTCTATCACAATATCCCCGGCGACCGGCAGGCCTATCTGCTGGAAACGCTCCGGACACTGAAGAAAGGCGGCACTTTTGCGATTCACGACATCATGTCCCGGACAAAATACGGCGACATGCAGGCATTCGTGCAAAAGCTCAAAAAAATGGGCTATGAAAAAGTAGAACTGATTGATACCACGAACGGAATGTTCATGAAGAAGTGGGAAGCGACCTGGATGGCGCTTTCCGGATCAGCGATACTCACCGGAATAAAGTAACGAAAGACTCAACACAATGAAGTTTAAAGAGATGGGTATGAGAGCCATACCAGCCATATCTGGACGATGGGTGGCTTGCTGCTGACGATGAAATACGCCATGAAGGAGTCTGCAAAGTGAAAGTACTGGTATACGGTTCAGGCGTCATCGGGAGTTACCTGGCGCATGTGCTCTGCACTGCCGGGAATGACGTGACGATGCTGGCTCGGGGAGAATGGAAAGAACAGCTGGAAAAGAACGGACTACGGATCAGGCATCATCTGCAGCATAAAGAGACGCTGGATTATCCTGCTATGATTGAAGCGATTACCGATGATCAGGCATATGATGTTGTGTTTGCTGTAATGCCATACAACAGAATCAGTGCGATCCTGGAGCCGCTCGCAGCTGTCCGTTCCCCTTTGGTTGTGATGGTGGGAAACAACATGAGTCCGGCCGAGATGCAGCAAATAATCCTTGAAAAGACGGCTTACCCCAAAGAAGTTCTGTTCGCCTTCCAGGCAACAGCAGGAAAAAGAGATCAGGAAAACGGGGTGCTGATCTGTGAACGGCTTGGCACCGGCAACATGGATATCGGCGGGCTGCATGTATTGCCGGATGAAACGCTACAGAAAAAGATGGAAAGCATCTTCGGCGGAAGCGGCTACAAGCTTCGCTGGCAGCCGGACATGAAAGCATACCTGATTTGTCATCTGGCGGCAGTTCTGCCGATTTGCTATCTCACCTATGCATGCAACGGCGATCTCCGTTCAGCGAACGGAAAGCAGCGCAAGCAGATGCGGCTGGCAACGAAAGAAGCCTATGGGATGCTGGAATCCCAGGGAATTACGATCCTTCCTGCGGAAGATGAAAAGTACTACGAACCGGGTGTCAAAGGAACACTGATGCAGTTCGTCTATTTCGTGATGTCCAAGACGGAAATGGGCGATCTGATTGCCTGCGCTCATTGCCGGAATGCCTGGGAAGAGATGGAAATGCTGGATAAAGCATTTGAACAGATCGTTGCGAAAGCGTCGGATTATCCGATGCACAACTGGAACGAATTAAAGAGAACCATGCCATCCTGGGAAAAAATCCGGGAACAATATGGAAGGAAGTAACGAAAATGAACTGGCAGAGATTGATCTTGGATGGACTGATGGGATCTTTGCTGTTTAACGCAGTAGCGATTCTGGGATTCCTGCTGGTGCCGCAGGCATACAGCACCATGTTTCCGAAAGAAATCAAGAAAGCAGCTGCGCCTTATGTGGACAGGAAGGATGTCCGGACTGTCAGCCTGATTCTCTATCCGCTGTATCTGGTGCTTTTCATCTGGTGGGGTATCAGTTCCCATCTCGCGGGCGTATCCGGTTTCTGGAATCTGTTCTGGACCGGGTACGTGGAAATGACCTTTGTGAGCATCACGGATTTTCTGATTCTTGACTGCTGGCTTCCGCCACGAGTCCGGCACATGATTAAAGGAGCAGAGGACTGTAAAGCCTGGGAACGTAAAGAGTGGCTGAAGACGCTGGCTATTCCGGAACATGGACTGATGTGGACATTGATTATTTGCCCGATCGCCGGATTGGCTGTCGCCGGGATCGCCAGTATCTTTACTTAAGAAGGAATTTCCGTGAACACAATGAAGATTTTGTTTCTGATTGCTATCGCTGGGCATTTGCTCTGCGGATATACAGATTGTCTCATGACCTATCTGCCTAATGGCAGGTTCCGCTTTGAGGACATGAAGGATAATCGGAAACTGTCCACGGTTTTTAAGGATATGCCATTAAAGCGAGCTTTGATGTCCATGCTGCTGGGCTGTCTGGCAATGTTCCTGTTTTTCTTTGGCTATATCGTTCTGTGTCGATGGATGAAACAGTATTCAGAAACCTGTGCAGTCCTGATGTTCATTGGCAGTGGAATGATTTTTACATTCGGAATGGCACATCATATTCTCTGTGGAGTTCCGGAATGGCTGTATATTAAGCTGGGCAGGACAGAAGAAGCCAGACAAATCATTATGGAACTATTTAAGAAAACATCCGTCACCATGTTCGTATGCTATCTTGGTTTTTTGCTCTTCGGCGTATCACTTTTTATTGCGATTGTTTCCGGATTGACACCGTTGCCCGTATGGGCATGCATCTTCAACGTCCTGCCGTTGATGCTTTTTTTATTTCCTACGCGAATCGGCGGATCTGGCAACTGGGCCGGAGCAATTATGTTTCTTGGACTGCTGTTCCTGATCTGACGGAGGGTTTGTTTTGTGAAGGTATATGAATTTGGTGCAAAACACAGGAAAACCATGGTCATGTTTCAGTGCACAGCTGAACCATGGTGGGCATTTAAAGATTCTGCGGAAGCAATGGCAATGACATACCATGTGTTTCTTATGATTGCGGATGGGCATGACGAAATCGGCACCGACTTTATATCTCTGGAGAAATATGCATCAGATGCCGCCTCTTATCTTCGGAAAAAGAATGTTCCCTGTGTCGATATGATGTATGGAGTGTCCATGGGAGGCGGATGCGTGGTTCGTTTTCTGGCAGCAGAGGACATTCCTGTCGATAAAGCTATCATTGATGCCGGCATCACGCCTTATCCGTACTCCGGATGGATCTGCCGCCTGATTGCTTTCAAGGATTTTATCACTGTTTTGATTGGAACAAGATCATATCGTGCTATGAAATTGGTTTATCCCCAGGATCGTTGGACACCCAAGGGTGAAGACCCGGAGGAGCATTACCGGAAGCTGCATCATTTTTATAAACAGCATTTTTCCCCGAGAAAAATCTATAACGTATTTTGGTCAGCAAACAATTATTCCATGCCAGATCACACGCCGGCGGTCGACACCAAAATCGAATACTGGTATGGAGAAGAAGAAAAGAAGGCCCGAAAAAACAATCTGGCGTATGTCACAAAAACATATCCTCAGGCTGTACAGCGAGAGTTTAAGGGCTTGGCTCATGCGGAATTGGTTCTGATGTTTCCGGAACGCTTTTTTCAGGAAGTCACAAGATTCCAGAAGGAAGGATGATATAATAAATCTTACGCTATCTTGATTTCTACATAATTTGGAATATAATGTAGTCGATACGGTTAGACAAAGCTAACGCGCATGAGCGGAGGTATTGTGATGTTCATCCATGAGTATGGCAGCCGGGACAATCCGACAATCATTCTGATGGCACCGATGATGGTTTCCGGTGCCGACCTGTATTCCCTCATGTCTCCTCATCTGATGGGTGAATACCATATTATTGCTCCGGATCAGGGTGGACACGGGCAGGCAGGACAGTATCAATCTGCCGATCAAGAGTACAAGGATCTGAAATCTTACCTCCTTGAGATTGGCTGCACGCAAATTCATTTGCTGTATGGAGCCTCTCTGGGTGTTGCTGTAGCTTATCGTCTGTTCTTTGACAACAATTTCACGGTTTCTCACGCCTGGTTTGATGGTGTGGCACTCTGTAAAAACGCCGGTTTTGCCGAGCAGTTTATGAAGAAACTATTCAAAAGCCGTAAAAAGAAACTGGCAAAAAATCATGTGGAAGCTTCATCTTCATTGGTGAAGATGTATGGGTATGATTTCGCGAAGATGATGACGAAGAACTTCGAACGGATTACCGTTTCGGATATCGATGCCATATGTCATGCATGCTGCCATTACGATCTGCGGCCGCTGACAGATGAGGAACAGAAAAAGCTGCATCTGGACTTCGGCGAAAAGGATTTTGACTGGAAGTATTCAAAAAAGACGATTCCTGTGTATATGCCGAAAGCCGAGGTGACAATCAGGCCGGGATATCCGCACTGCGGTTATATGGCTGCGAAAACCGAAGAGTATGTCAGACAGATTGAAGCTTTTATGAGGAGGGCGTGATGATGAAAACAGCGGAACAGATCATGGCAAAAAGAACAGTTTTTAAGACGGAACTGGATAAACGGACTTCCAACAGCGATAAGCTTTGGAAGAAGGCCACAGAGAAGCTGGATGAAATCATGAAACATTATGGCACACTCCCTGACGGCGTCCTGCCTCATACCAACAAGATCTTTCCATCCGCCGCGATTTATCTGACTTTAAAAGAAGAACTCGGAGAGAAGGAGGCCTTTGCTGTAGTTGAAGGCGGTGCAATCAGGAATTGTGAGGGGATCGCGAAGAAACTGAAAAAGCTGATGAAGATCCCGGGAATGCCCAACCTGTTTATAAAAATGTGGAATCCGTTGACAAAGAAGATTTTTGGACCGAATAACGGCTTTAAGAATACATTCTACCCGAAGAAAAAAGGCGAATACCGAATGGATGTCAATTCCTGCCCGTATTGTCGGTACTTCACAGAGCTTGGCTGTTCTGAACTGACAAGAATCTATTGTGAGAATGACGAACGTGTCTATGGAGATCTGCCGCACCTGAAGTTTGAGCGTACGGGAACGCTTGGCAAAGGCGCAGAGCGCTGTGATTTCTATCTGAAGAAGGTGTAATCAGATAAAAAATCTGTTATTTGACATGGTAAATCTTCTAATCTCTTGCTTTTTCCTAATAAAGAATATAATATATTTGTTAAGGTTAGGATTCTCTAACATCGAAGAGGGAGAGGTGCTATCCTGATTATATTGGTATGAGGTGGAGAATGGCAGATCATATACTGATCAATGAGCTTCCATATTGTCAGCCGGTAAAGGATTGGCTGAAGGACCGATACGGGGTGGAATCTGCTATAGCGATTTGGAAGCAGGTTGAAGAGAATTATGCAGAAAATCTGAACGATCTGCCAGACATTGGCAGAAAAAACGGACATGCTCAGGCTGTCTACGGCGGGATGCTGATTTTTGCATTATATCCCGCATTGCCTGATCAACCTCCCATTTCGGAACTTGAAGGGTTTGTGCAAAATCTCTTCATGGGGCAATTTACAAAGCTGGGAAAATTCTTCAATCTGAACCGTGCCTCAAATATGTGGCTGATTGACAAGGTGTTCCAAAAGGTCGGAAGGCGTGACAGAAAAGATGCTGAAACCTGGCCGGACGGATTTATTAATGTAAACGAGCCGTATGATAAGGAACATCATGCTGCAAGATATCAGTTTACTCAGTGCCCGAATGCTGAGTTTGCTAAGAAGCATAATATGCAGCATATTCTGCCGCTTCTGTGCAACAGTGACTTCTTTGGAATTTCGGAAATCCATGGACAGCTGATCCGTTGCGGTACATGTGGAAACAGTGATGTCTGTGATTATCTGGTTGTCGGGAAGGATAATCCGCTGGCAAAGGAATATGAAGTGGTGAAGGATGACGGCGGATTTCTTGTGAGCAGAAAGAAGAAGCAAAAGGAGACAGCATGAAGTACGCAGGAATGCCCAGCGGTATGTGGTTATTGTTTGCAGGTTCGTTCAGGAAGAACCTTACGACTGTTTTGAATTACGATTGCAAGACAGCAAGATCTATTACAGGAAAGGCGAAGAAAAGGTATCGCGAGATTATCAGAATGCTGCCGGAATTCGAAAAAAGCGATCGGTTTAAAATGAATATCGTCAGTTGTGCTATGCTATCAGCATTTCTTCTGAGTCTTCCGCAGAAACCGTCTGTGGATGACGCGACGAAGTACTACCGGGATTCTATGATGATCGGTGCAATGAAGAAATTCTGCCGAATGAGCGGGAAAAGAAAGTTCACGGAGAAAGATGTTGCCGGAATGAAAGCAACTTCGGAATTGCGGTCAGCGGATCGCAACCCTTATTCCTGGAATATGACTTTTCTTCCGTATGCTGATGGCAGCGGATACGAGGCAAGATTCACAAAATGCGGCATATGCACTTTGATGAAGGAATTGGGATTGTATGATTTGACTCCGGCCATGTGCCTTTTGGATTACACAATGAGTGAAGCCGGCGGAACTTCCAGATTTGTTCGGAAATATACGCTGGCTTCCGGCGGCCCCTTTTGCGACTGCGGCTATAAGAAAATTGCAAAAAACTGAGGAGCAGCAATTCTTATTACGCCAGTTTCGTGAGGAAGGATGTTAATGGATTTCTAGAGAAACAACATTCCAATGATCGCAGAGAGAAGAATCAAAAGAATAGGTGAAATCGGTTTCTGTTTATTTTTTCGAAACAGAACAGATACGGCAATCAAAACTGCTGTAATCAGCAGAATCTTCCAGTCAAATGTTTTCTGATCAGAAGATGTAACAATCTGAATAAACAGATGGATTCCTGTGGCAATAATGATTCCTGCCAGACATGGCTTAATTCCCCGCATAGCCATGCGGATAACCTTGTGTCCTGCCCATCTTTTCTGCAGATAAGGAATGATCAGCATAATCAGAAAAGACGGTAGAATAACACCAAGGGTCGCGACAAGAGCTCCCGGGATACCGGCCTGGTCAAACCCGGTCATGGTTGCTGCATTGACCATGATAGGTCCAGGCGTCGATTCACTGATCCCTAGAAGATTCATCAGTTGGGCTTCATTCATCCATCCCATGGAGAGCACCGTTTCCCGGATGAGCGGGATAGCCCCGTATGCACCGCCGAAGGCAAATGCTCCGATTTTCAGGAATTGCAGGAATAATTCCAATATTATCATTTTGCAGCCCCCTTCCGTGAAAACAGGATATAGCCCATGATACCTGCTGCCAGAATCATCAGGATTGTGGGAATATGCCATGCCAGCAGAAGTGAACAGAGGGTCAGGATCAGGAAGAAAGCGAAGAAACCAATTGCACTCTTTTTATCCGGCGTCTTCTTCAGAATATTCCGGAACATCTGATATCCTGCCCGAAGGATCAGGACAACAACAGCCGCACGGATTCCCCGAAGCGCCTTGGCTACCAGCGGTATTGTCAGAACGTTCTTCAGAAATGCGGAAATGATCAGCAGTACGAAAAAAGAAGGCAGCACCATCCCCAGCGTTGCACAAACAGCGCCTTTGATCCCCGCCAGTTTCAGACCGGTGTATGTTGCGCAGTTGATTGCGATCGGGCCTGGCGTTGATTCGGCAATGACTGTCACCTCTGCCATCTCATCTTCGGTCAGCCATTGCTTTTTCTCCACGCATTCATGCTCCAAAAGAGACAGCATGGCATATCCGCCGCCGAAGGTGAATGCGCCGATCCTGGCGAAGGAGAGGAACAAATCCGTCAGAAGGTTCATAATTCAACCAGCTTTCCGCCATCCATTGTATATACCTGGTCAGCATACTGTGCAGCTTCGTTTTCATGGGTAACGAGCAGCACAGCAGCTCCATCATCCGCTGCTATGCGGAGCAGCGAAAGCACAGCCAGCGTGTTTTCATTATCCAGCCCTGCCGTTGGTTCATCTGCCAGCAGGATCCCCGGATGAAGCAGCATCGCACGGGAAATAGCCATCCGCCGAAGTTCACCGCCGGACAGTTCGTTGGGTTTCGCATTCGCCAGGTTGCCGATTCCCACTTTCTCAAGCAGTTCCTTCGCGCTCTCTTCTGGTTGCGCGTCCTTATGGTACAGAATTGCCGGAAGGATCACGTTTTCCAACACCGTAAGGCTCAGAAGAGAAGTGTGACCCTGCGGGATCAGTCCAATCTTCTCATTCCGCAATCTGGACAGGCTCTTTTCATCCAAAGCGTAGAGATCTGTATCATCCAACAGCACCTTGCCGGATGTGGGCGTCAGCATTCCCGCCAGCATATTCAGCAGGGTGCTTTTCCCGCTGCCTGAACGTCCGGTAATCTCAATCATTTTACCGCATTCCAGTTCAAAATCCAAGGGATCAAGGTTGAATGTATTCTTGTTCCGGGCCATACCTGGGGGCATATGGTTTACCTGATTGATGATCGGTATCTGTTCACCGGCGATACGATCTGGTTCGGTGCGGACGGCGGATACAGCTTTATCGCTATGCTGGCAGAAAGTAATAAGCTTTCTGTGCAAAGCCTTGAAAAACTGGAATCAAATCTGCGTGCCAGAAATCGGAAGATCGCGGTGATCACAGGTCATACCGGATGGTCTGATGATCTGGATTTTGTGTTTGCTCATCGGGACCAGCTCTGTTCACGGCTTCACAAGCGTGTTCCGGATCCGGATGCGCCGTATGACGGATATGACGAAACGGATGATACGGAGGAGAAAGCCAGAACGATCCTGCTGGCAAAAAAGAAGTGAACTTCCTGTATACAGATGGAACCTGATGATCTGAATTCGAAAAACTGAGAGTAAAAAACCGGACAGATGCATTTCAAACAAAAAGTCACAAATCGATCTTCAGAAGAGTAAAATTTCATGATATACTTTCTTTGCCGCGTAAAGCAACTGCAATATCACGATGAAGGGCGAGAGAAAGTATGCAGGAAATGATTGTAAAAGAAGCGATGGAGTATGTCCGGTCACTGTTTCAGGGAAACAGTGACGGACATGATTTTGACCACACCATGCGGGTTTATCGCACAGCCATGGAGATTACCGATTCCGAACCTGATTGTGACAGGCTGATTGTTGCTCTGGCTTCTCTGCTTCATGACGCGGATGATTCCAAACTGTTTGCAACGGCGTACAACGCGAATGCCAGAGCTTTTCTGAACTCACAGAACGTAGATGAAACAGCGATCGCAAAGATCTGCACGGCGATCAACTCCGTGTCATTCAGCAAAAACAGGGACAGGTGTCCTGAGTCGCTTGAGGGTAAAATCGTTCAGGATGCGGACAGGTTGGATGCGATCGGAGCCATAGGCATTGCGCGGACATTTGCTTACGGCGGGAAGCATGGCAGGACGCTGGATTCGTCCATAGATCATTTTCATGAAAAACTGCTTTTACTGAAAGCCATGATGCATACGGAAAAAGCAAAGGAAATGGCTGAAAGCCGGCATGCGTTTATGGAAAGCTTTTTGCAGGAATGGGAAAAGGAGAACAAAGATTTATGAGAACCGCGGTTGTTTATTATTCCATGAGCGGGAACACAGCTTCGGCTGCCAAAAAGGTTGCGGAAGGGGCCGGTGCGGACCTGATTGAGATCAAACCGGAGAAGGCTTTCCCGGACAAAGGATTCAAAAAGTTTCTCTGGGGCGGCAAAAGTGCGGTGATGGCTGAAACGCCCAAACTGATCCCTTATTCATTCAATCCGGAACAGTATGACCGAATTGTCATCGGTTTCCCGGTCTGGGCCAGCAATGTCGCGCCGCCGATCAGGACATTTGCAGCCGAAAACAAGGAAGCTCTCAGGGGAAAGGAGATCGCAGCCTTTGCCTGCCAGGGCGGTTCCGGCGCTGAAAAAGCCTTCAAAAAGCTGCTGGATTGTCTGGGAGGGGATGCTTTCGCTGCCACAATGATCCTGAACGATCCGGGTTCTCAGACCGAGAAAGATCAGGCAATCGCATCTTACCTGCAGAAAATGCATTTCACCTGACAATTCGTTGTGCTTTTCTGTTCCGTCGTATATCCTTTGTCCTGATCAAAACGGACGGAGGATGTACCATGAAGAAACTGTATGAAAAAAATGAACTGATCTTTTCTCTAACATGGATTGCGATCTATGTGATCGGTACAAGCCTGGCAGAAGCTCTGAGTGAAACCGTCGGTATCCCGAAGCTAGTCTCGGCTATCTTTCATATTGCGATGAGTATTACCCTGCTTCTGTGGGTCAGGCGCAACAACCTGACGGAAAAGTACGGGCTTTTTCTGCCGCGTTACCGGCTTGTTCAGGCCTGGTTTTTTATCCCGCTGGTGTTGGTGTGCCTGTATAAACTGGTTTTCAGCCCGGCCCTTCGCTTTTCCGCGACGGAAAGCGTCCTCTTTGTGATCAGCATGCTGTGTGTCGGGTTCCTGGAGGAACTTATCTTCCGCGGCTTCCTGTTCAGGGCTATTGAAAAGGAAAATCTGACCCGGGCGATCATTATTTCTTCAGTCACCTTCGGGATCGGGCATATTGTGAATCTGATCAATGGGCAGAATCTCCTTGAAACCATTGGCCAGATCATCTTTGCCGTGTTTGTAGGGTTTGCACTGGTCATCCTTTTCCACAAAGGGAAGAGTCTGGTGCCATGTATCGTTTTTCACGGTGTGTTCAATGCCCTCTCTATCATCGCGAATGATGAAGCCCTGTACATTGCCCTTGGCGGTCCGATTCGCACCATGGTGATCATGATTGCAGTCAGTGCCGTTCTGCTGGGCGGTTATTCCGTATGGAACTGGAAACATCTGGAAGGATAATGAACGCATTGCGGTTAAGTGCCTGCTCTGATATACTGACTGCGGCCCGGCGGAAAGCAGCCGGTATAAAGGAGCAGGCAAATGAAACTGGAGATCAGGAAGATTCCGGAAAGTGAACCGGAAATGGTGGAGATCCGATACCATTGGATAACGGATGAGATACAGGAGATTATATCCTTTGTCAAATCCCGGCAGGGACAGCTCAGCGCCACGCAGGATGGAAAACGCATTGAAGTTCCCGTTGTGGACCTGTTCTATGCTGAGTCGGTGGATGAACGGCTCTTTCTGTATACCGCTTCAGACAGTTACGAGATCCGGATGAAATTGTATGAGCTGGAAGACCTGTTAAAGAACAAAAGTTTCCTTCGAATTTCCAAAAGCATGATTGTCAACCTGATGAAAATCACTTCCGTTCGTCCTGCGCTGAACGGCCGGTTCTCAGCCGTCCTGAAGAACGGCGAGGAGGTCATCATCTCCCGGAAATATGTACCGGAGCTGAAACAGATTCTGAAAGGCGGTGAACCCGGATGACCAAAGAGAAACGGAAAGAACTGCTGATCCGGGCGCTACGCCTGTATACGCTGCTGGTCACGCTGATCACCATCCTGATGATGGTTCTGGGATACCTGCTGGACCGGGACCGCGTTTTCAGTTATGAAGCCTTTTTTTCTCCCCTTATCTATGCGCTGATCGGCACAGCGGCGACGATGATAACGTGGTCAGACAAGGAACTCAGCGTCCGGAGTCTGGTCATCCGAAAAATCATCAGCCTGCTGCTGATCGAAGGAGCGATTATCCTGATCGCCCTGAACTCAGATACAATTCCTACAGAAAAAAGCTGGATTCTTCCTGCACTCGCATTGGGCATTTTTGCTGTCTTTGTTCTGTCGCATATTATTCAGTATCATATTGACAGGAAGGAAGCGGAGAAAATCAGTACGGATCTTGCCCGGTATCAGGAAAAACAGATGAACGGTTCATCCGCATCTTGATCTCGATGACCTGACATCCATTTATCCCAGGGCGACATCCAGGATCATCATGAGGACAAAACCCAGGGAGAAAGCGATGGTACCGATGTTTGAATGTTTTCCTTCCGACATTTCGGGAATCAGTTCCTCCACAACGACATACATCATGGCGCCGGCAGCGAAAGCCAGGAAATAGGGCATCACGGGGGTGACAAGACCTGCGGCCAGGATTGTGATCGCTGCGGCGATGGGTTCGACCGCACCGGAAAGAACACCCATCAGGAAGGTCCTTCGCTTCGGCATACCTTCCGCCAGCAGGGGCATGGAAACAATCGCGCCTTCGGGGAAATTCTGAATGGCGATCCCCAGCGCCAGGGTAAGTGCTCCGGCTGCTGTGATTCCGGATGCTCCGGCTAGTAAACCGGCATAGACTACGCCGACCGCCATACCCTCGGGGATATTATGTAACGTCACGGCAAGGATCAGCTTGGTCGTGTGTTTGAAGCCGCTTTGCGGACCTTCGTTCTGTTTATCCATATGCATATGGGGTGTGAGCACATCCAGCCCCAGCAGAAAGCCGATGCCGATCAGGAATCCGATGGCGGCGGGAAGAAACGCCAGAGATCCCATATGCGCGCTGCTGTCCAGCGCGGGTTGCAGCAGACTCCAAAAGGAAGCAGCAACCATTACGCCCGCGGCAAAACCGGTGAGCGCTTTCTGTACGGTGACGGAAATCTGATTTTTAAGGAGAAAAACCATCGCGGCTCCCAGGGTGGTGCCCAGGAACGGGATCAGGATTCCTTCTATGGTTTGAATATTCATCTTTTCTGCCTCAGAGTATTACGCGCAGTCACGACACATCTTCTTCACAGTTCTCTTTCTTTTCCCAATAAGTCCGGTGGTTCATTCTATAGTCGGAAGGCGTGCAGCCTTCCGACTTTTTGAATACATGGGAGAAATGGGCGGAGGAAACAAACCCGACGATTTCTCCGATTTCGGAGATTCCTTTATCGGTATGAGCCAGTAAATCCTTGGCTTCCATACAGCGGACATGGTTATGGTAAGCCAGCGGTGTATATCCGGTATGCTTTTTGAAAGCCCGCAGGAGATAACACCCGTTTACATAAAGATCGTCTGCCATCTTTTGCAGGGAGAATTTCTCTCTGGAATGCGCTTCAATATAATCTGAAACCGCCTGCGTCAGGATTTCTCCGCCGGTTTTCTTTTTCCCGGTTTCTGATATGGTTTCCGGATTCATCTGCCTTTGCTTCATAACGGATTTCCTCCTGCGGGATGCTGAATTAACATTAGGCAAACCTAACCGCATTCATATATTAGCATAAACTAACCGACTTTTTCAATATTACGACCTCAAAAAACAAAAAAGTCGATATCAGACAAACGCGTTTACAATATTATGTCAATATCAGGATAACGCAACCATATGATTCTGTGTTAAGATTTTATGCAAGTTAGCAGGTGCTAACGTTATGTGTGCTTAACGGAGGAGAAACGGGCATGCAAAAGAAAGCGTTATTCCTTAGGGTGCTGTGCGCTCTGGTCATTGTGTTATTGGTTATACCGTGGTCCTGTCTTGCTGAAGAAACGGCATCAACGAGATGGGCGGACGCGGCGGATGAGATTGACAAGTTTCTGGATGCTGCGTTTGAAGCTTATCTGGATGGGGACGCGGCTGCTGCCTATGACAATGTAAGCAATGCCTATTTCCGGGTGTATGAAACAACCGGTTTCGAACGGCAGACCATGAGCTATATCAGCGGAAACCGCAAAAACGCAGTGGAGATGCAGTTTTCCGCCTGTAAGGCTGCCGTCAAAAAAGAAAACCAAACAACTGAAACGAAGACAGCGGTCCGCAGCGCGCTTTCAAAACTGAAGGCGATGATCCGGGAAGACGGAAACAAGCTGGCTGCCATGCAGGGCGGCGTACAGAGCGAGACCAAGTACTACAAGCGCGGTGAATTGGCAGCCACCGATCCTTATGCGGAATATTCCGCGGATCCCAACGCGGCCGCGAAGTATGAAAACTGGTATGAAGCTGCCACACTGGTGAAGGAACTGCTGGATACGGCCTACATGGGTTATCTGGACAAAGATTTTGATGCGGCTCAGGATAATCTGAATACGGCATATTATTCAGTCTATGAGGAATCCGGACTGAGTCATGCTATTTATACAGATCTTTCCATTAAAGAAAGGCAGACTGTTGAAAAGAACTTCTCCGATTTGCGCGGTCTGGTCGCGTCCGGAGCAGAAAAGTATCAGAAAAACAAGTATCGCACAACGACCGACAAGGCAAAGAATAATATTCTGAAGTACGCCAAAACAATTGACACAAAGAAGGCGGAGGCAAAGGCTGCGGAAGCCGGGGAAGCGAGTGAAACTGCGGAGGAGAACGCTGCTGCGGAAGAAAAGCAAAGCGATCCGAAACTGCTGACGTTCCTGGGAGCCTTCGGCATTATTGTCCGGGAAGGCCTGGAAGCGATTCTGGTCATTGCAGCGATCATCGCTTATCTGGTCAAAAGCGGGAACGGCCGCAGCGTCAGGAATGTGTATATCGGCGCGATTGCCGGTATCGCAGCAAGTTTTGTGGCAGCGTTTGCGCTTTCCTGGGCAAAACAGGCGTTTGTGGGCGCGGGCGTTGCACAGGAAGTCATCGAAGGAATTACCGCACTGATAGCTGTCTGCGTCCTGTTCTATGTCAGCAACTGGATGATTTCCAAAGCCGAGGCTGCTAACTGGAGCCGCTTTATTGACGGAAAGGTCCAGTCTTCCGTGGAGCAGGGAAGCACGTTTGCCCTTGCCTTTACGGCTTTCCTGAGCGTATTCCGGGAAGGCGCGGAGGTTGTACTGTTCTACCAGCCGATGCTCAGTGAGGGTAATCCCGGCATGGTCTGGGCCGGATTCGGGGTCGGGTGCGTTCTGCTGGTCTTCGTTTATCTGGCTATCACGAAACTGTCCATTAAGCTGCCGATCAAGGTGTTCTTCACCGCCACTTCCATCCTGATGGCAATCATGTGCGTCAGCTTCCTGGGCAGCGGGATCAAGGAACTGGCGGAAGGCAATGTGTTTGATCTGACGCTGCGCGTTCCCGGCATCCCGGAGAACGACGTGATCCAGATCTTCGGAATTTATCCCTGGCTGGAAACGCTTGTGCCTCAGCTGATTCTGGCGATTATTCTGCTGGTTACGTTTATGATGGCTCACTACCGCGGGAAAATCAACGCGCTCAAGGTGCAGCTCGCCCAAGCAATTCAGGCTTGTCAAGCCGCTGAAGCTGATCAGGCCACTCAGGTCGCGGAGACCGCTCAGGCCGATCAGGCCGCTCAGACAGCCCAGCCCGCTCAATCCTGATACCCCTCACGATGAAAGCAACGCAGGCGCCACCGGCGCCTGTGCCCCGCGAATCATCGTGCCGGATATACAAAAAGAGTTTTTATGAATGAGGAGGATGTCCAAATGAAAAAACTGGTTGCTCTGCTGCTGGCTGCTATGATGCTCTTCGCTGTTTCCGCTGTTTCTATGGCGGAAGAAGCCGGTTTTGATGAATACGAACTCGGCGTCGAAGGCGAACAGGATGTGGATTTCATGACCATGGCGATGGTGTATTTCCAGCCCGTGGATATGGCGCCCGCCGAGAATGCCACGCCCAAGGAAGGCTCTGACCTGCACATCGAAGTGGACCTGACGGCGAAAGAGAATCCCTACGGCTTCCCGGTGGACGGCTGGGTACCTTACCTGAGCATTGATTTCGTGATCAAAGACAAGGACGGCAAGGAAGTCTATTCCGGTTCCATGATGCCTATGGCGGCTTCTGACGGCCCGCACTACGGCAACAACATCCCGCTGGCGGAAGGCGAATATTCCATTACCCTGTCCATCAAGAGCCCGGCAGAGAACGGCTATCTGCTCCACGTGGATTCGGAGACCGGCGTTGAAGCCAAGGACGGCTTCTGGACCGAACCGCTGACTGCCACCTGGACCGGCTGGAAGTTTGTCAAGGAATGGTAATGACACAGAACCTGTAAAAGGATTTTTTCCATGCTGGCGCTCCATCCGCGGGGCGCGGGCCCCGGGGCCCGCGTTGGTGGAGCGCCGGCATTTGGCATGTTTATGAACCCGAAGTAACGGAGGTCTTGCCGTGTTCAAGTATCTTTGGATGGTGATCCAGGATCTCTTCCTTACAGTGACTTATGTCACGTTAATGCATACGATGCTTTCCCGTGTTGCCGACCGCAAAGGCCGTATGATCCACGGAATTGCGCTGGGGCTGGGTGTTCTGGCTTCCATTGCCCTGGCGATCGTCAAATTTAACACAAAACTGATTATATCCAGCCACTGGAATCATTATATTTATGCGGTTCTGCTGACGCTGACGGTCCTTTTCCTCGTGCTGACTTTCTGCTTCGGCAGAAAGGAGAAGCAGCCCGCCGGGGCAGGCAGCACCGTTCTGTGCATTGCCGGGTCACTGATCTCGGCCGTTCTGATTTTTTATTCACTTCCCGGAGTTCTGCTGTATCCCTTCAGTTTTAACACCATGGGACAGGGGTATCTGTCCTCTTATTACCTTGTGCGCATGGCCGGATGGCTCGGCGCGCTGATTCTGCTTTTGATTTATTCGCGGCTGCTTTCGCACTGCACGCTTGATATAAAACCCTATTCATGGGTTCCGGCTCTGCTGAATGTGAATCTTCTGGTTTTTGCCATGTACTGTTTCGGTCGATTCTTTGCGCCGTGGGTCAACCGAGCCAAATGGCTCGGATGGTCTGTGAAGTACACTGATGAAGCATACGGATGGATCGGGAACTGGATGATGTTCACGGCAAACCACTCCATGCTGTTTATCTGGATCACGGTCGGTCTGATTGTCCTGCTGTGCGTCTTCTTCTTCCGGCAGGGAACAATCCTGAGGGAAAAGTATGACAATCCGGCCCAGCTTCGCAAACTGAAAGCGAGAAACCGGCACTGGCGCCGGATGGCTGTCGGAACGCTGGTGTGCCTTGTGCTGTTTTCCCTGATCCTGACCGTCGTCAAGACAAACGATACCAAGCAGGTGGAACTTTCCGCACCGGAAAGCTATACCGTGGATGCCGGAGCAGGAGTCATCCTGATTCCGACAGAAGCCGTCAATGACGGACATCTGCACCGTTTTGAATACAGGACCGAAAACAATATTGACGTCCGGTGGATCGTGGTGAGAAAGCCCAATTCCGCCAGCTACGGCGTTGGGCTTGACGCCTGTGAGGTATGCGGAAACGCCGGTTATTTCGAGCGGAACGGACAGGTTGTCTGCAAGCGCTGTGACGTTGTGATGAATATCAACACCATCGGCTTCAAGGGCGGCTGCAATCCGATTCCACTGGCTTATGAAGTCAAGGACGGGAATCTGGTCTTCAAACTGGAAGATCTCGTTGCCGGTGAGAAGGAGTTTAAATAAAGAAGGTTTCGCGCCAGCGGGCGCGACCAGGGCTTTCCGGTCGCCCTGGACCTTCGGAAAGGACAGGCTTGTAAATGCTGTTTCGGATGATACGGGGCGTGCTCTTTCATCAGAAAGGGAAAATGCTGCTGATTGCGCTGACCATAGCCCTGGGGGCCTCCCTTGCTACAGGCATGCTGAATGTTGTGCTGGGCGTGGAGGAGAAGGTCAACAAGGAACTGAAGAACTACGGGGCCAACATCGTCGTAAAACCCAAAGATTCTTCGTTATTGTCCGATATCTATGATGTCGGGGAAGGTTCGGAGCTGAACACGGCATATCTGCGTGAAGACGAGCTGGGCAAACTGAAAACAATCTTCTGGGCATTCAATATTGTGGACTTTACGCCTTTTCTGGATACGCAGGTTCAGGTTTCGGAAAATGCTTCCGTAAAAATCACGGGAACCTGGTTCAATCATCATCTGGACCTGCCGACCGGTGAAAGCCTTGATGCCGGCGTGATCGGGATGCGTTCCTGGTGGGATGTCACGGAAGGGCGCTGGCTGGATGAGAAGGACGAAAACGCTTCCTCCGAGGTCATGGCAGGCGCCGCTTTGGCGGAGCGGATGGGCTGGCATGCCGGAGATTCGATTCATCTGACCGGCAGCCACGGGGAAAAGGATGTAACGATTGCCGGGATCTACGATGCCGGTGGGGATGAAGATGATCAGCTCTATGCGACCCTGGATCTGGTGCAGGAACTGACGTACCGCGACGGCAAAGTGGCTTCCATTGAAGTTTCCGCCCTGACTACTCCGGACAACGAACTGGCACGCCGGGCAGCGCGGAATCCGGCGGCACTCAGCAGCCGGGATTACGAAACCTGGTACTGTACCGCCTATGTTTCCGCGATCTGCTATCAGATTCAGGAAGTGATCACCGGTTCAGTCGCCACCGCCGTCCGGAAAGTGGCGGAAAGCGAAGGGACGATCCTGGACAAGACAAAACTGCTCATGATCCTGATTACAGCGCTGAGCCTGATCGGGTCGGCGCTGGGTATCTCCAATCTGGTTACGGCTTCCGTGATGGAACGCAGTCAGGAAATCGGCCTGCTGAAGGCGATCGGCGCAAAGGACAGATCCATCACCGGTGTTGTCATGACAGAAATTCTGATTACAGCACTGATCGGGTTTGCTGCCGGCTATCTGATGGGTTTTGGGTTTGCTCAGCTCATCGGGCAAAGCGTTTTCGGATCTTCCATTGATATGGATCCGAAGGTGGCACCGATTGTGGCAGGCCTGATTGCACTGGTTACCATTGCCGGGAGCCTTCCGGCGATTCGGATGGTATTGCGGCTGCGGCCTGCGGAAGTGCTGCACGGAGGGCACTGATATGACAAAGAGAAGAATGTTCCTTCGGATGATTACGGCCTCGCTTCTGCGGAGGCGGTCCCGGATGCTGATCGCGCTGCTGTCCATCGGGATCGGGGCCACGATCCTGGCCGGACTGGTGACAATCTACGTGGATGTGCCCAGACAGATGGGCGCGCAGTTCCGATCCTACGGGGCAAATATGCTGATTCTTCCTGAAGAAGGAAAAATCCTTGACAGCGACCAGCTGGCAGAGGCACTGCAAAAGATTCCGCAGGATGAACTGATTGGCGCAACCCCTTACCGATATGTCCGGCTGGATATGACTTCCCGGCAGCAGTCCTTTACCGCAGCCGGAACGGACTTCACACAAGTGCCGAAAACCAGTCCCTATTTCAGCATTGAAGGCGCTTATCCGGAGAACACCCGGGAGGTACTGGTGGGGAAAAGTATCGCGGATACGATCGGGGTGAAGGCCGGTTCCACGATGGAACTGACTTATCAGCCAATTTCCTTATCGGATGAACTGACTCCGGAAGAAAGCCGTATTCCCAACGCGACGCTTTCCGGCAGCGCCGAAGGATTCGGAGGCGGCGTGGTTTATGTCAGCCTGCAGCTGGATGAGAACAGCACCATAAAAACAATTGAGATCAATGCCGAAACCCAAACCCCCGAATACGGCGGACGGGCATCGGAGGATGAATCATACCTGAACCAGTTCAAAGGCAAAACGCTTCCGCTTACTGCCGGTGAGGACGTAGACGCGCTTTCGGGCGCCACCGTCACGTCGGAAGCGGTTGTGACAGCCATCAATACCGCCCGGAAAACGGAAAAGAATGTGAAACCCCAGACCCTGAACTTTACGGTTACGGGCATTCTGACCACGGGCGGAGAAGAGGAGGAATATGTATTCCTGTCCCTTGAGGATATGGAATCCCTTACAGGCTCCGGACAGCTGGATGTGGCGGAGCTGAGTGTTTCCGCCGGGGCGGAACAGCTGGAGACTTACGCGGATGCCATTACGCAGGACAGCGGGAGCGTCCGGGCGCGGCTGGTCAAACGGGTTACCCGCTCCGAAGCTTCTGTGCTGGAAAAACTGACGGCCCTTGTGTTCCTGGTGACCCTGGTCGTGCTGCTGCTGACCATGATCTGCGTTTCCACGACGATGATGGCAGTGGTCTCGGAGCGGCGGAGAGAGATCGGCCTGCGCAAAGCTCTGGGCGCGTCGGGCGGATCTATCCGGAAGGAATTCCTGGGAGAAGGACTGTTCCTGGGCTTGCTGGGCGGCGTCATGGGCGGAATCCTCGGCTTTGTATTCGCACAGGTGGTCAGCGTCAACGTGTTCGGGTCTTCGATTACGTTCCAGCCTCTGCTGCTGCCGATCACGATCATTGTTTCCATGGCGATCGCGGCGCTGAGCTGCCTGCTTCCCATTAAGCGCGCGGTAGCGATTGACCCTGCGCTTGTACTGAAAGGAGAATAACAATGAGCCTGCTTGAACTGAAGAATGTTTCCAAGATCTACGGTGATCTGAAGGCTTTGGATAATGTTTCCCTGCATGTGGATCAGGGAGAATGGGTCGCGATTATGGGACCGTCCGGCAGCGGCAAGAGCACCATGATGAACATTATCGGCTGCATGGATAAACCGACAAAGGGCGAGGTGCTGCTGGACGGGGTGGATATCAGCAGGGAAAGCAGCAAGAACCTGACGGATATCCGCCGGGACAAGATCGGCCTGATCTTTCAGCAGTTCCACATGGTGAACTATCTGACGGCGGTGGAGAACGTCATGGTCAGCCAGTACTATCACTCCATGCCGGATGAAGAGGAAGCGCTGGAAGCGCTGGAACGGGTCGGCCTGCGGGAACGCGCCAAACATCTTCCCAGCCAGCTTTCGGGCGGCGAGCAGCAGCGTGTCTGCGTGGCCAGGGCGCTCATCAATCATCCGGAACTGATTCTGGCGGACGAACCGACCGGCAATCTGGATGAAGCGAACGAAAACATCGTTCTGGATCTTTTCGCACAGCTTCATAAAGAGGGGACAACGCTGATTGTGGTGACCCATGACCCGGAGGTGGCGGAGGCCGCACAGCGTACCATCGTGCTGGAGCACGGCAAAGTGGCGCGGGAAGTCATCAATGAGAATTTCGGAAAGTGAAGGATGAGGATATGAAAAAGCAAATGATTCCCGGATGCGTCATGCTTGTGCTCGCTTTGGTTATTTCGATCGGCAGCTTGACTTTTTTATCACCTTGTATTCATGAGGACGGCAGCGTCGGCGCCTGCTGGTGGGCAGGACGGGCTCTTCTCGGACTCGGCTGTCTGCTGGGTGTTCTCGCTCTACTGACGCTTGTTTCCGGGCGTGCACGCTTCGGAACGTATCTGAGCAGCATTGCGGTATGCATACTGGGAATTCTGACCCCTGGAACGCTGATCAGCATGTGCCGGATGAGCAGCATGCACTGCCGGGCTGTAATGCAGCCAGCGATGATTATCCTGTTTTCCGTCAGTGCGCTCGCGGCCGTAATAGGAGTCTTGTTGAGCGGAAAGGGTAAAGCATAAAGCTATGGCCGGAATGTCGTCTTTGTCCGTAAAGAATCTGAAGAGAAAGCCGGGAAGAACGATTGCGCTGGTACTGCTGACCGCTTTTCTGGCACTGGCGGTCTTCGGCGGTTCCGTGGTCGTGCTGTCTTTGCGGAACGGCCTGCAGAGCCTGGAAGCCCGTCTGGGTGCCGATATCATTCTGGTGCCTTCGGAGGCGCAGAGCAAAGTCAGCTTCCAGAACATGTTCCTGCAGGGAACCACCGGGGCGTTTTACATGGATGCCTCCGTGACGGAGAAAGCGCTGGAGGTGCCGGGGGTGGAAAAAGCTGCGCCGCAGGTCTTTCTTGCTTCCCTGAAGGCTGACTGCTGTTCGATTAAAATCCAGGTGATCGGCATCGATCCCGAAAAGGATTTTACCGTGCAGCCGTGGATTGCCCGCAGCCTGACCGGTGAACTTGGCGATCTGGAAGTCGCGGTCGGCTGCAAGGTGGAAGCGGATATCGGTGAGATCATCCGGATTTATGAGCAGCGGTGCAAGGTGATCGCGCGGCTGGAACCCACGGGAACGGGCCTGGATACCGCTGTCTACTGCAATATGGACACCATGAACAAGCTTCTCGCGGCAGCCGAAGCAAAAGGCATCAGCCATAAAATCACAAGCGATGACGATTCCGTTGTTTCCGCGGTCTACATCAAAGTGAAAGACGGATATGATATTGATACGGTGAACACGGCACTGACCGGCAAACTCCGTAAAGTGACGGCCGTAAGAACCCGTTCCATGATCACAGGGGTTTCCGACAGCCTTGCCGGTGTCAGCCGCACGGTGACCACCATGATCGTCGTGATCTGGGTGCTTGCTTTTATCATCCTTTTGCTCTCATACGTGATGATTATCCGGGAGCGTTCCAGGGAGTTCGCGGTACTCCGGGTGCTGGGAGCATCCAGGAAGATGCTCGGACGGATGGCTTTGCTGGAGTCAGCTGCCTGCGGATTGATGGGCGGCATCCTGGGCGTCATTGTTGCTGCCGTCGGGGTTTTCGCCTTTGCTTCTCTGATTGAAAGCAGTCTGGGATTACCGTACCTGATGCCGGTGTTTTCCACTGTACTTCTTCTGGCAATCGGTACGATTCTTTTGTCCATCGCGGTTTCAGCTGCGGCAAGCGCGCTTTCTGCCTGGCGCCTCAGCCGAGTAAACCCCGGCACAGCTCTTAGGGAGGGAAACTGATATGATTCTGAAAGCGGACAATATCAGTAAAACATTTTTCCGGAATACCGGCAGCGCCAACTACTTCTATGCTGTATCCTCCATGAGCCTGGAAGTGCCTTCGGGATCCGTAACCGTGCTGACGGGACGGAGCGGATCCGGGAAAACCACTTTGCTGAATATGCTTGCGGGCATTCTGGAACCCACGAAAGGGAAGGTTCTGCTGGACGATACGGATCTCTACAGCCTGAAAGACGACGAGCTTTCCCGCTTCCGGAACAAAAGGATCGGTGTCGTTCCCCAGGGCAGAAGCGCGGTGGATACACTGACGGTGATGGAAAACATCCTGTTGCCGGCAAAGCTGTACGAAAAAACTGCGCCTGCAGAGGAAGCCCGTCAGCGGATGGACGACTTCGAGATCGATCATCTTGCCGACGCGATGCCCCGGGAGCTTTCCGGGGGAGAACTTCGCCGCATGGCGATCATCCGTGCTCTTGTTCAGAATCCGGATGTTCTGTTTGCGGATGAACCTACAGGCGACCTGGATGACGAGAATACGGAAAAGGTGCTGTCTGCATTATCTTCTTTTGCGCATGATCAGAAGAAAGCGGTTTTCATCGTTACCCATGAAAACGACGCACTGAAGTATGCGGACCGTATTTTCAGAATGGAAAAAGGCCAGATCGATCTTCAGGAGAATCAATCCGGCGAATCTGTGTAAATACAGTCTGCTGTTTCAGACGATCTGGCTGCATATAGTTGCAAAGGATTCCTCGGAAAGATCATGCTCGATCTTGCAGGCGTCTCCTTTGGCGATCTCCTCCGGCACACCCAGCTGGAGGAGATATTTTGTCAGCGCCTGATGACGGTCATACATTTTTCGCGCGATGGCATAGCCTTTATCCGTCAGGGAGATCATATTATCCATGCCCATTTTAATGTATCCGTTCTCTCTCAGCTTTTTCATGGCAATGCTGACAGACGGCTTAGAAACGTTCCGCTCATTGGCGATATCGATCGAGCGGGCGTGCCCCTTTTTCTCCAGCAGCATCAGAATCTGCTCCAGATAATCTTCAGCGGACTCGTGAATATTCATGGTATTGTTCCTTTCCAGTTTCATCATTTCCCGTTTCTTCCGGTTGAGGTGCAGAAAGCGGGATGCCATGCGTATTGGCATCCTGCCACCTTTGGAGGTAAGGTCTTTGGTATATCATTCGGGTTGCCCGACCCGATTGATATTGAACTGGGGCAGCCAACTGTTAGCATTAACTAACAGAATCAAGATACTATGATACAATGATTTTGTCAATATGAATTTCTATCTCGTTATTTTCTTCTTACATACTTGCCTGGGCAATTTTCCAGGAGGCTGCTTCCTGCCGCTCTTCGACAAAGGTCTTATAGATCCTTCGACGCGCTGCGCTTGCCCAGGATGGCATGTGGGGCGCTTGGGATGGCACTGGGTGCTTGCAATCAAAGGGGAAATCGGGGATAATATCATGGCGGAGAATCTTTTGGCAGTTTTTTAGAAAGAAAGGCTTGACAAATGAATACAATTTGATAAAATATTATTGCATCAAATAGAAAGGAGACCAGTAAAGATGAAAACGGTTTATGATTTCACGGTGAAGGACAGACAGGGGAAGGAAGTCAGCCTGTCGGAGTATCAGGGGAAGGTTCTGCTGATCGTCAACACGGCGACAGGCTGCGGTTTTACCCCGCACTATGAGCCGCTGGAGGCCATGTATAAGGAACTGAAGGACAAGGGGTTTGAGATTCTCGATTTCCCCTGCAACCAGTTTGCGAACCAGGCGCCGGGCAGCGATGACGAGATCCATGAGTTCTGCACGCTGAAATTCGGCACGGAATTCCCGCAGTTTGCGAAGATCGACGTAAACGGCGAGGCGGCGGACCCGCTGTATGCCTATCTTGCGAGTGAAAAGCCGTTTGAAGGCTTCGGCAAGGGACTGAAGAATGCGGCGCTGAACAAGTTTGCCGATGTGAACAACAAGAAGTTCGGTGAAAAGGCTTACATCAAGTGGAATTTTACCAAGTTCCTGGTCGACCGGGAAGGAAAGGTAATCGCCCGGTTTGAGCCCACCGTCGATATGAAGGACGTCAGGGAAGCTGTTGTTTCCGCACTGTGAATGATAAGCACCAAAGGATGAGATGACGGGAAGGGAGATCGTACGGCATGAACCGGGAGAAAACGATTATCCGGACGAGTATTATCGGGATCATCGCGAATGTCTTTCTGGCGGCGTTCAAGGCGGTGATCGGCCTGATGACCCATTCGATCGCCATTGTGCTGGACGCGGTCAACAATATCTCCGACGCGGGCAGTTCATTGATTACCATTATCGGAACAAAGCTGGCCGGGAAGGAGCCGGACAAAAAGCATCCATTTGGGTACGGGCGCATCGAGTATCTGAGCGCGATGATTATCTCGGTGATTGTGCTGTATGCCGGAATCACTTCCCTTGTGGAATCTGTCAAGCAGATCATCCATCCGGAAACGCCGGAGTACAGCACGGTTTCCCTGATCATTGTGGCGGTGGCTGTGGTAGTCAAGATTCTGCTCGGGCGGTATGTGAAAAGCGTCGGTAAAAAGGTGAATTCCGATTCCCTGATCAATTCCGGCGAAGACGCTACGCTCGATGCCATTATCTCGGCATCGACGCTGGTCGCCGCGGGTATTTTCCTGATCTTCCATGTTTCGCTGGAGGCATGGCTCGGCGCGGTCATTTCCATTGTGATCATCAAGTCAGGGGTCGGGATGCTGAAGGATACGATCTCGAAGATCCTCGGAGAGAAAAACGATCCGGAGCTGGCCAGAAGCATCAAGCAGACCGTTGTGAGTTTTCCGGAAGTCCAGGGAGCCTATGACCTGGTGCTGCATAACTACGGCCCGGATACCTGGAATGGTTCCATCCATATTGAAGTGCCGGATACCTGCACCGCCAATGAGCTGGACCAGCTGATCCGGAGCATTCAGATGGCTGTTTATCAGCAGCACCAAGTGATCCTGACGGCGATCGGCGTTTATTCCGTCAACACGAAGGATTCGGAAACGATTGAGGTCCGGGAAAAGGTGCGGGAGATCGTTTTTGCCCATCAGCATGTGACACAGATGCACGGATTCTACCTGATCAAAGAGGAAAAATCCATACGGTTTGATATCGTGGTCAGCTTCGATGCAAAAGACCGCAAGGCTGTATACACGGACGTGGTCAATGACGTGCAGAAAGCGTTCCCCGACTACACACTGCAGGTGGCGATGGATACGGATTTCGCGGAAGAGTGAAGGCCAGAGATTGTTTCGGCACGGGAGGAAGAACATGAAAACGGAAACAGAAATCAGGGATGTTTTTTCCGAGTGTCCGGATATCATCTATGGATTCACAGATCTATCGTACTCTTCATATCAGGAATCTTATCATTCCGCACTGGTATTTGCCGTTCCTTACGGCGAACAGCTTACTCCGGATGACTATACAGAGGAAAGATTTGAACAAGGAATCCAAAGCGCCAGGACCAGGCTGGAGAGCATCGTTGCCCAGATTGAACCGATCCTTCAGAAGCATCAGGTCAAATACTGGATTCCACCGGTGGCACAGGAGAATGAAACAGAGCTTAAAGCGTTATTCTCATTCAAAACAGCCGCAGCGCACGCCGGTATCGGATGGTTCGGAAAGAATGATGTGATCATTACCGAAAGTTACGGTCCCAGGGTCAGGCTGTCGGCTATTCTGATTGACGAAATCTTTGAGTACGGTCAGCCGATCACAGCCGGCAGATGCCCGGATGACTGCACTAAATGCATTGATATCTGTCCCTGCAAGGCCCTGAAGAACCAACAGTGGACAGTTGATCTGGACAGATCCGAAATCATTGATTACCAGAAATGCAACCGGATGAGGAGTGCCTTTATTCCGAAACTCGGACGTAAAAACGCCTGCGGGCTGTGCCTGGCCGCCTGTCCTTTTGGAAAACAGTAAGGATCTCGTTGATATCTTCGTGAAAATACCGAAAGAAGAACTGGTCAGATGCATTCCGGAAGAGGTCAAATACTGATCTCTTCTTTTTTACGCGCCCTGCACAAACCGAATAAAAGCCTGCGCCTCTTCAAACATCTTCAGCCGGGCGGTATACATATACCGGCCCATCTGGGGCCAGTTCATGGGCGGCATTTCTTCCTGCATCATCATGACGCTGCCGTATTCCGCCATGATTTCCTCATGGGTGCGGGCATAGGTGTGCCCGTCCTTGCGGCTGGCATAAACACAATAGAAATGCTCGGCAGGCTCCGGCAGTCTCCGCGCGTCGAAGGCGACCATATCGGCATAGATCTGATAGACATCGGTGGAATGGGCAAAATCCATCATATCCGGTGTATAACCGCCGGCAGGCCGCATGTTCACTTCCAGGGCCACAAAATCACCGACATTGCCCAATCCCTTGCGGGCGTTGGTCAGACGGAAAAATTCCAGATGCACGAAGCGCCGTTCCACCCCGAAAGCCTTGACGGTTCTGCGGCCGAGGTTCCTGAGGCCTTCCGGAAGATCGGGACAGGTGTAGTACATCAGATCCAGATCTTTATTGACAATGTCCATGACCGGAGGCCAGACGGTCATGCTTTCAAACAGAGGTTCGCATTTTGAATCGAGGATTGCGTCGTAGGAGCAGATTTCCCCCTGGATGAACTCCTCCATGACATAGGGAACATCCGGCAGATGATCGTAAAAGCGGTTCAGATCCTCCTCGGATTCCAGTTTCCAGGTATTGGTGGCACCGACGCCAACGTCCGGTTTAACGATGACCGGGTAGCCCACTTCTTCGATGAAGGCCCGCCCGGCTTCCCGGGTGGAGATGATATGCTGGCGGGCGGTCGGGATGCCGGCTTCCAGATACAGTTTTTTCATCAGGGACTTTTCCTTGATGAAGCCGATCCGGTCGGCGCGGATGCCGGTTACGACGTTAAAATCCGTACGCAGCTGTGCGTCCTGCTCCAGCCAGTATTCGTTCATGGACTCAATCCAGTCGATCTTTCCGTATTTGAACGCGAAGAAAGCGACAGCACGGTATACCTGATCATAATCCTCCAGACTGTCAACCCGGTAGTATTCTGTCAGGGCGGTTTTCAGCGGCGCCTCAAGCCCGTCATAAGGCGCATCACCGATTCCAAGGACATTGAGACCGTTTTTCCGCAGACGGTCGCAGAATTGCCAGTAGGTATGGGGAAAATGGGGAGAGATAAAAACAAAGTTCATGGGATCAGCTCCTTATTGAATCAACCTTTCTGAAAGGGGAAATCAAGCAGGAAGGGCAGGAAATATCGCATCTGCTTAAACCACCAGGGCCAGTCATGACACACGTCAAAGCCCCAGAAGTCGCACCAGGCATTGATGCCCTTCTCCCGGAAAATGCGGTCAAGGTTTTTCAGCGTACGTATGCCGTCCTCCTCCCAGGCTCCCTGGCCGCAGCAGAGGATGATTTTGCGCTCGTTGTACAGCCTGATCCAGGGGTGATCGGCGGGCATATTGGGCAGAAAACGCTCCGGTGAATTTTCGTAGAGCGTCGGGTCCATCCAGCCGTCAAAGAAATAGTCCGCATCGTAAACCCCGGACAGGGCGATCACGCCCCGGAACAGGTCCGGGCGGCGCAGGAAGGTGATCACCGCGTGATCCGCTCCCATGGAGAAGCCGGTGACGGCTGGGATTTCCGGGTTACGCTCCCGGATCAGGGGGATTATTTCATCGACGATATAATGAAAATACTGCTCCTGCCGCGCGGCGCGCCAGGCCTTGTCCCCGTCCTTCGGGGACCAGCTCTCGCTGTCCACCGTATCTACGACAAAAAGCTGGATCCGGTTTTCTTCAATGAAGTCCGCCAGTTCATGGATCATGCCGAAATCCTCATAGTTGCGGCACATCGAATTCTGGGTCGGGAAGCCGAGGATCGGGATCCCGCCCTGCCCGTAGACCATGATATGCATTTCCCGGTCCAGGCACCGGCTGTAATGGGTCAGTTCTTCTCTGTTCATGATGCTCCCTTCCGGCGGCGGCTGACATACTTCGGGGCCGCCTGCGCAGACGCTGATATTATGCCACAGGCTTCGCTTCCGGTCAATTATTTCCTATCTGTTTGATAGGTAAAAAAGAGGTGATTGGAGAAACACTCCGGAAACATACTTGTAAAAAAGTTTTTCTTTTTTTCATTTTTTCAATTTTCATTCAAGGTTCGGGCGTTATCCTCACAGCGTCATCAGAAACGGCGCCGATGACAGACCGTAAATCTGAACGAAGAAACCAACGAATGGAGGTTAAAACGATGAAAAAGATCATTGCACTGCTTATGACCATTGCGCTGCTGATCAGCGCGCTCGCCCTTCCGGCGTTTGCCGAAAGTGCAACCGAAACAGTTGACCAGGTAACAACCGCGACCAGAGTAACCGCCCAGGGCGGCCCGAACGGCCAGCAGCCCCCGATGATGCCCGGGAACGGACAGAACAACCAGAACGGCCAGGGCGGCCAGCAGCCCCCGGAAATGCCCGGCAACGGACAGAATGACCAGAATAATCAGAACGGTCAGCAGCCCCCGGAGATGAACGGCAGCGAACAGAACAACCAGAACGGACAGGAAGGCCAGAACGGTCAGCAGTCCGGAAATAAACCCGGCAACGGGAAAAACGGGAAGCCTCAGGGCAAACCCGGCCAGAAGGACCGCGCTGCGCAGAATGCTCCCGGCGGTGAGCCGGAAAAGCAGCTGGACTTTGAGCAGCTGGTAAAGGACAACGTGATTACCCAGGAAATCTGCGACGCGATCCTGAACTATATGAAGGAGCACGCTCCCCAGGGACAGCCTGACGGGACGGCGCCTGCTGAAGGCAGCGAAGCTCCGAACCAGACAGAAGGAAACGCGCCTGCGCAGGGCAGTGAACCCCCGGCGAAGCCGGAAGGCGACCAGAATGCTCCCGGCGGTATGGAAGCACAGCTGCTGCAGGAACTGCTGGACAACAGCGTGATTACCCAGGAGATCTATGATCTGCTGCTGGAAATGCTCACTACGACTGACACCACGGCCGGAACCGCGGCTGCCGACGCCTGAGCATGAAACCCGCGGGACTCCCGGAAACTTCCGGGAGCCCCTTCTTGCTGTAACACAGACGGATATGATATGATCAGAACACGGAGGGGAAAAGAGATGCGTGTATTACTGGTGGAGGACGACAGAAAGCTGTCGGCCGCGATTTGCCGGCTGCTGGAGAAGGAAAGGATTACGGCGGACGCTGTCTATGACGGCAGCGACGGCCTGGACTGGGCATTAAGCAGCGAATATGACGCAATCATCCTGGATGTGATGCTTCCGGGGATGGACGGGTTCAGCGTACTGCGGGAGCTCCGGAAAGAAAAAATCTCCACCCCTGTGATGATGCTGACAGCAAGGACCGAGCTGGAAGACCGGCTGACAGGGCTGGACAGCGGCGCGGACTATTATCTGGGCAAACCCTTCGAATCCGCGGAACTGATCAGCTGCCTGCATGCGATTACACGCCGCGGAATCCGTGCGCCGGTCATGGAACTGAGCTACGGGAACATTGCGCTGGACCCCAAAGACGGCAAACTGAAGAACCGTGAAAGCGGCGCTGCTGTCAAGCTCGGGGCAAAGGAATACCAACTGATGGAGCTGTTTCTCCGCAATCCCGGTCAGATCCTGGGAAAAGAAACGATTCATGAGCGCGTCTGGGGTCTGGAAAGCGACGCGGAATACAACAATCTGGAAGTATATGTCTCTTTTCTGAGAAAGAAGCTGGGGTTTCTCGGTGCTGATGTCAAGATCAAGGTAACACGCGGCGTCGGATATTCGCTGGAGGAAGAAGCATGATCAAACGACTGCGCCGGCGCATGACGCTGATGGTGATCCTGGTGCTGATCCTGATTTCCGCAGGCATCGTACTGGCAATCCATCTGTCCAACGAACGCAGTATTGCAGCCCAGGCGGAGAACACGCTGACAGCGCTTGCAGAGGGGAGCGGCCCCCGATCTTCCATGCCGCCGGACGGTGCGGGACCCGGCGGGAACGGTGAAACGCCCCCACCCAAACCCGAAGGAGACGAGAACGGCCCGGGAGACGCGGAAGGATCACCGCCGCCGAAGCCCGAAGGGGAGGAGAACGATCCGGGAGCAGCGGAAGGATCGCCTCCGCCGAAACCGGATGGGGACCGGCCCGGCGCGCCGGGACAGCCGCCCGAAATTCGCAACGGCAGGGATGTGGCCGCCGCCGGGCTGAGCAATTCCTACACTATTACGCTGAACGACGACGGTTCAGTGGAGTCCTGGACGTCGGACAAGACGAACCTGTACACGGACGATCAGGTTGCCGCCATGGCGGAAAGCGCCCTTGCGGACGGCAAGGACAACGGCAGGATCGGGACGCAGTTTTACCGGAAAATCCAGAGCGAGGGGCGGACAAAGCTGATCGTGCTGGATGCCCGGCTGGATTATCTGTCCGCCTCCAATATGCTGCACGCTTCCATGCTGATTGCCGGCGCGGCGTGCCTGCTGCTCTCCCTACTGGCCTGGCTCCTGATCCGGCGGATGGTGCAGCCGGTGGAGGATGCTTTTATCCGTCAGAAACGGTTTGTATCCGACGCGAGTCATGAACTGAAAACGCCTCTGGCCGTAATCTCCGCGAACGCGGAGGTACTGGAGCAGGAGATCGGGGAGAATGAATATCTGGGCTATATCCGATCCGAAGTCAAACGAACCGATACCCTGGTGCGGAATCTGCTGACCCTGGCCAGGCTGGACCGGAATGAAACCACGGCTGAGATGAAGCCCTTTGACCTGAGCCACGCGCTGCTGGACGTCACACTTCCTTTCGAGAGTACGGTCTTTGAGGCCGGCAAGACCCTGGATATTCAGATTCCGGAAGGCATTGAATATACCGGTAACGAGGAAATGATCAAACAGCTTGCCGTGATTCTCCTGTCAAACGCGCTGAAGTATTCCGACCCGAACGGACGGATCGTCATCAGCCTGAAAGCCAGAGGACGGCAACGGGAAATCAGTGTGTTCAACACCGGGGACGCAATCGACCCGGAAGACCGGGAAAGAATTTTTGACCGGTTCTGGCGCGCGGATCCCGCCCACGGACGCGAAACCGGCGGTCACGGACTGGGTCTTGCGATCGCGCGGTCCATTGTGGACACGCACGGCGGAAAGATTACCGTGGACAGCCGGGAAGGGGAAGGAAATACGTTTACAGTTTTGCTGGAAGGGCAGGTCAGGAAAGCAGCATCCTGTCGTTGACAAAAGATTCGCCGCTGGCTTTGGCAAAAGCATCCATGAGCAGTTCGATGGTGAGCTGCTTTTTTTCTTCGCCGGAAATATCCAGGATCACTTTGCCTTCATTCATCATGATCAGACGATTACCATAGCGGATAGCGTCCCTCATGTTATGGGTTACCATCAGGGTCATCAACTGGTTTTCGTTGATGATTTTTTCTGAAAGTTCCAGTACTTTGGCAGCTGTCCGCGGGTCCAGCGCGGCGGTATGCTCGTCCAGGAGCAGCAGCTTGGGTTTATTCAGGGTGGCCATCAGAAGGGTCAGAGCCTGTCGCTGACCGCCGGACAGCAGGCCGACCTTTGCTGTCATCCGGTTTTCCAGGCCCAGTCCCAATTCAGCCAGCTGATCCCGGTAGCGCTCGCGCTCTTCCCGGGTGATCCCTGCTTTCAGGGTGCGCTTTTGCCCTCGCCGGGCGGCAAGAGCCAGGTTTTCCTCGATTTGCATAGTGGCGGCCGTACCCATCATCGGGTCCTGAAAAACCCTGCCAAGCAGGGCAGCACGTTTATATTCATGCATGCCGGTGATGTCTGTGCCATCGAGGACAATGCTTCCGCTCTCAACGGGCCAGACGCCGGCGATTGCGTTCAGCAGAGTGGATTTACCCGCTCCGTTCCCGCCAATGACGGTAACAAAATCCCGGTCATTCAGATGCAGGCTGATATTGTTCAGCGCGACCCGCTCATTGATCGTTTTCGCATTGAAGATCTTCGTAACATTCGTGATTTCAAGCATGCGGCTGGCCCCCTTTATGCGGATGCTTTCCGGTCAGATTGGCTTTCCAGAAAGGAATGCCGAGGAAGACCGCAACAATCAGAGCAGAGAGCAGTTTCAGCAGGTTTGTGTTCAGGCCGAGCCAGAGAACAATCTGGATCACGATGAAATACAGGACGGCTCCGATGGCGACCGCAAGCAGTTTCAGCGCAAAATTCCGGAACAGCTTTCCAAAAAGAACCTCGCTGATGATCACAGCAGCCAGACCGATCACGATGGCGCCGCGCCCCATATTGACATCCACAAACCCCTGGTAATGCGCCAGCATAGCGGAGGACAGGGCAACGATTCCGTTGGAAATCATCAGGCCGAGAATCTTGGTTTTCTTTGTGTTGATCCCCTGGGCGCGGGACATGGCTTCATTGGCACCGGTGGCCCGCAGAGAGCAGCCTGTCTCCGTACCGAAGAACCAGTACAGAATGCCGATCAGCACAACCAGGAACAGCAGGGTTATCACGATCGGGTTGGAAAGATCAAAGGTTCTGACATTCCGCTGGCTGACGATCAGCTGATATTTTGTTACATTGATTCCCTGGTTTGCCTTGAAGTCCATGATGGCCAGATTCAGGGAATACAGGGACAACTGGGTCAGGATTCCGGCAAGGATCGGCGGAATCCCGAACTGTGTATGGAAAATACCGGTGAGAAGACCTGCCAGCATGCCGGCGATGACCGCGCAGAGCAGGGCCAGCCAGACATTGCATCCGTTCAGCATCAGCATAACGCAGACGGCGCCGCCGGTGGCCATACTGCCGTCCACGGTCAGATCGGCCAGATCGAGCACCTTATAGGTGATGTAGACCCCGATGGACATGATGCCCCAGATCAGGCCCTGGGCCACTGCACCGGGAAGGGCATTCAGAAGAGCTCCCAGATTCACGATAAATCCCTCCGGAATTTGGAACAGGCGAGAGATCACCGGGGAGCCCTCGCCTGTTTCATATGAGATGGTTATTCGATAGCGGTGTAGCCTTCGGGAATGACAACACCAAGCAGGTCACATAATTCCTTGTTATATTCCTTTGTCACGTTCGGCGCAAAGCGGATTGCCATGGAGGTGACATCCGCACCGCCTGTCAGTACTTCATACGCCATTTCGCCTGTGGCATAGCCGAGATCATAATAGCTGATGGACAGGGTGGCTACGCCGCAACCCTTGCAGAGTCCTTCCTCACCGGCGATTACCGGAATTTTTGCGGGTTCCACCACATTCCGGATGGCTTCGGTGCAGGAAGCGGCTGTGTTGTCCGTCGGGATATAGATAACTTCACTGCCGTCGCAGGCGTTCTGTGCTACGGACGCGACATCATTCGAATCAGCGAAAGTATACTCGGCGCAGGTGCAGCCCATATCTTCGAGATATCCTCTGATTACATCCACCTGATACTTGCTGTTGGGTTCCGCGGAGCAGTAAAGCAGGCCGATCTTTGTTGCGTCCGGGAACAGTTCATGCAGCATGGCGGCCTGCTGATCCAGAGGAGCCAGGTCGGAAGTGCCGGACACATTGATGCCGGTTGCGCCGGTCCAGTCGCTGATGTCGAGAGCTGTTGCATAATCGGTCACGGAGGTGCCGAGAATCGGAATGTCGCCGGTGGAAGCCACCGCAGCCTGCAGGGCCGGCGTGGCGTTTGCCATAATCAGATTCACACCGTTGGAGACAAAGTTGTTCATAATGGTGGAACAGGTGTTGGTATCACCGGAAGCGTTTTGCAGGTCAAAGACGATTGCGTCTCCCAGTTTTTCCTTCAGGGCATCCTGGAAGCCCTGCGTGGCGGCATCCAGCGCTACATGCTGCACCAGCTGGCAGATACCGACATGGTAGGCAGTTTCTTCTGCTGAGGCGAAACTACACAGGCAGAGTGTAAGAACCATGGCAACCAGAACAGAAAGCACTTTTTTCATATCGATTTCCTCCCATTCACTCACAAAATGTATCAAAAAAGAAAGCCCTCCCCTTCCGGAAGAACTCCTTTGTTGATCCATTGGATTGAATATGAAATTACAGCATTGAACGGGAAAGTGTCAATCGAAATTGTTTAATAAAACATTTTCAGAACAAGATATAGGAATCTCAGAGCTCCATATCGAATGAAAGATATATGAATTCATCGTATGAGGAGGATACGGAAACATGTCCAACAGGATTATTCAGTCAAAGAACGCCCCGGCGGCGATCGGACCTTATTCCCAGGCCATTATGGCCGGCGGTTTGCTCTACACTTCCGGGCAGCTGGGGCTGGCCCCGGAGACCGGCGCCCTGCCGGAAAGCATTGAAGAGCAGACAAAACAATCCCTGAAGAATATTCAGGCGATTCTGGAAGAAGCGGGACTGCAGAAGACCGACGTCATCAAGACGGTCGTTTTCCTGAAGAATATGTCTGATTTTGCCGTTGTGAACGGGATCTATGCGGAATTCTTCGGCGATCATAAACCCGCCCGGTCCTGCGTTGAAGCGGCGCAGCTTCCCAAGGGCGGGCTGATCGAGATTGAAGTGGTTGCGTCTCGGCTATGATTATTCACTGATATTGTGGCAGAGGCTGATGACCAGGACATCCTCGGTTGCCGGGCTTTTGACAAAGTAGTTACCGGTTTTCACGCCTTCGGCAACCGTGCGCATGTTCAGGCGGGTGGCGAAAAGGAAGATGCTTTCCAGGATAATCCGTTCCCGCTCGTCCTCGCAGTTCTTTTTCAGCAGGGAGCAGTCGATTTTGATCTCATCCGGAAGGGTATCGGCTACCATGCTGAGAGAAGAAAGGCCGCTGCCAAAGTCATCGATGGAGAGTACATGAAAAAACGCCATCCCGGAAAGGATGGCGCAGAAAGCTGTTTTATCAGCGGCCGGGGAATGCGCCCGGCGCGGGGAATGTGTTCTGGTTCGGAACAGCAGGTGCAGTTGTGTTGGGAGTCGCACCGGTTACGGTATCAGGCACGGAAGGGGTATTATTGAACTGTCCATGACGTCCGCCCATGCCGAAACCGCCCTGCGGATTCTGGCCGAACTGACCGTTCCAGCCATTCTGACCGTTCTGATTGTTCTGACCGTTCGGGAGACATTTTCCGCCGCAGCCGGAACCGCCCTGCTGAGTTCCCTGTCCGTTCTGTCCGAACTGTCCGTTTTGTCCGAACTGGCCGTTCCGGCCGAACGGGTTCCTCTGGCTGTTCGGGAGACCTTTGCCGCCGCGGCCGAAGCCGTTGCCGGTCTGGTTCATCTGCTCGGTGTAGTAATTCAGGATCAGGTCCGCTTCTTCCTGGGTCAGAATGCCGGCGGTCACATAGCCGCTCAGTTCCTCTTTCAGGCTGTCCAGACGTGCCTGCTTACGGGCTTCGGCCTTTGCTTTGGCATAGGCAGCCAGCGCGTCGTACAGGGCTTTTTCATCCTGCTGGGTGTCAGCGGCCGCGGTTTCAGTCTCGGCAGGGGCTGCTTCCGTTTCGGCTGGGGCTGCTTCTTCCGTTGCGGCAGGAGCCGCTTCTGCTACGGCAGTTTCGGTTTCTTCGGCGAAGGCCGCAGCGCTCAGGCTCAGGGCCAGCAGAAGGGCCAGGGTCATCAGAGACAATTTTTTCATGGTCTTCATGTTAAGATCAACTCCTTGCAGTTTAGTGGTTCCCGGTGGGAACAATTGCATGATAGCGTTGATTCCTAAAATGAACTTTAAAAGAGAAAAAATTATTTCGGCCTTTTTCAGACCGGGACAGAAATCAGCCCGTCCCGGTCCCGTCTGACCTGAAGCACAAAATCAAAACGGTCCCGGTCAATACACATCCAGAAATCTTTTTCCGGAAACACTTCCCGCAGGGACGGATCGAAGAAATGTTTGCCACCGCCTGTCCGGAGTGTTTTCAGTCTGTTATCAATATCAGGCATCTCTTCGCCAATCAGCAAGGCTTTGAGATAAACGGCGCACAGTTCGTCTTCTTCCGCCTGCGCGAGGCCTTCCTTGCCCATGCAGACCAGGGAGACTTTATCCGGGCACTTTTTCCGGATATAATCCGCAATGGCTTTGGCGTTTACAAAACTGCCCGTGACGATTTCTTCCGCGTGGACGGCATTGACAATGCCCTGGGTTCCGGCGCTTGTGGTATGAATGATCCGCTTTCCGCGGATCAGGTCGGGATCAATGGAAGAAGGAGAGTTGCCCAGATCGCATCCGTCGATTCTTCTTCCGTGCCGCTCTCCGACCAGAATGCAGTCCGGATCCTTCTGCTTCCAGGCAAAGGTTTCCTCAACACTTCCGACCGGACGGATTTCCTTTGCCCCGAGTGAATACAGCCAGCACTCCATGGAAAACGCGCGGAACACGTCAATGATGACAGCCAGGCCGTCCGCCTGCTTTGCGCCTTCGATCAGATGAAAGATTTCGATATTCATGAGGCAGCCGCCTTTACTGTGCTTTCTGCTTGCATTTTGTTTTGTCTTCATACATCCGTTTGCCGGCACGCTCAAATACGTCCTGCAGAATGACGGCAAATTCGTCTCCGTACGTCTGATCCTCCGGCCAGACCTGCTCTCTCGCGTCCCGGTGAACGGCCCGGAAGAAATCCTCGCCGGATGAAACCGGAACGAGTTCCTTTTCGGCGCCGTTGGCGGAGTACTCAACATAACTGTCGTCATCGGAATCGATGACAAACAGGCGGTTGTAGTCGCTCGCCAGGGCGAGAGCCATACTGGCAAATGATAACGGCCGGGTGTCCTTTTTCATGGTTGCAGCTCCTTGTTTCAGTGTCATTATTGCATCGGGAAGTCCGGTCATCCCGGCACAGCGGATGATGGCAGTATAAAACGCATCGTTTTTTCGCTCTGACAGGATAATTCGATGCGGAATCGCCGGAATCCTTTTCGAAAAAACTTCAGAAAGATACCGATCCGTGATAATATGACCGGTGCAGTACCTGAAATGATGCAGGAGAGGACAGACACAGCATGGAGAAGAGCAAACGCAACATCGGCCCGCTGCTGATTATCCTGGCAGGATGCTTCTGGGGCAGCATGGGGATCTTTGTCAGAAGACTGACAGAGTACGGCTTCACTGCCGTGCAGATCGTTTCGATCCGTGTTACGCTGGCAGCGCTGTTTTTCTGCATCATTCTGCTGATCAAAGACCGATCGGGCTTCAGGATCGCTTTGCGGGATCTTCCGCTTTTCCTCGGGCTGGGGTTCGGGAGCATTCTGTTTTTCACCGTATGCTATTTTACCGCCATTACCATGATGCCGCTTTCCACCGCGGCGATCCTTCTCTATACTTCCCCCATCTGGATCATGCTGATGTCCGTGCTGTTCTTCCATGAAAAGCTGAACGGAAAAAAACTGCTGGCGCTGGCGTTGGCCTTTGCGGGCTGTGTGCTGGTTTCGGGAATCTCCGGTGAGGGAATTACGCTGACCGGACTGTTCGTCGGTCTCGGATCCGGTCTCGGGTACGGGCTATACAGCATTCTGGGGACGGTAGCCCTGCGGAAATATTCCCCGTACACCGTTACGGCCTATACGTTTCTGTTCGCGGCTGCCGGATCCTGGCTGATCTGCGGGCCGGCGGACATGATCTCAAAGTTTACCGCGGCGCAGGATCCGGTTTCACTGCTGCTTTTCTGCGGACTGACCGCATTGGTCACGGCCGTTATCCCATTTTTGTTCTATACCCTGGGCCTTCGCACGGTGGAAGCCAGCAGGGCGGGGATTCTCGCAACGGTTGAGCCGCTGGTTGCGACGCTGGTCGGGATCCTTGCTTTCTCCGAGCCGCTGACCCTTCTTCCGGCGTTGGGCATTCTCCTGATTCTTTCCGCGGTGATCATTCTGAACCGGAAGGCCGGGTGATTATTCCCCCTCGGTTACGATGACCCGGGTATCCCTGCCCAGGTGAGTCCAGACCCACCAGGCATTCAGGCCGCCGCTTTCTTCCGTTGCCCGGATATCCATGCGGACGCAGCCGTGGCTGGCCTCGCCTCCGAGATCCTCCAGTTCCTCTGTATAGTATCGGACGGAGTCTTTTGTCTTATATCCGACGGTATGCAGGAGATAGTCCCCGTGAAGGCGGATCGGATAATCGTAATGATATCCATCCATCTGGAAATCCTTCATGCGGGAGCCGATCAGATAGACGCCGGGTGGCGTGGCAGCCAGCGGATTGGCGGCATTGAGCAAGCCGGTGGACACCCGGATCCTGCCGATGCGTTTTCCGTCCTCGTAAACGGTCATGGTGTGATCCTTTTTGTTGATCAGCGCGCCGTAATGCAGGCGGGACGGAATCACGGTCAGTTTTTCCGTCTGGACCCAGCCTTCCATATATTCGCCGACAGCCTGGCGCCAGGCTGCCACCCTGCACCAGCTGCCGTCGACTTCCAGCACACGGACCGCGGCGGTCCGTGCCGAAATACTTCCGCCTGGGGAGTATTTTTTCTTTTTCATCAGATACAGGCCCTGGCCTTCATTTCCCGCACCGACGACTGCCGGGGCGGTCAGGGCGGCCCAGACTTCCCCGTCGTTCTCCGGATCCGCGGGGATGATATCCCCGGTCTCAAAGACAGCCGGAACGGGAACAGGGGAGGCGGACAGGGTGACAGAGGCAGTGACCCTGCGGTCCGGGAGATTTGCCGAATAGGCGGTGAGGAGATAATCCCCCTCGGGCAGGACTTTGTGCTTCCGGTCTTTTCCGTCCCACTTCAGCGTGACGGGCACCGTATCCTTTGCTTTTCCCTCCAGGGTGCGCAGGACTTTGTCCGGCTCCCCGGCGGAAGCGATTTCCACTTTCACGCTGCCTTTGCGGCTCAGTCCGCATTCGATGCGCAGCGAATCCTCCTTCGGGCAGAAAACATCCGCCGCGGGCAGACAGCTGACGGCAGCGCACAGAGGTGAGGAGATTTTAACTTCGAGAGATGCATTCGAAACCGTGCCGGAGGCATCCTGGAGCTGCGCGTTCAGCATAATCCTGCCGGAAGGCAGCGGCTCCCCGAGCCAGCTGAGACCATCCCAGGGGATAACGGTTTCCCCGGCATCAAGGGGGTAATCCGTTACTACCGGTTTCAGATCATAGTCCGGCAGGGAAGGAATCAGCGTCAGGGTGCCGGCGGTATCCGAGCGAACCGTGACGGGGTTCTCATCAAAAGGGGTTACGGGACCGGCGGAAAGCTCCAGCGCAACGGCGGTGTGAACAGCCAGCATCAGCGACAGGACAGCGGAAAACAGCAGCCATTTCCGGAGCTTCATACGGCACCTCCCTGTGAAATCATTTACATCCGTATTATACCCGTTTGGGGATAGTATTTGCAAGAAAGACAGGCAACAGAAAACCGCCCGGCGAATCGCCGGACGGTTTGTAAGCGTATGATTACGCCTTCTGCCAGGCCTTGACCTTATCAGCGGCCAGCCGCTTGATGGTCTCTTCCGGGTAGGGAGACTCAGTGCCGCCCAGACCGTACAGGAAGAACTTGCCCTCCTGGGTCTTGTACAGGGACTCTTCATAGCCCTTGGGGTCGCCGAACACGCCGAAAACTTTCTTCTGGATCAGTTCGGAAGCTTCGGTATCGTACTCGACCTTGCAAATAACCTTCTTCATTTTCCTCTTCCTTTCGCGCTGCGCGCCTGATCAAAATGAACCGCGGAATCTGTTCCGCGGGGCATAATATAACATATATACGCGCGCGAAACAATGGGATACAATAGGCGAAAGTTTACCAAAAGGTGCAAATTTCAAGGGCTTCAGCCGTTTTTTCGGTATTTTGAAGATGAAATACCGAGAAAATACAAGACACTTTTACAGTTTCAAACTTTCGTCGGAAAGGGTGCTGACGCCGTTGGAGTTGAGGACAGCCTCGGCGGTTTTTACATCATTGACGCGGAAGACGACGTAGGCTTCGTCTGCATCGGAACCGGTAAAGGCATACATGTACTCGATGTTGATGTTGGCATCGCTCAGGGCGACCAGGATCGGATAGAGGGCACCGCTGCGGTCGCTCATCCGGGCGGCCACAACTTCTGTTTTGGAAATCAGGTACTTGTCGCCCAGCAGTTTGCAGATCTTGTCGGAATCAGACACGATGATCCGCAGGATTCCGAAGTCATTGGCTTCGGCAAGGCTCATGGCCCGGATGTTTGCTCCGGCACCGGAAATGGCGCTTACTGCATCTACCAGCGCGCCGGGCTGGTTCATCAGGAAGATGGATAACTGTGTAATAGCCATAAATACCTCCCGTATTTCTGTCTTAGTCTTCTGGGGACTTTCCGATCGCCCCCAGACCCCTTCGGTCAGTGTAGCTTGCGTTTGTCGATGACGCGGACGGCTTTGCCTTCGCTGCGGGTAATGGTCTTGGGGGCAACAAGATGGACCTTGGGCCCGATGCCGAGCATGGTGCGCAGGGCAGATTCAAGGCTCTTTTCCATCCGCTGGATGTGGCTCATCAGATCGGAGAACTGATCCGGCGCGACCTCGACAAAGATGTCGAAGGTATCGGTATTCCGCTCGCGGTCCACCACAATCTGATAGTTCGGCGTATAGCCTTCCTTCAGGAGCACGGTCTCGATCTGGCTCGGGAAGACATTGACGCCGCGGATGATCATCATGTCATCGCTGCGGCCCATCGGCTTGCACATGCGCACATGGGTCCGGCCGCAGGAGCAGGGTGTCCGGTTCAGAACACAGATGTCCTTGGTGCGGTACCGCAGGAGCGGGAAGGCTTCCTTGTCCAGGGAAGTGAAGACCAGCTCGCCCTTGGAGCCTTCCGGCAGAACCTCGCCGGTATCCGGATCAATGATTTCTGCATAGAAATGGTCCTCGTTGATGTGCATGCCTTTTTGCTCTTCGCACTCGAAGGCAACCCCGGGGCCGCTGGTTTCCGTCAGGCCGTAGATATCGTATGCCTTGATGCCTAAACTTTTCTCGATTTCCTGCCGCATTTCCTCCGTCCAGGGTTCGGCACCGAAGATACCGGCTTTCAGGCTGTTGTCTTCCGGCTTAATCCCCTGTTCCGCCAGGGCCTCGCCGATATAGGCGGCATAGGAGGGGGTGCAGCAGAGGATGGTGGCGCTCAGATCCATCATGAACTGGATCTGGCGATCGGTGTTGCCGGAGGACATGGGCAGGGTCAGGCAGCCGACTTTATGGGAGCCGCCGTGGAGGCCGGAACCGCCGGTGAACAGGCCGTAGCCGTAGCAGACCTGGACGACGTCCTCTTTGGTGCCGCCGGCGGCGACGATGGCGCGGGCCGTGCAGTCCTCCCACAGGTCAATATCGTGCTGGGTATAGAAGGCGACTACGCGCTTGCCGGTGGTACCGGAAGTGGAATGGATCCGGACACAGTCTTTCAGGTCTGTGCCCAGCAGGCCGTAGGGATAGGTTTCCCGCAGATCGTCCTTGCTGAGGAAGGGAAGCTTGCGGATATCATCTACACTTTTGATATCTTCCGGGGTAATGCCCTTCTTTTCCATCAGGTGACGGTAATAGGGCACGTTGTCCCAGACATGACGGACCTGTTTAACGATTTTCTCATTCTGCATCTCCAGGATCTTCTCCCGCGGCGCGGTTTCGATCTCCGGCTGGTAATACTGTGCCATGGTACAGGGTACCTCCTTGATTTTAATGTGTTGGAAGGATACGCTGGGAATGGTCAGCGACGGGCAGATGAAGCGCGGTAGGCTCTTCAAAAAAAACCACCGCCTTTTCCAACTCAAAAGGCGGTGGATTCAAAACGCTTGCGGCGTCTGTTTAATCCATCGCTGACCTGCTAAAGAAGAAAGCAGTGTACAACCTCATGGGGGATTCTCCTCTCCGCACGGAAACCGTGCCATTGCGGAAATGATAAGCCAGCGGATGCGGCTTGTCAACTGTTTACTTTGTATTCCGATTGTTTTTCCTTCAGTTGACAGATAAGGGGGGGAATGATATATTTTTTAAGTTGTCGGCGCTGAGATGATTCATGCCGGCACAGGAGGAAACATCATGGCAGAGAACTATGTTCTGGTTACGGATTCCGCATGCGATATCCTGCCCGAAAAGCTGGCAGAGTGGAAGGTGGAGATGATCCCCCTGGCCTTTCTGTTCACGGACACGGGGAAGGAACAGCTGGACCATGAGGAACCGATCAAGGAATTCTATAAGGCTATGCGCGACGGGCGTATTGCAAAGACTTCCAGCGTGAATGAGGACCGGTTTATCCGGACATTCACCCCTATTCTGGAAGCGGGAAAGGATATTCTGTACCTGGCATTTTCCAGCGGCCTGAGCGTGACCTGCGAGAACGGGAAAAAGGTAGCCGCACAGCTGCAGGAAAAGTATCCGGAACGGAAGATCGTCGTAATCGATTCACTGGCGGCTTCCGCGGGCCAAGGCCTGTTTGTCTACCTGGCGGTGCAGAACCGGGACAAGGGGATGAGCCTGGAAGAGAATGCCAAGGCGCTGGAAGCGGATCTGCTGCATGTCTGCCATTGGTTTACGGTGGAAGACCTTGTTTACCTGAAACGCGGAGGGCGGATCAGCAGGACCACGGCGCTGCTGGGTACCGCGCTGAACGTCAAGCCGGTGCTGCACGTGGACAATGAAGGCCATCTGATCAAGGTGACCCAGGTGCGCGGGCGGAAAAAGTCCATCCGGAAGATGGCGGAGATGCTGGGCGAGACGATCGTGCCGCATTCACCGATCTTTATCTCCCACGGCGACTGCATCGAGGACGCGGAGATGCTGAAGGAGATCCTGGAGAAGGAGTACAACAAGAAGGTGGATCTGATTACCTACGTAGGATCGGTCATCGGAGCGCATTCCGGGCCCGGGACGCTGGCGCTGTTCTTTGTCGGCACCGAGAGATGAGGAAAGGGGGCTTTCCGATCGCCCCCCATACCCCCTTCGGGTCGCAACAAAGAGAGATTAACCGGTAACGAATGAGGGGATAAGAAGAATTACAGAAATGGAAAAATAACCCCGGATAAATGGCGGAGAACGTCGTTTATCCGGGGTTTTTTGATGGGTATAATGTCCTCACAGACCGGGAAACGGCCCGGCTGCATGAGCCCGGAGGCGGGCGGACCCAAAGGAAAGGACTGAGAACCCATGAAGAACATGAAGAAGGGAATGATCATTCTGATCGCCGCGGCGGCGGTTGTGCTGCTTGTGGTGCTGACCTGCACGGCAACGGTGCAGACCGGATATACCGGAATTGTGACAACGTTCGGCAAGGTGGAGGATATGACCCTGGAGGCGGGATTCCATTTCAAGACACCCTTCCAGAAGATTATTTCCATGGACAACCGGGAGCAGAAGGATACTTTCACCACGGAAGCCTTCTCCAGCGACATCCAGCAGGTGAACATCATCGGTTCGATCAACTACGCGATCAACAAGAGCACGGCCATGAACCTGTTCAAGGAAGTCGGCACGGACTACTTCAACAAACTGGTTTATCCCCGGATGCTGGAAATTACCAAGGGTGTATTCAGCAAATACACGGCCGAGAACCTGGTGGCGAACCGCCAGCGGCTGAGTGAGGCGATCCGCGAAGGGCTGCATGCCGAGCTGGACCAGTACGGCATCAACGTGATCAGCGTAAGCATTGAGAACCTGGATTTCACCGACGCTTTCACCGACGCGGTCGAAGCCAAGCAGGTGGCTGCGCAAAAGAAACTGCAGGCGGAAATCGAGCAGGGCCAGATGACGATGGAAACCCAGCAGCAGGCCGAGCGGAAACGCATCAACGCCGAAGCGGAAGCCAGTGTGGCCAAGATCAACGCGGACGCGGATGCCTACGCCCTGCAGGTGCGCAGCGAAGCGGAGGCGGAAGCTAACAAGAAGATTGCCGAATCCCTGACGGAGAACCTGATCCGGTTCAACGAAGTCAAGGCCTGGGACGGCAAACTGCCTGCCTACATGGCGGGGGAGGGTTCCTCCACGGTGCCGATCCTGAACCTGGGCGGCGAAGAGGAAACGAAGACGAACAGCTCAAACGAATAAACCCGGAGCCATGGCAGGGTCCTGCGGTCATTGCAGGACCCCGTTTTCCCTGTTCACGGGAGAACAAAGGAAAAACACGTTGCGTGAAAAAGAAAAGTGGCGTATAATAAACCCAGAGAAAAACCCATAAAGGAGGCGTATCCCCATGATACAGGTAATCGCAGGCAAGAAGGGCTCCGGCAAAACGAAGCGGCTGATTGACCTGACCAATACCACTGCCCGGGAAGCTGCGCACGACGTGGTCTTTCTGGATGACGACAATCGCTACATGTTCGACGTGGACCGGAAAGTCCGGTTCATCAACGCCGAAGAATATCATATTCACAGCGCCGATATGTTTATCGGCTTCCTGTGCGGTATCCTTTCCTCCAATTTCGACGTCGGCACAGTCTTCATCGACGCATTCCTCAAGCTCTGCCATACCGAACTGGCGGACACGGAGCCGATTGTGAACGTGCTCAAGGATCTCGGATCCAGGCAGGATGTGGACTTCGTCCTGAGCCTGAGTGCCGATCCGGAAGAACTGCCGGATTTCCTGAAACAGTATCTGATCTGAACGAACACTTCATCGGCCTTTGGCCACCTTCCCCTCTGTACAGGGGAAGGCTTTTTGAAATCAAGACAGGGAGTGATCAATCAATGGCATTCTTTTCCACCCGCGGCGAAAGCTGCGTGATTGCCAGCCAGGCGATCCTGCGCGGACTGGCGCCGGACGGCGGCCTCTATGTCCCCGCCATGTTTCCGGCATTCACGGCGGAACAGATGGACAGTCTGTTCAGCAAAGATTATGCAGGACGTGCGGCGGATGTGCTGAAGGCCTACCTGGAGGATTATACCTCCACGGAGATCGAGCAGGCTGTCCGCGCGGCCTACAGCCTGGAACGGTTCGATGATCCGCGGATTACGCCGCTGAAGCAGATCGACGACTCCACCTGGATCATGGAGCTGTTCCACGGCCCGACGCTGGCCTTCAAGGACATTGCGCTTCAACTGCTTCCGCACCTGATGAAGCTTGCCGCCCTGAAGAACGGCGAGAAGCGGGAAGTCAGCATCCTGGTGGCGACCAGCGGCGATACAGGCAAAGCCGCGCTGGAAGGTTTCCGCGACGTGGAGGGAACCAGCTGCACCGTGTTTTATCCGCTGGACGGCGTCAGCGATGTGCAGAAACTGCAGATGGTGACCACCGGGGGGAACAATACCCATGTGATCGCCGTGAAGGGGAACTTTGACGACGCCCAGACCGGCGTGAAGGAACTGTTTTCTTCGGAAACCTTCGCGCAGGAGATGAACGGGAAGGGCAAGGTCCTGTCCTCCGCCAACTCGATCAATTTCGGCCGCCTGGTGCCGCAGATCGTATACTACTTCTCCGCCTATGCAGATCTGGTCAATTCACATGCCATCACGCCCGGGGATCCGGTCAATTTCTGTGTGCCGACCGGAAACTTCGGCGATATCCTGGCGGGGTATTATGCCCGGAACATGGGTCTGCCGGTCAACAGGCTGATCTGCGCCAGCAACCGCAACAATGTGCTGACGGATTTCCTGAACACGGGCATCTATTCCACCCACCGCACCTTCTTCAGGACGCTCAGCCCAAGCATGGACATCCTGGTATCCTCCAACCTGGAGCGTCTGCTTTACGAGGCAGCGGACAGGGATGGCGGGCTGATCCGCGTTTGGATGAACCAGCTGAAGGAATGCGGCAGCTACTCCGTGGGAGATCAGCGCAGGGACTGGATCCAGGATGTGTTCTGGGGAGACTGTGCTGACAACAAGGATACGCTGCTGGAAATCCGGAAACAGTTCCATGAGAACCAGTACCTGATGGATCCGCATACGGCTGTCGGCTCCCATGTGCTGCGCCAGTACCGCATTCGGAAGAACGACCCGACGGTGACAGTTCTTCTCTCCACCGCGAGCCCCTATAAGTTCGCAGCGGATGTGCTGCGCGGCGTGGCGGGCGAGGATGCCGTAAAAGATCTGGATCCCTTTGCCTGCAGCGAGGAACTGGAGCGCCTGACCGGTATGCCGATGCCGAAACAGGTGCGCGAACTTCGGGATCTGCCGGTCCGCCACACGGCGGTCTGCGAACGGGATGCCATGGGTCCCGCGGTGCTGGAACAGTTCGGCTGATCCGGGCGTCCAATTTTTCCTTTTCAAATCACGACGGATATGGTAAACTAACGGTTGGATGTTTCCGCGGCGGATGATTTCGGATCCGTTCGGATTTCATTCGGAAAGGCGGGATTCTTTTGACGGCGGCAGAACGGCTGTTGAATCATCTGCATGCCGGCCCCAGAACGGCGGTTGTGCTGCATGATCCGTCCAATATGTTCTACCTGACGGAAGGATATACGGGAGAAGGGCTTGTCTATCTTTCCGAGGAACAGCGGGTCATCATCACCGATTTCCGGTATACCGAGCAGGCGGAACGCCAGGCGCCCGGTTTCCGGGTGGAGATGACCGAGCAGGGGCGGAACCACAACCAGGTCCTGGCGGAACTGGCGAAGGCGGACGGGATTGATGAGCTCCGGGCGGAGACCAATTATCTGCCGGTGGACGATTTTGAGAAGCTGCGGGCCGCAGTCGGGGAGGAAATCTCCTGTATGCCGCTGAACAAAGCTGTCCAGAAGCTGCGCGAGATCAAAAGCCAGACCGAAGTGCTGGCGATCCGCAAAGCCTGCGACATCACCAGCGAGGCATTCAACGCGATCCTGCCGAAGATCCGGGAAGGCATGACCGAGAAGGAACTGCAGATCGAACTGGACTTTACAATGCTGCGGCTGGGCGCGGATGAAATGGCCTTTGACACGATCATCGCCTCCGGTGAAAACGGCAGCCTGTGCCATGCGATTCCCGGCAGCCGGAAGCTGAAAAACGGCGACATGATTACCATGGATTTCGGGGCAAAGGTCGGCGGATACTGCAGCGATATGACCCGAACGGTTGCGCTGGGGCAGCCGTCCCCGGAAATGCGGAAGGTCTACGAGACGGTCCTGCGGGCGCAGACGATGTGCGAGGAAGCCCTGATGGCAGGCAAAAAAGGCTGCGATATCGACAAGCTTGCCCGGGATTACATTGACGCCCGGGGATATGCGGGACGTTTCGGTCACGGGCTGGGACATTCCGTGGGTATCGATATTCATGAGGATCCGCGGCTGAGCCAGACCTGCAAGGACGTGCTGGCCGCCGGCGTTGTGATCACTGTGGAACCCGGCATCTACCTGCCCGGCGTGGGCGGCGTACGGATCGAAAACACCTGCCTGGTTAAGGAAAACGGCTGCGTCCCGCTGACGACGGCGGACAAGCAGTTGATCACCCTGTAATATATATCCAGAAAGAACGAACGGAGGAATGAACCATGATTACCGCTGGCGATTTCAAGAAGGGCATTACCATTGAGTGGGACGGGGGCGTCTGGAACATTGTTGATTTCCAGCATGTGAAACCCGGCAAGGGCGCGGCTTTCGTCCGCACGAAGATCAAGAACGTGATGACCGGCGCCGTGGTTGAACGCAGCTTCAACCCCACGGACAAAATGCCCAAGGCCATTATCGAGACCAAGGAAATGCAGTACGTCTACAACGACGGCGATCTGTACTACTTCATGGACACGGAAAGCTATGAGCAGCTGCCGCTGAGTAAGGACCAGGTGGAGGATGCCATCCCCTTCGTGAAGGAAGGCACCAACGTGACCGTCCGCTTCTTCAAGGGCAGCGCCTTCTCCGTGGAAGCACCGAACTTCGTCGTGCTGGAAGTGACCGATACTGAGCCCGGTTTCGCCGGCGATACCGCCTCCAACACCTACAAGCCCGCTACGCTGGAGACCGGCTTCAGTCTGCAGGTGCCGCTGTTCATCAACACCGGCGACAAGATCCAGATCGATACCCGCTCCGGCGAGTACCTGAAGCGCGCCTGACCGGCGGCGGGCACAGGAGGAAACAGCATGAGCAGAATGACGGACCGCATCAGCTATCTGCAGGGCCTGGCGGAAGGCATGAAGCTGAACCCGGAAAAGGATTCCCATAAGCTGATTCTCGGTATCCTCGACGTACTGGGCGAGGTGGGCGAGTCCTTTGAAGCCCTCGCGGAATCCCACGGGGAACTGAGCGACTATGTGGAAGCCATTGACGAGGATCTCGCTGATCTGGAAGCCAACCTTTATGACGATGAGAACGAGAACCTGGCCAGGAAAGAGGACGATGACGACTTCGAAGGCATGATCGAGTATGAGTGTCCGCATTGCGGCGCGAAGATCGAGATTGATCCGGACGAAGTGGATTTCGACGAGGATGCCCTGTGCCCCGGATGCGGCAAGGAGCTTTTCCCCGAGCTGCCGGAAGAAGGACTTGACGGCAAGCCTGAGCCGGAAAAAGAACCCGACGGTAAGCCCGAACCGGAAGAAGAAAAACAACCTGAGAAATAAAAATTTGAGGACTGCATGGGATGCAGTCCTTTAATTTTTTGATTGGGGGCTTTCCGATCGCCCCCAAACCCCTTCGGTTTATTTGAGACGATCAAACATCTCGTAACTTCCGAGCATGACCATGATTTCGTCCGCGGCGATCGGAGCCTGAATATCCGGGGGGATCTGAATCGATTCGCCTTTGCGGATCGCGATGACGTTGGCACCGTAGCGGGTGCGGAGCTCCAGCTCCTGGATGCTTTTGCCGATCCAGCTGCTGACGGGCTCCATCTCCACGATTCCGTATTCCTCGGACAGTTCGATATACTCCATGACGCCGGCGTGGGTCAGGCCGAGCGCCAGCTTGTCCGCAACCTCGCGCTCCGGGATGATAACCCGGTCGGCCCCGAGCTTTTCAAGGATTTCCCGGTAGGTGTCATCATGGGCTTTGCACATGATAAAGGGAACGTTCAGGGCCTTCAGGTGCATGGTGATCAGCGCGGAGGCAGCCAGATCGGAACCGACTGCCACCACGGCGCGGTCAAAGTTCCCTGCGCCGAGCTTCTCCAGCACATCCCGGTCCCGCGCGTCGCAGGCAACGGCCTTTGTCACACGGTCGGCGATTTTGTCAATGATGCCTTCGTCCGTGTCCACAGCCAGGACTTCCTCGCCGCATTCGTAGAGCTTGGCGGCTATTTCGGCGCCGAAGCGGCCCAGGCCGATCACAATGTAGGATTTCATCGGGAGAACCTCCTGTTTATCCGATCAGCAGATCGGTATTTGCATACTTGTATTTTTCCCCGGCGGGCTTCCTCTTCAGGAACCCAAAGCTGATGGTCAGAAGACCGACGCGGCCGAAGTACATAAACACGATAATCATCAGCTGTGCAGACACCTTCAGGTGCGGCGTCACATCCGCGGTCAGCCCGACCGTTCCGAGGGCGGAAACGGTCTCAAACAGACTGTCCTCGAAGGTGATGGGCGAAGTGGTGCTGATGTATGCCGCGCCGAAGAAAGCGAGCAGCACCATGAGCAGGAAAACCGTGATGGCATTCAGCACGTGATTGTCTGAAATCGTCCGGTGGAAGACGTTGACCGTATACTTGCCGCGGATCCTGTTCCACAGGAACAGGAGCAGGACCACGAAGGTTACGGTCTTCAGGCCGCCGGCGGTGGAACCGGAGGAGCCGCCGATGAGCATCAGCATGATCGATACGGCCTTGCCGGCGGAGGTCAGCTGCCCCTGATCGATGGAGGCGAAGCCGGCGGTACGCAGGGTTGCGGACTGGAAGAACGCGTTCAGCAGTTTCCCGGGAACCGACAGCGGACCGAGAGTATCGGGATTGTCCCATTCCAGCACACAGAAGGAGACTGTTCCGAACAGGAGCAGGGCTCCGGTGGTGATCAGGACCAGCCTCGTATAGACGCTCCATTTCTTCGGCCGGTGTTCCCGCAGCAGTTCGTCCCAGACCAGGAAGCCGAGACCGCCCACCACGATCAGTGCTATCAGCGTCAGCAGAATGACGGGATCATTCTGATAAACGAGCAGGCTGGCCCCGGGCTCTTTGAACCCCAGGATATCAAAACCGGCGTTGCAGAAGGCGGAAACCGCATGGAAGATTCCCAGCCTCACCGCCTGAAGGAAGGGGTATTCAAAAAGGAAACGCACCGTCAGGATCAGGGCGCCGATGCCCTCAATTTTGAAAGCACGGATCAGCAGGCGGCGCTGATGAGCCACCACGTCGCTCATGTCGCTGGCGCCGATAGCCTCGGCAATCACCATCTGCTGCTGGATGGGAATCTTGCGTTTCAGGCTGAAAAAGGCCAGGGATGCCGCGGACATGAAGCCCAGACCGCCGATCTCGATCATCACGAGGATGATCGCCTGGCCGAAAGCGCTCCACTGGGTCCAGGTGTCCGCCAGGACGAGGCCGGTGACGCAGGTGGCCGACGTGGCCGTGAAAAGGGATTTGATCAGCCCGGCGGAGTGACCGTCCCGGGACGAGAAGGGAAGACACAGCAGCAGCGTGCCGCAGAGAATGATCGCCAGGAAGGAAAAGGCCATAATCCGGCCGATGCTGTACACACGCCGGGGTTTGAAGATCTTCCTGGCTACCTTCATGCTGTTCCCTTCTTTCGGGGTAGAGTATACACCTCATACGGTGCCGGTGGCAACAAGCGATTTTTGCTTCGGCTTGACTTGCCATGGGTTAAAAACTACAATTATATTCTGTCCTAGTTTATCTGAAAGGGGCCGCAAAGGCAATACTGCGTATGCTTCCGTGCGGAAAGCCCCCGGGAAAGGGATTTGAAATGAGTGCCAGACCGATTCTGTGGATCGTGATTCCCTGCTACAATGAGGAGCAGGTTCTGCCCCTGACCGCGCCGATGTTTCTGCAGAAACTTCGGCAGCTGACGGAGGAGGGGAAGATCAGCGGGAACAGCCGGATCCTGTTTGTCAATGACGGATCGACGGACAGCACCTGGGAGATTATCCTCGGCCTGGCGGCTTCGGATGAGCATTATCTCGGCATCTGCCAGAGCCGGAACCGGGGCCATCAGAACGCGGTGCTGGCCGGCCTTATGGAGGCAAAGGACCACTGCGATATCACGATTTCCATCGATTGCGACGGGCAGGACGATATCAATGCCATGGACGCGATGGTGGATGAATACCTGAAAGGCGCGGAGGTCGTTTACGGCGTCCGTTCGAAACGGGACAAGGATTCCTTCTTCAAGCGGTCAACGGCGGAGGGATTCTATAAGCTGATGAATATGCTGGGGGCTGAAGTGGTTTTCAACCACGCGGACTACCGGCTGATCTCCGCGAAAGTGCTGGATCATTTTGCGGACTTTGAGGAAGTGAATATTTTCCTGCGCGGCCTCGTGCCGCTGGTGGGATTCCCGAGCGCGACCGTCAGCTATGAACGGGCGGAGCGGCTGGCGGGGAAGAGCCATTATCCGCTGCGAAAGATGCTGGCGCTGGCATTCAACGGGATCACGAGCCTTTCCGTCAAGCCGATAACGATCATCACGGGCTTCGGCGTGGGCTTCAGCGTGATTGGCCTGATCCTGATGGTCTGGGCTGTCATTGAATCCATTCTCGGAAAGACCGTGGCCGGCTGGACCTCCACCGTGTGTATCATCTGCCTGCTCGGCGGTATTCAGCTGATCAGCCTCGGGATCATCGGGCAGTATATCGGAAAGACCTACCTGGAAACCAAGCGCCGCCCCCGGTATATCATCTCCGCACGCACCTGGGAGAGCGAAAAACGCCGCTGGAAGGAAGAAACCGAACCGGATCAGGCGGAAACCGATCCGGGAGTCCGAGACGGAAATGCCGGAAACCCTTGATTTTATTGGAATCGTTACCGAAAACGAACAGCCCAAAAAACAATAAAAAAACAATTTTGGAAAAGTTCAGACAAATTCGGTACTATCCGGTTGCAATCCGGCCAAAATGACCGGGAACACATTGTATCAAACTTGCTTTTTACTTCTTTTCCTTCTATAATCAAATCTGTGAAAATATACCCGTGGAAAGCCGAATTTCGTTCGGCAGACGGGTATGGTTTGTTATCGTTAAAAAGGAAGCGGAAACCCAAGCAAAACCGGAGGGGAGAATCACGATGAAAAAACGGTTACAGCAAATCCTGTCCCTGCTGTGCATCCTGGCCCTGGCGTTCGGCTGTGTAACCACTGCCGCCCTGGCGGAGCAGCAGACGGAGCCCCGCATCATTGCAGTGCAATGGGAAGACGGGAGCAGTCCGGATGACGACCGTCCCGAGATCGCAGTGACGTACAGTGCCACCGGGTTCAGTGCCACACTGAACAAGGCAAACAACTGGACTGCTGAAACTTTGGTTGCCGAAGGAACGTTGGGAGACTGGTCCTTCGTTACGCCGGATGGTTATACGATCCAGATGACCCCGATAGCCGATAACCAAGGCAATAACGGGGTCAAAACCGCGACGGTCCTGACGGTACGGAAGAAGACCGTGGCAACCACCTCCGCGAGTGCTTCCGTTGTTTGGGAGGACGCAAACAACGCCAAAGGCGTACGGCCCGAATCGCTTCAACTGGCACTGCTGGCGAACGACAAGCCTTATGGCGAACCGAAGACGGTTAAAGCCCCCGCCTGGAAAGCGACCTGGGAAGACCTTCCCGCGAACGATGACACCGGGACCAAGATCAAGTATACCGTCTCGCAGATGCAGCAGCCCGCCGGTTATGTGTCGGATGTGAACGAACTGAAGGTGACGAATACCCTGCTGACCGGCAGGCTGAACCTGAAGACGTCCTTGCAAGGCGTTCCGGAAGGCGCGGACATCAGCAAGCTGAGGCTGATTCTTGACGGCCCGGATCCGGCCGTTCATAACGTGACAATGTCTTACAGCCAGCTGGCCAACGGCACCTATGATTTCGGCGACGTACTCCCCGGCGCCTATCTGGTTCGCAACAACAATGCGGATCTGCTGATCGAAGGTTATATCATGGACACCGAAAACTGCAAGGTTTCGGATGCCGTGTATGTCAGGCCCGATGAAACCGCTTCCCTTGAATTCAAATATACATGGAAACTTCCGGAAAGCTATGAAGCCGAGGAGGATTACGATCCCGCGGCGAATATCGGGAACCTGAGCTTCGAGATCATGGGGCCGGATCTCCAAAAGACAGTTACCTATGCCGAGTTCACAGACGGCAAGTATGAACTGCAGGATCTCGTTCCCGGCGTCTATACCGTGATCGAGCGCAATGCCGAAACCCTGGTCAAGTATTATACCCTGACCAGCGAGAGCGTCACCGGGATGACCCTGAATGTCGCTCCCAATGGCACGGCCACCGCAAAACTCTTCAACCAGTACACGCCGGCCCCGACACCGGAACCGGACGCCGAATATGTGAACATCCCGGTGACCAAGAGCTGGAACGACAACTATAATGCGGACGGGAACCGTCCCGAAAGCATTACCGTCCGGCTGTTTGCCGACGGCGTTGAAGTGGACAGCCATGTGCTGACCGCCGCGGAAGTCTGGTCGTATACCTTTATGGACAAACCCCGCTATCAGGAAGATCACAAGACCGAGATCAAATATGCCGTACGGGAAGATGAAATCCCGATGTACTCGCAGGAGGTCAACGGATACAACATTGTGAACAACTATAGCCCCGCAGAGGTAAGCGCATCCGTTTCCAAGGTCTGGAACGACACAAACAACTCGCAGGGAACGAGACCTGTCGAAGTCGCAATGATCCTGTACAACGGTGTAACGGAGGAACCCGCTGCTGTTGTCCTGCTCGGCGAGGCAAACGGCTGGACCGCGACGGTCAACCATCTGCCCACCATTGTGAACGGCCAGAAGGCTGTCTATGCCTGGAAAGAACAGCAGGTGCTCGGCTATACGCTTGATTACGTAGAGCAGCGCGGCAACCATATGACCTTCACCAACTCTGTCTGGACACGCCCCGAGAATCCGACCCAGGGCAAGAAGCCGAAGACTCCCGGACAGGCCACGTATATTTTTGAAGACTATGATACGCCTCTGGGGGTTGAGATTGTCATCAACCACGTGGGCGACTGCTTTGATTAATATAGGAAGGATCTGATCATCGTGAACAAGCTGCAGAAAATCCTCAGTCTCCTGCTCGCTTTAATGCTCCTCACGGCTTCTGCCCTTTCCCTGGCGGAAGAAGCGGAAACCTTTGATGACGAACCCGAGGCGACCGAAGCCCCGGCGGAGGATGTTGAATTCCCGGAGGAGCTGATCGTCGGCCATCCCACGATCACCAAGGGCGATTTCTTTACCGAACTGTTCGGCAATGATACGGCGGATATCGACGTTCGCGCCCTGATCCATGGCTACAACCTGGTGAACTGGGACCAGAACCAGGGCACCTACGTCATGGATCCCAGCGTGGTCACCCAGTATCAGGTTACCGTCGATGAAGTGGGCAATAAGAGCTACGATATGCTCATCGCGGACGACCTGTACTATTCTGACGGCACGCAGATCACGGCCTGGGACTATGCGTTCTCCCTCCTCCTGATGATGAGCCCCGAGATCGAAGATCCGTCTATCGGCGGTAAGATTTACCGCGCGGAGCATCTGCTCGGTTACGATGACTATATCAAGACACGGAAAAAGGTTGTCGCGGGTGAACCGCTGGACCTGAGCCCGGAAGGGGACGTGCTGTCCCTGAGCGGTGTGGAAGTCCGCAATGACTTTGAACTGGTCATCACGCTGGACGCCGACTTCCTGCCTTATTTCTTCGAGACCGGTCTGCTGATGACCGTTCCGTATCCTATCAGCGTGATCGCGCCCGGATGCAAGGTGTATGACGAAGGCTTCGGCGTGTATATCGGCAACGAGGACCCGAACGACAAGACCGAACGGTTCACCGTGGATCTGCTGCGCAAGACGATCCTGGATCCGGAAACCGGATACAATTCACATCCGTCAGTCGTTTCCGGCCCCTATACCATGAAATCCTGGGATAAGGAAACCGGCGAAGGCCATTTCGAGATCAACCCCTATTTCAAGGGCGCCTGGTATCACAACAACCTACCCGGCCCGGATTATTCCGGCCCCGTCCGTTACATCCAGGTGCTGGATGAGGAAGGCATTCCGAAACTGGACGCTTCCGGAAAAGAGATCTGGCTGGTCAAGCCCACCATCGAGAAGATCTGCTTCGTGGAGGCAGACAACGATACCATGATCCAGAAGCTGGCCGACGGCGAGTTGCATCTGGTCAACAAGGTCACCTACGGTCCCACCATTCGGGATGGCATGCAGGGCGACGTAGCGAAGGAAGCCGGCATCCAGTTCCAGAACTATCCCCGGATCGGCCTGTCCTTCCTGACCTTCACCTACGACTGGCCCACCGTGCATGACATGGAAGTCCGCCAGGCCATCGCCTACTGCATGGATCGTGACCTGCTGACCAACGAATACTGCGGCTATTCCATGGAAGGCGTGGACAGCAAGATCAGCTTCGGCACCCGCGTGGACGGCTACTTCGGAATCGAACAGTGGGAGTACCTGCTGGTGACCGGCCAGCTGGAGTATCCCGTCAACTTCATCGACCAGGTGGTACCGCCGGTGACGGAAGTGATTACCGCCGAGGAAGAGGAAGCCCGGGAAGAGAAACGCCAGGAATACCTCAAGAAGCGCAACCTCTACGCCACCACCCAAGAAGAATACGACATGTATGTCGCGGCCTGGCAGGCCCTGACCGAGGAGTGGCAGGACAAGCTGACGGTTTACAGCGTGGATCTGGACAAGGCCAACGCCCTGCTGGATAAGGCCGGCTGGACCTACAACCGTGAGGGCGGCGCCTATCACGCCGGCAAGGACGATGTCCGCTGCAAGAAGATGGAAGACGGCACCTTCCTGCCGATGGACCTGAAGATGCTCTATCCTGAAGGCAACCACATGGCTGAGATCATGATGGAAGCCGGCAAGGACGAGATTGCGGTCGAAGGCCGTGACTGGACAAAGAACTTCATCGACAACCTGGCCCGGGTCGGTATCAAACTGGAACTCGTGCCCGCCCCCATGACGGAGTTGCTCAAGGCGTACTACCGTGAGACGGAACGTACCACCGACATGATCTACCTGGCCACCAACTTCCATGTCATCGTGGACCCGTCCATCACCTATTCGACGGACAAGACCAAGAATCACCAGATCTGGAACAACACCTATTCCGACGATGAACTGCTCTGGAACGATGCCGTGAACATGCGGCGGACCGAGCCCGGCGACATCTTCGAATACGTCTCGAAGTGGGTTGCATTCCAGGAGCGCTACAACGAAGTGCTGCCCACCATCCCGATCTATTCCAACATCTATTTCGATTTCTTCAACCAGTACCTGCAGAACTACTACATCACCGGTCAGGTGACCTGGTCCCAGGCAATCCTGCCCGCCTACTTCGCTCTCGAGTCCTATGAGACCGTGCCCGAGGAGACGACCGAAGAAGGTGCGGAAGGCGCGGAAGAAATGGAAGCCTTTGACGACTGATCCGCAAAACCCAATACGACCGGGCGCCGCTACGGCGTCCGGTTTTTAAAGGAAATCAAAAGAAGATGCATCAGATTTACTGCTCCACAGGCGCCCTGCTGGGCCGGCCGAACGGCCGGGACTACCGCCTTCTGGCGGAATACTGCCCTCAGCTTAACTGCGACGGCTTTGAATTCATTCTCTACGACAGCTGGTATCAGGATCTGGAAAACCTGACCCGATTCCTTTCGTCCCTGCATCTGAATATCCCTGTTATGCACTGCGAGAAGACCCTCGGGGAACATATCACAAAGGGCGGGGACGAGGAATGGCAGGAGGCTTTCCGCCTCTTTGAGATCAACTGTACCCTGGCCAACCGCCTGGGCGCGAAAAAGATGGTGCTGCACCTCTGGAACGGCCCGATCTCCGACTCGCACTTCGAGAACAACCTCAAAGCTTACCCCCTGCTGAACAAAACAGCGGAAGCCCACGGTATTGAACTGCTGGTGGAGAACGTCATCTGCCGCCAGGACCCGATGTCCCACTGGGTGGAGCTCTACCGTCACTATCCGGAGATCCGCTTTGTGTTCGATACCAAGATGGCGGACTTCCACCGCCAGCTGGACCTGCTGTACCAGCCGGAATACGCCTGGCTCTGGCAGGAGGACCATATCCGCCACTATCACGTCAACGACTACGGCGGCGGATACATGGACTGGAACAACCTGCGCGTCCTCCCGATGGGGAAGGGACATATCGACTTCGACCGCTTCTTCACCCATATTCGTGAAACCGGCTACAAAGGAGACTTCACCTTCGAAGCCACCGGATTCGATCCTGAGGGAGAAATCCATCTGGAGCCCCTGAACGAGCAGTTCGATCTGGCAAGGAAGTACATCGAATCCCTGCAGGCTTGATCCACTCCGTCCCTGACGCACCCAATCACCGCCATCACTCCCTCCTGCCGGGACTAAAAAGATCCTGTACACATTGCTAAATATAGCCCCGAAGAAAATGTTAAACTTTTGTAATATTTTTTGTACGGACTATTCCAAATGCACAGATCTCTGCAACTGATGCAATCAAAAATGCGTTATTTGGACGAAAAACAGATCAAAAAGGACTGGAGAAATTCCGAAACCGATACCATCAACGCAATTACGGGGCTTCCGGCCTGTACACCTGCCACCGGGGATCGGTTACATTTCAAAAAAAGGTCAAATCCGGTAAAAAACTATACCGGATTTTCAATTTTTTACCTGGTTTTCACCCCGCTCAAGTAACCAAACAACCCTCCGACAATAACAAAACAGTTACACATCAAAAACAAAACAAAAACTATCTGTAACAATTTAAAAATCAACCAAAAGCCTTATAAAACAAGGGAGAACAGCCAAAACAGGCTCGTTTCGCTTTGTTTGTAATAAAATGGCCTGAAAAGCTTGCAAACCCGTTTTTTTTATGGTATCATCTTCAGTGGATTCGTGTACCTATTTTGAAGTGATTTGAAACCTCAAAAACCGCCCAAATGTAACTTAAATGTAACGGAGAGGTGGGAAGCGAATCCGAAAGCTACTCCAAGGACGAAGAGAAGAGGGGTAAGGGTCATGACGAAATTGTCCAAGAAGGTTCTCTCCATTCTGTGTGTGATCGCGCTGCTGGTCTCCTGCGTCGCGATGGCCTTCGCAGAAGAAGCGGACGGAGCTCCTGCGTGGGATGAAACCCAGCAGTCGGAAGCCGAGGCCGAAGCTGCCCGGATAGCTGCCGAAGAAGCGGAAGCTGCCCGGATCGCTGCTGAGGAAGCGGAAGCCGCCCGGATTGCGGCTGAAGAAGAAGCCGCCCGGATCGCAGCTGAGGAAGAAGCTGCCCGGATCGCAGCCGAAGAAGAAGCCGCCCGCAAGGCCGCTGAAGAGGAAGCCGCCCGCAAGGCTGCCGAAGAAGAAGCTGCCCGCAAGGCTGCCGAGGAAGAAGCTGCCCGGAAGGCCGCCGAAGAGGAAGAAGCCCGGAAGGCCGCTGAAGAGGAAGCTGCCCGGAAGGCCGCCGAAGAGGAAGCTGCCCGGAAGGCTGCCGAAGAGGAAGAAGCCCGCAAGGCTGCCGAAGAGGAAGCTGCCCGCAAGGCTGCCGAAGAGGAAGAAGCCCGCAAAGCTGCCGAAGAGGAAGAAGCCCGCAAGGCTGCCGAGCAAGAATCTTCTGACAGTAACGCTGTACCCGAAGATGTAGCCGACGAGAACGGCTACTATGAGATCGACGACAGCTGGGGCTACGTTGATCCCGACGTTATCAGCGAAAACACGCCGGAGATCACGGACGAACTGAAGGGGCTCCGCAGTGCTTCCATGAACGTGAACGAGATCCTCTCCGATACCATTTCCTTCGGAGATGAACTGGTGATCACCCTGAAGTGCGGCAGCGCCCAGACCGTGGACCTGAAACTCTACGCCAACAGTGCCATGAGCGTGAAGGTTGACGGCAAGGCTGTAGCGTTTACCCCCGCCGACAGCGATGATCCCGCCTTCGTGATGTGCACTTACGTGCTGGAGAACACCGCCGGCCGGACTTACCAGATCTCCCTGACCGCGAATGATACCGTCTCCTTCAAGTTTGCTGCTGTGGCAGAACAGACCGAAGTCCAGGATGTGACCCCCCGGACCGAGGAAGCTGCCCCCGCCGAAGGAACCAACGAAGCACCCGCCTCTTCTGAAGATAATATTGAAGCAAATATCGAAAATATCGAAAATACTGAAAACACCGAAAACAACGACACCAATACCGAGAACAACGACGCCAACACCGAAACCACCGATACCACCGAGACAACCGAACAGATTGAAACGATCGATACCACCGAAGATAACAGCAATAATAATGAAGGAACAGCCAACAACATCCAGCAGATTGAATCTCCCGAACCCACCATTCAGGTTTCCCAGAAAACCTACAGCGGCCTGAAGGTTGGCAACAGCATCAGCGACACCCTGATCGGCGGCCAGAAGGCCAAGATCCAGCTCAAGTGCGGAAAACACAACGATGTGAAACTGGTCCTGAATTCCAATCCGGATGACCTGAACGTCCAGGTCGAAGGCGCTGACAACTCCTTCACCCAGGAAGCCGATGGCACCTATACCCTCGAACTGAACAACGTCGCCTTCCGCAAGTTTACCATCATCCTTGCCGCCAAGCAGGACCTCGACTTTACCTTGAATGCCGAAGACATCGGTGAAGCCGTTGCCGCCGAAGGCGAAGAGGAAGAAGACGAAGAAGAAGCCAAGGAAGATAACAAAGAAGAAAACGAAGAAGATATTAATAAAGAAGAAACCGAATCCGCCGATGAAAACGCTGAAGAGAACAAAGACGAAAACACCGAAGAAGTGACCGGCGAGACGGAAGAAACCGAAGAAGAGACCGCTGAAGGCGCCGAAACCTCCGAAGAAGAGACCGAAGGAGAAGAAGCTGAAGCTGTCGAAGAAGATACTGAAGAAAATGAGAAGATGACCGCCCTGGGCTGCACCAAGGTCACCGTGACCGCTGAAGAAGGCGCAGACGTTTACGCGGAAGCCACCAAAGAATCCGAAGTAGTCGGCCACCTGGATGCCGGCACCGAAGTGTGGGTCACCCTGAACGAGGACCAGACATTCGGCCAGATGTACAGCGAAGACGAAGAAGCCGCTGCCAAGTTCATCTCCATGGAGGACGCAGCGATCAAAGCTGAAGAAGTTATAGAAGAAGAAACTGAAAAAGAAAAGATGACTGCCCTGGGCTGCACCAAGGTCACCGTGACCGCTGAAGAAGGCGCAGACGTTTACGCGGAAGCCACCAAAGAATCCGAAGTAGTCGGCCACCTGGATGTAGAAACCGAAGCCTGGGTTACCCTGAACGACGACCAGACCTTCGGCCAGCTCTACAGCGAAGATGAAGAAGTCCCTGCGAAATACATCTCCATGGAAGATGTAGAAGCAGTTAAGGCAGAAACGACCGAAAATGAGGAAAAAGTTAAGGAACCGCTGAGCGATGAACAGATTGTTGAACTGGGATACATCAAGGATACAGTAAAAACAGAAGCAGGTGCTGATGTGTATTTCATAGCTGATGATACTTCTGAAGTTATCAATCATCTCAGTTATAATACAGAGATCTGGTATAAGGCAACGGAAGATGATGAATGGCTTGCTCTGTTCAATAACGAAAAAGAGAATGTGATTGAGTATATTAAAAAAGCCGATATTATCGCAATTGAAGAAGTTGAGCGGACGGTAAGCTTTGTAATCGAATGGGACGATGAAACACCTGCGTTTGGGTCAGTTGCTCATTTTAGGGCAGTTTTGAACGGATATGATGATGTCGATTATAAAATCCAGTGGCAGACGAGTTTTGATAATGAAAACTGGATGGATTTAGATGGTGAAACAGAAGAGACTATGGATATAGAAGTAACCACAGAGAATTACACGAATTTCTGGCGCGTTGTGGTTGATATAGTAGAGGAGACTCAGGATAGTTAAGAACATAGGCCGTGTTCAAAATTGGACACGGCTATAAGAGCATTAAGCAATATGATTTTGAAATCAGGCAAAGGAGTAATAAAAAATGAAGTATCGGGTTAAGAGAATCTTAGCTTTCCTGATGGCGCTGTTGATGACTCTGGAGATAGCACCGGTAGCTTCGCTTGCAGAAAATGCATCTGAAGGAAGTCAGTTTACAGGTTTTGTTGCGCCGCTATGTGTTAATTCGGTTGAAAAGCCAAATGTTTTTGTACGGGTTGAAAGACCAGATGATTACGATACAACAGGGTTTCGATACTTTATTATTGCAGGAACAGATACTCCATACCAATCAATAGAATTAACAGATTCTCTTTTACAAAACGAAAATGGTGCTTTTTATGGTTTCCATTTTGAGGATGGAGTTCCCGAAAAATTACATACCACTTTTAAGCGTATTCCATCTGACCAATATAGTGAAGGAAGCAATGCCGAACAATTCCACAGCGAGGGCGATGGCTTTGAAGATCTCGCTGTAGATAATGGAAGCTCAACCATACTTAAAAATGACAAGAAATATCAGATTGTTGGAAAAGAACTGGCAAAAGGTTATCGCCTGTTTACGATTAGGGAGACTACTGAGTTTGACAGGCCGACAGCTGTGTTTGAATTTGATTCGACTACAGCACCAATTGAGATTAAATCTGGGAAATATTTTGTTGTTTTTGAATTTAACGATAATACGGGATATACAACATCTCTTTCCTATAATGGCAATGAAAAGAAATTCATCATTCAACCAAGTAATGAATTTGCCGGGAAAGCATATAGGAAGATATCGGTTGTAAAAGCAAATATTGGCAAAACGATTACCGAAGGAAACGTAATACCTGGAGACGCTGACAAAGTAGATGTTTACGGTGTTGGTGGTTTGATTCTTTCAGATGAAGGTTACGATAATACAACAAAAGCTAAGATTTATAGATTAACAAAGGGATTGAATTACGGTGCAGAAACTCCTTCAACGGTTCTTGGACCAGCAATGGAGTATGGTATAGTAGCGAATCAATATAACCAATTAGCACATACTGAAACAAACTTTGCTGTCAATATCTACAGTGTAAATGGTGAACAGGGTATCGACATTGACGGTAGTGGAACAAATACCATTCCTTTCTACATTGGAGATTTTGATGGAGAAAGTCGACTCAAGTTACAGAGTCTGACAAATGCCGATGTAGATTTATTCACTCAGAAGAAGTATAATACGGTCGCGCATAGTGCTGCAGACTCTGGTAGAATCATCGACCTATTGAGTTCGGGCAAGACTCTGAATGTATATGAAAGAACATATGATCACATCCAATCATATGTAAATGGTCTCATTGGAAACGTAAGAGGAAAATCGAACGCACTGGCGGGTAGGTATACAATCAAACCTGACAACACGAAGCCAATAATCGACATTACAGATCTACCGGATAATTCGACAATATATATTGATTGCTCAGAATATACCAATTTGTCAGGCTCTAATGTGCTTATAAAGTTACCGAACCAAAGTGTTGTTTTCAATGTTCCATGGACTGGAAATGTTGATATAGGTCAGTTGTGGGTTCGTGTTCAAGATGAGAATGGAGATCTTGTATATCCTAATGCCATAGAACAGCAAACTGTCCGGGGAGTTCCTAATTGTATTTGTGGAAAAACAGATCAATTTAATGGTCATCAAGACGATGGGACATTTAATGATGGTAGAAACAGGTTAGTTGAGGAAGTTTTCTTAAAGCACATTATATACAATGTGCATAAGACGACGGAAAATGTTGTATTTACGGAAGTGTCAGGTATACTCCTAGCGCCAAATTCAAAGTATGTAAAGGAATCGAATGGAGCCGGTTGGATTGTTGCTAATGGAACAGTTGAAACACCAACTGAGTGGCATTTCTACTTCCAAGGACGTACTTATCAAGCTCATGTAGAAACAGGAATAGAACTGAGAAAACTACTCAAAGAAAAGAATACTAATACAACGAAGACAGTTGCGAAAGATCAGTTTACATTTGAGCTTTATAGAACAGACGCCAATTGGACCCGCATTACTGGAGAAAATGCCTATCAAAAGACATCTAAGACCAAAGCGGGTGGCAAAGTAGAGTTCCCGAAGTTTAAAACTGAACTTGCTGACCTTACTTTTGATGAAACAGATCAGACTTATAAAGGAACATTATATTATATAGTTGAAGAAGTGATTGATGGAGATAGTGAAACTACTCCTGAAGAAACAATTGCGGGTATTGTCTATAAAGAGATTGATGGTATTCTTTATAGTACAAAAAAGATTAAGATAAAAGTTGATGCATCCATAACAAAAGCATCAATGGATGTTGGTAACGAAACGATCGATATACAAGTTTCTGTTTGGAATCCGGAAACGGAAGAATTCGAATCGGCTGACAAAGCTGAAGATAAAGAATTGTTCTATTTGCCTGATTTCATAAACTATGAGCAAGACGACTGACGGAGAAGGAATTCAGCTTCACGATCAGTGCGATCGGCGATGCACCGATGCGCGATGCGGATATGAAAGCATATCAGGCAACAGCGCTGACGGTAAAGAACGGAGCGCCGGAAGGAGCGGAAAAGATCGGTCCTGTGAGCTTCCCTGTGTTCCACTATGAACGTGGAGAAGCCGGAAGCAAGTTTATCTATGAGATCACAGAGAACAGGATTACAGATCCGAGCGTAACGCAGAACACAACGACAGGGCCTGCGAAGATTTACGCGGAAGTGACAGTAGGCGCGGATTACAAGACGTATAAAGCGGAAGCAGCCGAAGGCGAAGCCAAGCTGAGCGATGAGATCACGAGCAGCAAGAACTTCATCAACGAGTATGACGCGAAGGGCAAGGGAACACTTGAGGTTGCTAAACATCTGGATGGTATGACCTTGAAACCCGGGATCTATTCCTTCACGGTGAGCCCGGTAGAGGATGCAAACGGCAATAAGGCTCCGATGCTCGGTGCAGACTTCCAGCCTATCGATTCCAAGTTGCTGAAGGTTTATAATGCGGATGACAGTGAAAAGGTTGCATTCCCGGACTTCTGGTATGAGCTTGATGAAGCCGAAACAGAATACATCTACAAGATCACCGAAGATGCATATGTTGAACATGAGACCGAAGGTGTAAGCCGCGATACTAAGAATGGTCCTACTGAGATCTATGCTAAGGTTGTTGTCGGTGCTGATCAGAATGACGGAACGCTGAAAGATGCTGAGGTCTTCTACTACAAAGATGCTGAGTGCAAGCAGCCGTTGGATAAGCCTGAGTATGTGAATAAATACAACACTGCTAAGGAACTTGTCATCTCAGCCAAGAAGGAAATGAAGGGCCTTAAGCTTGAAGACGATGCATTTACCTTCACTCTGAAGGGCAAGATCAATGAGAAGTACAGCGTAGATCAGACGAAGAAAAATGAGGGCACAGATAAAGACGGTCTGGGCATTGTGACCTTCGATGCGCTGAAGTTTGCGGTGAATCCGACAGTTGACCAGAAATCAAAAGGCTACATCGATGTGAAGGATCTGCCGCTGAATGATGCGGGCCACTATGAATTCAAGCTGGTCCTGGCAGAAGACACCACTGACCTGGACAAGAAGGATATCCGTCTTGAAGGTGCTGATCATTACGACATCACGGTCAATGTGGATTACAAGAAAGCGACAGGTGAACTGACTGTTTCGGTTGCCCCGAAGGATACCGTCTTCAAGTTCACGAACATCAAGAACGCCAAGACCGAAGTCAATCTGGAAGCGACAAAGGTCATGCTGGGACGCGATCTGGTGGATCAGGAATTCAGATTCACGCTGAAGAACAAGGATCCCAAACTTGCCAACAGCACCGATCCGTATTATGAAGTAAATCTGGAAGCGAAGAACAATGGCAAGGGTGAAGTGAAGTTCAGCGAACTCAAGTTTGCTGTGAATTCCACAACTGACCAGAGAGAGAAAGAAGGATACTTCGATATCACTGAGCTGCTGGATGAGAACAATCAGTATAAGCTGAATCTGCTGCTCGACGAAGATCTGGAAGCTCTGAAAGCCGAACCTGCAGTGATTCCTGTCTCTCCGATGCGTGAAGACGGCACGATGGGTTATGACGTGACAATCACGCTGACCTATGACGCAGACGAGGGTAAATTGACCGCCAAAGCAGAGCCGGAGAACGGCAAGATGGTCTTCATCAACCGGGTCGTGAAAGCGAAGAAGAGAGACATTGCCGATCAGCATGAGCTGGAAGGCGCAGAGATCGAGATCTATATCAAAGATGAAACCAAGCCGGAAAGCAGAGGCGAATTTGTCACTAAGTTCATCAGCGGAAAGACCGATACGGAAATCGAAGGTCTGAAGGCCGGCGTGGAATACATCCTGCATGAGAAGGTGGCTCCGAACGGATACCTGATCACAGCGGATACCGAGTTCAAGATTGATTCGACCACGGGCAAGGTTGTGCGGCTCTCCGGAACGATGACACCGGATGAAATTCTCCTGGTGGAAGACACCATGAAGAAGCTCTCTGCTTCCGTCATGAAGATCTGGAACGACGATAACGACCGCGACGCGGTACGCCCGGAGGCCATCACGGTGAACCTGATGGCAAACGGTGAAAAGAAGACCAATGTGACGCTGAACGAGGCCAATCACTGGACAGCGACCGTGAAGGATCTGCCTGCAGTGGATGATAACCTGAAAGACATTATCTACACTTGGGAAGAGCCAAATCCCGGCACAAAGTATAAGCTTACCGATAAGACGGAAGTTGAAGTTACGCTGGAAAATGTCGAGAAAGGCTTGGGAACCCTGACTACCCTGACGAATACCCACAAGGTTGAGAAGGTGCCGGTCAGCGTGAAGAAGGTCTGGGCGGATGACGACAACAAGAACGGTAAGCGTCCGGCGAGCATCGAGGTGCAGCTGTACGCAGACAGTCAGGCAGTCGGAACTCCCGTGACACTGGATGCTTCCAACAGCTGGGCATATGACTGGGGCGAGATGCCGAAGAACGTCAATGTGAACGGCATAGCGACTCCGATCGTATACTCGGTTGCCGAGACCAAGATCCCGGACGGCTACATCTGCAAGGTAAGCGGCGGCACAACCACAGGCTTTGTGATCACGAATACCTACGAGAACGGTAAGCTGATCATCGAGAAGGAATTCGACATCAAGCCTTGGGAGCCTTTCGGACCGAGCGATGAACCGATTGATATCCCGGTCATCAAGACCTGGGACGACAACGGAAACAAGGACGGCAACCGGCCCGAGAGCGTAACGGTCATACTGTTAGGGAACGGCCTCGAAGTGGCCACCGCACAGCTGAGCAAGGAGAACGGATGGCGGTACACCTTCACCGGCATGCCGAGGCTCGATGAGAACAAGGCGGCAATCAAGTACACCATTTCCGAGGATCCGGTTATGTGGTACTCGGCTGAGATCAACGGATTCAATATCCGGAATATCTATGAGCCTGAACTGATCAACGTCTGGGTCCATAAGGAATGGGAAGACAACTTCAACGCGACGAACCAGAGACCGGAAAGCATCGTGATGACGCTGAACAACGGTATGAGAGTGGTGCTGAGTCCGGAGAACAACTGGACGGCCGGTATCGACAACCTGCCCACCAGAGTGAACGGAAAGCCGATCGAATACAAGTGGACTGAGCAGAGAGTTCTCGGCTACGACAAGATCAGCGAAGATGTCAATGGAAACACTACGACCATTACCAACCGCGTATGGCATCGGAATACGGCTGCGCCTACCGGCGGCAAGGCGCCGAAGACAGCAGGCGAAGCAGTGTATGTGTTTGATGATTATGAGACTCCGTTGGGAGTGGAAATTGTGATCAATCACGTTGGTGATTGCTTCGATTAAGGTAATAATGCAGGGGGCTTTCCGATCGCCCCCTTCACCCCTTCGGCAATTCAACTTTAGGTAATTGCTGTGACTAAGGGAAAAGGGAATCTTTGGGGACTGGCTTTTGAGCCGGTCCCTTTTTGGTTGATCGGCTTGACAGGGGTATACCACAAGACTATAATAGGTTTCAGTGAGTAACCACTATATTTAGTGGATAGAGAGGAAAGTGCATATGAAGTATCTTCTGGGGATCGACCTGGGTACATCGGGTACAAAAACAGTTCTGTTTGACCAGAACGGTAAGGGCATCTGCTCGGCAACGGTGGAATATCCGCTTTATCAGCCGCAGAATGGCTGGGCGGAACAGGATCCGAAAGACTGGTACAACGCTGCGGTAAGCACGATCCATACGGTGCTTTTCAAGAGCGGCGTCAATAAGGAAGACGTTGTGTCTCTGGGCATCAGCGGTCAGATGCACGGTCTGGTTATGCTGGATGAAAACAACGAGGTGATCCGTCCCTCCATCATCTGGTGCGATCAGCGGACGGCCAAGGAGTGCGAAGAGATTACGGCTAAGGTCGGATATGAGAACCTGATCCGGATTACGGCGAACCCCGCACTGCCGGGCTTCACGCTTTCCAAACTGATCTGGGTGCGGAACCATGAACCGGAAAACTACGCAAAGTGCAAGCATGTGCTGCTGCCCAAGGACTATGTCCGCTTTATGCTGACGGGCGATTACGCAACGGAAGTATCGGACGCCAGCGGCATGCAGATGCTGGATGTGCCGAACCGCTGCTGGAGCGAGGAACTGCTGGGCATCCTGGATATTGACAAGAGCATGCTGGCAAAGGTCTATGAGAGCTGCGAAGTGACCGGACACATTTCCGCGAAGGCCGCGGAACTGACCGGACTGAGCGAGAAGACGCTGGTCGTCGGCGGCGCCGGAGACAATGCGGCTGCGGCTGTGGGCACCGGCGTTGTGGAAGACGGAAAGGCCTTCACGACCATCGGAACGAGCGGCGTGGTGTTTGCGCATACGGATAAACTGGCGATCGACCCCAAGGGCAGAGTGCATACTTTCTGCTGCGCGGTGCCGGGCGCATGGCATGTGATGGGCGTTACACAGGCTGCGGGCCTGAGCCTGAAGTGGTTCCGGGACAACTTCTGCTCTCCGGAAATTACGACAGCGGATGCCATGGGTGTGGACTCCTACATCCTGATTAACGAGGAAATCAAGCAGAGCCCCATCGGCGCCAACAAGCTGATTTATGCTCCGTATCTGATGGGCGAACGGACCCCGCACCTGGACAGCGACTGCCGCGGTATCTTCTTCGGCCTGAGCGCAATGCATCAGCGGAGAGACGTTATGCGCGCCGTGATGGAAGGCGTCACTTACAGCCTGAACGACTGTCTGGGCGTACTGGCAGAGATGGGCGTGGCACCTGAAACGATGCTGGCCTGCGGCGGCGGCGGAAAGAGCCCCCTGTGGCGGCAGATGCTGGCGGACGTTATGAAGTGTCCCGTGGCGACGACGGTGAACACGGAAGGACCCGCGCTGGGCGTGGCGATCCTGGCCGGCGTCGGCGCAGGACTGTACGGCAGCGTACAGGAAGCCTGCAGGGCGATGATCCAGGTGAATGAAGCGCAGGATCCGATTGCGAAGAATGTGCCGAAGTATGAGAAGGTGTATGAGGTTTATAAAAAGCTTTATGGGGCCAATAAAGCTTTGTTTAAGGATCTGGCTAGACTATAAGGGGGCTTTCCGATCGCCCCCTTAAACCCCTTCGGATCGCATACTTTTTTGGGGAAATGGAGGCTTTCCGATCGCCTCTGGACTCTTCGACCGAAATATCTCTATATAATATGGAGTGGAGGATTTGTGAATGAAATGCCAATACTGCAGCTGCTTGGACAGCAAGGTGATCGATTCCCGGCCGACGGATGACGGAAACAGCATCCGCCGGAGACGCGAATGCACGAACTGCGGCAGGCGGTTCACCACCTATGAAAAGGTGGAACTGAGCCCGCTGTTTGTGGTTAAACGCGACGGGAGAAGGGAAGGCTTTGACAGCCAGAAAATCAAGGCGGGTATTCTGCATGCCTGCGATAAGCTGCCGGTGAGTATGCAGCAGATTGACGAGATTGTGACCCGGGTCGAACAGAAGGCCTATTCGTCCATGGACGGTGAAGTCACCAGCGAGAAGATCGGCGATATGGTTATGGCCGAGCTGAAGAACCTGAATGATGTTGCTTATGTACGGTTCGCGGCGGTGTACAGGAAGTTCACGGATGTGGGGACTTTTATGGACGAGCTGCAAAAGCTGGTTGATGAGAAGATGTAATTAATAAGGGGGCTTTCCGATCGCCCCCTTAAACCCCTTCGGCCCGAATGTGCTTTTGGTTTTGGGAGAAGAGTATGTTATTGTAGGAGAAAAAGACTATGGTTTGGCAATGGATTGTTAAGATCTTGATTTGGACTTTGGCGGGATACCTGGCAGGCAAACTGATGAAGGATGAGAATCCGCATGGATGGATCCTCAATATCATCCTGGGACTGGTCGGCGGTTTTGTCGGAAGTCTGATCTTCAGCCTGATTGGTTTGGGAGCTAAAAGCTTTATCGGGGATATCCTGGTTTCCACGGTCGGTGCATGTATTGTGATCTGGTTGGTCAGGAAGATAGCAAAATAAACCAGGGGGCTTTCCGATCTTCCTGGGCTGCCGCCCGTTCTCTGCTGAAAACTGTCCACTGGACAGTTTTCCGGGCGCGCCGAACCCCTGGACCTTCGGAAAGAATACCCGCTGCAGAGTTTTCTGCAGCGGGCGATTTGGTCTTTGGGGTTATTCGTCTGCGCGGAAGGCGTAGATTGTGGTGGTGTCGTACTTCTCGCCGGGACGGAGGATTGTGGTGCCGGGGAAGTTCGGGTGATTGGGATCATCCGGGCAGTGCTGGGTTTCCAGGCAGAAGCCGGAATACTTGCCGTAGTTCATGCCTTCCTTGCCGCCCTTGATATCGGTGGTGCAGGCGGTGTAGAGCTGGATGGCGGGCTGGTCGGTCAGCACTTCCATGTAGCGGCCGGAATCCTCATGATACACGCTGGCGGCGGCACCCATGGCCTCGCCCTTGCGGAGGACGAAGTTGTGGTCGTATCCGCCGGCGGGAATCATCTGGGGGCAGGTCTCGTAGACGGCGAGACCTTCTTCCAGCAGGAGACCGTCTCTCAGATCCAGGGGCGTCCCGACGACGGGCATATAGTCCCCGGTCGGGATCAGGCCGGCATCCACTTTGGTGACGACATCGGCATCGATGGCCACTTCATGATCCTTGACGGTGCCGTGCTTATGGCCGCCGAGGTTGAAGTAGGTATGATTGGTCAGGTTGCAGAGGGTGGGCTTGTCGGTGGTGGCCTCGTAGCGGATGATCAGATCGCACATATCATTCCAGGTATAGGTCACGGTGACATCCAGATTGCCGGGATAGTTTTCCTCACCGTCCGGAGAGATCCGGTGGAAGGAAACGGAATCCTCATGATCGCCTTCCTTGGGCGTGCCGGTCCAGAAATGGGCTGCGAAGCCGACGTTGCCGCCATGGAGATGGTTGATGCCGTGATCGTTCAGGGCAACCTGGTATTCCTTGCCGTCGATGGAGAATTTGCCGGCGCCGATGCGGTTGCCGTAACGGCCGACGGTGTCACCAAAGCAGCCATGGGAGCCGAGATAAGGCTCCAGGGTATCGAAGCCGAGGGCGACGTCATCCAGGTTGCCGCCGGCGTCGGGAACGATGATGGAGGTACAGATCGCTCCCCACTCCATAACACTGACAGAGGCACCCATAGCGTTAGTCATGGTAAAACGATGAACAGGTTTGCCTTTGGGAGAAGTACCCCAGACTTCGGATTTTATTGACATTTTTTTCAGCCCTCCTGAATATTTGATTCTTCTTTCATTGTAAGGGTTTCAGACGGAAAGTCAAGAGTGGGAGCGTCGGTTTCTATGGCGGAAAGTTTGCGCTGGATGGTGCGGGAGCGGGTGACGGCGGTGTCGATGGACTCGCCGGCCTGATCCAGGCGGCGGCGGGTGTTCTCCAGCATTTCCGCGAAGCGGGTGAAATCGTTGCGGATCTCGCCGAGCAGGTGCCAGACTTCGCCGGAGCGCTTCTCGATAGCCATGGTGCGGAAGCCCATCTGCAGGGCGTTCAGCATGGCGGAGAAAGTACCGGGACCGGCAATGACGACCCGGTAGTCCCGCTGGAGAGATTCGATCAGTTCCGGCGTCTGGAGGGCTTCCGCATAGAGGCCCTCCACGGGCAGGAACATGATGGCAAAATCCGTCGTATTCGGCGGGGCGATATACTTGTCAGAGATCTTCTTTGCTTCCGTGCGCAGCCGCTGGGACAGGGCTTTGCGGGCGGCTTCCGCGCCCGCGGCGTCACCGTTCTGGGATGCTTCCGTCAGGCGGATATAATCCTCCTGGGGGAACTTGCTGTCCACAGGGAGATAGACCATGCGGCCGCTTTTATCCGGCAGACAGACAGCAAACTCGACCCGCTCCTGGGAGCCGGGGATAACGGCTACGTTCTCCTCATACTGGCCGGGAGCCAGCGTCTGGCGGATGAGATTGCCCAGCTGCATTTCGCCCCAGATGCCACGTGTCTTGACGTTTGTCAGGACTTTTTTCAGATCGCCTACGCCGGAGGCCAGGGTATGCATCTCGCCGAGTCCTTTATAGACGGATTCCAGCCGCTCGCTGACCTGGGCGAAGCTCTGGTCGAGCTTCTTGTCCAGGGACTCGGAGAGGCGATCGTCGACGGTTTTGCGCATTTCAGTGAGCTGGCGCTCGTTTTCCAGGCGGAGGTCGTTGATCTTTTCCTCCTGGTTTCGAGTGGAAAGCAGGACCTGACGCTGCATGCTCTCGAGGAGGGTCGACTGGCTCTGGCCCATCTGGGAGAGGGTGCTCATGAGAGCCTGGTTGGCGTTGTAGATGGACTCAGCGGATTCGTCGTGCTGGGCGTCGAGTTCGTCGAGGAGTTTGTTGCCAAGATCGACGATGGCGTGTTCCTGGGCCATGCGGGAGCGTTCCTGCTCATGCGCCAGGTTGTTCTGGCGGATGAGCAGGATGATCAGTAATATCAGACAAGCTGCGAGAAGCATTGTCATGATCAGTACTTCGGTGGTCATACTTCTCGTCTTCCCTCCAGGGCTTTGAAGAGGGTGACTTCGTCGGTGTATTCCAGGTCGCCGCCTACGGGGACTCCGTGGGCAATGCGGGTGCATTTTACACCCATGGGTTTCAGGAGGCGGGCTATGTAGGTCGCGGTTGCTTCGCCTTCCACATCCGGGTTGGTGGCGAGGATGACCTCGGTCACTTCTTCGGAAGAAAGGCGCGACAAAAGCTCCCGGATGCGGATATCATCCGGACCGATTCCTTCCATGGGGGAAAGGGTGCCGTGGAGCACATGGTAGAGGCCGTGATACTCGTGCATCCGCTCCAGGGCGGCGACATCCCGGGGATCCCGGACGACGCAGATCTGTCCGTTATGACGGGCAGCATCCGCACAGACCGGGCAGGCGGTGCCGGTGGAGTAGTTGCCGCAGGTATCGCAGAAGCGGATCGCTTTACGGCCTTCCCAGAGGGCCACGGAGAGCGCGCGAACGTTCTCCTGCGGCTGGGACGCCAGATGATAAGCCAGGCGCTGGGCGGTTTTCGGGCCGATACCGGGCAGCTTGGCCAGTTCCATGGCCATGGCCGCGATGGGTTCGAAGGGGACGCTCATATCAGAACAGCCCACCCATTCCGCCAAGACCGGGGGCCACGCGGCTCATGGAAGCTTCACGGGCTTCTTCGCCCTTGCGGAGCGCTTCGTTGGCGGCTGCCATGATCAGATCCTGAAGCATTTCGATGTCGTCGGGATCCACGACCTGGGGGTCGATGATGATGGAGGTGATTTCGTGCTTGCCGGTGACTTTGACCGTCACCATGCCGCCGCCGGAGGTTGCTTCGTACTCGGCTGCGTCAAGCTGTTCCTGGGCTTCCTGAAGCTGCTGCTGCATCTTCTGAGCCTGTTTCATGAGTTGTTGCATGTTGGCTCCGCCACCGAAGCCTCCGAAATTCTGTCTTCCCATAAGTTTGGTACCTTCCAGGGGGCTTTCCGATCGCCCCCTGGACCCCTTCGGCCCCATGGGGGAGAACTTTCCGGTTACTCCCTGGACCCTTCCGGGTCCTTTCTTTAAGTATGTTTTTTGATTAGGGGGCTTTCCGATCGCCCCCTTAAACCCCTTCGGTTTCCATAAAAATTTAGTAAGGGGTTATAGTTAGTTTTTAATTCGGGGGCTTTCCGATCGCCCCCCAAGCCCCTTCGGCCTTTGGTTACAATAAATGTTTCAGGTTTGAGATTCCTCGGTCAGATTTTGGGTTTCTATCGGCATAATGCGGGTGACGACGTCGTCGAGGATGGCCATTACATAGGGCATTCCTTTGCCGGAACGGTTCTGGAGGAGGATCTCGTTCCTGTTGAGCTTGCTGACCGGAGTTCTGGTCTGCCAGATCAGGAGATCGCAGGGAACGTCCCGGTTGACCTTCGCGATGCCGGCGAGATTCCGGCCGTTGGATCCGTTCTTGTTGAAATAGAAGCAGCGGACACCCTTGCCGGCGCGATTCTGGGGCTCGAAATCCAGCTGCGGGATCCGCTTGGCCCAGCCGCGCTCGGAGAAGAGGATGATCTCATCCGTCTCTTCCAGCTGGCAGCACCAGCAGACCTCATCCCCGGATTCCACGCCTATGCCCTTGACACCGGCGGCGATCCGGCCCTGAACCGGCACGGAGGCGAGCGGGAAGCGGATGCTCATGCCGCCTTTCGTGAGGAGCAGGAGATCGCCTTCGCCGGCAGCCAGGCGGACATCCAGGAGGGAATCGCCTTTCTTCAGCGAGAGGGCGGGATACTTGCGGCTGCGGACGTCATAGTCGGCTGCAGCGGTCCGCTTGATCATACCGTTCTTCGTGAGGAAGAGGAAATCGGGCAGGTCCTTCATCTTTGCCGGATCGCAGGTGAGCATGAGCAGGGGCTGTTCGCCTTCCTCAATGCCGGCGAGGACGCCGGAAAGGAGCTGGCCGCGATCCTTCGGCTTGCACTCGGCAAGCTTACCTACATTGATGGGATAGCAGTTGCCCAGATCCGTGAAGATGTACAGATTCTCCGCAGTGGTGGTTTCCATGCGGAAACGGGCGCTGTCCGCCAGATTCTCTTCGGGAGAAGGCAGCGGGCTGCGCTTCAGGAAGGCGGGGAGGACCCGCTTGAGATAACCGCCCTCGGTGTAGATGACGACGGCGTCCTCGGGAACAGGCGTGTTGTCCGGCAGCTCGACCGGCGCGTCTTCCGGCAGTTCCAAGGTGGTGCGGCGCTCGTCCGCATATTCCTGGGCGATGGCTTCCATTTCCTTGCGGATGACATCGGTGAGCTTCTTTCCGCTCTTCAGGATGCCTTCGAGGCGGGCGATCAGCTTCAGGATATCGGCGTACTCCTTGCGGAGGGCTTCGATCTCCAGATTGGTGAGGCGCTGCAGGCGCATATCCAGAATCGCCTGGGCCTGGATTTCCGTGAGGGCGAAGCGTTCCATGAGGCCGATGCGGGCTTCCTTCGGGCTCTTGCTGGCCCGGATAAGGGCGATGACTTCGTCCAGATTATCCAGGGCGATCATCAGGCCTTCCAGAACATGGGCCCGGGCCTTGGCCTGCTTCAGCTCATACTCGGTGCGGCGGGTGACGACCCGCTTCTGATACTCGATATAGCTGGCGATGAGCTCCTTCAGGGACAGCTGCTTCGGCTTGCCGCCGACGATGGCGACCATGTTGACGCCGAAGGTGACCTGCAGGTCGGAATACTTATAGAGGTAGGCCAGGACCCGCATGGGATCCACATCGCGCTTCAGCTCGACGACGGCACGCATACCGGTCCGGTCACTCTCGTCCCGGATATCATAGATGCCGGAGAGAGCGGCCTTCTTTTCCTCGGAAAGCTTCTGGATCTTCTCCAGCATGGCAGCCTTGTTCACCTGATAAGGGATCTCGGTGATGACCAGCAGCTTGCGGCCGGAAGCACCGTCCTCCACATGAATTCTGGCGCGAAGGGTCAGCTTGCCCTTGCCGGTTTCATAGCCGCGGCGGATTTCCTCGTTATTGAGGACGATGCCACCGGTGGGGAAGTCGGGCCCGGGAAGAATCTGCATCAGCTCGTCCAGGGTGATGTCCGGGTTTTCCATCTGGGCGATGACTGCACGGACAGCTTCACCGAGGTTATGGGTTGGGATATTGGTGGCCAGGCCGACAGCGATGCCGCCTGCGCCGTTCACGAGCAGATTCGGGAAACGGGCGGGGAGCATATCCGGCTCCTTCAGGGTATCGTCAAAGTTCAGCCGGAAAGGAACGGTATCCTTTTCAATATCCCGCAGCATTTCCATGGCCAGCGGGGTCATACGTGCTTCGGTATACCGCATGGCGGCGGCGCCGTCGCCGTCGATGGAGCCGAAGTTACCATGGCCGTCCACGAGAGGGCAGCGCATGGAGAAGTCCTGTGCCATATGGACCAGGGCACCGTAGACAGAGGAATCCCCGTGAGGATGATATTTACCGAGACAGTCGCCGACGATACGGGCGCACTTGCGGTGCGGCTTATCCGGCGTGGTGCCCAGTTCCATCATGGTATAGAGGATACGCCGCTGAACGGGCTTGAGGCCGTCCTCCACCCGGGGCAGGGCGCGCTCCAGAATGACGTGCTCGGCATAGGGCATCATGCTGTTGTGCATGACGTCTTCCATATTGATGTCAATAATGCGGGAAGGATCGTCCTTCACGATGGGCTTTTCCGGTTCTTTGCGTCTCGCCATCAGTCAGCACCTCCTTCCGGAACCGGCTGAGCCTGGTGGCTGTGGCCATCCAGCTCGGTATCGAAATCATCGGGACGGTTGAAATCGGCATGCTCGCTGATATAGTCGCGCCGGGGCTCGACCTTGTCCCCCATGAGGACGGTGGTCAGCCGGTCGACCAGGGCAGCATCTTCGATGCCGACACGCATGAGCTTGCGCTGGGACGGATCCATGGTGGTCTCCCAGAGCTGCTCCGGGTTCATTTCGCCCAGACCTTTGTACCGCTGCAGGGTATAGCCCTTGCCGACGGACTTGACAGCCTTTGCCAGTTCCTTGTCGTCATAGGCGTAGATGACCTTCTGACCCTTCTGGACTTTATAGAGCGGGGGCATGCCGATGTAGACGTGGCCGCCGGTGATCAGGTCCTTCATATAACGGAAGAAGAAGGTCAGGAGGATCGCCCGGATGTGGGCGCCGTCCTGGTCCGCATCGGAGAGGATGATGACTTTGCCGTACTTCAGGTTGTCCAAAGAGAAGCCTTCATCAATCCCGGTGCCCAGGGCGGTGATCAGGGAGCGGAATTCTTCATTGCCGAGGACCTGGTCCAGATGCTTCTTTTCGACATTCAGGGGCTTGCCGCGGAGCGGAAGGATCGCCTGGAAACGACGGTCCCGGCCCTGCTTGGCGCTGCCGCCTGCGGAATCGCCCTCCACGATGAAGAGCTCGTTATCCTCCCACTTGCGGCCAGTGCAGCTGGACAGCTTGCCCACGAGGGGAGCGGCCTCCAGCTGGCTGGCCTTGCGGATATTGTCCCGCGTTTTGCGGGCGGCTTCGCGGGCCTGGGCGGCGCGGATCGCCTTGGAGACGATGGCGGAAGCGACTTCCTGGTTTTTGAGGTTATCCAGCCAGTCCAGCAGCTGCTGGGAAACGATCGCTTCCACGGCGGGACGGACCTCGCTGTTGCCGAGGCGGCCCTTGGTCTGGCCTTCAAACTGCGGGTTTTTGACCATGGTGGTCAGGACGCAGGTGAGGCCTTCGCGGAAATCCTCGCCGGAAAGGTTGTTGTCCTTTTCCTTCAGGAGGCCGACCCGGCGGGCATAATCATTAAAGCACTTGGTGAAGGCCGTTTTGAAACCGGCCTCATGGGAACCGCCCTCGGGCGTATTGATATTGTTGACATAGGAGAAGAGGCTCTCCGTATAGCCGTCGGTATACTGGATGGCGGCACGGCAGATGACGGTATCCCGCTTGCCTTCGAGATAGATCACATCATCCTGCAGGGCGGTTTTCCCAGCATTGAGATAAAGCACATAGTCGGAGATTCCGCCGTCATAGCAGAAGACGCGGGTACGGCTTTCCGGATCGGCAATGCGCTCGTCGGTAAAGGTGATGCGGACGCCGCGGTTCAGATAAGCCAGTTCCTGCAGGCGGCGGGAAACGGTCTCGGTATGAAACTTCACATCTTCGAAGATTTCGTCATCCGGGAGGAAGCGGACCAGGGTACCCTTTTTGCGGGTGTTTCCCACGGTTTCAAGCGGGCCGACAGGCTTGCCGGCTTCGACCTTCCCGGCGGCGGGGTTGAACTCGCTGGTGAAGGCCATGCGGTAATGGGTCCAGTTGAGGAATACGTCCACGGTGAGCCACTTGCTCAGGGCGTTGACCACGCTGGCGCCAACGCCGTGCAGACCGCCGGAGTAATCGTAATTCTCGTTGTTGAACTTGCCGCCCGCGTGCAGGACGGTGAAGATGACCTCGACCCCGGGGATGCCCATGGTCGGATGCGTGTCGACCGGCATGCCGCGGCCGTTGTCATAGACGCTGGCGGAGCCGTCTTTATGCAGGGTGACGGAGACCTCGGTGGCAAAGCCGTTGGAGGCCTCGTCGATCGCGTTGTCCACGATCTCCCAAAGCAGATGATGGAGACCGCGGGATGAAGTTGTTCCGATATACATGCCGGGGCGCATCCGGACGGCTTCGAGGCCTTCCAGAACCTGGATATTCCCGGCATTATAGGTTTGGGTTGGCATTGGTTCACTCCTTAGGGGGCTTTCCGATCGCCCCCTAAAACCCCTTCGGCCCCTGGGGGAGATCTTTCCGATCGCTTCCCGGAACCCATTCGGTTTTCAGTAGGCTTTCCGATCGTCATGCCCGAATGTTGACAGACTATTATACCACAAAATGTGGAAGAAAAGGAAGGGGAACACAAGATTTTGGTAACCAGGGGGCTTTCTGATCTTCCTGGACTGCCGCCCGTTCTTTACTGAAAAAGAGCACACTGGCTCTTTTTCCGGGCGCGTCGAACCCCTGGACCCCTTTGGCTTGACAGGGTAAAAAAAAAGAGGGATAATTTGTATGTAATAAGGAAGGAGAGGTGCAATGAAGCGCTTTTTATGTTTATTGCTGAGTCTGAGCCTGCTGCTGGGCATGGTTTGCTTTGCCGCGGCGGAGGAGGACGAAGAAGAAGACGTAGAGTTCTCCGATGAAGAACTCGCGGAGATGGAGGAAGAGGAACGCGAAGCCGAAGAAGACGAAGAAGTGGTCGTAAGCGGCGAAGTCTATAAAGAACTGACCAAAGAGGATTTTGACCTGGATTCTCCCGCTCTTTTCACCGGCGTGATCCGGAAGGATTTCGGCAAAGTGATCTGGATGGAGAAGAGCACGGACAAGAGCGTCAAGAGCGTTCCCGCGGCGGGCAAGAAGGTGGACATCCTGTACGTCGGCTTGCGCTGGCTGGTGGTCCGGATGGGCAATACCATCGGATACGTGAAACGGGAATACATTCACAAGACGGACATCGTGCCGGTCGATCCGGTCAATCAGGTTCCGTTCAATGTGCAGAAGCACACCTATATCGCAAAGACCGCAACCACCTGCCATGTGCGCAAGAGCATGGTGCCCTCCAGCGGCAAAAAGGATGACGGCAACAACTGGGTGATCCTGAAGCCGGGCACGGAGCTGAGCATCTGGAAATTCTACAAGGGCTGGGCCGTCGTCAACTATATGCGGGAATACGGCTATATCGATCCGAACGAACTGACGGACCTGGTTCCCGTGTCTCCGACGGACGAGGAACTGTTCCCGGACAGTCCGATTGCCGCATATACCAGCTACTATAAAATGACGCAGACGGAGACAAACCTCAACCGGATTCACAATATCAAGACCGGGTGCGGGTATATCTCCAGAGTGCTGCAGCCCGGAGAAACGTTTGACGCCAACAAGATCATGGGGCCGTACCGGCCGAGCAAGGGATACAAGCAGGCCGGCGTGCTGACGGAAGGCAGAACGAAACTGGGATACGGCGGCGGTACCTGCCAGGTATCCAGTACGCTGTACAATGTACTGATTCAGCTGCCTCAGATTCAAATCGTCAAACGCAGGCCGCACGGCGGAAACGGGGCTTCCTATCTGCCGATCCACTGCGACGCGGCAGTGGGTAACCCGGAACTGAATCTGATTTTTACGAATCGGTATGATTTCCCGATCAGGATTCAGGGAACATCTAACGATGATGGGGCTTTGCTGATGAGAATATATAAATATCACGAGTGATATTATATATTTCATCAGCAATAGAAAAGGGAATTTCGCGTCTGCGGACGCGACCAGGGCTTTCCGATCGCCCTGGACCTTCGGTTCGAATAGTTGCATGGTATCCCTTCGGCCCGAATAGCAAATTATTTTCTTTTGTTAAATACAACGACCTGCCGGCAGCAGGCCGTTTTTCAGTCTGCCAGGCCGGCGTTTGCCAGGCAGTACATTTTTGAGGGGCGGAGGACGCCGTCGGTCCAGCGGATTTTAATCCAGCGGGGCTGGATTACCAGGCCATAGGGGCGTACGCGGCCCTCTTCGTCTTCCACGGGGATGGACCGGGTCAGGGATAAATCGGAAACAAGCTTCCACCGGCTGTCCGCCGCACCCCAGGATTCAAAGAGATTCATCACTGCGGCAAAAGGTCCGTCAAGGAAGGAGGAGCGGATCGTTTCCGACTGCTCGGTCCGGAAGCCGATATCGAGGGCGAAGGTGCTGCCCAGGGTTCCGTCCGGGAAAATATCAAACTGGAAATCGACCGTGACCGGCGCTGCGGAAAGAGCCATGGCGATCCGGGACAGCATCAGGTCATTATATACCTTGAAGCCGACAGTCCGGAAGACCGTTTCCAGTCGGGCTGGATCCTCCGCGCAGCGGCTCTTTTCAGCATAATCCATATAGCCGCATACGCGCAGGGGCGCGTCCGCACGACCCCGGAAAAGGCCAAAGAAAGAAAGCGGCCAGCCTTCGGGCATACGGGCAGCCAGATCCATATAAAGCAGAGCGGCATCCTCCCGCCCGAGCGCATGGCAGAAAGGCAGAACCAGATCGCTGTGCTGACGGGGCTGGAAATGGACGGCAGCCGGTGTCGGCGATGATTCTTTGGTGTCCAGTTCGTAACCGAAACAGATTTCGGAACAGGCGGCATGGACATCGGCAAACCAGTCGATTATTCTTTCAGTCCCGGCTGCGGCCGGCGAATCAAAACGCGTGCCGGTACTGATCTCTCTGTAGAGTACGGTGACATCCAGAAAAGGATCGCCGGCAAGCGGAAACTCCAGATACACCTCCGGAAAAGGAACCCCTTCCAGAAAGGGGAGAATTGCTTCACAAGCGCGATCTTTGCTGCTCCCGAAGAGCACGGGACCGCGCCCGCTGTCTGCCGCCTGCAGGAAGAGCGTCCGGCAGGCCAGTTCATTGGAAGGAATCATCATTTGAGGGACCGCCTTTCAGAAAGAATAATGAATGTGCTCAGCTGATCCTGATACGCGTATTGTATATCAGAGAAGGGTGAAGAGTAAACCCTTGTAATCATCGGAGAAATAGGATATAATATGTCCAGCTGAGTGCTGCGTTACAACTTTCGGAAAGATCCGAAACCATCACAATCCCACATATCTTGATCAAGGAGGGTATCACATGAAACGTCTGATCTCATTCCTTTTGGCGATGGTCCTGCTGCTGGCTGCCGGAATTGCTCTGGCAGACGACTGGTACTGCCCGGTATGCGGTGAAAAGAACAGCAATAATTTCTGCCCGAACGACGGTACCAAACGCCCGGACGGCAAGGGGGAGGATACCGGCAAAGGTACTTCCGCGAGCGACCTGAAGATCGACAAAGTCAAGCTTGAAAATGACGGCTCGGTCAGCGTTGCCTGGTCCGGCGGATCGGCTCCGTACAACATCTACTATCAGTATTATGTCAACGGAAATCAAAATGCCGGTGTGGAAGATGCGATCTTATGGACCGCGGAAAGCGGCAACTACAGCAATTCGGCCAAATACGACAGTGATTTCGTACCCGGAGAGCATTACTGGGTTATCGTTGAGGATGCGAACCAGAATTATGCATGGTACGACTTCAATGATTACGCCGGCGCGTTCTCCCGCACGAGCTGTCCTTACTATTTCACGCTTCGGACCCACAGGAACAACCGTTCTGCGATGGTCAAATTCTTCTCCGCCAAGGATATCGAGAACGAGTTTGCCTATAATCTCTTCGGCGCCAACATCAAGGTCACCCCGAAGCTGGATCAGGATACAAGCTTCGATTTCCGCATGGGAATCATTCTTCCTTCCGGAGAGCCGCTCCTGATCCATCTGGAGAGGGGAACGATGGGACGTACGAGAGGATATTACATCTGGGAGAACTATGATTTCAAATATCTCTGGAATACACTGATGAGGACGAAGGGATCCATTCCGGTGGGCACCTATACCTTCAAACTGTTCTTTGACAACGAATACGTTTTTGCCCAGGAGTTCCCGATCGAAAAATAAGCCCCGGCCTGAGAACAGGTTCAATCAAACAAAGCGGTTCCGGCATTGCCGGAACCGCTTCCGTGAGGAAAAGGAAGGAACGGTCATGACAGTTCAGGAACTGTACAGCAGCATCGGAGAGGACTATGAGCAGGCGCTGCGCGTGCTGCGGACGGAAAAGCTGGTGGATAAGCATATCCGTAAACTGACGAAGAACGGACCGATCGAAGCCCTGCTGGCCGCAGGGGAAGGGATGGACGCCACACAGCTGTTTGAAACAGCGCACGCGGCGAAGGGAAACTGCGGTAATCTGGGACTGACGAAGCTTTACAAAGCGTTATCGGAGATTGCGGAGGAATTCCGCCCGGGGAATCCCCGGAAAATGACAGACGCGGAAGTGAGCGCCAAGCTGCAGGAGATCGCCGGGCTGTATGAAAAAACAGCGGACGCGATCAACCGGTATGAGACAGAGAACCCTTAGTCCGGGCAAAAGCACAGAGAGGAAAAACCAGCCATGAACAGTCAACCGAATCTGACCGGAAGCAGGAGGAGATCCCCGTATCTGACTGCCCTGGGCGCATGGGCACTGGCCTTCGGGTGCGCCGTGGGCTGGGGTTCCTTTGTTATGCCCGGAAACACTTTCCTGCCGCTGGCAGGCCCGGTCGGTTCCGCCATCGGACTGGGACTCGGCGCGGTGGTGATCCTGATCATCGCGGCGAACTATCATTTCCTGATGAACCGGTTTCCGGACGCGGGCGGTACCTATACCTACACGAAGAAAAGCTTCGGGTATGATCACGGATTTCTGAGCGCGTGGTTTCTGATTCTGACCTATGTGGCAATTATCTGGGCGAATGCCACGGCGCTGCCGCTGATCGCCCGGACACTGCTGGGCAATACATTCCAGTTCGGTTTCCACTATGAGATTGCAGGCTACCACGTATATATGGGAGAGATGATCCTGGCGGTGGGTGCGCTGGTGCTGGCTGCGCTGGTCTGCCTGCGCCGCAAGGCGGCGGAAGGGACGCAGATCGTGATGGCGGTGCTGCTGTTTGCCGGTGTCGTGATCTGCTTTGTGTTTGCCGCTACGCAGACAAATCTGGCGCAGCCTTTTGAGCCGGCATTCTCTCCGCAGCAGACCCCGCTGGGCGGGACGTTCACCGTGTTCGCGCTGGCCCCCTGGGCGTACGTCGGGTTTGAGTCGATCGCCCATTCGGCAGGGGAGGCGAAGTTCAACCTCAAACGCAGTTTCGGCATTATGGCCATCGCACTGATTGCCGCCGGAATCGCTTACGCTCTGCTGAGCCTGCTTGCGGTGACGGCGCTGCCGGAAGGAATCGGCACCTGGACGGAATACACTGACAGGCTGGAAGAACAGCAGGGACTGGCATCCCAGCCCACATTCTTCGCGGCGAACAGCGCTCTGGGCACTGCCGGGAGCGTGATTCTGGGCGTTGCTGCGCTGTGCGGGATCTTTACCGGACTAATCGGAAACTATATTGCGCTGAGCAGACTGCTTACCTCCCTGGCGGAGGACAAGATGCTGCCAGGGAAGATCGCAGAGCTGGATAAAAATCAGGTGCCGCGCAAGGCAATCCTCTGCATCCTGATTGCCTCCATTCTGCTTCCGTTCTTCGGACGGACAGCCATCAGCTGGATCGTGGACGTGACCACGGTCGGCGCGACAATTGCATATGCCTTCGCTTCCGCGTCAGCCTGGAAAGAGGCCAGAAGGCAGCACAACCGGCTATTTTCGGTCATGGGAATCATCGGGATGGTCGTATCACTGCTGTTTGCCCTGGAATTCCTCGTGCCGAACATCGTAAGTATTAAAACCATGGCAACGGAATCCTACCTGATTCTCGCAGCCTGGAGTATCCTCGGATTCATTGCTTTCCGGGCTATCCTGAAGAAAGACGACGATAAACGGCTGGGCCGGTCGACGGTCGCATGGATCGTGCTGCTAGGTCTGATTATTTTCACCTCCAGTATCTGGATGCATCAGAACACGGACAACACCATTGAGCGATCCGTTTCATCCATCGAGGGATACTATACGGAGCAGATGGAAAACGCGGGTGTTGATCCGGCAGCAGTATCGGGACGAACCGTTTCCGAATACGTAAAGGATGAGCTGAAACCGATCGATAACACCCTGGATGCCGGCCTCTTCATTCAGATCGTGCTGATTGTCAGCGCGCTGATCATCATGTTCGATATCTATTCCCATGTGCAGAAACGGGAACGAAAGACGGAGATTGAAAAAGCCGTTGCGGAGGACGCCAGCAGGGCCAAGACCAGTTTCCTGTCCAACATGAGCCATGAAATCCGGACGCCGATGAACGCGATCATCGGCCTGGACAGCCTTGCGCTGCGGAATCCGGACCTTCAGCCCGAGACGCGGGATCAGCTGGAAAAGATCGGCGTCAGCGCCAAGCATCTGCTGGGCCTGATCAACGACATCCTGGACATGAGCCGTATTGAATCCGGCCGGATGACGCTGAAGAGTGACGAATTCTCCTTCCGGGAATTCCTGGACCAGATCAATATCATCATCAACGGGCAGTGCGAAGACAAAGGGCTGCAATATGAAAGCACGATTATCGGCAACGTACGGGATTATTACATCGGCGATGATCTGAAACTGAAGCAGGTGCTGATCAACATTCTCGGCAACGCGGTCAAGTTCACAAACGCGCCGGGACAGGTGACCCTTTCCGTGGAGGAAACGGAGGAAACCGAGGTGACCCGGACACTGCGGTTCCGGATACAGGATACCGGCATCGGCATGGACCCGGAATTTATTCCGAAGATCTTTGATTCCTTCACCCAGGAAGATGAAACGGCAACCAACCGCTATGGGGGGAACGGATTGGGTATGGCGATTACCAAGAATTATGTGGACATGATGAACGGCGACATCCTGGTGGAAAGCGAGAAAGGAGTCGGATCCGTCTTCACCGTTACGGTTCCGTTAGGAAGATCCGACAGAATAAACACGAAGATTCCGGCGGAAGAAACAGCGGAGACGGGAAAAGAGAATGTTCTGGCAGGACGGCGGATCCTGATTGCAGAGGACGTCGAACAGAACGCGGAGATCCTGGAGGATCTGCTGGAAATGGAAGAGGCGGAGACGGAACTCGCGGAGAACGGAGAAATTGCGGTCAGGATGTTCTCCGAAAAGCCGGAAGGGTATTACAACGCGATCCTGATGGATCTCCGGATGCCGGTAATGGACGGCCTGACGGCGACAAGGACGATCCGGGAACTGGACAGGCCCGACGCGAAGACGATTCCGATCATCGCGATGACAGCCGATGTATTTGAGGAGGATGTGGAACACTGCCTGCAGGTCGGGATGAACGCGCACCTGGCCAAGCCAGTCGAACCTGAGAAGCTGTATAGCACGCTGAGCGAACTGATCCGGGAAAACAAATAAGGCGATTCCAATAAAAAACAACAGGAGAGTAAATGAATATGAAACAGGTACTCTGTATTGCGATCTGTGTGATGATCTGTCTTCTGTCCGCCGGCGCATTTGCCTGTACAGGTGTATACATCGGCAAGGAAGCAAGTACGGACGGGACCATTATCATTGCCCGTTCCAACGACACGCAGGGAAATTACCCGACCAGGGTCATGGTGTCGCCCCGCGTGGAACAGGATCCGAACCGGGAAATGCCGGTAAACAACGAACGCTCGGAATTCTTTGATCTGCCGGGGACAACCTATAAATATACCGGGACGCCGTTCATGGATTCCGCCATGCTGGAAAACGGAAACGGAATGGACGACGCAGTCTGCGTCAACGAGTACGGCGTCGCGATGACCATGTCCGTGACCGCGTTCAGCAACAAGGCCGCCAAGGCAGCAGATCCGTGGGTTCCCACTGGGATTACGGAGTTCACGATGAACCAGCTGGTGCTTACGACCAGCAAGACCGCGAAGGAAGCAGTTCAGCGCCTGGCGAAGCTGATTGACCAGTACGGCAGTTCGGAGACGAACATTGCCCTCATCATTGACCAGCATGAAGCGTGGTATGTGGAGATGTACAACGGGCACCAGTACGCGGCGGTCAAGCTTCCCGATGACAAGGTGTCTGTATTCGGCAACGAATTCAATCTGGAATATCTCTCGGATTACTCCGAAAGCATCGTTTCCGAAAACCTGGAAAAACTGGCGGTTGACAACGGCTTTGCAGTCTACGGCAGAGACAACGAACTGAACCTGCTGGCCACCTACGCCGGCAAGGAAACCGTGGAGGACTACAGCCACAGGCGCACCTGGATCGGACATAAGGTGCTGGCGCCATCGGCATACGGCGATTACAGCAAGGATGATCTCTATCCGCTTATGTTCTCCCCGGAGAACAGGGTCTCCCTGCAGACGGTGATGGAGCTGATGCGCAACCGCTATGAAGGCACTCCGTACAGCCCCGATGAAACCGGACGCAAAGACATGCGCGTGATCGGAACGGATACCTCCATGAGCGTTCATATTGTACAGATGCATCCGGATCTGCCGCCGAGCATCGCGGGAACCACATGGATCTGCCTGGGCCCGGCGCCTTACGGCGTTTTTGTGCCTCTGAACATCCTGTGCAGCGAGCCTTCGGAGTCCTATGCGGCGAACCAGCCGGAGGACCACCTGAACCAGTTCGAATCAGACGTGTATCCCTGGTTTACGTATAAGGAACTGAACACCCTTTGCCTGACGGATTACAAGACCTACGGCATACCGGTTCGCAAGTACTGGCATACAGCCGAGAAACACATGATTGACGCCATGGCGGCAGAACTGGAAACCGTCAATGAACTGCTGAAGAGCGACCCCGCAAAAGCCCAGAGGAAGATGACGGTTTTCTGCTCGAAGCTACAGGAGAAAGCCTTTGAGGACGGAAAAGCCTTGCTGAATGAGGTGCGCTGGGCGATGAGCGCAAATTCAAATACCATGAAGATGGGGATGAACCCGGAGACCGATGAGCTGTACACGACTGAACGGGTTCTGACCCCGATCGAGGTGGAGCTGGATGTGACGCCATATAAAGGCGAATCCGATTAAGTTATCCGACGAATGATAAGATGCGAAAACTGATCAGGGAAAACAGACAACTTTGGGGAGTGCTCCGGGGAATGATTCCGGTCATGATCCTGACGAACCTGGCGACGATGCTGGGATCGTTTGTAGACGGGATTGTGGTCGGGTCATGCCTCGGAGATGTCTCTATGTCCGCCATGGGACTGAGCATCCCGGTGGTTTATCTGGGATCGGCGATCGCCGGCGTGTTTTCCAGCGGAACGCAGAACAAGTGCGCCACGGCGATCGGAAGCGGAAACACGGAAGAAGCAAACCGGTATTTCAACACCTCCCTGGGTTTTCTCTGCCTGATCGGTGCGGCACTGATTCTCATTATCGAGCTTTTTACGGATCCGATTGCCTCGGCACTCGGCGCCAGGGCGCCGCATGAAAATCTGAAACCGGACCTGGTTCTTTATCTGAGGGGAATCGGCCTGTCCATTCCGCTGGTCTGCCTGAGCAATGCCCTGTCGACCCAGCTCTATGTGGTCGGAAAAAAGAAGATATCCCTGATTGCCATGACCGTCGGTACCGTGTTCAACGCGGCAGGTGATCTGGCGGCAGTCTATGTTTTTCACGCCGGGATGCTTGGGATCGGCCTGTCGACAGCCCTTTGCTACCTTGTATCCTCGGCTATTCTTCTGACGCAGTTTACCGGTCATAAAACAGGCGGGGCCTCCCTGCGCATCCGTCTGTCCGACTTTGCCCCGAAAGAATTCCCCGGCATTCTGAAAGTCGGCGGATCGATGGCCTTTGTCCGGGTATGCCATATGGCCCGGACATGGATCATCAATACCATCCTCGGATTCGTGTTTTTCCAGGCGGCCATCACAGCCTTTTCCGTACAGAATTCCCTGGTCAGCATCGTGACCTGTGTCTGCGTCGGCGCAGGCGCGGCCGCCATGACCGTCAGTTCCTACTACGCAGGGGAAAAGAATCTTTCGGGCATGAAAAACATGATGAAGCTGGCGGTGCTGTACGGCCTGGGACTTTCCGTCCTGGTTGCGGTCTCCTGTATATTTGCGCGGTATCCGCTGGTCAGCATGTTTACGAAAAGCGACGAAGTGGCAAACTACGCGGCGGACGCGTTTCTGGGTTACCTGATCAGCATGCCGCTCTATGCCGTCAATATGACGTTCATGCTGTATTTCCAGGGGATCCGGCGGATAAAGACAACCAATCTTCTCTGCTTTTTTGACAACCTGTTTTTTGTCTGCCTGGCTGCGGTAATTCTCGGATATACTGTCGGACTGAACGGCGTCTGGGCGGCATTTCCCGTCGGGGAAGTCTGTACACTTATCGCGCTGGCGGTGATGGCGCGTGTCTATCACAAACGGCCGGTCAGGAAGTTCGAGGATCTGCTGCAGCTGCCGGACGGCACGGATGTCTGTGAACAGAATTATGAATGTGACAATATCAACCGGATCATGGATGTGAGCCGGGAAGCAGAAACGTTTGTCCTCAGCAGGGGAGCAAGTCAAAAAGCTGCCAATACGATTTCCCTGTGCATTGAGGAGTATGGCAAGAATATCATGGAATGGGGATTTCAGGAGAAAGGGAAGCCTCTTCTGTCCGTCCGGCTGGTCCAGGACGGCGAAAAATGGAAAATCTATCTGAAGGATACGGGAAGGAAATTCGATCCCCTTGCCTGGCTGCAGGAGCACGGCACAGAGGCCAGGGTGGCTGAAGAACAGATCGGGATCCGGCTGACGGCCGGCCTGGCTTCCGACATGAAATATGTGCAGGCGCTGGGGATGAACACAGTCATCATTACCGTGTCAGACTGAACAGTTTTTTTCCGGCGGCCCTCACAGGCTGATCAGGTTAATGCCGAGGTCCTGATCTCTGACGCGCGAAACCTCTCCGGGGAGAATCCGAACAAACATTTCACAGGTGGCGCCGACGGTCAGCTCGATGACGTGCCCGCTGTGGATCACGTTATTCTGATCGGCCATGGTGCCGTGCAGGTGCAGGTATACCTCGCCGTTCATCCGGGTCACACTTCCGGTAAGGCTGGTGATTTCCATGAAACCGTTCAGCTCTTCCCGGTGATAAGCCTGTTCCTGAAGGTCAAATACACCAACGATCCCGTGATTAATCGCGCCGATGGCATCCACCTGCGCCAGATGAATATCCTCTTTCTCGCATACAGCCTTCAGGCTTTGCATGATTTCTTCGTTCAGGTCGATTCTTACGATACAGGTATCACCAAATCTTTTGTACTGCATATTTTTCTCCCGCTTTCATATTGGTATACACATGATACAACAAAAGGAAACGCGAAACAAGGCCGTAACATACAGCGACACCGTCGACAGGGGAGGAATTGAAAAACCACTTGACGCTTTTTCCGTCTCATGATTGACATGGAGAAGTACCCAAGTGGCCGAAGGGGCTCCCCTGCTAAGGGAGTAGTGTCAGTGATGGCAGCCCGGGTTCAAATCCCGGCTTCTCCGCTTAAAAAAACCTAGGAAAATCAACGTTCCTAGGGTTTTTTCATATCTAAAATACCGCCACTGTACCGCCACAATCATCAAACGCTCACTTTTTCAATGTATTTGTGCATGGAATCAGCAGAGGCTTTTTCCATTTCTTCAGAAACGTGACCATATACATCAAGCGTGAATGCAACCGTTGCATGTCCAAGGTTTTTCGAAACGGTTTTGATATTATCCCCGTTTTGAAGTGCTATAGTCGCATAAGTATGCCTCAAGTCATGAAAGCGTCTATCATCAAGGTTAATCGTTTTCAGAATCATCTTTAGATGGTTGTACACTGTTACAGCAGTTAAATGCTCTCCAATTTTGTTCGTGAAAACAAGGTTGTCCTTGTTCTCATAAGAAGAACCATATTTGAGCTTGTTTTTAGCTTGTTTTGCCCGCTCTTTCTTAAGAACGTCAAATACATCGCTAGAAGGTCTTATAAGTCTTGCTTTGCCGTTTTTGAGGCTTGTAAAGGCATATTCAGCGCCTGCAAGAGCATGACTCTTACGCAATTGTTTTTCCACTCGAATGATTTTCTTATCAAAATCAACGCAATCCCAAGTTAGACCTATTATTTCACCTTGCCGCATTCCAGTAAAAACATCAACGAAGTATAAATTTTCGTATTCATCATCCTTGATAGCTTCAAGGAATAAAGTCATTTGCTCATCATTAAGTGTTTTCATTTCTTGCTTTTCAATACGAGGTAATTTACATGCAGTACAAGGATTGTTTGGGATTAATCGACATGCAACCGCTTGATTGAAAAGCTTGTGCATTACACCATGAAGGTTTTTTACAGATTTCGGAGATAAACCTTTAGTTGTACGTGTTTTCCCGTTTTTTCCAAGAACTTTTCGCTCTTTCATAGATTCGTTATAGAAGCGTTGCACCATAGGAGGTGTTATTTTTTGAAGCTTATAGTGTCCCAATGTGGGTTTAATATGAATACGAATTTGATAATCATATTGGTCATATGTGGAAGCTTTAATATCTCCAAGATAATCCTTCTCCCAAATATCACACCATTCAGCAAGGGTCATCTTGTCAGTTTTGATATAAGTACCATTAATAATATCATTAAGTTTTGAATTGAGTTTTTGTTGTACCTCTTTTTGTGTCGAACCGTATACAGAATGACGGTGACGTTTTCCATTCGCATCAAAAGTAGAATACTGACCTTCCCATTGTCTGTCATTCCGTTTACGGATGTGTCCTTGACCGTTTGCGTTCTTGATCTTACTCATCTTTCTTTTCCTCCTTATCAAATGACATCCTTACTGGTATGGCTCTCTTATAAACTTCCTCTTTTGCTTTACTAATATCAATCATTAAGTTTAAGAGTTTTGCTTCTTCAAAAACCTTTGTTGCTTCATTCCCTTCAAACAAGGCGTCTATTGAACCTCCAATACTATCAGCAACAGTAATATCATCCTCTTGTATCAAGGGGGGAAACATCGTTGGGGGAAATACTTGCTTGATTCCATTGCTTGTCATAACATATGGTTCTCTATAGTTGACAAACAAATATTCATATATACTGATCAATATTCCCCGATACGGTGGAGAGAGTAACAAATTAATAGCTTTCGCTTCAATGCCAAATATCTTTGATTGCTTGCTTTTAAGTCGGTCAATGGATTCAGTGGTTAGTCCTATTTCATCATAAATAGTTCTATCCTTTGTTTCAATGCCAGTAATGATATAATCACATGATGTATTGAACACTTTTGACAATTTGCCTATTTGCGTTGCATTAGGTTCTGTTTTGTTACTTTCCCATCGGTTAATTGTTGCTTGTCCAACATCCATAATCGTTGCTAATTCTTCCATTGTTAAATCCATATCTTCCCTACAATCACTAATCCGCTTCCCGATTCCATTTTTGTTTTTTTTCATGTTTCCTCCACAAAAAACCGTTTTTGATCAAAGATTGTATTATACTCATAATTGATGATACAATAACATTGCGAAACTTGCAAGGGGTTTCAGCAAAAAAAGAAGGAGAAAAATAAAAGATGAATGCAAAGACAATTACCCCCGAAGAACTGATGGAAATCCTTAAAATTGGTAGAAACTCAGCATATGAACTTGTTCACTCGGAAAGTTTCTTTCCTGCCTTTAGAATAGGCAGAAAAATACTCATTAATGTTGATAAGCTTGATGACTGGCTTGAGCAACAGGAGATGACGGAGGAATAATCAACAATGGCGACAAAGCGAATGTTTTCAAATAACATTATAGATAAAGATGCTTTTGTTGACCTATCGCCATCCGCCCAACTTCTCTACTTCCATCTAGGAATGAAGACAGATGATGATGGGTTTGTTGCACAGGCTAGAAAGATAGCAAACCTCATTGGTGCTACAAACAATGAGTTGGAAGAATTGATTGACACTGGATTCATTATCCCATTTCCAACAAGCAAAGTGTTTCTTATCACGCATTTCTTAATAAACAACAATGTGAAAAATGACCGATATAACAAGACGGATTACCAAAAGGAATGGGCTATTGATTATTCCGGGTCGTGAGACCCGGTTCCTGTGACCGTTGAGAGCAACCCTTCCGCCGATTGAGTCCGCCTTTCCGCCGTTTAGATCCGCTTGCG
>OMYT01000027.1 GCA_900315315.1 uncultured Eubacteriales bacterium | reverse complement strand
CAGGCAAAACGGTGGATCCGTATATTCGCAAAATCGTGCTCGGTGGCATAATAGACGGCGTTCTCATTCCGCGAATAGACGAAGGACACGCGGGTGCCCCAGCGGCCCGTCTGCTTGACGGCGTCCAGCAGTCCGAGTCCTTCGCGAACCGAGAAGCCGTCGTCGCTCTCCCGCAAGATCGACAGGGCGGTGTCGTACCGATCCTTGCCATAGTAGCCGAAATTCTCCGGCGTGAAATCTCCCGGCAGCTCCAGCACCGCGAAATTGGTCATCACGGCATACCTTTCAGAGATGGCGGCAACTCCGTTGCCAGGCTCCACCACCAGGATGTGGCCTTCGCTATCGCTCATCAGAGAATGCATGCTCATGTCCGGAATACCGACAACCCCGGCGGGCAGGTTAACGACCCGCTTCTTTCGCGCCAGCCCCTCGACTTCAGGAAGGACGTATTTCCCACGGATAAAGCCGTCCACCAGGTGGTACAGCGGAACACAGTCCTCGCCGATCTGAAAGGACGCCTTGGCAAAGCGCATGTTGTTTAGCTGGCCCGCGAAGCAGCCGTTGCGATTGACCCCGTGGATGCGCAGCACGCCGCCCTCCGAATCCGTGTATTCCGGCGGGATGTGCGTACCCTTGGGTGCGAAGTCCGCAGGGTTGGTCATGGACAACGCCACCGCGAACCGGTTTTCATCCATGAGCAGCTTCCAGTCCATGGCCTCCTCGTTGATGTCCATATTGAAGCCACAGATGTAGTCCTTTCCGTATTTGACAAATGCCGTACACATGTCGATCTCCTTCACTTTCTCACCGCCAGGCGCCCGCCGGGGCGTTCATGCCGCTTTCCTTCAAAAACGCGTCGGTTGCTTCATCCGCGTCCATATGCTCATAGATCAGAAAGCCCGCATTTGAGAGCTTCGCTTCCATCTCCTCGTACGCTGTGCTGCCAAGTTTGCTTTCAGCCCAGCGAATCATATTCTCTGTCAGTCTCTCCATCTGAAAACCTCATGCCTCCACAAATGAGAAGTTTGCTTTATGTGAAATTCTGGATGGTATTGGGTTCGCTGTTTCTTTTCTGGTAAAAGACGAACCCATCCTCAACCTTGATAATTCGATAGCCTAATCTTTTGTAAAAAGCATTTGTCCGCTCATTCCAACATGGGGTATCCAGATTAAACTCAGTGGCCCATGGGAAATTCTTTTCTATGCATTCCATCAAACGAATTCCATAACCTTTTCTATGATAGACGCTATCAATAAAAACCCTGCCAATGTATACGCTGCATTTTGTTTCATCCGGGAATACAATAGCTGCCCCTACCAGATCATTTTCGATCATTGCCTGATACAGATGCCCCTCCCGGGCCATTTGCTGATGCCATTCTACCGAATCGAATTCAGGCGGACAATCACCTTTTACCCCGCCAACATTGACATCTGTTTCAAAAGCTCTGATCGACATATCTACGATTCTCTCTACCTGATTTGCTTCTGCTTTGACAATATACATCCCACTTCCCCTAACTGTCTTATAAACATCACTTTATCAGGTTCTTTGCCATCAGGTATTCCGTGATTCCGGGACGGTACAGGTTTGGAATTTCTCCAACCTGCTGATAGCCATTTCTTTCGTAGAAGCGCTTTGCTTCCGGATTATAATCCGCGACCACAAGGAAAAGCTTGTCCGCCATTTCAGATGCGATCCTCTCAGAATAATCCAGCAGAGCCTTGCCAACACCAAAGCCTCTGTATTCTTCCTTAATGGCGATGATGTGCAGGTATGGGAAACTGTGAAACGCACCCTTAGGGATGCTCGGCGGAGCCAAAATGCTCTCCGTAATAGGCAATCATCCTGTCCAGCAGGGCATTCCAGATAGCTTCCTTGCTCTCAAAATGCTTATAAATGCCAGACTTGACCAGCCCGAGGGATGCACTCAGTTCCCGTATGTTAGCGCCCTCATATCCTTTTTTTGAGAACAAATCCAGCGCTGCCATCAAAATTCTTTCTTTCGTGTCTTTTTTTTTTGAGAACAAATCCAGCGCTGCCATCAAAATTCTTTCTTTCGTGTCTTTTGCCATAGTAACTTCCGCATTGAGTAAAGTGACCTTTCGTTCACTAATTATAGTGAACGAAAGGTCACTTGTCAACCCATTTATTGAATTTTTACATCTCTATGCCTTCATCTCGGTTCCACCAATCAGCGTGAACACCATCGTTTTGTCCTTGCCCACGGTCACATACTCCACCAGGCTGCCCCAGAGCGCTTCGTCGAATTCCGAAACTGCCTTGGGCAGCTTTTCCAGTTCCGTGATAAACCGCTCGAATTCCCGCCTGCGGATGCCGCGCTGCCGGATGTCAGCTGCCACCTTTTCGCGCTCCGCCTTGGTAGCCTCGTAACAGCTGACCGCAGCATCGTAGGCGGCGTTGTAATCATCCTGGTTCTGTGCCACCCTGGCGTTCTGGGCGATCAGTTCCTGGACCATTTCGGCTTCTGCGTTCAGGCGGTCATCCAGCTCGTGCAGGCGTTGGCTCAGTTCGTCTGTTCCGCTGTAGGTCTCCTGTATCTCCCTGAGGTCCGCCAGCAGCATTGCCCGGTTTCCGATCAGTTTGTTGACCACCCGGACGAACGCTGCTTTGACTTCTTCCTCCGTGACGTGCGGCGTTTTACACCCGGCTGCCTTTCCGCCGTATTTGGCATTGCACCGCCAGATGACCCGGCGGTACTGGTCCGTTGAGTGCCAGACCTTTGAGCCGAACCATCCGCTGCACTCGCCGCAGCGAATCGCGTGCCAGATCTCATGATGGATCGCCCGTTCCTTTGCGTCATCCTTCGCCAGATAAACATCGAGAAATCCGGTATGCACGGACTGAACACCATCGAACCGCTTTCCGTCCATCAGAATCTGATCCGTCAGCAGAAACCTCAGACCGATAAAATAATGTCTTTTCGCGAACCGGGAAAAGAACTCCGGCGGATAAACGGAAAAGACGTCGTCCAGACGCCTCAGCAGGTCAAGATACCGGCTGTTTCCTTCCAGCATCTGCAGAAAAACAGATTTTCCATCCGGGATCACCCGGAGCTCAAATTCTTCCGACGGGAAGACGGAGATTTCATCTCCCAACAGGATCGTCACGCCGTAATGGGATTGCAGGAATGCGGAAGCGGCAGGAACGTGTGAGTCCTGCCGTTGTTTTTGTTGCGGTGGGGCGGTATGATATGGTAGAATCGAGAAAACAGGCGTTTTATAGGGATTATTGCTGTGTATGAGTGGCTACAGGAGAATGAATTGACAGCGGTTTTGATCAAGAGCAGATTATACAAAGATAAGTAAATACGGGTCAGAGAAAACAATTCGATCATGCATATTGATAATGCAGGAAAGGAAAAAAGATGGCATATCTGCCAAATTATATTGACGATAAGGGCCGTGCCGTTCTTCCGGATGGTATATCAGAAATCAGCTGTGAGGCATTCAAAGACTTAACAGGCCTGACTTCGATCACCATCCCGGACAGTGTGACAAGAATCGGTTACTCAGCCTTTGAAGGCTGCACAAGCCTGACTTCGATCACCATCCCGGACAGTGTGACAAGAATCGATTACTCAACATTTGAAGGCTGCACAAGCCTGACTTCAATCGTCATTCCAGATAGCGTGAAAGAAATCGGCAAATTGGCATTTAAGAGCTGCACAAGCCTGACTTCGATCACCATCCCGGACAGTGTAACAGAAATCGGTAGGTGGGCATTCTCAGGCTGCATAAGCCTGACTTCGATCATCATCCCAAATAGTATAACAAAAATCAATATTGAGGCCTTTAAAGGCTGCACAAGCCTGACTTCGATCATCATTCCGGACAGTGTAACAAGAATCGATAATTCGGCATTCTCAGACTGCACAGGTCTGACTTCGATCACCATCCCGGACAGCGTAACTGAGATCGGCAATAGAGCATTCTCAGGCTGTACAGGTCTGACTTCTATCACTATCCCGGACAGTGTAACAGAAATCGGCGATGGAGCATTCAAAGGATGCAAAAGATTAGCTGGCAACAATGATTTCGTTATTATACGAGATACCATTTATTCGTATCATGGAAATGCTACATCGATCGATATCCCAGACAACGTGACAGAAATCAGTAATTCGGCATTTTCAGGCTGCGAAAACCTGACTTCGATCACCATCCCGGACAGCGTGACAAAAATCGGTAATTCGGCATTCTCAGACTGCACAGGCCTGACTTCGATCATCATCCCAGACAGCGTGACAAAAATCAGCTCTTATGCATTCTCTGGCTGCACAGAATTGACTTCGATCATCATCCCGGACAGTGTAACCGAAATCGGCACGAACGCTTTCTATGGATGTTCTAAACTGTCAGTCATCTGCTCCGAAGGCTCTTATGCAGAACAGCATTGTATACAAAACTCTATTCATTTCATTTACGATTATCAGTATAAAGCTTTTAACGGCCTGCTTCCCCCTGGATTTAAAAAGCTGGCTTCCCCTTTCCTGGCGGATGAAGAAAAGCCCTTTATCTTTATCAGTTATTCCCATAAGGACAGGGATGAAGTGCTGGGGATCATTAAAACGCTTTATGAGTCCGGCTGGAAAGTCTGGTATGACGAAGGTCTGACCATTGGCGACAGATACGATGAAACACTGGAAAACCATGTGCGGGACTGTTCGGCATTTTTACTGTTTGTCACAGAGAATTCACTCAACAGCGTATATTGCAAAGAGAATGAAATACCCTGGGCAATCCAATATGGCAAACCTATCATCCGCTGTATCCTGGATGAAGGAATTGATTATCCGATCAAGGAAGATGCCGTCTCCGCTACGGTTTTGCCATCTGAGACAGAATCGGCGCTGGAAAAGATCGAGGGCCTCACCAAAGGTGAAAAACGCATCGCAAAAGGGATTTCAGTCGTTGTCAATCCAGCAGACAGAGATGAAGCAAACGGCGACGGTTTTGCCTACTGTCTGTACGCAGATCAAAACACAGCGGTGATCAAATCAATTCTGCTTGAGATAAAAAACAGTGGTTGTAGTCTTTACAATGCATCCGGGGAAGGCGAAGACATTGAAAAACTGCAGAACAGCGCCTGCCTGATTGTGTTCCTCGATAAAGCATTTCTGGCGGATGAGCATCTGACTGATATCCTGATCAAAGAATATCAGGCCGGGAAAGATCTGGCCGTCTGCATGATTGAGAGCATCGAAGATTCAGATCTTCCGCGGGAATTAATCGGGCTTCATAAGATGCAATGGCTTAATTTCGCATACGGAATCACAGACGATATGAACACCAAACTCTTTCGCCATCTTCAGAAGAGAGGATGCAGGAATACCACGATTCTGCCGGGATTCGACTACAAAAAGACGGAGAAAGGGATCATCATCAAAAAATATACCGGGTTGGATCCCAATCCGAGGATCGAAAACGAATACGGCGGTATTCCTGTTATTGCAATTTCTGACGAGGCATTCAGAAACAATCCTTATATAAAAACGGTAACACTCCCCAATAGCATAACGAAAATCAGTTCTTTTACATTTGAAAGCTGCGGAAGTCTGACTTCATTTGAGATCCCTGACAGCGTAACAGAAATCAACGAAGAGGCATTCGAATCATGCATAAGTCTGACTTCGGTCACCATCCCGGACAGTGTAACAATAATACGCGAAGCGGCATTCAGATTCTGTGAAAGTCTGGCTTCCGTCGTCATTCCGGATAGTGTAACAGAAATCGGCAGATATGCATTTAAATGTTGTTATGGTCTGACTTCGATCACCATCCCGAACAATAAAACGAAAATCGACGACGAGGCGTTCTCTTACTGTACGAGTCTGACTTCGATCATCATTCCGGACAGTGTAACAGAAATCGGCGGAGGGGCATTCATAGGCTGCGCAAGTCTGACCTCCATCGTCATTCCGGACAGTGTAACAGAAATCGGCGGAGAGGCATTCAGAGACTGCCCAAATCTTACCGTGACTTGTTCTCCCGATTCAGAAGCATGGAAATACTGCAAAAGCAATGGAATACGTGTTACAGCCTCTAGTGATAATTAACCGATTAACTAAGTTCTTCCACAATCATAGGAAATAAAAGATTAAGGGCAGGATCACTCCTGCCCCCGGTTAATATCCAGCCTGCCCTCTCCCGTTTTTTGGGGCAGGCATATTTTTATGCTTCCTTTTTGGCCTGGCGGGCCAAAATTCAAGCATAATTACAGGAAAAAATGAATTCTAACAGGACTATTTGACCGAATATGGCTAAAGTTAGCCAACGCAAACCAAATTGAAGATAGCTGTAAGCCTTGTGCGTACTGCATTTGCGAGGGCCGGGGAGCGTATTTGGGGAAGTTGTCAAACGGTTGTCAAAAATGAAAAAAACAAAATTTTGTCGGCTGTGAGCCTTGAAAAATAAGGGGTTGCGGGTACGGTATAACATGACTACGAATCAAAAGGTCGTGGGTTCGAATCCACGCCAGGCCCTCTTTCCCGGAACGCTGGTAATGAAAGGCAGGAAGCCGGTCGGCTTCCTGCTTTCAATGATTTATACCTCACCCCTGGCAGTAATATTTTTCCGTCACCTTGTTCATCCGGATCGTAGCCCATACGCACAGAGCAATCAGGATCGCCGCCAGGATTCCGAACACAGCATACATCCCCATTCCCCCTGTGATCAGGAGATATGTCACACCGGCCAGCGCAATCAGAATTCCCCAGGAAATCAGCATGGAAATCAGCACGCCGAAGTTCTGCTTCACGGCTTCCTGCTCCGTCACCCAGTCCAGCCGCGGTTTGCGGATATCCCGGTTCAGGGCCAGCACGGAGTTCACATAGCTGAACAGCGCGCACAGGACAAAGGCCAGCACCACATGCACCCTGAACATCGGGAAGATCACAGCCAGCGCGATCGACGCCGCAAGCACACCGATCAGTGAAAGGCCGAACCCCACTGCAAACTTGGCACGCACGATTGTCTTCGCCGGCACCGGCAGCGCGGTCAGGAATCCGTGGCTCCTTCCCTCCCGCGAGACCGCGGTGGAAAGCGCCGGGTTCATCCCGGCCATGTAGGCCATGACCGCCGCCAGGATCGACATGACCAGTGCGGGATCGAACTGTTTCTCCATCATCATCGCCAGGCTCTGCCCTTCCTGCTGCCCGCTGATCCGGTTTGAGATCACGAACATCATGATCACCATCAGCAGGGGCATAAAGGCAATCGGCAGGATGTTTGTCGCGTAGGACGGCACCCGCAGAATCGTCTTCAGTTCCCGTTTGCAGCAGGCCCCGAACTGGCTGCCGACACCGAAAGATTCCTTCCCCGTGAATTTCTTCTTTGTTCCTTCGGGAGTTTCCGCCTGCAGGAGGCTCAGTTTCCGATAGCTGTAACCCAGCAGCCACACCGTGATCACCGGCGCCGCCAGCGATATCGCGATCCACAGGGCAAACTGTCCGGGATCCTTCCCCAGCAGGCCCTTGGCTGCCCAGGCCGCCGGCGGGAACAGGGAGGTCATGCCCTCAATCCGGGCCGAGTTGTCCATCATGAAGCGCTGCAGTATCTCGCCGTTTTCCGCGCTGTCACCGGTCACGCCGCCCAGATTCATCATCAGGAACATGTAGCCGACCATCAGCACGATCCCGGCCACGGTCATCACCATCTCCCGGTGTTTCCAGAGGCCGGATACCCGGATAATCAGGCTGCTCACAAACGCGATGATGCAGATCGGCAGAATCGCAATCAGCAGCCACACCGGGATCATCCGCAGATAGAAGCCGGCGGGCGCGCCGGTCTTCACGCCGTACAGAATGCATGCCGGCAGCAGCAGGAGTGCGTCGATCAGCGTCTCGGAAATCCAGACCTGTACCAGTTTCGCGCTCAGAATCGTCCGGGATTTCAGGGGCATGGCCGCCAGATAGACCGCGTCCCGTCCCAGATACAGAGAGCTGAGCACAAAGAAAAAGGACATAATCAGCGTGCCCGCCGTCGCCAGCGTAACCGCCATGCTGATCAGCATATCCGGCGTTCCCATCTTCATCAGGACATCCAGCATCTTGTTTTCCACGATGAAGAGGATCGTTCCCAGGTAAATCACCAGGAAAACGATCAGGATCGCCATCCCGATGGTGCGGCCTTTCTTTTCCTTCAGCGCTGCCCTGAAGTTGCGGGGCTTCAGGTCAGCCAGCCGGGAAAGCAGCTGCAGCCGCAGCAGCGCGAAAAAGCCTGTCATTGTTCGTCTCCTCCGTCGTCCGTCAGCTCCAGGAACAGGTCTTCAAGGCTGGCGCCTTTCTCTCCGGAGCGCAGTTCCTCCAGCGTGCCCTGGGCACGCAGGCTGCCATGGTCGATCACACCGATCCGCGTGCACAGCTTCTCCGCCACTTCCAGCACATGGGTGGAGAAGAACACCGTGTTGCCCTCCCGGCAGTGCCGCAGCATCTCTTCCTTCAGCAGATGCGCCGCCCGGGGATCCAGGCCGCCCAGCGGTTCGTCCAGGATCCACACCGGGGGATTGTGGATCAGCGCGCCGATCACCACCAGCTTCTGCTTCATGCCCTTTGAATAGGAGCGAACCTGGCTGTTGATGGCGTCCTCCAGTTCGAAGATGTCCAGGTATTTCTCGATATGCGCCTTTCTCCGCGCGGCGTCCACCTGATATACGTCCGCCATGAAGTTCAGGTACTCCATGCCCGTCAGCCGGTCGTAGAGATCGTTGCCGTCCGGCACATAGCCAATTAGCTTCTGCGCTTCAATCCGGTCGGTGGCCATGTTGTGCCCGGCCATGGAAACCGTTCCCTCGTCCGGCGCCAGGATACCCGTCATCAGCTTGATGGTCGTCGTCTTGCCGGCGCCGTTCGGGCCGATGAAGCCGAAAAGCTCTCCGCCTTCAACCTTCAGCGTCAGGTTATCCACGGCCTTTTTATTGTTTTTCGCGTATGTTTTCGTTACCTGCTGCAGTTCAATCATGGGTCCTCCTCCGGCGGTTTCCCGCCTCCTGTGTTTCTGAACGGCTATGATGATACCACAATAACAGGCAAAATAAACCTCAAAATCTGAAATTTATCCGTACATATTTTTCTTTTTGGAGAGATTGGCTGAATCAATCAATGCTGTTCCGCCTCCGGCCCCACCCGTTTGATCATCCGGCGGATCATTTCGATATGGCTGCCATTCTTCAGATCATTCAGGTCAATCACGCGGATATTCAGCTCGGCTGCGCGGTTCCTCGCGGCGATGACGGCCGGCTCCGCGGTGACGATAGCCGCCCGGGCCATCTGGCCGCCGAAACGGTCCCGCAGGATCGCCAGCTCGTTCAGCGCTTCCGTCTTGATTGCGCAGGTTTTACAGCTGATAAACACCGGCATAATTCCCCGCGTGCACATCACGTCCAGTTCGTTGGAAACCGGTTTGCCCTTTTCTCCCCCGCTCCAGTCCACCACAGCGCTTGTCCGCACGTCGTTGAACACGCCGGAATCCAGGCACGCTTTGTAAACATACAGTTCAAGCACGCTCCCGACGTCCCGCAGCCAGGCCCGGATCTGCGCGTCCCGGAAGCGGAAAGCAACGCTTTCCTCCGGAACGATCTGCAGTTCGGAAATCATTCTGATTTCTTCCAGTGCATGCAGCGCCTCCTCCGGCGCATCCAGCCGGGATCCGTGTTCCCCCTTGACCGTATAGTTTCCCTGAACGTTCAGCGAAAAACTCCCGTCTTCCCATGCGGGAGAGATTCGCTGAATGTAATTGACAATTTTATCCCAGCGGGTCCTATATTTCAGGAAAACATCGAAAAAGGGTTTGATATCATCCATATAGCGGTTCAGTATGCTGTTATCCACCCGCCCTTTGCGCATGAAGCCCCCGGCCATCAGGAAGCAATCCTCCACCGACAAAACAAGATCGACGGGAATGCCGTGAGCGGAATCCGCAAGATGAATGCTGTAGAAACGGTTCTGCGTCCGGCTGTAAGTAACCACGGGGATCTTGGTTTCAGCCCCGAAAAACCCCGCGGCGAAGAGAAGGGCGTCTGTTCCCCCGGTGATATCCATCACGGAGTCCGGGTGTTCGGTCAGCGTCTTCCGGAACGCCCGCAGAATGGCTTTTGCGTTAAATGTGTTGGCATACAGAAATTGCAGCGAGGCGTTGATCCCCCGATGGTCAAAGTACCGTTTCAGCTGTGATTTGGCATGTGCAGGCGTTCCCTCCGGGCAGATATAGACCACGTGTTCAGGGCGGAAAATCTCCACGCCCAGCACGTTTTCCAACGGGCGCACATCAAAAAACTCAATCAGTGTTTTGACTTCCATCGTGTCTCTCCCCGGCGGCTCTTTTTAATTCCGCTTTTTCTCCCGGAATGATGAAAAGATTCTTTTAACCGGATGGTTCTCCGCCTCGGAACCCGTTTCCGGTTTGCCGGGCTCCGCTTTTTCGGGATTCCGGGAATCCTGTTCCCCTTCTGCCTTCGTCCGGATTTTCTCCATGATAAACCCGGGCAGGTCTTTCAGCGAAGCTTCGTCCGTCAGGTCAAACATGGCCGCGCTGGGAGGCAGGTTCACCATGGACCATCCTCCGCACATTCTGTCTGTCGCGGACAGCCTGAGCCCGATGGTCACGGTGCCGTTGTACAGAGCCATGTCCGTTTCCCGTTTTTCGTACATGGAACCCACTTCGTTGGACGAATAGCAGAGATAAACGTCCGCCTCTTTCAGGGCCTTGTGAATCTCTGCGTCAGACGCCACATTTCTCCATTTCCAGTCTTCGCACTGAAAACCGTTTTCCCGCAGAATCTGCCTGACCTTCTGATCCAGTTCCATATTCGGAACCCAGCTGATATATACCTTATACATCTTTCTCCTCCCCGTGATCCCGTCGGATCAGGATACACTGCGCGTCATCATCTGGCTTCAGAAGCTCAGCTCCGCCACCGTGTTCTGTTTTTGCTTTTCCCGGAGAATATTATAGCAGATAACGGGCAGATTTCAAAGGAATCTTAAAAAAGATTGCAATCGCTGTACATGTCCTGTAGAATAACGGAAGGAAATCATTCTGAAGGAGGTTGTCCCATGAAAAAGATTCTTGCCCTGTTGATGGCGCTTTGCCTCGTCTGCCTGTGCGGCGCTGCCCTTGCCGAAGTCAAGACTGCTGACGGAAGCCCGCTCGTTCTCGACGGCTTCACCCTGAATGTTGATTCCGGTGCTGCCTATCAGTTGAATGAAAAGGCAGCCGAGCAGCTCTATGTCACGGTTTATCCCTATCTGTCCTCCGGTGATCAGGCGACGAATTTCAACGTGGTCTGGACCGGAACAACCGGGTCGATCACCGTTGAAGACGTCCGTGCTGAAGTGCCCGGGTTGAAAGAGGAAATGAAGAAAGGGTTCGAGAGCTACGGCTTTACGCTCGATTCCATCGAATACGCCGATCCTGTTGACAACACCCTGAGCGGTGAAAGCTGCGTCAGCCTTGATTCTCAGATGAAACTGAGCATGAACGGCCAGAGCGTGAATATCATTCAGCGCCAGTACTACGTCGGCAGCAAAGGCTACATCTTCACCGTCAGCGCCGGTGATACGGAGACCCTCGAAGGCGCAGCCACCCGGCTGAATTCCATCCTGGCCTGGGATTAATTCTTCCCGTTTTCAAAAACCCGTGCTTTCACCGGCACGGGTTTTGCTTTTCTCATTCTTTTTCCAGGAACTTCCTCAGCTCGCTGATCGGGATCGGTTTTGAATACTTGTATCCCTGGAGATAGGAGGCGCTCAGCCCGCGGCACATCTCCTCGTCTTTTTCATCCTCAACGCCTTCATAGAGCACGGAATAGTCCAGCTTGCTGAACAGGTCTGCCAGGCTGCCGAGCACCTGCTCGGATCGCTTGTCCTGGGAGCCGGCGATGACCATGCTCCGGTCAAACTTGATGATATCAAACGGAAGCTCGAGAATCCGTTCCATGTTGCTGTATCCGGTGCCGAAGTCATCCAGGTAGAAAGTAATGCCCTTCCCCTTCAGCTCCTCAATCTTTTCTTTCATCAGCATGAAGTCGCTGTCGTTCCGGGACTCGGTCAGCTCGATGGCAATCCGCCCGGCATCCACGCCGCTGCGGCCGATAATCTCGTCAATATCCCCGCAGAAGTCCTGGTCCCGCAGTTCCAGCGCGGAAACGTTCACGCTGATGCGCTCGATCTCGAATCCTTCCGACGTCAGCGTCCGGATCGCCCGGCAGGTCTTGCTCAGGATGATCTGCGTCAGTGCGTGGATGTAGCCGTTCTCCTCCGCCGGGGGAATGAACTGGTCCGGAAAGACAATGCCCAGCTCGTCCAGCTGCAGCCGCATCAGGGCCTCCGCCGTGTCATACTTCCCGGTCCGGATGTTGTACACCGGCTGGCAATACACCAGCACCCGCGGGTCTTCCGGGTCCTTCTTCGCGGCGATATCCGCAATTTCCTTCAGGATCACCTCATAATTCCGGAACTTGTCCAGGTCATCCCTTTGCACCTGATAGATTGTGTTCTCCGGAATCCGGGCATGGATGCTCCGGATAAAGCTGACATACTCGTTCTTCCGGTTCAGTTCCGGTGTGCTCTCCCCGATGACCAGCTTGTAGTCATACCGGAACTTTTCATATTCCACTTTGAACTCCTGCAGGATCTTCTCCGTGCGCTCCTGCCAGTTCCGGTTTCTGTCCTTGGGGACCATCAGCAGCATATGCCCGTTGCTCACCTGGAACAGTGTGCTGCGGCGGTAATAGGCCTCCGCCACGTGCCGGATCAGGGTCTTCAGTTCATCCGACATGGTGGATCCGCTCTCGTCCAGTTCCTTCATATATAAACTCAGGTACAGGTATTCCCGTTGTTTCTCATCGCTGTAGCGGATGAGGTTGTTCAGCCCGCGCAGATCGTTGGCCCCCAGCATCGCGTCATACGGGTTGGAATGCAGCAGGTACATCACCGCAATCAGGGGGAAAAGGAAAGTCGCCGCGGTATAGGAGGACTGGGTCCGCAGCCGCGCCACGGCAAGCATTGAAATGGACAGCACCATTACGCCGGCAAAGCCCAGCATCACCTGCTTGTACAGGCGGCGGCGCACCCGGTACAGCAGCGCGGTAAGCAGCACGACAAAGCATATATAGCCAGCTGTGAAGATATGGGATCCCTCAAAGGAGATAACGCCGTCGATAATGTGCATGGTCCTTCCCGTGAAAATGCCCACCGTATCCGCGACAGAGAAAACAGCAAACAGCGCGGTCGCCGCGGCGATATACGGCCGCCGCTTCACGCGGCTTAACGCCGTGGCCTCGCAGGTGTATAGCACATAGTGATGCAGCAGGCTGAAAAGAAGCACATGATAGATACTGCGCAGGCTGTAAAATATCCATGTGGGCAGGGTCGGATCCTTGTTCATCAGGTAATGAAGCATCAGATCCGAACAGGTTGCAACGATCAGCATCCAGAGCATCGCCGCAAACATGCGGAAGCTCTTCATCCGCACCTTGAAGGAAACGACCAGCAAAATGACCATGACAAAGCAGACCGCCAGAACCGTCACTTCACTGGCAGGGAAATATTTTTCCAGCCGCATTGTCTCCTGCATCCCGAACGCACCTCTTTGTGCTTGATTGAAGGCAGACCGCCGATTTGCTTTTCAGTTTCTCCAGCTCATCTTCGAAACTAAATCATTTTAACATATATGTACAGCGTTGAAAAGACTTTTTCGAAACGTTTCGGCTTTTTGTTACATTCTCTTTCGTATCTGTTTCGTATACAAAACGCAAACAAAATACACAGGGAAGATGCGCGGATTTCTTGCGAAGTGCCTGATAATCAATTAAAATATAAAAACCGATTCCGGAACCCATTCCGGAAAAACAAACAGAAAGGAAGCCCCAAACTATGAAGAAACTGCTTTCCCTTGTCCTGGCGCTCGCCATGGTGCTGTCTGTGATGACCGGCCTGATGGCTGCCGCCTCCGCTGATGACGACACCTTCCATATCGGCATCGTCACCGGTTCCGTTTCCCAGTCTGAAGACGACCGCCGCGGCGCGGAAGCCTTCCAGGAGAAGTACGGTGAAGACCGCGTCAAGCTCGCGATTTATCCCGACAACTTCACCGAAGAGCTGGAGACCACCATCCAGACCATCGTGAACCTGTCCGATGATCCGGAAATGAAGGCCATCATCGTGAACCAGGCTGTGCCCGGAACCACCGAAGCCTTCCGTCAGATCAAAGAACGCCGCCCCGACATCATCTGCATCGCCGGTGAGTCTCATGAAGACCTGCCCGAGATCGGCAGCGCTGCCGACCTCGTCTGCAACAACGACTTCGTTGCCCGCGGCTATCTGATGATCCGCACCGCGCACGAGCTGGGCTGCGACACCTTCGTGCACATCTCCTTCCCCCGTCATATGAGCTATGAAACCATGAGCCGCCGCGTGGCGATCATGAAGGAAGCCTGCAAGGAATTCGGCATGGAATTCGTGCTCGAGACCGCTCCCGACCCCACCACCGACGTGGGTGTTCCCGGCGCTCAGGCTTACATTCTGGAGCATGCTCCCGAATGGATCGAGAAGTACGGCCAGAACTCCGCCTACTTCTGCACCAACGATGCTCATACCGAGCCTCTGCTGAAGCAGCTGCTGGCCTACGGCGGATACTTCATCGAAGCGGACCTGCCCTCTCCTCTGATGGGCTATCCGGGCGCCCTGGGTCTGGACCTGACCGACGCGGGCGGCGACTTTGAGAAGATCCTGGCCGCTGTTGAGGCTGCTGTGGTCGAAAAGGGCGGCGAAGGCCGCTTCGGCACCTGGGCTTACAGCTACGGCTACACGGTTTCCGCCGGTCTTGCGCAGCATGCCTACAACGTCATCAAGGGCGAGAGCGAACTGTGCGACATCGACGATATCGCCAAGGCCTATCAGGAATTCTCTCCCAAGGCGGAGTGGAACGGCTCCAACTACACCAATGTTGAAACCGGTGTGAAGAGCGAGAACGTCTTCCTGGTCTATCAGGACACCTACATCATGGGTAATCCCGGACACTACATGGGATCCACCCAGATCGAAGTGCCGGAGAAGTACTTCACCGTGAAGTAATCCCGCAGTCGGATCCTCAGGGGGAGGTCACCACCTCCCCCTTTTCCATGGGTTTCCCTTTAGGAATCCCTTCGCTTTTTTGAATCCGAAGGTCCAGGGGTTTGAAGCGCCCGGAGAAAGAGCCAGTGGCTCTTTCTCAGCGGAAAACGGGCGGCAGCCCCGGGCACTCGGAAAGCCCTGGTCGCGCCCGCAGGCGCGAAATCCCTTCAATGATTGGCTTATTATCAAAGAATAAGGATTGATCACGCAATGAGTCTTCTTGAAATGAAGAACATCCGCAAGGATTTCTTCGGCAATCAGGTGTTGACCGATATCAACCTGACCCTCGAAGAGGGCGAGGTTCTCGGTCTGGTCGGCGAAAACGGCGCCGGCAAGTCCACCCTGATGAAAATTCTTTTCGGGATGGACGTAATCCGCGATACCGGCGGGTATGAGGGCGACATTCTGCTGAACGGGCAGAAGGTCGATTTTAAGACGCCTTTTGAGGCGCTGGCGGCCGGCATCGGCATGGTGCACCAGGAATTTTCCCTGATTCCCGGCTTTACCGCCACCGAGAACATCCTCCTGAACCGGGAGCCCAGGAAAAAGAGTGTAATCTCCGAGGTTTTCGGCGAGCGGCTGGATGTATTGAACAGGAAAGAAATGACCAGGAAGTCGGAGGAAGCCATCCGGAAGATGGGCGTTCATATCGATGGCGATATGGTCATTCACGATATGCCCGTCGGGCACAAACAGTTTACCGAGATTGCCCGGGAACTGAGCAAGGACCAGCTGAAGCTCCTGATCCTGGACGAGCCCACCGCCGTCCTGACGGAGAAGGAAGCAGAAGCGCTCCTCGCATCCATCCGCGGCATGGCTGCCCAGGGGATCGCGGTCATCTTTATCACCCACCGCCTGCAGGAAATCCTGGATGTCTGCGACAAGGTCGTGATTATGCGGGACGGCTGCGTCGTCAAGGATGTCCCTTCCGGCGAAACAGACATTCCGGAGATCACCCGCCTGATGGTCGGCCGCCAGATGTCCTCGGTTCTGCAGACGGAAATCCGGGACAACCCGGACGCGCCGATCGCCATGTCCATCCGGAAGCTCTGGGTAGATATGCCCGGTGAAACCGTCCGCAACGTCAATCTGGACGTGCGCGAGGGTGAAATTCTCGGCATCGGCGGCCTGGCCGGCCAGGGCAAGCTCGGCATCCCCAACGGCATCATGGGCCTCTATGACGCCGGCGGTGAGGTCACCCTCCGCGGTGAAAAGATTCCGCTGAACAGCCCGCGGGAGTGCCTGAACGCCTCCATGGCCTTCGTTTCGGAGGACCGGCGCGGCGTGGGACTGCTGCTGGACGAAACGCTGGAGTGGAACATCGCCTTCCCGGCCATGCAGATCCAGAACAAGTTCCTCAAAAACTATCTGGGCGGCCTGATCAAATGGCGCGATGAAAAAGCCATTCGCGAAATCACCCAGTGGTATATCGACGAGCTGGCCATCAAGTGCACCAGTTCCCGGCAGAAAGCCAAGGAGCTTTCCGGCGGTAACCAGCAGAAGGTCTGCCTCGCGAAAGCCTTCGCCCTGGAGCCCGGCTTCCTCTTCGTTTCCGAGCCTACCCGGGGTATCGATGTCGGCGCCAAGTCGCTCGTGCTGAACGCCCTCAAGCGGTTCAACCGGAAAAGCGGCGTAACCATTGTCATGATTTCCTCCGAGCTGGAAGAGCTGCGCCAGACCTGCGACCGGATCGCCATCGTGTCCGGCGGCCGGGTGGCCGGAATTCTTCCCGCTTCCGAGTCGGCAGAACAGTTCGGTCTGCTGATGATCAGCCAGGTAAAGTGAGGTGAAGAAGCAGATGAAAGCAAAACTCGCATCCTTCGTCGCAAGCTTCGGACTTCCGAGGCTGATCATCACCGGCTTCCTGCTTGCGCTGTTCATCCTCGCCCCCATCGTGGGGGTGGATCTGCCCATGCAGATCACCAACGTCATTAACCGTTTCTCTTGGAACGCGATTCTGGTTCTGGCCATGGTGCCGATGGTACATTCCGGCTGCGGCCTGAACTTCGGCCTCCCGCTGGGCATCATCTCAGGCCTGTTGGGCGCGACCCTGTCCCTGGAGTTCGGTTTCACCGGCCCGATGAGCTTCGTCATGGCCGTGGTCATTTCGACTCCCTTCGCCCTGGTCCTGGGCATGGGCTACGGTGCCCTCCTGAACCGGATCAAGGGCGGTGAGATGATGATCGCCACCTACGTGGGCTTCTCATCCGTGTCCTTCATGTGCATGATGTGGCTCCTCCTGCCCTATCATAAGGCGGACATGGTCTGGGGCCTGGCCGGCAAGGGCCTGCGTACCACCATCTCCCTCGAAGGGTACTATGACAAGGTCCTCTCCAACTTTCTGCAGATCAACATCGGGAAGATTTCCATTCCCACCGGCGCGCTGCTGCTCTTTGCCCTGCTGGCCGTTGCCATGTGGGCCTTCCTCCATACCAAAACCGGCACGGCCATGACAGCCGTGGGCTCCAACCCCACCTTTGCGAAAGCCGCGGGCATCAAGGTCGACAAGATCCGCATGCTCTCCGTGGTCATGAGCACCTGGCTGGCCGCCATCGGCATCCTGGTCTATGAGCAGGGTTTCGGTTTCATTCAGCTTTACATGGCGCCGTTCTATATGGCGCTCCCGGCGGTCTCCGCCATCCTGATCGGCGGCGCCTCCGTCAATAAGGCAACCATCGTGAACGTGATCCTGGGCACGCTTCTCTTCCAGGGTATCGTTACCATGACGCCTACGGTCATGAACTCCGTCATCCATACGGATATGAGTGAGGTCATTCGCGTCATCGCCTCCAACGGCATGATCCTTTACGCACTGACCAGAAGATCGGAGGTGTCAAGATGAGCGGGAAGCAACAAAACGCGGGGAAAACAGCCTTTACGTTCCTGCGCAATAACACCGTGCCGCTGATGTTCATCCTCATCTGCGCCGTCTGTATTCCGATTTCCGGTTTCTCCCCGTCCTATCTGCTGAACGAGATCATCACCCGCCTGGGCCGGAACGCGTTTCTGATCCTCTCGCTGCTGATCCCGATCATGGCCGGCATGGGCCTGAACTTCGGCATGACCCTCGGCGCGATGGCGGGCGAACTTGCCCTGATCTTCGTGTCCGACTGGCAGATCTGGGGCATTCCCGGCGTCGTCCTGGCGATGATCGTCTCGATCCCCTTCTCCGTCCTGCTGGGCTGGGTCTGCGGAAAGATCCTGAACATGGCCAAGGGCCGGGAAATGATTACCAGCTATATTATCTCTTTCTTTATCAACGGTATCTATCAGCTGATCGTCCTGTATCTGATGGGTTCCGTGATCCCGATCGCCCACAGCAGCATCAAGCTGCCCCGCGGTTACGGCATCCGGAACACCGTCAGCCTGCTGAACATGCGTCAGTGCATCGACAATCTCCTGGCGGTCCGGATCGCGGGCGTGAAAATCCCCGTCCTGACCCTGCTGATCATTGCCCTGATGTGCATCCTCATTGTCTGGTTCCGCCGCACCAAGCTGGGCCAGGATATGCGCGCCGTGGGCCAGGATATCCAGGTTGCCCGTGACGCCGGCATCAATGTGGAGCGCACCCGGATCATCTCCATCATCATCTCCACTGTTCTGGCGGGCTTCGGCATGATCCTGTATCTGCAGAATATCGGAAACCTGTCCACCTATTCCGCCCATTCCCAGGTCGGCATGTTCTGTATCGCCGCCCTGCTGGTCGGCGGCGCTTCCGTGGACCATGCCTCCATCGGCAACGTCTTCCTCGGTGTCATCCTGTTCCACACGATGTTCATCGTGGCGCCACAGGCCGGCGCGGTCATCACCGGCGACTCCATGATCGGCGAATACTTCCGTGTCTTCGTTTCCTACGGTGTCATCACCCTGGCGCTGATCATGTATGAGATGAAGAAACGCCGGCAGAAGGCCAATATCGGGGAGCAGCTTGCCTTGGCCCAGAAGGAGGAAGAGCAGCATGAATAATAAGCGCAAATGGATCTTCCGCGGCTGCACCCTTCTGGTTGTGCTGCTGATCGCCGCCCTGATGTTCGTCGTCGGGCGCGGGCATACGGTCTATATCGACAACAAAACCCTCGAGTATAACGGCGAAACCTATAACGCCCTGCAAAAGGTCGAAGTCTGGGTCAACGGGGAACGCCTGTCCAAGCTCAGCAAGCGGGACCGTACCATGACCACGACCATCGGCAACGGTTTTGAGATGAAGCTGATCAACACCGTCAACAAGGGCGATGAACCGACCGAGGTCACCGTGAATCTCTCCCTCCCCTACGGCTGGGACGGCATCCTCGTGAACATTCCCGGCTATCTGGCAAATCTCCCGCAGGAAGCCTGGATGTCGGAATTCATTATTGAGGCTGCCCCGCCGGAGGAAGGCGAGGAAGAACCCGGCGAGGATGAGATTCCCACCGCCGAATTCTGATTCTTTTTCATTCATAATGATTGTACAACAGCGAATTTTTAGTGTATAATGTGCTCAGGAACAACAAGCGCATAAGGAACACACCGATTACAGATTGGAGGAAAAAGAAAATGGAAAGGAAAAAGAAGGCCATCGATGACGAGAATCTGGACCAGGTAACCGGCGGAAACGATATTGACCAAGGCTCAACAAAATACTGCACTTGTCTCAATCCTGAATTTGCTGAAGGCGATGAATCCAAACCGTTCCGTAAGTGCCTTAAATGCCAGGGCATAAGGGCTGTTATGGATAGCAGAAATATGACTGGTAAAGGCTGATAAACACAGCAAACAAAACCGGGAAAGCAGATGTTATGATTCATCTCGCTTTCCCGGTTTTTTCATTCGTGCGGAGCGGGTGGGATTCGAACCCACGGACGGTTGCCCGTCACCTGATTTCGAGTCAGGCCCGTTATGACCACTTCGATACCGCTCCACGGCAACGGGCGAATTATATCATACCGCCCGTTTTTTGACAAGTTACTTGTTCCCGAAGGCAAATCGATCGAACTCCGCCTTTCAGGTTGAACTCACCGTTTTCAGCCTGTCTGTCCCGCACCGCTGACCCCGGAAGCCGCCTGCGGTTCCGGATCCTTGCCGCTGTATAGCTTTTTCAGGATAACCGGCGTAATCACGGAGCTGACCAGAATCAGCAGGATCACGGCAGTAAAGAAGTCCGCCGTCAGCAGCCCGACTCCGAGCCCTTTCTGCGCCGTGATCAGCGCAACCTCCCCGCGGGTCATCATCCCGGCGCCGATCCGCAGGGAATCCTTCCCGTTAAAGCCCAGCAGCCGCGCGCATCCGCCGCATCCGACGACCTTGCCGATCAGGGCAACCAGCACAAAACAGATGCTGAAGAAGATCAGCTTCGTATCCATGGCTCCGAAGGAGACTTTCAGCCCGATCCCCGCGAAAAAAATCGGCGCGAAGATCATATAGGAACTGATGTCGATCCGTTTTTCGATATAATCCCTGTCCGCCAGGTTGCACAGAACCACCCCGGCCACATACGCGCCGGTGATATCGGCGATACCGAAGTACGTCTCTGCCAGATAAGCGAGGGCGAAACAATAGCACAGGCTGATAATCGGAATCCGCCGCTGATGCGAGTACCTGCGGTCCAGCCAGGCCATGCCCTTGTAGACCAGGAAGCCTGTTCCGATGGCGCCAGCAAAGAAAAGAACGACCTTCAGCAGCACATTGCCGACGTTTTCGGAGGCAGCGGACCCGCTCAGCCCGGTCACGATCGTCAGGACGATAATCCCGATCACGTCGTCAATAATGGCCGCGCTGACGATGGTGGTCCCCACCCTGTCGTTCAGTTTCCCCAGCTCTTTCAGCGCCGCGACCGTGATACTCACGGAGGTGGCGGACATAATCGTCCCGATGAACAGGCCCCGGTTGAACCTTTCCGATCCGGGGACGTCAAACCCGTAGAAACTCATGAACAGGAGCGTTCCCAGCGCAATCGGCACCAGCACGCCCATGCAGGCGATCAGCGTTGCCTTCAGTCCGGATTTCTTCAGCTCCTGGAGATTGGTGCCCAGCCCGGCCTCGAACATCAGCATGATCACGCCGATCTCGGACATCTTCGAGAGAAAATCGGATTCCTTCACAAAGCCGAAAACCGCGCTGCCGACCACCAAGCCAGCCAGAATCTCCCCCACCACTTCCGGGATGCCGATCTTTTTGCCAGCAACGCCGAACAGCTTGGCTGCAAACAGCAGAATCGCCAGATCCAGCAAATATCGAATACTGTCGTCCATGAACGAAGACCCCTTCCGTTATGATCTATGGCATCATACCGGGGTTATGCCATATCATCCTCGTCCGCTTTGATCCTGTGGGTCTTGCCGTCGCTTCCGAGATAGATATTATCGGCGGAATGTGGTTTCAGCTTGCCGGTTGATATCATACCGATCACGATTTTGGCAATTTCCGGATCGAACTGTGTTCCGGAGCAGCGTTCAAACTCTCCGATAATCACATCCAGTGAAAACGGCTCCTTATAAACACGCTTGGACGCCATGGCGTCGAAGCAGTCAGCGCAGCATATAATCCTGGCGACCTGCGGAATATCTTCGCCTTTCAGGCCTTCGGGATAGCCGGATCCGTCATATTTCTCGTGATGGGATTTTGCGCCTTCGATGATCTGCGGGATCGTCGATATTCCTTTCAGAATCTCGGCTCCGCGGGTCGTATGGCTCTTCATCACCTTGAATTCCTCTTCGGTCAGTCTTCCGGGCTTGTTCAGGATGCTGTCGGGAATCGCGATCTTTCCGATATCATGCAGCAGGGCGATATAGTAAATATTTTCGATCTCATCCTGCTCCATGCCCATGTTTTCAGCAATCAGTCTGGAATAGTAGCTGACGCGGATGGAGTGGCCGTTCGTATATTCATCCTTGGCGTCGATGGTCCGGGCAATCGCCTGGAGCGATTCAAGCGTGATGCTCTTGTATTCCTCCTGGCGCTTCAAAGACTGCCTGGTCTTGTACCGGATAATCAGGAACGAGATCAGGGACAGTGCAGCAACCGCAAGCACAATGAGGATTACCCAGAACCACCATTGTTCAGTAAATCGTTTTTCCTTCTCCAGGTGGATCAGAATCCGGTTGGATTCCTGGCCGTATTCGTCTGTTACATAATAGTGGAAGTCATAGCTTCCGCCGGGAAGGTTTGTGTAGTATATGCTCCGGTTCTCGTCTGTGTAGCTCGTATAGTCGCTGTCCACGCCGTCCAGTTTGTAATAGGACGTGAAACCGCTGTTCGGCCGGAATCCGAAAACGGAAACATTGAAGGCTACACGGGATACGTCCTTACCCAGATTGATACTGTCCCCGTAAAGAGGTGTCCCGTCGAGATCGACAGAAGATAAGGCGATTTTGACCGGCAGATGGTCTTCGCTTGCCATCATCGGCTCGTAGACGTAAATGCCGTTGGTTGACTGGAGATAATACTTCATTTCCGCTTCATCGTAATACCCGGAGGTGTTGGCGATGATCGGCTGCAGTCCGTTGATCGCGTCGTAGGATTCGTACTCGGTCAGGCTGTCGCCTTCCAGCGAATCGGTAATGTAGAGCTGGGTCTGGCTCCCGATGACGTATTTATATACGGGTTCGCCGTTTATGTTGTTGTATTTGATCTTTGCAAGCTCAACGATGGAGCCTTTGACATACGGGATCGCGATCTCTTCGGAAACACCGTCGCCCTTTTCGGGATATGTCCTGAAGAGCCGGCTGTTCAGCGTGTAATACAGAGCATCCCCGTCCACAAGGAATTTCAGCCGGTTTCCCGTAACGCTCTTCTCCGTCGGAATCTCCGTCACGGTGGTGAAACCATCGTCAACGACGAACAGGCCCTTGGTCTGGTCAAACAGGATCTTTCCATCCTTCGTCTTGTTGATATACAAAACATTGGAGCCCACGTTGATCACGAAAAAAGTTTCACCGTCAAAGCGCATGATTCCCCTGGAATAGCCGAGAACCAGCGCGTCATCAAAGCTTCGCAGCGAGCGGATTTTATCCGTCAGCGTGATGTCCGGGTCGTTGACAAGCGTCCCCAGATGGGTGTTGATATAATCGTAATCGTAGATCGCAACCTGTTCCGTTTCCGGGTCATATTCCACCAGACCGATGTTGGTGACAGCAAAACAAACTTTGTCTCTGAATATTTCGACGTCTTTCGGCGAAAAGACGAACGAATAGCTGCTGTCTCCCCCGGCCCGGCCTTCTTCGGTCCTGCGCTCGGCATATTCGTCAATGGTCTGCATGAGGATGTTGTCCGGCAGGATTTCCTTGCGTGTCAGGTCGTACAGATAGATTCTGTTGGAGCAGACAATGTACAGGATGTTTCCGTACCGTTCCACCGCGTAGACGTTCCTGTCGTACGCGGGAGGCTCGTTCAGCGTATGCCAGATCTGGTCGTCGTACAGCAGCTCGGTCAGCGCGTTTCTGGTAATTATGGAAACGCCCGACGTGCCGATAAAATGCGAGGCTACCCAGAGGTTCCCCTGGTAGTCGATCATCAGGTCCATCAGCTGGCTCTTGTTGTCCAGATCCCCTGCCAGGGTCGTGACCGGTTCGCCCGTGCTGAAATCAATGCAGTATATGCCATCCTTCTCACAGGCTGCAAACAGGATCTGATCCGCCTCGGAGTATAGGATTTTGTTGACCTGGTCCGGAACGGTGATTTCGTCGAGGAAGGTTCCGGTTTTCATGTCATACCGGTAAATGACCCCGGTATCTTCCGCGATATACAGGGTGTCTCCGTAGGCATACAGCTCCATGAGTTTCGAATTCTGCAGTATTTCGTTTCCGTCCTGATCGTAGACGCCTTCATCCGCCTGGTAGTAATACCTGCCCTTCTCGTACCCGGGGGCGAAATCGCGGATAGCCTTCCCTTCCGTTCCTGGAATGGTGCTTTCTGTCCCGGCCGCGAGATCGTAAACGATACCGCCGTTTTCCCGGGTGCAGATATACAGCAGATCGCTCTTTTCATCCAGAACGATATCGGTGATCATGCCGTTCAGCTCGACCAGCGGTTCGAAATGATAATCCTTATAAACGTAAACGTGGTCGGATGTGGCGACGTACAGCACATTGCCCTTGGCCGCCAGGGCGGACACATTGATAATGTTGTATTCCTGCCCGTTGTATTCAAAGCTTTTATAGGTCTCGTATTCCTTGGAATCGTACCGCGTCAGCCCGGAATACTGGGCAATCCAGACATATCCGTCCTCCGTCTGGCACAGGGCTTCCGCGCCGGAGACCTCAAGGTTTACGGCAATCTCCGTCTTGTTGCTCATATAGGATGCCAGGGCCGTCTGCCCGCAGACAAAGTAAGCGGCAAACAGAATCAGACAGATCAGCATCAAATGGTAAATGAGCTTTCTCATTCTTTCAACTCCTGTACTTCAGGATTCCTTCCCCTTGTGTTGCGGCTGTTCCGGCAGACCTCCGAACCGGTAAACCGGATTCAGAGATATATCATTCCTATGATACAACATAATGTCAAAAAATGAAATATCCTTTTGTTCCTGTTATACGAATTATCCATGAATCTGTTGTCATGACAAATTCTTGTTTTCATTGTTTCTCTTTGATATAATAAGAAGACTTTTGTCCGGAGGTCATTGAATGAGAAAGTCTTTCGGAATCCTTTTCCTGCTGGCGCTGCTCCTGGCGCTCCTGTGCTGCGCTTCCGCCCTGGCGGAAGTGGAGATTACCTTTACCCCGGAAAATCCCCGCCTGGGGGATTATGTCGACGTGACTGTCACGCCGGGCCGGGAAGGCGCTTTGGGCGTCCGCTATACCCTCACCACGCCGGAGGGCACCGTCTGCAATGAAAAGGACGCGACTGAGCACTATACCGCCTCTTTCCGCCCGCGGGAGGAAGCGGAGTATACCCTGACCGCAACCGTGGTCTACGGCAAAAAGGATGAAGAATCCGCCAGTGTCACCATTCCCGTTTCCGGCACTGCGCCGGTCCAGCAAGGGGCGGACGTGGTTTACAGCCAGAAGGACGGCTGGTGGCACAGCGTGATCTACCGTCCCAAAAAGCCGATTGAAACGCTGGAAAAGGGCGGCTGCGCCATCTTCAGCCTCAGCCATATCCTCCAGCGCCTCGGTTTTTCCGGTGAGGATATCCTGCCGGAGAACCTTTGCGTCAAAAACTCCCGCTTTTATATTCCCGGCAGGGGGACCGACAACCCCGGCCTGATCCTGCAGGCCTCAAAGGATTACGGTTTCACCACCCAGGAGGATCTGATCGAGACCGAGAAGGGCGTTGCGGACTGCCTGAAGCGCGGCGATCTTCTGACCTTTATGATTGTCACGGGCCATATCGCCATGGCGGACGGCATCAGCGAAGACGGGCAGTATGTCCATATCGTTGACAGTGCCACCGGCGCCACCTTCGAGCGCAAGGACAGGTGGAAAACCAAAGGCCATATCTTCTATCTGGCGGAAGACGGTTCCTTCACAGAGGCCATGTCCGCTGATGAACTGCCCGGCATCCGCTGGTTCTTCGAAACGGAGGACTACTGCGGCATGGCCTACTGGATGGACCTGCATTACTGCGCGCATCAGGGCATGCGCCTGGTCCGCAAGGACTGGCTGCAGCTGGAAACGGACAGCGGGCTCGAATCCGTTGAGCTCGACTATTCCGGCACCATGGTCACGAAGGTGATCCGCGGGCAGGATGATACCGCAGAAAGCCTTCGCGTCCCCACAAAGGACCTCCGCTGGACGACCTCCGGCTCGGACAGTCCGAAGGTCGCCATAGTTTCCAATAAGAAAGGCGCCAACCTGCTTGACGGGGACGGCAAAAACCTCGAGCGCTACTCGAAGAAGCTCAATCCCGGCACCCTCCTCACCGTCCTGGGCGTGGACGAGGATCTCTGCTATGTTTTCTGGAAGGACACTTTCTGCTATATCGCCGCGAAGAATGTGGACCTGCTGCCTGTCCATGAGGGGGCTTTCTCTTCCGGCATCGTCTCGATGAACGGGAAAACCTCCGGCACCGCCAAGGTCACCGTCCGGGCCGGCACCAAAAAGAATTCCGCCAAGGTTACGGAGTGGACCATCGGCACCCCGGTAGCCATTGCGGAAAAAGACGGCAGCTATTACCTTGCGGAAGGCAAAGGCCGCCGCGGTTGGATTCATGAGCAATATATCACACTGGAAGGAGCGGATACGGATGGGCAGACGGTCGATCAAGGAGAATAAATCCATCTGGCAGACTACACGGGAGGACCTGGGGCTTACCCGGGAAAAGGCAGGAGACCTGATCCCCGGCTTCTCTCCCGAACGCATTGAAAAGATTGAAAACGGACGCACCCAGATCCAGCCGGAAGACGCGCTTCTCCTGGCCGAGTACTATCGTGCGCCCGCCCTGCGAAATTATTACTGCGTCAATGAGTGCCCCATCGGTCAGGTGCATGCCCTCAGGACCGAGTCCAAGGAGCTGGCCCAGATCGCCGTGGAGACGCTGAACGCCGTCAACAAGCTTTCCCGCAGCCGCGACCGGCTCCTGGAGATCGTGGAGGACGGTGAGGTCCAGGCGGATGAATATGCCGACTTTAAAGAAATCAAGGAAACCCTTGACCGCATCGCCCTGAGCGTCTCCAACCTCCAGCTCTGGGTAGACGAGCAGATCGCCGCCGGCAAGCTTGTCCGACCCAACAATTAACAAACATCAAAACAGGCTCTGTCAAACCATGACAGAGCCCATCTTTTTCTACTAAATAATTTTTTTGCCCGAAGGTCCAGGGGTTTGAAGCGCCCGGAGAAAGAGCCAGTGGCTCTTTCTCAGCGGAAAACGGGCGGCAGCCCCGGGCACTCGGAAAGCCCCCTGGTTTTTACTCCTTGATTTCCTCAGCAGCCTCTTCAACAGCCTCGGCAGCGGTTTCCGCAACTGCGGCAGCCTCTTCGACGGTCTCGGCAACAGCTTCGGCAGTCGCTGCTTCAGCAGCCGCTTCAACTGTTTCTTCTGCAGCCTGGGCGAACTTCTCGCTCACGGAATCTTCCGTCGCGACCACTTCATACTCATCCGCGGCAGCCGTCTCGGCAGGAGCTTCCCCGGCCACGGGTTCGGGCTCGATGGCCTGACGGATGCTCAGGCTGATGCGCTTCTTCTCGGGATCCACGCTCAGCACCTTGACCTGCACTTCATCGCCGACCTTGACTGCATCTTCGACCTTGGCCACGCGGGTCGTCGCGCACTGGCTGATATGCACCAGACCGTCCAGTCCGGGCTCCAGTTCAACAAACGCGCCGAAATCCGTAATCCGGACAACCTTGCCGGTCACGATCTCGCCTTCGGGATACTTCTCGACGGCGGTATCCCACGGATGGGGCTGCAGCTGCTTGTATCCGAGCTGGATGCGTTCCCGTTCGGGATCCAGGCTCAGGATCTTCACGTCCACTTCCTGGTTGGGCTTCACAACTTCGCTCGGATGCTTGATCCGGCCCCAGCTCAGGTCGGTAATATGGATCAGGCCGTCCACGCCGCCGACGTCCACAAAGGCGCCGAAGTCGGTCAGGCGGCGGACGATACCGTGGATCACGATACCTTCTTCCAGGCGTTCCCAGGCTTCCTTCTTCTTCGCGGCGGCTTCTTCGGCCACCACGGCCTTGCGGCTGGCAACGACGCGCTTCTTCGCCTCGTCCACTTCCAGGATCTTCAGCTTCATGGCCTTGCCCACGAAGTCACCGATCTTCTCAACATACCTCTGGCTCAGCTGGCTGGCGGGCACGAATGCGCGCACGCCGCCGATATCGGCGATCAGGCCGCCCTTGACGGCTTCCTTGCCGACCGCGTCCACATATCCGCCTTCTTCGTTCTTCGCCATCAGGGAGTCCCACGCCTTGCGGTTGACGATGTTGCGCTGGCTCAGCAGCACATTGCCTTCTCCGTCGTTGACTTTCACGACTTCGACTTCGATATCGTCGTCCAGTTTGACATCCTGATCAACCAGGTCCGTGCGCTTGATCAGACCGTCGGCCTTGTAGCCGATGTTGACGCAGACTTCATCGTCGGTGATCTGCACGACCTTGCCGGTCAGTGTCTGTCCGGGCCGGATCCTCACCAGCGTAGATTCGACTTCCGCCATGAAGTCATCATTGTGATTTTCTACCTCCGTGGTAGGGGTCAGGTCCTTGTTCTCCAGTTCGCTCATGCGTGTGACAACCTCCTTAAGTGAATCCGTCGGCGTAGATGCACCGGCGGTGATTCCAATCTTCGCGGAATCATTATTTGCAAAGGCGGGCGGAATCTCCGCCGCACTTTCTGCCAGGATCGTCTGCGGACATCTTTCCCTGCAGATGTCGTACAGTTTCTGCGTATTGGCGCTGTTCCTGCCGCCGACCACGATCATCGCGTCCACCCGGGAGGCAAGCTCCGCCGCTTCCCGCTGCCGGGTTTCCGTCGCGCTGCAGATCGTGCAGTGGCTGTCCGGATTTCGCACTTTCCGCTTCAGAACCCCGAGAATCTCTTCCCACCGGGAATGCGGAAACGTGGTCTGGCAGACGATGACCGCCCGCTCCGTTTCCGGCAGCTTCTCCGCTTCCGCAGCGTTTGCGATGATCCGCACCTCACCGTGAGCCCATCCGGCTGTTCCCCGGACTTCCGGGTGGTTTTCTTCCCCCACCAGGATCACCGGCGTCCCGTCCCGCGAGCTTTCCTCCACGATGCGGTGAAGCTTGTCCACAAAGGGACACGTCAGGTCCATAACCTCGTTTCCGGCGCTCCTTAACTGCTCCAGCACCTCCGGCGATACGCCGTGGCTCCGGATCAGCACCCGGCGGCCTGCGGCCTCCTCCGGGCTGTTGATGGGCTCCAGTCCGCGTTCCGCCAGGCGGCGGACCACGTCCGGATTATGGATCAGCTCTCCGAGGGTACAGGATGGAGTTCCGTCTTCGGCAGCCGCCTCCGCCTTTTCCACCGCGCGCTTGACGCCCATGCAGAATCCGGCGTGTGCAGCAACCTCAACAGGCATAATCCGATCCGTCCCCTTAAATACGCTTCAACATAAATATTTCCTCTTTTGTTGCCATAATTCCTGCAATTATATGAGAAAATATTTAAAAAATTTCTCCGTTTCACATAGTTTCTTTATAACATGCTGCCGAAGGGGTTTAAGGGGGCGACCGGAAAGCCCCCTTACTTCTCCGCATTCCGAATCATATTTCGGAATGCCTCCCTCATCCTCTCATTCATCTCCTCGCAGGTCTCCGCGTTAATCCCTCTTTCCAGCAGATCATCATAGGGGATCTCCTCCCCCACATACAGATTCGTAATCCGGAACGGCTTCAGCTTCTGGTCAAAGTAGATCGGAATCACCGGCGCCTTGGACCTCATCGCGATCAGGGCCGTCCCGGCCTCGATGTGCTCCATCTGCCCCTCATGGTGCCGCGTTCCCTCCGGGAAAATCAGCAGCACCTTCTTCATCTTGATCGCTTTCATGCAGGCCCGCATGGCTTCCATGTCCACGTTGTGCCGGTCCACCAGGATACAGTGCAATTTTGTCAGGATCTTCCGGATCCACGGCTTGCTTCCCAGTTCCTTCTTCCCGAGGAAAACGACCTGGTCATGCTTCACAGCCATCGCCATCGGAACCGGGTCCAGCGCGTGGTTATGGTTGGCGATCATGATAAAAGGCCGTTCCCGGTCCAGCCGTTCCCGGTGATGAAAGCGTACCGGCATAATCGTGTGAAAAACGATTTGCGCCAGTACCCGCACCACCTCGTAGATAGCTGTCCGTTTCTCGCTTACGGGTTCGAGTTTTTTCTCAGCCACGGCGTTTTTCCTCCACGATAGCCAGTATTGTTTCGACCACCTCGTCAAACGTCATGTTCGTGGAGTCCACCAGCACGGCATCCTCCGCCTGGCGGAGCGGCTCCACCTTGCGGTTCATGTCCTGGTTGTCCCGGTCCTTCACGGCCTGCAGCACTTCCTCAAACGTGTCCGGCATGCCCTTTCCCTGCATCTCCAGCCAGCGGCGGCGGGCGCGTTCCTCTGCTGCCGCGGTCAGATAGATCTTGGCCGTCGCGTTCGGCAGCACCGTCGTGCAGATATCCCGCCCGTCCAGCAGCATATCCGTTTCCGCTGCCAGTTTCTGCTGCAGCTTCACCATCGCCCTGCGAACCTCTGCGTACCGGCTGACCGTGCTGGCGGCCATGCTCACCTCCGGCGTCCGGATCAGTCCGGTCACGTCCTCCCCTTCCACGAAGGTGTGCTGCCCGTCCTTCTCATGGCTCACGGAAACGTTCAGTCCCAGGCACAGGTCCACGATGGCCTGCTCATCCTGTGTATCAATCCCGCGGCGCAGCGCCGTCAGCCCGAGCGCCCGGTACATGGCCCCGGTGTCCAGATGCAGGATCCCCAGCCGCGCCGCCACAGCGTCCGCCACCGTAGATTTTCCCGCGCCCACCGGCCCGTCAATCGCAACATTTAGTCTCATTATCATTCTCTCCCATCTTTTCCTCCGAAGGGGTTTAAGGGGTTCGTAGCGCCCGGAGAACTGTCCGGTGGACAGTTCTCAGCGGAGAACGGGCGGCAGCTCAGGAAGATCGGAAAGCCCCCTTAACTTTTTTATTATACTCAAACTCGTCCTTTCAATCAAATAAAATCATATATCTTCTTCAACTTTCAGCATCCTTCTTCAACCTTCTTCAACCGAAACCGAAGGGCGTATGGGGGCGATCGGAAAGCCCCCTTTCATTTGCATATTTCCCAATGAAATTGTATAATATTGTATTGGAGGTTTTCATCAATGTCCTATTCCTTTTTCGCTTACCTCTCGCGCCTCAAGCTGATCCGCCGCTGGTCCCTCATGCGGAACACCCAGCCGGAGAACGATGCCGAGCATTCCCTGCAGGTCGCCATGATCGCCCATGCGATCGCGGTCATCGCGCGGGACCGGTACCATAAAGCCGTCGATCCGGAGCACATTCTCTCCCTGGCGGTTTACCATGACGCCACCGAGGTCATGACCGGCGATCTGCCGACCCCGGTCAAGTATAACAATGAGGAGCTCCGCGGCGCCTATCACCGTCTGGAAGCGCTCTCAGCCGAGCGGCTGCTCTCCCTCCTGCCGGAGGATATGGTCCCGGGCTTTGAGCCTTACATGAATCAGGCTTCCGGTTATGATCATTCCATCGTCAAGGCTGCGGACCGCATCTCCGCCTACATCAAATGTATGGAGGAGCAGCGGGCCGGCAATCACGAGTTTGATTATGCCGCGGAAAATGTCCGCAAAAGCATTGAAGCCATTGACCTGCCGGAGGTAAAGGATTTCCTGACCGATTTCCTTCCCGCCTTCACCATGACCCTGGATGAACTGAACCACCCCTCAGATGGTTCTTCCCAAACCTAGTCGAAGGATCTCCACTCTCCACTCTTCACTCTTAACTCTCACAAGGAGGCCTCTGTTATGATGAAGAAAGCTCTGTCCCTGCTCCTGGTCCTGTGCCTGCTCCTGCCCGTTTTCGCCTTTGCGGAAGAAGGGGACCTGGATATCGAAGAACTCTATGAGGATGTTGACCTGGATAACACCGAGGCCGACCTGGACACCGGCGATGAGGAAACGGCCGGGCAGAATCTCGGAGCAGGCGATGTCCTCTCCGAGGAGCAGAAACAGGAACTGGCCGGTTCACTGGAATCAAAGGACTATGTCCCGACCAATCTGGCGGTCGATAACCTGTATATCAACTCCAACCTGCCGGATAACGTCATCAATATCCTCCTGCTGGGCGTGGACACCCGCGAGGCGGAGCTGGTCGACAAGGATATCAAGCGTGCGGATGTCCAGATGATTCTTTCCTACAATCTGGACAACGGCTCCATCAAGCTGTCCTCCATTCTCCGTGACACCCTGGTCACGAACCCTTTCACCGGGAAGAACAGCGCCATCAACGAATCCTATTCTTCCTATGATGAAAAGAACATCTTCCACGATAATCCCGAGCGTTCCCTGGCCACCGTCAACTATAACTTCGAGATGAACATCCCCTATTATGTCACCATCAACTTCCACGGCGTGGCGGCGATCGTGGATGCCCTCGGCGGCGTGGATGTGGACCTGACCAAGGGTGAAGCCTGGAATATCAATTATTATCTGAAGAAGAACGGAAAGAAGATCGCCCGCACCTATGATACCCTCGCCAAGGGAGAGAAGCGTCAGGCCCTGGAAGTCCGGGACGGCGTTCAGCACCTGGACGGCATCCAGGCCCTGATGTATGCCCGCCTGCGCAAATCCCTTTCCAGCAAGTATGATATGGGCGGCGACTGGAAGCGGACCGAGCGCGCCCGTCACCTCCTGGATCTGCTCCTGCAGAAGGTTCTGAAGATGGATGCCATGGATATCCTTGATCTGGCTGGCACGGCGATCGAATATGTCAATTCCAACATGAATATCGATACCATTCTCGATCTGATCCTGAAGGTGCTCCGCAGCGGTATCACCGATAAACTGGGATCTTCCGATACCCTCATCGAGCAGTTCCGCATCCCCATGGGCGATGCCGAAACCGGGGATAAGACCTGGTCCTACGACAACGACTCCGGCAAGATCTTCATGAGCCGCAAAAACGGCAACTTCCAGAAGAACGTCGAAGCCCTCCACGAATTCATCTACGGCAAATATTATCCTGCCAGCAATCCTTGACCTCCCCTAATACACAACAGGCGCAGTTCACACGAACCGCGCCTGTTTTTTTAATTCCTTATTCTCATGATCCCCTTATGACAAACCTTCCAATATACCAGACACAGCGCCCCGTAAACCGCGATCCCCGTCGCCGTCATAATCCCTAAATTCACCCATGTTTCCGCCGGCAGCCACTTCGCCACCAGCCTCACGCATACCAGCATGATCCCACCGATCACCGCGTAGATCCCCACATAGCTGATATAGGTCTTATACGGCAGCTCCTTCCGCAGGATAATAAACTGCACCACCGGCACCGTCAGCTCAGCCAGCAGCGTCCCGACCACCGCGCCCATGCTCTTCATGGACGGAATCAGCAGCGCATTGACGATCAGGTTCACCACCGCCCCGCAGCACACGCTCTTCACGAAAATCGTGTCCCGCTTCTGCGGCAGCACCACCTGCGTCCGGATCACGTTCGCGAATCCGATCATGATCAGGCTGAATCCCAGCGGCGCCATCAGCGTTCCGGAATACCGGAAATCCTCCCCGTAAAACAGCGGGGCAAACCGGTCTGCCACCGCGGCCACGCCGAAAGCCATCGCGCTCACCATGCAGATCACCAGGTCCATGCTCTTGTCGATATTCCGGGCGATCTTCTCCGTCTCTCCCCGCTTCTGCCAGTTGGAGATCTTCGGCATCATCACCGTTCCGATCGCCAGGATAAACCCGCTCAGGCAGTAGATAATCTTCTCCGCGTTTTCGTACAGGCCGTTCTGGTCCAGCCCTGCAATCGCACTGACCATCACCTTGTCCATCGTCCGGTAGATGTTCACCGCCATTACCGAAATAAACAGCACCGCGCAGGGCCGCAGATGCTTCAGGCTGTCCCGCATCGGCACCCGGTAATAGGTCACCCTTCCCTTCAGCGTCACGGCGCAGCTCAAATTCCCCAGCAGCGTCGCCAGGCTCCACACGAAAGCGTAGATCCACAGGTCGTTTTCGTTTTTAACAAAGATGAATACGCACACCGCCGCGGCAGTCTTCACAAAAGTGTTCCGCAGGGCGATGGGCTTGAAGATATCCAGCCCCATCAGGCACCAGTCGAAGCTGACCAGGCAGCTGACGCTCATCATCGTCAGATGAAGGGCCAGCACCTTCTCCTCTCCGGCAACCAGGAATACATATCCGAACCAGAAGATCAGCGTGATGCCTGCCACCAGCAGCTGCATCTGCCAGATCTCGCTGAAGGTCCTGTCGAGTTCCTTCCGGTCATCCCGGGCCTGCGCGATCGTCCGCACGCCGTAATCGTTCAGCCCGAGCATCCCGATCAGGCAAAAGATGTAGCTGATGCTCCACGCCTTGGAATACAGGCCGACGCCGTAGGTTCCGACCGTCCGGCTCAGATAGGGCGCCGTGATCAGCGGCAGCAGCACCGAAAACAGCCGGTAAGCCACATTGTAAGCCGCGTTCTTCTTAGTACTCATAATTTGAGGAGGGCTGTGGCTATTCCGAAATAGACCAGCAAGCTCAGCGCATCCACGATAGTCGTAATAAACGGACTCGCCATCACCGCCGGGTCAAATCCCAGCTTCTTCGCCAGCATCGGCAAAGTACAACCAACAACCTTCGCGCAAAGTACCGTCACCGCCATCGTCAGGCAAACCGCCAGCGCCACCATCACGTCCACGCCCTCGGTCTGCAGCAGCATCTTGTCCACCAGCAGGATCTTCGCAAAGCACAGGATGCTCAGCACCACGCCGCACAGCACCGCGGTCCGGATCTCCTTCCAGATCACCTTGCCCAGATCCCTGAATTCCAGCTCGCCCAGCGAAATCGCACGGATCACCGTCACGCTGCTCTGGCTTCCGCTGTTGCCGCCGGTGTCCATCAGCATCGGGATGAAGGCCGTCAGGCACACCATCGCTTCCAGCTTGTGCTCGAAGTTCGAAATGATCAGTCCCGTAAACGTCGCGGAAACCATCAGCAGGGCCAGCCACGGAATCCGGTGCTTGAACAGGTCAAACGGCGAGGACCGCAGATAGGTCTTGTCGCTCGGCGTCATACCGGCCATGATTTCCATGTCCTCGGTGGTCTCGTCTTCCATAACGTCGAAAGCGTCGTCGAATGTGACGATACCGACCATCCGGTCGTCCCCGTCCACCACGGGAATCGCCAGCAGGTTGTACTTGCTCATCATCCGGGCCACTTCTTCCTGGTCGGTATGCGTGGTCACGGTGATCAGGTTGCTGTCCATGATGCTGTCGATCGTTATCAGATCGTTCGGGGCCAGCAGCAGGTTCTTCACGCTGACTGTGCCCACCAGTTTCCGGTTCTGCAGCACATAGCACGTATAGATGGTTTCCTTGTCCACGCCCGTCCGGCGGATCCGCAGGATCGCGTCCCCCACCGTCATGTCCGGGCTCAGTTTCACGTATTCCGTCGTCATCACGCTGCCGGCGGAATTTTCCGGATACTGCAGGATCTCGTTGATCTCCTTGCGCATCTCCGGCGCGCTCTGGGCCAGAATCCGCTGTACCACGTTCGCGGGCATCTCTTCGACGATGTCCACCGCGTCGTCCACATACAGCTCGTCCATGACCTGGCGCAGTTCGCTGTCGCTGATGCCCTTGATCAGCGTTTCCTGCTCCTCGCTCTCCATTTCCACGAAGCTCTCCGCCGCCAGTTCCTTCGGCAGCAGCCGGAAAAGCAGCGGAATCTTTTCCGGTTCAACCCCGGAAAAAACCGCAGCGATATCCGCGGGATTCATCGTAACGAGGATATCCCGGATCGTGGAATATTTCTTTTCTGAAAGCAGAGTCTGTAAAGTGTTTTCAACCGTGACAGAATGATCCGCCATGCTTGCTCCCTCCCATTTGGTTAGAATGGTCAGTTGCCAGAAGCATAAATACTCAATAACCATATGTCGCCCGAAGGGGCTTGGGGGTTCGTTGTGCCCAGCAGCCCAGAAAGATCGGAAACCCACCAGGTATCCGAAGGGGGCTTGGGGGGCGATCGGAAAGCCCCCCAATATGGTTAGTGAATATATGACATAGCGGCAGGCAATGTCTTATTTCACGCGGAACCGGAATGCCACGGCATCCGGCACCCGCGGTCTTCGCCCAACCGTTATGCCGCTGCTACTCCCAGCGTCCATGACATTCCCTCCTTGTTATGTTTATTTTTGAACCAAAAGAGATTATACCTTTCCCCCGTCAAAAAAGTCAATACCAAGGTTTTATACTTTCAGGTATCTTTTCAGTTCCATAATGTACTGCTCCGCCAGTTTGCTGAGGAGCATATTCGCCTTCACAATATACCCGATCTCCATTCTGCCGGCCGCGATCTCTTCCTCTTCGGCTTCAAAAGCAATAGCTACATAGTCCGGTCCGTTCAGTTCCTCGCAGATGATCCCGCTGCACAGCGTATAGCCGTTCAGGCCGACCATCAGGTTCAGCATCGTTGCCCGGTCCGTTGCCTTGATCGTACGGATATAGTCGTAGGTGCTCAGGATTTCTTCAGCAAAATAGAAGTTTCCGCTGACCCCCTGTTCAAAGCTCAGGCAGGGATAATCCCGCAGTTCCGTCAGGCGGATGCTCTTCTGCTTTGCCAGCGGATGACCCTTCCACAGGTAAACGTAGGGCTCGCACTGGATCAGGGAATGGAATTCCAGCTGGTTCGATTTCAGGAACTTCCCGATGGCTTTCCTGTTGAAATCGCTCAGATAGAGAATGCCGACCTCGCTCTTTCCCGTCGTCACGTCTTCGATTACGTCGGCGGTCTTTGTCTCCCGGATGGCAAACTCATATTCATCCGTGTCGAACTGTTTCACCATCTCCACAAAGCTTTTCACTGCAAAGGAATAATGCTGTGTGCTGATGCCGAATTTCTTCCGAAGCGTTCCGCCCTTGCCGTATTTCTCCAGCAGCCGCTCATACTGGGCAACCACCTGCCTCGCGTACTGCAGGAACTCCGCCCCGTCGTTTGTCAGCGTTACGCCTTTTCCGCCGCGGTTCAGCAGGGTGATCCCCAGTTCCTTTTCCAGCTCGCGTACGGCGCTCGTCAAGGAAGGCTGCGAAACAAACAGTACTTCCGCAGCCTTGTTCAAAGATCCATTCTCCGAGATCGTAATAATATACTTTAATTGCGTTATCGTCATTTTATCTCATTACAAAAACTTTCCCCAAAATAGAAGTATTTGGGCCGAAGGGGTTTTAGGGGGCGATCGGAAAGCCCCCTATCTTTAGTCATTCGGCTGACAATTATTGATCGCGTAGCATTCCTTGCAGACCTTCCTGTACCTGGTGCCGAACTGGTCCACAATCTTGGCGTTGATCAGATCCGTCGTTTTCCCGCAGATCTCGCACATTCCCCGCAGCGCCTGGTTATCATTCAGATAACTGGCATAGTTGGGCTTCGGGATCAGCTTGTCTTCCAGGCGTTCAAGCTTCACATGCGTATCGCCGATTCCGTATATCACCATCATCCCGACCAGTGTCAGCAAAATTCCGCCGACGCCGATCACGATACACCACACAAGGTCCAGTGTTTTTCCCAGATAGAGCAGTACCCCTGCCGCGATAGATCCGGCAATACCGATAACCCCCCAGGCCGCAGCAAGAGCCTTTAGTTTCCGTCCGATATGATTGAACATGGGCGATTCCCCTTTCTTATTATAAAACCCTTCAGTTATAGAAAAATCCTATCACACTTCGGATTGCTTGTCAAAGCTGAAGTTTCCGCAATTCACACAGAAACCCTTTTGCCCGAAGGCACTGTTAGTGTGTTAGTGTGTTAGAGTGTTGAGGAAGCATCCGTGCTTCAGCACGGCTCATGCTTCCCATGCTACAGCTGTCAAAGGCGCGTAAGCGGCTTTGGTAACAGCGATCGCAGTGTGCTACCTCTTAGTGGCACTTTTATTTGTCCGTACCAATCGAGTGTTTTTTCTGTTTTAGTGTTCTTTAGGAAATCCATAAGTGTCTGGAAGCAATCGATCCAATCCCTTATTTTATAACCGTTTAAGGCCCTTCGAGTGTTTGATTATTCGAGTGTTCGAGTGTTTTAGTGTTCACGGTTCGGGTGCCAATTTGTACGAACTTCATACCATGTCGTTTTATCATTTTATCAGTTTTTCATGATAAAATGATCAATCCCATTCTCCAAGTTTCCATAAGCTTGATTTGTCAGATTGTTGTTTGCAGTAAACTCCAACCCGAATTTTAGCCCTGTTCAATGTAGCCGGTGCAATTCCCTTCAATTTGGCTTTTTCAATCAACACTTTACTGTTGACTGGTCCGTCATCCAATGCTTCAAGCAGGAAATCACAAGCCACATCCATTCGGCTCTTTCTCGTTTCACTGTTGATCTTATTCTTCTTTTCCCTCGTAAGCCTTTCCTCCTGTTCCTCCTTATAGTCCAGCCATTGAATATACGAGACGGTATAATCCTCCTCCTGCTTCAGCCCCACCGGCGACATTTCTTTCCCGATAAAGCTCATCTTCGTCGTTTTCAGGATGCGGATATGGCTGTTCTCATACGGATCTTCCCGTACCGTCAGCAGGCTCCGCAGCGTGTTCGTCAGTTCCGCCCCGCCCAGTCCCTTGTTCAGGTCCGATCCTGCCCGGGCCTTGGTAAAATTCCCGCACAGCACAACCGCCGCGCCGGTTTCCTCCGCCACCCTCTGCACGTTGCGGATCATCGCCCGCACTTTCTCATTGCTTGTGGACGATATATCATCCAGAAACTCCTGCCACGGATCGATCACGATCAGTTTTGCGCCGAACTGCCTGACAACCGCCCGGATCTCCTCCCCGTTCAGCACAAAGTGCCCTTCGTCCTCATCCTGGTAATACAGGTGTTCCCTGTCCCCGCCGTACAGGTCGAACATCGGGATCAACGTGTCCTCGATTCCGTTCTCGGTTGTCACATAGAACGTTGTCAGCGGTTCACCCTTCTCCTGGGCCTGCAGCCGTCCGTGGAACTGCGTCGGCGGCTTCAGCCCGTTTGTGCAGTCCGCCACAATCTTGACCATCAGGCTGGTCTTGCCCACGCCCGTATCACCCTGGATCATCGTAACCTTCCCAAAGGCGATAAACGGCTTCCAAAGCCATTCAATCTCTTTTGTCTCAACGCCCACAGCAGTTTTTCCGACAATCATCCCGATCCCTCCGTTCTGTTGCTGTTTTCCATGATATCCATTGCCGGACTGCAGGTTTACTTTTGCAATTTATCACCGGCGTCCTTATTTTCCGTCCGGGCACATTGCAAATGCACCCCATTTTCCGGCGCACTTTCCCACATACTCATTTTACCCTTTCGATGTTACAAAAAAGTGACATCGCGAAAAGACGCAGCCTGCTGTCAGACTGCGCCTGCAAGTATTCATTTTATCGTAATCAGTAAGCCACTATCAGCCCGCCCCGTTCGGCATAGTAGCTGCAAAGGCCTCTTGTCGGTACAACGGTGACCTGCGCATCATGCCATATGTTTTCGATGGACTCCTTCAGGGTTTTCGCGAGTTCCGGGTTCTGGCAATGGCTGATGACGATTTCACCGGGGTTCTTTCTGCGTTCCCTGATGTCTTCGATAATCGCTTCCACCGCCATCTTTTTCCCCCGGGCTCTCTGCTTCACCTGGATGGTTCCTTCTTCGCTTCCGATTCCGATGCCCCAGAGATGGAGCTTCCCGGCCAGGAAGCCGGCAAACCGGCTCATCCGTCCGTTTTTGATCAGATTGCCGAACGATGACAGCGCAAACACAATGTGCGTACGCTTTGCATACTCATCTGCGCCAGCAGCCACCGTATCAAAGTCGGCTCCCGAATCAACCAGTTTACAGATTTTCCGGATAATCATGATCATTTCCGGACCGGTTGACCGGGAATCAATCAAGGCAATCTTTTTATCGGGATATGTCTCCTTAATCATGTTCATGGCCGTGCTCGCACTGTTGTAGCTGCCGGACAGGCTGCTTGATATGGTGATGGCAATTGTGTATCCCGGCTTTTCAAACTGCTCATACCAGGCTTCCGGAGACGGGCAGGCCGTATGGCTTGCTTTTTTGCTTTCCTCCATTGTGCTGACCATCTGTGATGTGTTCAGCGTTTCATCGTCAACATAGTCTTTCTCATCCACGCTGATCACAAACGGGATGGTTGAAAACGATATATCTGCGTAGCGATTCTCCAGCTCAAACAGATCACAGCTTGAATCGGCTACTATATTCCATTCCATCTTGTTTTTCCTCTTTTCGTGTTCAGTCCCTGGCATACATGGGGTGAAAACCCGTGATATAGAAAACTATATCGCGCTCTATTATAGTCAACTCAGCCTGATAAAACAACCCGAACGCCCCATTGTCATCCCGGCCCCATCCATGTTATCCCGACCCGTCTCCCCTCCACCTGGGTATCTGATGGTAGTATAGCACATTTCGCCACGGCCAGTCTCGGGCAAAAACGGTCAATATCGGTCGGACTTTTGTTGCAGTCGCTTTTTTGATCTGTTTTTCTACGCTGTTTAGGTTACCGTTATTCTCCTCGAATGGGAATGGCTGACCCTAGGAAGCCATTCCCTTCGGGAGTGTAACGGACGGTTCGTCATTTTTCTTCTTCTCTTCTTTTTAATATAAACTGCATAGAAGAAAAATATATTCTGTCCGTCCGCAATGTCATAGCGTCTTTCATTTTTCGCCTTTCTTAGCCTCTTCCAGATTCGGTTCTTCTGATCTGTGGAATGCACCGGTGCATTCCCTAACAGGGGAAGGGCGTATGCATAGCCCTTCCCCCTGTGGGAGTGCAACGACCTTTCTTCTTAAGGTATATTTATATACCAGTTAAGAAGAAGAAAATTGCAGTTCCGGCAGATGATGGCTCAGCGCCTTATTTTTCAACGGTTTCAACCCCCTTCACTCGTCTTTTTCTAACCTTGTGTTTTTCTGAAGGCAATTGCCCCTTCCGTGGACCGTTCCGGAGCCCGGTTTCAGGTGTTCGGCACTCTATCTCCACCTATGTATCTGATGGTATTATATCATATTTCACTCCTGTTCATCTCGGCTCAAAGCGGCTCATTTCGGGTCACTTTTTTGTTATGATCACTTTTTTGATGCCATACGGCCTTCCTACCCTCCCTCAAACTTGGAAAAGAGGCAAAATGTGCACCTTTATGGAACTTAAAGGGCAAAATTTACACTTTTCTGTTGAATAAAAAGTGCAATTCTGGTAAAATCCTCCCGGAAGAAGGTGAACAGAACATGACATTACGGGAGATACGGCAGCAGGCCCATCTGACACAGGCCCAGGCTGCAGAAAAACTGGGCGTGTCTTTGCGAAGTTATAAGTCATATGAAACAGACATTTCAAAGGCCGATACGCTCAAATATCAGTATATGACAGAGCGGCTCAGCCGGGAAACACTTGTAGACGAAAGTCACGGACTCCTGTCGATTAAGGACATTAAAGCGGTCTGTAACGAGGTATTCTCACAATATCCTGTTACCTGGTGCTATTTGTTCGGATCCTATGCAAAAGGAACTGCTACCGAACAAAGTGATGTGGATCTGGCAGTTTCCGAAGGAGTGGAAGGACTCCGATTTTACGGAATGGTGGAGGCTTTGAGAAACAGCCTGCGGAAGAATGTGGATGTTCTTACAATAGAACAACTGAGCGGCAATCCGAAACTACTGAACGAAATCATGCAGGATGGGATAAAGATTTATGAACAACATTAAGGACGACAGCTACTATCTGCAGATTATCTGTAGCGGAGAAGGAAAAGACAGGAAGAAGATGGCAGACGATGATCCGGAAAGCAACATGGGATGACCTGGACGCTATTGAGCGGCTGTATGACGAAATGCATGACGCCAAGGCCGCCGGCCTGATCATCACAAACTGGAAACGCGGCATCTACCCGTCCCGCGCCACGGCAGAGGCCGCATTGGAGCGGGATGACCTGTTTGTCATGGAAGAAAACGGCAGGATCATCGGCAGCGGGATCATCAATCAGGCTCAGCTCGGCATCTATGCCGGCGCAGCATGGAAACACAAGGTGCCGGACGAGCAGGTCTGCGTCCTGCATACGCTGATGATCTCCCCCGCCGAGCAAAGGAAAGGCCATGCCCGTGAATTCCTCCGTTTCTATGAAGAATACGCGCTGGAGCACGGCTGCAGCGAACTGCGGATCGACACCAGCGAGATCAATACGCCGGCCCGCGCCATGTACTGCAAACACGGGTTTGAAGAAGTCGGCATCGCGACTTCCGATCTGAACGGCATACCGGGCGTCACGCTTGTAATGCTGGAAAAGCATCTGAACCCAAAGCAAGGGCTGTTTCTGAAGCAGAAGCATTTGCTGGATACGTTTCTGGAAAACGGCGCCATCTCACAGGCGCAGTATGACAAATCCCTCGGAGACCTGAGGGAGAAGATGGGAATCAACGATGCAGATTAACGAATACGGAAAACCGGATTCTCCGCTCGTGCTGATCCAGCCGGTGGATGATCATGACCTTGCCTGGATTGAGATTGAGGCCGGATGGATCAAGGAATACGCGGGCATGGATTTTGGTCTGCTGACCGTCAAAACAGACGACTGGTTCAGTGATCTGACGCCCTGGCGCGCCACGGCAGTTTTCGGGGGCATGGAATTCGGAGACGGGGCGGAGAAAACCCTGGAGGAGATCCTGAAGCTGACCGGAGAGGCAGGAAAGCGGTATATCCTCGGCGGATATTCCCTGGCCGGGCTTTTCGCCCTGTGGGCCGGCAGCCGTACGGATGCTTTTGCCGGCGTGGCAGCAGCCTCGCCTTCCGTCTGGTATCCGGATTTTGCGGAGTATATGAATGGCCATGATTTTAAGGCGCGGCATGTCTATCTGAGCCTGGGCGACCGGGAAGAAAAAACCCGGAATCCGGTGATGGCCACTGTCGGCAACCGGATCCGGGAGATCTATGCGTCGCTGGAAGCGAAGGGCATCGATTGCTGCCTGGAATGGAACGAGGGAAATCATTTCCGGGATCCGGATCTGCGGACCGCCGGAGCTTTTGCCTGGGTCATGAAGAATATTTGAGTTCCTCTATCTGAGCACGATGACTGTGCCCGTCTGATCCCCCAGTACGTTCAGCACTTCTGGATCGTCCGGATAGAAGGTCCGGTGTTCATCCTCTTTCACCAATAGCGGCAGCGCCTGCGGCTGAACATACGTGTTTCCTTCGAAAATGGGCTGGGCGTTTACCCTGCCGGACTGACCGCCCCACAGCATATCTGCCAGGAAAACCAGCGTATAATCCGCGCAGAAGAAAACGTTGTTTTTCAGGACGATTCCTTCATTGTCCGCCGGTCCCATGACGTTCTCCGTCGCGCTGCGGAAGGTTCCGGGAATATTGGTCTTTTCACAGACTCTGATCATGTTTGTAATCCAGCCCATCCCCGAGAAAAAGGACATGTTGTCTTCATAGAGATAATCGGCAACCACGCCGTGGCCGTTTTCCACTTCCATTTTTGAGAAATCGGCCCAGTGGTTCGGACCGCTGCGTTCGATCAGGTTGCCTGTCAGGCGGATGTTTTCGATCCTGTATTCCGTAACGTTCTTTTCAAATCCGTGGATAGACAGCGTCATGGCCATCGGCGCGCTGTCATGGATATAGCAGTCTTTCACCACGGCATGGTTGCCTGTAATCTGGATTGCGCACCCGGTACAGTAAGCGTATCCGATCGGTGAATTCTGAAAGTGGTATTCCATGACCATCCCTGAGCACCAGGAAACTTCGCAGTTCACCAGCGTTCCGGCTATCTGATTGGGACCCGACATGAGTACGCCGCCGCAGGTAAAATATCGGATGTCCAGATCATAGGCGGCCCGGTTCTCCCCCAGGCTCAGCCCGCTGGGGCATTGCGGGATAATGATCTGGTCCCACACTTCTGCCGGGTTTCCGGCGTCACAGCGGAGGTATACCGGTCCGGAAAGAACACGGTTATGGATATCGGTGGAATTGCCTTCCAGGTCGGGCAGGCAGCAGAAAGTATTGTCCTTCCCCAGGGCATCCTCTGGCAGGAAAGGACTGCCGTCCTCATTGCAGTATCCTTTTCCGTCATAGCACGGATAGATTCTGTCGGCCCAGGCCTCGCCGTCGTTGAACACGATGACGTTGATTTCACGCAGCGGCCGGGCAGCCTGCCAGATCCGGACCCCGTCCTGCTCCCGATACAGCGTCCAGAACGACGGATCGTTGGATTCATCAGGAATATCCCCGCGGATCACCGGTTTTGCGCCTTCCCCGTAGGCGCCGGCCGTAACCCCTTCCGGGATCTGTATGGAATCGCCTGCCAGTCCGTAATCCTTGTCCGCCGGCTGCACCCATTCGCTGCCGCGTTCCAGCAGGACCACATCGCCTTTCTTCAGTTTCCGGGAAAATGCGTTCTTCAGCGTTGCCCATGCTTTTTCGGGACTCTTGCCGTTGTTTTTATCGCTGCCGGAATTGGATACATAATAGGTGGTGCCCTCTGTTTCGATCTCGTTGGCGGATCCGCGGATAGCCGCGCGGCGGGCGTCCGCCGCATCCAGGAGCGCCCGTTCTTCTTCCGTGGCAGTTCCGCCATCCAGATAAGCTTTTATATCAAAACTGTAGTAAAGATCCAGTGCCGAGTCATACAGCCGTGTCACTGCGCACACTGCCTCCTCCGCCGTGCAGAAATCGGCATTGTGCATGCTCACGTTCACTTCGTCAAAAGGAAACAGCATCTTCAGGGAATAGGGAGAGCGGCGCCACTGGTTCCAGAGGAAGGAAGCAATGAATTCGTTGTCCCAGGTGCTTTTTTCCGTCTGAATGGGATTTTTCTGGAAAGCATCCGGAAAGAGCTCTTCCATCGGCATTCCTTCCGTATTCCAGAAATTTGGATCACTCTGGCTGACATCATACTGCGGATCGGTATAATTATCCGCGTCGACGCAGACAGCGGCGTACCAGGCCATTGTAACCGCTTCGCCGCGGGTGAGCGGTGTGTCATAGTCTGTCACCTTTTCCTCGAACCAGGAAAGCTTGTCAGGCGCAAGCGCGCTGATCAGTCGGATCAGCATCTCCCGGAAATCGACAGAGGTAATCTGGCTGTCCGGATCAACATCCTTCCATTTCGGATCCACATATCCTTCCGTAAAAGCGCGGGAATAATCGGCATCCGTCTTGACCGGGTTGTCAGCCGCATTTCCTTCTGCAATCCCGCAGGAAACAAACAGCATCAGAAAAGCCGTAAGAAGTAATGCGATGCGCCTGAGCATAGTTCTTTCCTCCTGTAGTTTTTTAACTAAAACGGATATTATCTGTCATGGTTACGGAAAGTCCCCAATTAATCGAAGCAATCAATAAACGCTGATTCCGAAGGGGGGTTGGGGGGTTCGGCGCGCCCGGAAAACTGTCCAGTGGACAGTTTTCAGCAGAGAACGGGCGGCAGCCCAGGACATTCGGAAATCCCCCCAATTAATCGAAGCAATCACCTACGTGATTAATAACAATCTCCACTCCCAGCGGCGTGTCATACTCATCAAATACGTACAGAGTTTCTCCGGCCGTCTTCGGTTTCCGGCCCTGGCTCGGCTGTTCCGGCCTCGTCCACGGCTTGTTCGTGAAGGTCGTGACGCTGCCCTCCTGGACCACCGTTTCCAGTTCATATCCCATCGCGGTCTGCTCGGTCCAGGTGTATTCCGCCGGCTTGCCATTCACTTTCGCCGGCAGGTCTGCAATCGTAGCCGTCCATCCGTTCTCTTCGCTCAGCATAACAATCGTACCGTTGCTCAGCTTCATCCAGATGCTTTCCGGCCGCTTCTTCTGCTTGTCGTTCTCATCATTCCAGATCTTCCTCACCGTTGCCTGGGTCCGCTCCGGCTGGTATTTGTTGTAGATCGTAAATCCGTCGATTTCCGTCGAGTAACCCTCCACCGGATCTTCGCTGACAGAGTAGTGGATCGGCTTCCCGTCTGCGTACTTCGGCAGTTCGCCAAAGTGATACTTCCACCCGTTCGCCGCCTTCAGCTGGACCACCTTAATCTCTTCGCCGCCGGCATACAGGTGTACCGTGATGCTCTCCGGCCGGTTGCCGTCCGCGTTGTCGTTGTCGTCCATCCAGATCTTCTGAACCTCAAAGTCGGTCAGTTCTTCCTCTTCTTCCGTTTCTTCTTCAGGCTTCTGGATATCGAATGTCTTCTCGATAATCAGCTTGCCCGTGTTATAGGTGTTGGTAATCACGAAGCCCGTTGAGGCGTTTCCGGTAGTCTTGCCTGTATATCCGTCCGGAATCTCTGTCTCCGCCACCGTATAGCGAATCGCACGGGATGTCCCATCCTCGCAGATGTTCAGATACAGGTCTTTCCAGGTATATGCCCAGCCGTTTGCTGCGTCCAGCGTCACCGCTTCACCCAGCGCCCTGCCGTCCGCGTACAGCTGTACTTCAATGCCGGAAGGCCGTTTCCTGGCGGCGTCATTGCTGTCTTCCCAGACCTTTTTCACGCTGATCTCCGTCTTTGCGGGCACATGCGTGTTCGTCAGGGTTGTCAGAGTTGCTCCGTCGGCTTTGTCGCTGGTCAGCGTGTAGCCTTCCACCTTGGGCTCCTGCCAGGTGTATACAACTGTCTTACTGTCTTTCACGGCAGGTAAATCCTTCAGCACCGCAGTCCAGTGGTTGGCAGCATTCAGCGTCACCGTCCTGCCGGTGGGTTGGCCGTCCGCCAGGAGTTCCACTGTCAGGCCGGCGGGCCGCAATCCGTCACGGTTGTTGTCATCTTCCCAGACCTTCATCACTGCGGCGCTGGTCAGCATCATGTCATAGGTGTTCACCAGCACGATCTCCGCCGTCGGATGCTCCTGATCAATCTCGGCTGTTCCTTCACCTGTCACTTCCAGTTGATAGTCTGTGATCTCCCGGCCTTCCTCGCACTCCGTCACCGTATAGCTTCCATATGGCAAGCCGCAGATCATGATCCCTTCCTCTGTCAGCGGCACATCGATTTTTACTTCACTGTCGTGCACGGAACCGTCTGCGCCGATCCACTTCGTTGCACCGGCGGTTTCGGTTGTCACCGTCACCTTGTAGCTTGTCGGCTTCGTGGCGGCGTTCTCAGCGCCGACTACCCGCTTTTTGATTGTCAGGATCCCGTATTTGGTATTCCGGAAGGAAACACTCGTTTCCCCGTCACCGGTCACGGTTCCTGTTGCACTGAAATTCTCACTGAAAGCGATATCTGTATCGCCCTTGTCTTCAACCTTATAGGTCTTCGCCAGATCATCCCCGACTTCCGTTACGGTATAGATCCCAGGTTTCAGGTTGGGAATGGTGATACTCTTTTGAGTCGGATAATTGAGTTCGATGATTCGCTTATCGCGAGATTCCTTGCCGTCCTTGTCGTAGTAATACGGAGCTGATCCCGCTTCCTGTGTTGTGACAGTGAATTGGAAGACGCCATCTGTGGCTCCGATAAGTTCTTTGGAAATCGTCAGGGAACCTACATATTCTTTGTCGTTAAAGAAGTAAACATCGTGATCATTGCAATCAACGGCAACCGCTTTTTCCTTCATTTTTTCCGCGTCTGTCTCATCATCTGCCTTAGCTGAAACAGTCACACCTTCCTGATCATAGACTTCGTCTCCGGTCAGTCCCTGCATTTCCTTTACAACATAAGTTCCAGGCACAAGGCCGTCGAAAACCACGTTCATCGGTTCACTCTTTGTTCCATTCCCGGAAATCGTGATGCTTTGAGTATCTCTGACCCTGGCTCCTTTTTCATCAAAGAGACCAAAGTAATACGTTCCGTCCATCATGCTGTCAGTGGGTGCAGCACCATTGACTAGCACAGTCTTATAAATCGTGATCTTACCAAGCTCAACATATGTATTTGTGAAGGTCTTTCCGGTCGTATCTGCTGTATTGCTGTTGCTGTAGAATGTTTCACTTGAATTCGTGCTTACACTCAGTTTGCCGTCGTCAGCTTCTACCACTTTCACCTGCAGCGTGACCGTTTCGTTGGAATATGTCATCCCGGTTATTCCACTCTGCGTA
>OMYT01000154.1 GCA_900315315.1 uncultured Eubacteriales bacterium | reverse complement strand
ATCTGTCAGAGATAAGCGGCTGGTTGATTGATATGGATATACCAACTACTCTTCTCTGAACTTCCGGCAATCGGATACGACGATAGTGCGGACATGTTCAACAGTGTTCGCAGACAGTACAGGGACAAATCCGAACCAGTTCATGAGAAGAGCTCCTTTCCGAAAGTTTGCGCTCACTATACAACGGAAAGCAAGTAAAAGTCAAGTATTCTCCGTCTTTTGCCGGCTTTGCAGCAAGCGTCGGCTGAAAAAAAGATATTAGTGCCTTACACGCCAGTACCCTCGGGTGTCCCGGTCCATCAGCCCTTCTCCGATCATATCCCTGCGGATCGTGCAGAAATCATCATAGAAATCGGCAATAATGATATTGACCTCGCGCTCAGAATAGATCCGGTCATACTCGAATTCCTGCACGATCACATCCAGAATAATCCGTTCTTTCTTGCGCTGGGCAGGAATCGCCTTCAGCTTGCCATACTCAAAGAAAGCGTCGATTACTTTCTGACGATATACGGCGTCACGCTGGGCCTGGGCGTCCGCTTCATCAGACTTCTCGCGGATGATGTCCAGCATGCTGGTTTCAAAGATGTCTTTATTGAGTGAATACATCGTATAGTACTGGCTTTTATACGATGTGACAGCGCCTGCATCCGCCAGTTTTTTCAGGTGGAAGGAAACGGTGGGGGCGGTGATCCCAAGCCGTTCAGCCAGGCGTTCGACATACATATCTTCCATCGCCAGCGATTTCAGGATCTGCAGCCTTGACTTGTCAGACAGGCATTTGAAAAGACGAATAGCCTCGGTCTCCGTCATTCCGCTCCCTCCCATATCTTTGAAAACTTTTCCCGGATTTCCTGAACTGTGTCAAGCTTGATCTGCTCCGTCTGCATTCTGACGGTGTCATTATGCTCTCTGGCTTTTTCCAGGGCAACAGCCCAGCCTGCCGGGATCTGCTCTGCTCTCTGGACAAAAAAGGTTTTAACTGCATCTGCGTCTTCCTTGCCGGTTTTCACGGCAACGGAAAGAACAGTACGGAAAACGTCATAGATATTTGCTTTTATCTTTTCAAAGATGGCTTCATCTGTCCGCCCATCCCCATTCAGTTCCTGATTGCGTTTACCACACAGAGCAATCTTTTCCTCAAACCAGCTGTTCAGTTTTGAAATCTTCTGATCAATCATAAATCCAATCTCCTATCTTTCAGGCTCGCAACTATTTATATCATAATATTATCGGAATTGCAATATTGTTTTGATGATTATCTAATTAATTTCTTCATACAGATTAATCAGTCTTTCAAGTGTTTTATTGTTTATGAAATAACCTCTGCAGTATAACCACATATTGCTCCAATACGACCACTTATTGAAAATCAGTGGAATTCAGGATGGCTTTCCCATATAATGCAATCACCCGGGAGAAAGGAAGCGAAAGGCGTGCAGGTAGAAGTCAGACTTGATTCAGCAGTGTCTGTACCCAAAGTGATCATCCTGACCGATCAGATGACGGAAGAGGTCAATGCAATTGTCCAGATGCTGTCTGACTCAGAGCCGAAACTCATTGCAGGATTCCGCGATGATACCGTGACGGTTCTGGATGAAAAAGATATCCTGAGGATTTACGCAGCAAACGGTAAAGTTTTCGCTGTGCTGCCTTCGGGAGAATACATGCTCCGGCTACGTCTGTATGAAGTGGAGGAGAGGCTGAAGCAGCACCATTTTATCCGTATCTCCAATTCCGAGATCATCAACCTGAAAAAGGTCAGGAGTTTTGACCTGAGCTTTACCGGAACGATCTGTGTGGTCCTGAATGACGGCAGTAAAACATACGCGTCCAGAAGATATGTGACGAGACTGAAAGGGGTACTTGGAATATGAATAAACAGCTTTGGAAGAAAGCAGGTTTGCGTGCTTTGATTGGCGCTCCGATCGGACTGGCGATCAGCATAGTCATTACCATTATCATTTCACTGGCTATGGGAGATGGGAAATATTATGCAGTCGTTCCTGAACTGACAGCCGATCTTGGTTCAGAGATCGGTGCCGTAGTGGTCCAGACGCTCTGTTCAATGCTGTACGGAGCGGCTTTTGCCGGCGCTTCCGTGATCTGGGATACAGACTGGAACCTGACAAAGATGACAGTCATTCATTTCCTGATCTGTTCCGCCGCCACATTCCCGATTGCTTACCTCATGAGATGGATGGAGCATACAGCCAACGGCGTCCTGAAATACTTCGGGATCTTCCTGGCTATCTATATCGCCATCTGGATCAGCCAGTATGCAAGACTGAAAAAGAATATCAGCGCCCTGAACAAAAAAGTGAATAATCTTGCCTGACAAAGAAGCCTGCGGCAGACTGAGCCGTAGGCCTCTTTTACTTTTCATCCTGGTTCATAATCCATGTTCCTGAGCAGAGTTCCAAGTGCCATGCACACCAGGCCCCGGATCAGGGTGTTTTTTCTTTTCCTTTGCCCTGTTACTCATGCAGTTCCCGTTCTTTTTCCAATGCTTCTTTCTTGCCGTGAATCCGCGATCAGGTTGGCACCACCAATGGCAAGCAGCACCTTGCCGATCCGGTCCAGATGGGAGATTTTTGAGTCAATGTCAGAATACAGGTCAAAGACCCCGTCTTCTGTCTTCTTGCGGAAATAGATCCACATCATCATCCGTCCGGCATATTCCGCGCCAGTTTCTTCCATAAACTTTATATATTGATCATCATAGGGATGCATTTCTGTCCGAACGGTATATTCTCCGGGTTCACAGCGGACAAAGGTATATTTGCAGAACCCTACCGACTCCAGCACCCAGCCGCTCGCGGCCATCTCGTTCAGCCATTCTTCTTCTTTTTCAAACTGCCATACCCAGAACCATCTGGTTATCGTCTTTCTTTCCATCTTACAATTCCTCCCCGAAAATCATTTCACCGTTCCGCGCCAATTCCTTCAGGCGCTTTACCTCATTGATCAGGATCTCTCTTCCCTTATCTGTCAGCAGGTATTCTTTCCGGCGGCTGTCTTCATCCACGGTTTTCAGGACAATCCATCCTTTATCGCAAAGGGTGTTCAGCGCACCGTAGAGTGTTCCGGCTGCCAGCCTGAC
>OMYT01000034.1 GCA_900315315.1 uncultured Eubacteriales bacterium | reverse complement strand
CCTCCGTTTTGACAAGTTTCATAGCTGCCTCCTGTATGTATATCATTTTCGTCGGCGCTCAGATCAATCTTTATTTCAGACCTCTTTTTGCAAAAATAGCCAAAAACGAATAAGAGGTGACTAACTTATGGGAAGACCAGCCAAGGCAGTGGCTGCCAAAACAGCAAAAATCAGCAAGGACGAGACGGAACAGAGGCTCCAGATCGAGGACAAGCTGCGTGGCGGTACTGACAAACTGGTTCCGCCTTTATATCTGACAGACGCTCAGGTGGAGATCTTCAATTATGTACTTGCCGAACTTGATGAGGCGAAGATACTCGGGAATCTGGATCTGTTCGCGCTGTCACAGCTGTCGATCTGTGTGGACCGGATGCAGCAGCTTGAGAAACAGATCAACGAAAACATAGACCTGCTTCTGGAATCGAAACTGATGCAGGCGCGGGAAAAGTATTCCAGGGATTTCCTGCGTTTGTGCAATGAGTTCTGCATGTCTCCCCAGTCCAGGGCAAAGCTTTCAATCTCCACTGTAAAGCCCGGACAGGAAAAGAAGAAGACGCTCATGGAATTACTGAATGAGGACGACGAAGAAGACGAATAAGCATCCGGCAGAAGTCTATGCGAGGGCTGTTGTTAGTGGGGACATAGACGCTCCGAAGTATGTGAAACTGCAGTGTAAGAGCTTCCTGGAAGACTGGGACGATAAGAACACGACCTACTGCATCAATCACAAACTGCTTGAGAAAATCTACAAGATCACTAAGGTCCTGAAGATGGCGAAAGGGCCGAAGACGGGCAAGAGCATTTACCATGCGCTTGCAGGATATCAGTGGCTGTTGATCACTGCGGTTATTTGTACTGTCAGACGGGATGACAAGCGGAAGCGAAGATATGAAAGAGTGCTTCTGGAAGTGGCCCGGAAGAACGGGAAAACGTTTTTAGTGGCAATCCTGTTCATGTTGTTGTTTTATCTGGAGCCTGCTTATAGCAGGTTCTTTTCAGTTGCTCCGGACGGACAGCTTGCTAGAGAAATCAAAGAAGCCCTGGAACCGCTGATCCGGACGAACGCGGACGTCTTTGAAGACGGCGAATTTAAGATCCTGCGGGATTACATCCTGCATAAGCCTACCAAGACAAAGTATACTCCGCTGAACTATTCCACTAATCGGCTTGATGGCAAAGAACCGTCGGTTTTCCTCTGCGATGAAGTTGGTGCCTTGCCTACTGCTTACGCAATCGGTGCCATGCGCTCCGGTCAGCTTCTGGTGCAGAACCGGCTCGGGTTCCTGATATCCACCAAATATCCGACGAGTCAGAATCCCCTGGAAGATGAAGTCGCGTACAGCAAAAAGGTCCTGGACGGGATCATAGACAATGAAAAAGTATTCAGCCTGCTGTACGAACCAGACAACACGAAAGACTGGGCGACAGACGACAGCATCCTGCGGCACGCGAATCCGCTTGCACTGGAATTAAAGCCGGTATGGAATGAACTGGTAGACAGCAGGCGGGACGCAATCGAAGTTGAAAGTCAGCGGGAAAACTTCATAACCAAACACTGCAACATCATATACCAGGGCGTCGGCACCGAGTCCTATGTCAGCATCGAGCAGGTGCAGGCCTGCAGGACGGAACACATCGACTGGTCTGGGAGGGTGGTCTACGTGGGCGTTGACCTTGCCATGACGAATGATAACTGCAGTGTGGTAATGGTCAGCGTGGACGAAGACGACAACATCCTGGCGCTCCCGATGGTCTTTATTCCAGAAGGCAGGATAGAAGAGAAGATCCGGTTCGAGAAGCTGGACTATCACCAGTTCATCCGGAGTGGGCAGTGCATCGCCTGCGGGGATATGACGGTGGATTATTCAGTGATTGAAGACTATGTCTTTGGTCTGGAAGAGAAATACGGCGTATCCATACAGGCTATTGGTTATGACCGGTATCAGGCATTGAGCTCTGCTCAGAAGTGGGAGACAAAGTATAACACAGTTGAAGTCAGGCAGCACTCCGATACGCTTCATATGCCTACCAAATTGCTGAAGGAGAAGATCCTGAATCAGCAGTTCCGGTACGAGAACAACAGGCTGTACGAGGTGAATTTCGAAAACGCCAGATGTACATATGACACTGGAATGAGATCCTACGTTAATAAGAAAAAATCGAACGGCAAAGTGGATGCAACAATGGCAACGATAGATGCCGTTTACCTGCTACAGCAGGACATCATTTTCGGTGATGACAACTTTATCATTCAGCTAGCATAAAAAGAAAGAGGTAAAAACATGGGCTTTTTTGATTTATTCAGACGAAAACCCGAAATCAGGGCAGACACTGACGCTACTGCGCTCCAGAATGAAGTGGTCAGCGACACCCTCCTGCGGGCACTCCTGGACAGAAGCACGGTCTCCAAGGCTATGGCGCTTCAGATCCCGACGGTCCAGGCGTGTATCGATATTATCACCAATACGATCTGCCAGCTGCCGATCCAGCTTCTTCGCAGAAAAGACGGCGGAGACATTGAAATCGTGGAGAATGACCAGCGCATCCGGCTCCTGAACGATGACACAGGAGACACGCTGACGGCGAAGATGTTCTGGCGGGCGATGTTGGAAGATTACTATCTGGGCAAGGGCGGGTTTGCTTATCTTAATAAAAAATGGAATTCGCTGGAATCCATCCATTATGTGAATGAAGAAGACCTGTACATCAGTCAGCAGAATTTCGACCCGATTTTTAAGGAGTACAAAATCGGAGTGCAGGGCAATCAGTACTTGCCAAGCAAGTTTTTTAAGATCCTACGGAAGACGAAGGACGGCATGACAAGCCGTAGCATTGTGGATGACGATCCGCTTGTGCTGAATGTAGCTTACACAGAGTTGGTCTATGAGCTTGCACAGGCAAAGAAGGGCGGAACGAAACGAGGCTTCCTTCAGTCTGAAAAAGTCCTTTCTCAGAACGCGGTCGATGCCCTGAAAGATGGTTTCCGGAGACTGTATGGCGAATCGGACGAGAATGTGGTCATCCTGAACAATGGCGTCAAGTTCCAGGAAGCATCTGCTTCAGCCCAAGAGCTCCAGATGAACGAGAACAAGGCATCTAATGCAGAGGAAATTTGCAAGTTGTTTGGAATCCCTGCAAGCATGATCTGCGGTTCAAAAGTCGGAAATTCCATGACCGACAACGACAAGGACCAGTTCATCCGGGCGTGCGTGGCTGTGATGACGGACATTGAATGCTCCCTTAACCGTGACCTGCTGAACGAAGATGAGAAGTCTTCTATGTTTTTCAGCTTCAACACAAAGGAGCTGACACGTGGATCCATCAAAGACCGGTATGAAGCGTATAAGATCGGACTCGAAAAGAATTTCCTGCAGATAGACGAAGTAAGACAGATGGAAGACATGGAACCGCTTGGTATCGAATGGATACAGCTGAACCTTAACACCGTCTTCTACAATCCGACAACGAAGGAAATCTACACCCCGAACACCAACGCCTCCATGAATCTCGAAGACGGAGCCGGTGCCAATGCCGGAACCGTTTCAGATATAACCACAACGGAAGGAGGTGAGCAGGATGAGAGCGGAACTGAGAGCTGACGGTCTACACATCAGTGGGTACGTCAACGTACCCGGCAGGCAGAGCCGTCCGGTCATGACACCGCATGGGCGTGTGATCGAGATCATCGAACAGCGTGCCTTCGCGAAAGCGATCGAACGCGCTGGAAACATCCAGATGCTGTTGGATCATGACCATTCACGCGTGTTGGCTGAAACAGATACCGGTACATTGTCCGTCAGGGAAGACGCCGTGGGACTCCGGGCTGAGTCTGTCGTGACGGATCCCGAGGTGATCGACGGGGCAAGAGCCGGGAAACTTAAAGGATGGTCGTTCAACATCCGGAACCCGAAGGATGTTCTGGAGGTGAGAGCGGAAGGACTTCCGATCAGGCACATCACGGATCTGGACATGGACGAGATCACGCTGGTCATGAACAAGGTTCCGGTGTATTCCTCTACCTCCATCGAGGTGAGGGCTGACACTGAGGAATCTGTCGAGTGCAGAGCCGGTGACTCCGAGAGCATCGAGTTCGTCGACACGACCGAACAGCGGACGGAACCAGAGCCGGCGCCCGAACCGGAACCGACACCTGAGCCGGAACCGGCACCAGAACCAAAACCCAAGTACCACGAAACATACACAAACAGAATCAATGCACTGAAGTAAGCACTGGATAACCCGGTGCTTTTTTATTGCAGAAAGCGAGGTCTAAAAAATGAATCACGATAAGAGAATCAAAGCACTTACCGAAAAGAAGAACGCCATGATCGAAGAGATGGAGTCGATGGTGGCAGCAGCTGTAGACGAATCCGGCGAAGAGAGAGCCTTCAACGAGGAGGAGCAGGCGAAGTTTGACGAGCTTGCGAAGAACGCCGAGGCACTGAAAAAGACCATCGAGGCAGAAGAGAGGGCGATGGCTGCCGAGATGAAACCTGTTGAGCCCAAGAAAGAAGAGGACAAAACAATGACTGTAGAAGAAAGAGCTCTCGCAGAGGAGAGGGCATTCGCGGATTATCTCCGCGGAATTGTATCTGAAGAGAGAACTGATTATAACCTGGAAAAAACCGACGGTGCAGCTACCATCCCGACCACGATCGCAAACAAGATCATTAAGAAGGTGTTTGACGTCTGCCCGGTAGCAGCAAAAGCGACCAGATACAACGTGAAAGGCACCCTGCAGATCCCGTACTACCCGAAGGCAGGCGAGACCTACAAGACCGGCATCTCTGTTGCTTATGCTTCTGAGTTTACTGAACTGGCATCCACGACCGGCAAATTCCAGAGCATCACCCTGCAGGCATTCCTTGCCGGCGCCCTGACCAAAGTCAGCAAATCCCTCGTAAACAACAGCCAGTTCGACATCGTTGGATTTGTTGTTGACGACATGGGCGAAAACATTGCTCGCTGGCTGGAGTATCAGCTCCTGATCGGCGACCACGCAAACAGCCACATTGATGGCCTGTCCCAGGCAACCAACACCAAGACCGCTACCGGTGCATCCTATGTTACCGCTGACGACCTGATCGGCCTGCAGTGCGCGGTTAAGGATGTATTCCAGGCAGACGCCTGCTGGATCATGGCTCCGTCCACCAGAGAAGCGATCCGCAAACTGAAAGACAAGGAAGACAGATATCTCCTGAATCCGGACTACAGGGAAGGATTCGGATACACCCTGCTCGGAAAACCGGTATACGTATCCGACAACATGCCGAACTTCACCGCAAGCACCACAGCGATCTACTATGGTGACTTCTCTGGCCTGGCACTGAAGATCTCCGAGAACATCGACATCGAGGTCCTTCGTGAGAAATTCGCAACTGAGCACGCGATCGGCGTAGTCGGATATCTGGAGTGCGACGCTAAGATCGAGAACGAGCAGAAGATCGCCGTCCTGAAGATGGCAGCTGCGGACCCTTCATGACCTTGTCGGCCGATGCTGACATTGACGCAAGCACCGACCTCTACGGCAAGACAGTAAGTGATCTGCAGTCGGATGTGGTGATCAGTGGCGAAGGTGCGGTTACCGGAACACTGAATTATCTGACTGATTACACGGGATTCTCGGAGGATACCGATCTGCAGAAGGGGAATTTCCTCGCACTGCATATCAGCACTCCGGTTCCCGCGACGATCACCGTACAGCTGACCGGTGACGAAGAGGCTACAGAGCTTGACGACGATGGCATCGCAGTCCTGCGGATTGCCGACAAGGATACACAGACACTTACTGTAGTGGCGGCAAACGGGATCAGTACAGTAACGCAGGAATACGACTTAAGCGGTCTGGAGGTGGAATCCAATGGTTAAGTGTGGAGCGAAGAAAAACGCAGTGAACACAGCAAAGGCAGCCCCTCCGAAGAAACCCCAGAGGAAAGGGGTGAAGGCCCGTGCGAATAAGTGATATTACGGTCCAGAACGTAGCCGATTTCTTAAGGTTAGACGACGCTTCGGATCCAATCCTGACGCCGATGATGGCAGCCGCAAAGCAGTTTATCATTGACTACACGGGCCTCACCGAGATAGAACTGGACGAGCACGAGGACTTCTACATTGCTTACATGGTTCTGGTTCAGGATATGTATGACAACCGGGCGATGTATGTCGAAAAGGACAACATCAACCGGGTGGTCGAGTCGGTCCTGTTCCGGCACCGGACGAACTTCGTCCCATCGGTTCCTCTGGAGGGTGGTGATGAGTGATGTACGTAGATCCGGGCGACCTTAACAAAAAGATCCTGATCGTCCAGCTGTCGGACGGGGAGACCTACGACGACGAGGGGCATCTTGTGGAGAGTGAGCATATCGTCCGCAACTGTTGGGCGAAGGTCACGAACACCAGCGGCACTGAGCTCGTCAAGGCAGGCACGGAACTGGCACAGGCGAAGAAACGGTTTCTGATCAGATACACTGACACCGAAATCACTGCAGCGATGGTAGTGCGGTACAAGGGTCTGGACCATAATATTCTGTATGTCAACCCATACGGTGACAACAAGGAATATTTAGAGATCTGGACAGACCTGAAAGAGCAGGTGGTCTGATTGGCGAACTTCCATTTTGAAGCAGACGCGTTCGACGAACTGGAAAAGATTTTCGACAAGCTGAGCAACACGAACACTGATATATGCAAGAAGGCGGTCAACAAGGCTGCCCCCGTACTGGAGAAGGGCATCCGGAAGGCATTCGAGACGAAAGCGACCGGCGGATATGCCACTGGAAACACTGCGAAGTCCTTCGCGCCGACCAATGCAAAGAAAAACCAGTACGGCGTATATTCAGTGGTCCGCCCTGTCGGAAAGAACGAAGAGGGCGTTGATTATGCGAAGATCGCCGCGATCATGGAGTACGGCACGCAGTACCGGACCGCAAAACCATACATGGAAACGGCGATCAACAGCACAAGAGACAAGTGCGAAGCTGTCATGCAGGAGGTCTTTTCCGAGGAAATTGACAAGATAACAGGAGGCTGATTATGGCTGATAGTGTGAACAAGATCATTGTAACCGCGCTGAGGCCGTTCGGCCTCCCGGTAGCGGAAAATCTGTATACGGGTACTGGAAAAGAGTATTTCACCTACAACTACGCTGACGACAGCGTGGGAGACCTGGGGGATGACCTTCCGCAGGCTTATGTCGCCAGTATGCAGATACATTACTTTTGCCCGCTCAATAACTCATATGCCGACATGAAGCGCAGGATCCGCGCCGCACTGGTCGCTGCAGGCTTTACGCCGCCGACTGTGACGGACGCATCCGACACGACAGACAAGATCCGGCATCTGGTGTTTGAGTGTGGCATTGAAAATGAATACGATTTAGAAAGTGAGGACTAAGACAATGGCTAAAACTGGCATTAGATATGCGGTTTTCGCGGTCGCAACTGAAGCGACTGACGGTACGATCACTTATTCCGGCGGGAAAAACATCAGCCCTGTAGCCGGATTCAACGGATCCGTCAATCAGGCGACCGGCAAGGACTACGGTGACGACATCGTGGTCGACACTGACAATACAGTGACCGGCGGCACGCTGACCGTCGAGCTGAACAGGGACGAGGACGACATTTATACCATGCTTCTCGGACATACCGCCGCAACTGGCGCTGACACCGCTATCCAGTACAAGGATACCGATGTTGCTCCGTTCGTTGGCTGCGGTGCGATCGGCAAGTCCGGCAGTCAGTGGGTAGCGAAATGGTATGCCAAAGTTCAGTTCCGTGAGCCGAATGACGACAACGCAACCAAGCAGGAAAACGTGACGTTCAACCATGTGACTCTGGAAGGTGATATCCTTATCCCTGCCAACCACCTCTGGAAAGAGCGTGAGACCTTCACCACCGAAGCAGCTGCCAAAACATGGCTTAACGGCAAGGCGGGGATCTCTGAATGATAAGCACGGACCTTCAGCCTAAGGGCGCACTTCTCACCTTCAATGGTGAGGAGCGCTGCCTTGTCTGGGATTATGGCGTTATTGAAAAGGTGCAGGAGCTGTACGGCGGGCATCCGTTCAACGCGATCCTCAAGATCCTGTGGAGCGAGACCGACGAAGACGGCAAGACCATCCAGCATTATCAGGCGAAGCCTGTTCTGGACCTGATGTTCCTGTTGCTCAATAATGAGATAGCGCGCCAGAAATACTTCGAAGGCAGTTCCAGTTTAAAGAAATACACGCGCGAGGAAATCGGATTCCTTGTCAACCGGATCAACGGGGACGAAGTCGTCAAAGCGCTGATCGCATCCTGGAAAGAGTCCATCGGGGTCCCGGACGAAGATGACGACGAAGATGACGACGAAGAGGACGACGAAAAAAACGTGAACCGCGGGCAGCACTAGAGCCTATCAATGTTGCCCGCGATGTCATGAGGGGCATGGAGCATTTCCACTGCAGTAAAAGAGAGATGCTCTATATGACACCGAGGGAATTCTTAACTCTGTGGGTGGAATACCTCGAAGAACACGGAAGGCATGTGAAGGCCAGAGTGGCCGATATCGACAGCCTGCCGTAATAACTTAATAATTGCGGTGATACACGGACGCGGAAGGCGCACTATGCCCTTTTTGCGTCCGTTATTTTTATGGAGGGGGCAATGGCCAACGGAAAGATCAGGGCAACTATAGCCCTCGATGGAGACAGAGAGTATAAGCAGGCACTCCGTGAGTGCAAAAAAGAAACACAGGAATTAAAGGGTGAGCTGAGTACGCTGTCTGCTGAGTATCGTGACAACGAGAACAGTATTGAGGCACTCACCAAAAAGAACGAACTGCTGACCGAAAAGCAGAAGGCATACAAGGCACAGCTTGAAGCTGCTCTGGACGGCCTGAAGAACGCAAAGACCCAGTACAACGAATACGGCGACCGCATCGAGGCGCTATCGAAGGAACTGGAAGAGGCCAAAAAGAAGCAGGACGACCTGAAGGCTGCCGGTCTGGAAAGCTCAGACGCCTACAAAGAGCAGGAGCGGAACGTTGAAGAACTCCAGAAGGAACTGGATCAGTACTCCGACAAGCAGGAAGCCGCCAGAAAAGCAGTAAACAGCTGGCAGAAGGAAGTAACCACTGCCAATAAGGAGTTAAACAACTGCGATAAAGAACTGGCAGAGAATGACAAATACCTTGACGAGGCAAAACGGTCCGCTGACGGGTGTGCGACCTCAATCGACAAGTACGGCAACGAAGTAAAAGAGGCCGCCGAAGATACCGGGAAGCTGTCTGTCTCGCTGGGTGACATGGTCAAGAACAAGATCATAGACCTTGCCGGCGACGCACTGGTGGAACTTGGCAGAAAAGCCATTGACGCCGCCAAATATGTTATTGAAGTCGGCAGCAGTTTTGAGTCGCAAATGTCCAAAGTACAGGCGATATCCGGTGCTTCAGCCACTGAAATGTCGAAGCTGACCGAAAAAGCCGAAGAGATGGGCCGCACGACCAAATTCACGGCGGAAGAGGCAGGACAAGGCTTAACACTACGTTACACAACGTATTCCGGGCCAGCCGCATAGAAATATGCGGTGTATATCGGGGAAAATCGGTGAACGCTAAGTCAGAGATGATAAGCCGATACCGAGAGGGCTGCAGACCAGGCAGTCTTTGTAACGCATAGAGGGTGAGCGATATGGAAGCAAAAACCCCTCCACGAGTCTCCGACACTGACAGATACAGGCTGTCACGTTCCAGATTAGTCCACTGGAATGCCTAACGTATGAACGAGGGTGAAGATATATGCTGAACTTATGGGAAACCATAAGAAGTAGAGGATAAAAAGCCTTTACGATAACATTTTTGTGGAATACATGGCACTGGCCGGGTGGAAGACCGACGACATGCTGCAGGGCCTCGACGGCATCATGGCACTTGCCGCCGCATCTGGCACCGACCTCGGCACGACATCCGACATCGTGACCGATGCGCTGACCGCTTTCGGCGAGTCCGCCGGTGAGTCCGGACGACTTGCTGACATTATGGCAGCGGCTTCCAGTAATGCTAACACCAACGTCGAGATGATGGGCGAAACGTTCAAGTACGCCGCTCCTGTTGCCGGTGCGCTTGGATATTCCATGGAAGATACCGCTGAAGCGGTCGGCCTGATGGCTAATGCCGGTATCAAGGGCTCGCAGGCAGGTACTTCCCTGCGGTCCATCATGACAAGATTGGCGACCGACGCCGGTGCTTCCAGTACAAAGCTGGGCGCTCTGGGAACGCTGACCGAGGAGCTGGGCGTGCAGTTCTACAACGCCGACGGAACAGCCCGAAACCTGAATGACGTCCTGACCGACGCAAGAGCGGTCTGGAGCGGGCTGTCTGAGGAAGAGCAGGTCAATTACGCGAACACCATCGCGGGCAAAAATGCCATGTCCGGATGGCTGGCACTGATGAACGCAGAGGGCGACAGCGTTGACACGCTTCATTCTGCTCTGGAAAACTGCGACGGTGCGGCAAAGGACATGTCCGTAACCATGCAGGATAATCTGCAGGGTGAACTGGAACTGCTGAATTCTGCTACAGAAGGTCTGGGAATCGCACTGTATGGGTATTTCTCGGATAAGCTCTCCGGAGCAGTAGACCTTGCAACGGGATTTATTAACAACATCACCGAAGCGATCACTCCGCATAAGACGGAGATTCAGGAATTTATTGACCAGATCGAGACCTCGCAGAAAGAAGTCGCCGCCACGCTCGACACTGCCAAAGAAAAAATGAATTCCGCCTATACGGAAATGGCAGACCTCGATGCAAAGAAGCAGATTATCCTTGACCTGCAGGAAATCATTAACAAGGGCGGGGAACTGAACGAGTTTCAAAAATTCCAGATGCAGAACGCTGTGGAAGACCTGTCTGGAACCATGCCGGAACTGGCAGCGAACTTCGACGAGGCGACCGGAAGCATCAATCTAACTAACAAAGAGATTGAAACGCTCTTTGACAATGCGCGGGACGCCGCACTGCAGACCGCCATGCTCGATGCGCAGGCGGAAGCGTACAGAGGACTCGCTGAAGCGACCATTGAGAAGGCAAAGGCAGACAACGCCGCCGAAGAAGCCCAGAAACAGCTGAACAGCTTACTGGAATCGACCGGAATGACGGAAGAACAGTTAAGCATGACGACCGGTGAACTGGGGACGAAATACCTCGAACTGCGGGGCAATCTGAACGAAGCTACAGCTGTACAGGAAACTGCGAATGAGCAGATGGATACAGCGCAGAACATCATTGACGAGACGGAGGACGCCCTGAGTGGTCTTACTGAGCGGACACAGGAAAACACCGAAGCCACGGACGAGAATGCAGTAACGACCGAAGAGGCGGACGCAAACAAGCAGGCACTGGCGGAAAGTGTTTCAGAACTGGCGGAAGAGGAACAGGAAGAAACCGAAGCCACCCAGGAGCTGACCAAAGCACAGCAGGAAGCCATTGACAAGGCAACCGAACTGATCGGACAGACGGACCGCTTCAAAGAAAAACAGCAGGAACTGACCGAGACAGAATTCGCTGACTGGTGCCAGGAACAGGTTGACCATATTCAGGAACTGGAAGACGCGTATAATTCCCTTGTCGAAAAAGTCACCGACACCATGAAAGGCTATGTCGGTGCTCTGGACATGTCTGGCGAGGAAGGTTCCAATGCCATCGACAACATGATCAACAACCTGAACGAGAAGACCGCAAGCCTGAACGCCTGGGTGGAAAACATGACCATCCTGGGGCAGATGGCAGGAAGTGGATTCTCTCAGCAGTTGTACGATACCTTACTGGATGAAGGCCCGGAAAAGGCCGGTGAAAAAGTCCAGGCTCTTGTCGATGCGCTGAATAATGACACCGAAAAGTTCTATCAGGTATCCGCGAATTATGACGCGGCTATGCAGATAGAGACCAGTGCGGCGACACTGGCAAGCTATTCGTCCGCGGCTAAGAATTATATGGGGGCTGTCGGACAGTCCATCGCGGAGTCCAAACCGGAAGTGCAGGCAGCTGTCGAAAATACCATGTCCGGCGCTGTCAATGACGCGAACGTTGATGCGACCGGAGTCGGCGAAGAAGCCGGCGCGGAAATCGCTGCAGGTATCGAAGGGCAGGCAGGAGCTGCAGAATCAGCGACCGGAGTGGTCATGGATGCTGCAGTCGCCGCAGGAAGCCTTGGAGTCAACGAATTCAACTCCAATGGTGCTCTGGCAGGCCTTGCGCTTGGTACCGGTCTGCAGGGTAAGACAGAATATGTCAAAGGCGTTTCCGAGGCACTGGTCGAGGCGGCTGCCGCCGTTTCTGATGCGGCCTATGAGCCTTACCGGGATCTGGGCAGGGATCTGGCGAAGATGCTTGCGCATGGTATGGAGATCACGTCTGACCCGGAGAACGCGGTCAAGAGCATGGTTTCCGACTGTGAAGACCTGATTCACGAATCCGTTGATTATTTCCGGGATACCGGAGAAGACGCGGGATATGGCTTTGCGGAAGGCATTGATTCAGCAGCTCCGGAAGCCTACAACGCCGCCGAACAGGAAGGCAGAGGCGCGACCGATGAAGTCGCAGCCTATGCGGGGGAATGGTCCGGAATCGGCTATAACATGGCCGTGGGGCTTGCGAACGGCATTTACAACGGCGCTTCCTACGCTATTAACGCAGCCATCGAGGTGGCACGGAACGCGCTGCAGTCCGCACGGGCAGAGCTCCAGATCAACAGCCCGTCAAAAGCGTTCGAGGATATCGGCGAACTGTCTGACGAAGGCCTTGCACTGGGATTTGAACGGAACCGCAGTAAGGCTGCACAGTCTGCTGCCGAATCCGCGAGGGCAGCCATGCAGGCAGCACAGGATGAGCTGTCTGGAAGCGCGTATTACACCGACCTTACTCAGCAGATCGGATATGCCGGAGCGGAACAGCTCAACAGGATCTCCAGCGTAGAGATCGGCAGGGCTGACACCGCAGGCGCGATCCGTCAGCTGTCCGCAGGCATGAGCGCACTGACCGGACTGGCGGAATCCCTGAGCAATCCGCAGGCGCCGAACGTGACGGTCATGATTGGGAACCGGGAATTTAAAGGCTACATCGTCAATACTGCCATCGAAGGCATGGGCCAGAAACAAAAGAATCTTATGAGAGGAGCAGGGGCATGAGTTTTACAGTGACATACGGAGGCATTACAGATAAATCTGTCGGATGCCACGCGAAATCAAGACCATCCGTCCCGGCTCCTGTCCGGAGGGTAGCGGTCACAACGATTGCGGGGCGGGACGGATCATATTACGATACGGACGATCATTTTGAGGATATCCGTATTCCTATTACGTTTTCTTTCAACAGTAATCATGACCGGGATGAATGGCATACGATCTACAGGCAGGTCAAGGCATGGTTATTGTCTGGGGATAACGGGGATCTGAGTTTTTCGGACGATGCAGGATTCCACTACAGGGTCCGCAACGTGCAGATCACGTCCAGCGCACGGATGGCATGGACGATCGGAGAGGTGACGGCAGAGTTTTACTGTGATCCTTATACCTATCTGGACAACGGGGACACGATAATCGACCTTCCTGCGGTGGTAATAAATGAATATGCGGAATGTCATCCGATATACATCATATCTGGAAACGGTACCTGCACGTTGACCGTGAATGGAAAAGAATTCGTTGTGACGGTCGGAACCAAAGCCGTTGTTGATACCGAAAGAATGATCACATACCGGGATGATTCCACATGGGCGAATACAACAGTCAGCGGGGATTACCAGGACCTGTGGCTACAGCCAGGCAGAAACACACTCATAAAGACTAACGGGTTTACTGTACGGATAAAACCACAATGGAGGTGCATATAAATGATTCAGATATATGTACCTGGCAACGAAAACTTCCAGCAAAACGGCGATGCTGTACTTTTTTGCTTTTCTTGTGATCTTAAGGCAGAACTGAACGGCACATGGGTGCTCACGCTCGATGCCCCGCTTGACGATGAAGGCCGGTGGAAATTGATCACTGAGGAAGCGGTTGTAAAAGTGCCGACCTGGCAGGTTAATGATCAGCTGTATAGAATTGCAAAAGTAACAAAAACGGACGACGCGATAAACGCAATCGCTTATCCCATCTTCTACGACAGCGCAAATGACTGCTTCCTGATGGACGTCAGACCCACTGGAAAGACCGGGCAGGAAGCACTGAATCTTATGACAGCAGACAGTCCGTACAGCGGGGAATCCAACATTTCTGCTACAGAAACCGCTTACTTCGTACGGCGAAACCTGCTTTCGGCCATTAACGGCAACGAATCCCCGACTTTTATCGAAAGATGGGGCGGGGAGATCCTGTACGACAATTACAAAGTCATCATCAATGACCGTGTAGGCGGTGATTACGGTGTAGAAGCCAGATACGGCAGAAACATCGAAGGCGTGACCTATGTGGTCGATACCAGTAACATCATCACACGGATCATCCCGGTCGCATATAACGGACATACTATGTCCGGTGACGAGCCATGGGTGGATTCTCCTAACTTGAACAGTTATGCGAAAATCTACACAAAAGAAGTTCACTATGAAAACATTCGCATGGCGGCTGACGCAACTGACGGCAGAGACGACATTATTATTTGCGATGATCAAACAGAGCTCGATGCTGCCCTGGAGGCCGCGGCTGAAGCTGATTTTGCGAATGGGTGTGATACTCCGATAATTACGCTTGATGTGGATATGGCGATTACGAGTGATTATAAGCATTTAGAGACTGTAAGGCTTGGCGACACGATCCGATGCAGACATTACAAACTGAACATCACGAGCACTTCGAGGGTCATTTCCATTATATGGGATTGTATCAGGCAAAAAGTTGTCCATGTCACCCTGGGAGATTTTCAGTCAGATTATGTGCAGATTGTCAACAGTACAGTACAGCGTGTAAACGCCACTATCCGAGAAGACGGCAGCATTGTAGCCGAAATGGTAAAGGGATATATTGACGGGTCTCGCGCCCAATTTCACACACAGTACAACCTGGCAGAGCGTCAGGACGTAATGGCGATCCTGTTCGAGAACCTCGACAGCACAAGCCCGATGTATGGCGCCCTGGGTATCGGCACGCAGGGGATCTGTATCAGTAAGACCCGGACAGCCGACGGACGAGACTGGGACTGGACGACCGGCATCACCGCAAACGGCATGAACGCGGGGATGGGCATTTTTGGAATTATTTCGGACAGCCAAGGAAACAATTACTGGAACCTTGATACTGGGGTCTTTTATTCTGGGTCTATAAATACTGTCATTTCTCAGAAGGAAGACGAAATCATGCTCGTGGTGAATGGCAAGGTTGGAAATGATGAAATAATATCCAAGATCAATCAGTCTGCAGAGGCCATATCCATTTCCGCAAGTAAAATCAATTTTAACGGCGCGGTCAGTGCTAACAATTATTTCAAAATTAACCTTGATGGGTCGTTTGAAACCATAAGGGGGAAAATCGGGAATATTGTCATTGACCAGAACGCAGTTCATACAGACGGAAAAACAGCAGCTTCATCGGCGGTGGCTGGATTTTATCTCGGAAGCGACGGATCATTCGTGCTTGGTGACAGTACAAGCTATTTAAAATTCCTGCAGACCAATAACGCCTGGGATCTCAGCATGGCGGTCAGTTCGCTTACCATATCCGGAGTAGATGCCGCCACTACAACAGACACGGCAGATGCTGCAAAAGTAGCAACAAATTACTTGTACTATACTGCGGCAAATGGTCTGGTTATATCCAACACCGGCACCGCAAATGGCGACGCCAACAATCCGTTCAATACACAGCTTACCGCATCCGCGATCAACTTCAGAAACCGAAGTAAGATCCTTATGTCCTTGAGTGGCACCGGAATGGTGATCAATAGGGGTTTGACCGAAAACGCTGCTGTCGCACTCACCACTACGGGGATGTCATTCTACCGCACGAACGGTACGGACCTGGCAATGAGTCTGTCCGACAGTTATCTGACATTTTACGGGAGCGGATCCAATGCCGGAGTTGCAATGGCGACCATTGGCGTAGACGGACTGGATGTAAAGCAGGGCAAGATCGGTGCTTTCGCTGTTTCCAGTACATCAAACACAGGAACGACTGCTGCAGGTGGACACGTATACACAAGTTCGCTGTACAGCCATGCGGCAAGTGGAAATTACGAGTATGAGTATGGATTACGAGGCGGAAATACTAATAGTAACATCGTTCTTTATGTCGCTCAAATAACGAACGGGGCATCGTGGAGCTCTCCGACGTATATCACTTCACTCAAGATGGACGGCACCTTCACAACTACGAAGGCCAGCATTGGTTCTTGGACCGTTGAAGACAACAAGATATACGCAAACAAAATTACCTTGTTAGCAGGCACGGCCAATACGGGGGCGTTAATTTCTCTTGGAAATTTCAACAAAGGTACAAATACGGGGCGTACAACAGCATACATGAGTTCATACGGAGATGTTTCTGGGAATACCGCTGGATTTACAACACTGATTTGTGGGGACTCCATGAACGATACGCTTACGGATAGTCCTTCATGGATGAGTTTCTTAGCCACGAAAAACAAGACAGTAGTCTATAAACTATTGGTTGTCGGAGACACTTACACGTACACCACTACAACAGGCGTTGTACTCAATTATCAGCATCCAGTTTATGCTTCAGGTACTCCGTTGGGTACAGGATCAGACGGAATAACAATAGCAAAAGTATCATCCTCCTCCAGGCGGTACAAAAATATTGACCGAGTGCTGACGGAAGAAGATATAGAAGCTGCATATGACATCGGCGTATATCGAGCCAAATATAAGAAGGGTTACTTGATGAAAGGCGACCGCTTAGAAGGCAAATACATGCCAATGTTTATAGCAGAAGAAGTGGAAAAGGCAATCCCCGAAGCTGCAATTTACAATAAAGAAGGGGAAATTGAAGACTGGAATTACAGGGTCATAATCCCTGTTATGTTCCAAATGATAAAGGATCTCAAAAAATCTTTAAAGGAGGCGAAAAAAGATTGATCACTTATCGTAAAAGGCTTAACCTCGTTCCGGGTTATGCGATGCAAAAGGTATGCGTCAGCCAGTATGACAGTGATATCAGGCTGGAATTTGAATTGTATACCAGCGAAGGAACGTTTACCGTCGAGAGCGGTACTACCGTTGTGATCCAGGGAACAAAACCGGACGGTAACGGAATATCAATCGACGGAACATTAACAGCCACACAGGACACAGACACTGGAACCACTGTATATGTCGCAAGTTTTGACTTTGATGTGCAGATGGCAGCGGTGTCAGGAAAGTCGATTTATGAGCTGGCTTTATATCATGGATCCAAGGTGCTGAATACCGCGAACTTTATTTTGTTTGTCGAGAAAGCAGCACTGGACGCGGACACGATCCAGTCAGATTCCGTGCTGAGAAATCTGGACGCCATTATAGAGGGCGCGGCAACCGCAACACAGGCCGCCGAAGAGGCTGATGATGCCGCGGATCGGGCGGAGGAAGCCGCCAGAACGCTGACCATTGACGACACCCTGACGCAGACCGGGCAGCCCGCAGATGCCAAGAAGGTCGGGGATGAAATAACTGCTTTAAAGGACGATTTGACGTATTATACAGAAGAAAACATTCCTGTCAATGCGTCCTCAGAGGGATGGAGATTAGACGGTACTGGTAAATGCGTAGAAGCATCGTCTTATAAACTTGTTAAATATCTGGTTACGGCAGGAAGCACGCTTCACCTTGTGTTATCAAAAGACGTAACAGGCTCAGAAGCCGAGGGGGTTTATCAGTGGCAAAGTGCGGCAAGTGTTCCGGCTAATTTACCAAATAATAATCTTATCGGTACACCTGTCACAAATGCTATCAATGGATACGTAACAGTACCCACTGGAGCGACTTATCTTATTGTAAGCCAATTCAAAACAAACACAACGAACAGCGTAAAATTGGTAACTGATTCTGGAGCGTTGAAAGATAAAGTGGAAGAATTGGAAGAGACTGTTGAGGAATTAGAGCCAGGATTGTCAGAAGAAGCAAAACAGGCTTTGTTGAATTGTTTTGCTCATGTCGGATGGATTGATGAGCATGGACAGGACTATTATGATGCACTTTATGAGGCTCTTTATGGTGCAACTCCAGAAAGATGGGATTACGAATGGGATGCAAGCAGTGGAGTATTGCCTGAAGGGATGACTGCCTTTAGATATAATTTTACTGATGAGCCGGGAGCAATGTTTGTTGCGAATCCTGTGCTTGATTTTGGATATATCGGAAATTGCAGATTAAGAGTTGAATGTAAGAGTTATTGCTTTGTCGAAAATATAAATACTTTGCAGGTTATATATGTAAATCACTTCGGAAATAATCCACAACTTTTAGCCTTGTTCAGTGAAAATGGTTCAATTAAGTCTGGGGCAAGAGTAATCACAAACGCTGAAGGCAAAAGCGAAGAAGGCGACGATATTAGACTTTTGGCAGGACAGGCTACGGATTATTTTGGCCAGAAAAATACTGTATATCGAGTCTACGATTTAATTGCAAGCGATAGCGGATGCTCAATTTCACTTCCAAATGATGATTTTTCAGTTTCTGGGAATGGATTTTCATCGCAATGGAATACACATACAGGTATTTATTCTTCGTATCCGCCCGGCGAAGATTCTGGCGTAAGATATATATATGGATTATATATAAAATCAATTAAATTTAAACGTCTATGAAGGAGGGAGTGAAATAAATGGGCAAGGTATATGATTATCAAGGAAACGTTATAATTCCCGATTCTGGTCTTGATGGTTTGGAAGACCTTTTACCAAATAGACTTCTTGTATGGCATGATGAGTTTGTTGGCCCTCAAATTGATGATTCTAAATGGGCTGTATTGACAGGACGTGGGAGTTCAAATAGCAACTTAACCTATTCAGAGGATATTGATAAAGTTGTTACTGTTGATAACGGACTTAAATATCGTTGCATCAAGGATAATCCGCATCCAAATGACGGTATAGAATATAGTTCTGCTTTTATTCATACCAATAATTTATTTGAATTTAGGTACGGACGAATTGAAGCAAAAATTAAATTTCCAAACAATCTTAATCACCATACAACCTTTTGGACTCTAGGAGCAAATAGCGAAAGAACAAGCAATGGAGAAACGCAACCGTGGACATATGATAACGGTGTGCTGTTCCCGTCATGTGGCGAAATAGATATTGCTGAGTATGATAACAATACAGTAGGATTCGTAGCACATTGGAGTCCCGATGGATTTGATGAGAGTACATATGGGTCTGGTGGAGGATTGAGTTCTATTACATCGACACCGAGTTCTTGGCACATATACTCATGTGAATGGACAGAAACAACTATCACATTATATGTTGATGGTGTGCAGAAGCAAACTTGGGACCATAGAGCAAGTGCAGTTAATGGATGGAATCCGTTTATGCACCCACATTATCTGATGCTGAATTGCATTGTAAATCTTTCCGGCACTGTGAATTGGGAAATCGCAGAAACAGAAGTTGCTTGGGTAAGGGTATACGCTCCTATAGGAGTCACGGAAAAGATTATTGAAACAGCAATCAGTATACCGGCAAGTGCAAGTATTGCTGTTGGAGAAAGGTACTGGTTAGGAACTCCAACATTTACCCCGTCTAATCCTTCCGATATGACTGTTAATTGGAAGTCTCACAATGAGGATATAGTTACATGCTATGGTGGTATGCTGATAGGAAAATCCGCAGGTGTAACTTATGTTCAGGCAAAATCAAAGCAAGGATGTACTGCACTATGTAAGGTTACAGTATCATAGCTGGTTTAAAAGGGATAAATGGAGTTGATAGGGAAATGAATAGTAGTATCAATGATGTGCCGGTTGTGATTATACCACTCGTGAGGGGCGGTGTATATTTTCACGGTGAAGTATGGAGCGAGTGCCCATATTGCGGTGAAGAGCATCAAATGATAGGGAAGCCGTATGAATACATAGAAGACGGATGGAAAGTTTATAGATGCAAATGTGGGAAATTGTTTAAAGACCTTAAAGACCGATAGTAATCATATTTTGAGAGCAACTAATTAAAATAAGGCTTTAAATCAGAACCGAGCAACCGTGAATTACATCCGCCATAGAACAGAATGGTATAATCAGACATGACAAAAAAAAGGAGCCGCACAGCTGACGGCAAATCAAGACAGTGCGACTCCACCACTAAGGGCATGGTTATTATATCATGCCTGCCTTGCATTTGTAAAGGGAGGTATTTTTTATGGCTGATTATCGTTCTGAATTTTTGAAGTCCGTCGAGGAAAATCTCACAAGCCTGGTGGAGCCAGACAAAATCACACCGATAGCCGATATGATAACAAAACTTTTGAATGGCTATGAAATCACTGAGAGATGCACTGATATAGTTCCGGCAGATTCTACAAACATGAAACTCATCAAAAGATACTGCGCTTGCCTAACGGTTGACGGCAAGTCAAGGAAAACCATATACCAGTATAGTCGAACACTTATCCGTTTTTCGAACGCCCTGGAAAAGCCGTTTACTGAAATTGGCACATATGATATCAGATATTTTCTAGCGTGCGAAAAAGAACGGGGTGTTTCAAATCGTTCACTTGAAAATCTGAGGTCTAATTTATCTGCTTTCTTCAGATGGATGACCAGAGAAGAATTAATCCATAAGGATCCGATGGATGTTGTCTGTCCGATCAAATACGAAGACGAAGTAAGAAAGCCGTTTTCTGATATTGAAATCGACAACCTGCGAGATTCATGCGAAACTACAAGAGAACGGGCAATAGTTGAAGTGCTGCTTTCCTCTGGGGTCAGAGTGTCTGAACTTTCAAGTATGGACGTTACTGACATTGATACGACAACATTAACTGTTCATGTTAGACATGGCAAAGGAGGGAAGGAACGTATTACTTATATTACTCCAGTGGCAGCTAATCATCTGAATAAGTACCTATTATTAAGGAAAGAACAGGGAACATTTCTTTTCGGAAACAAGAATCATAGAAGAATTAATTCGGGAGGTATTCGGTATATTTTGAATAATCTCAGTAAAAAGGCAGGTGTTTCCAATGTGCATCCGCACCGTTTCAGGCGGACATTCGCCTCCGGGCTGGCCTCCAGAGGCATGGAGATACAGGAGATCCAGAAACTCCTGGGTCATAGCAACATTAACACCACTCTCAAGTATGTCTGCGTGAACGACGAAAGAGTAATGGCGTCTTACAAAAAGTATATAGCTTAATGCAATAGTATCATATCACGAAAGGACCTCTAAGCGAAAACTTAGGGGTTCTTTCAATTTCAAATCGAAAGGAAGGATAACAATGAACGAACTAATCAAACCTGTCGTAATGGCAGCGGGGCAGAGTAAGCTGCTCCAGATCCTCGTGGTGCTGGTGGTGATGGATGTCATTTTCGGGTGCCTGCGGGCGATCCGGGAGAGATGCTTCAACAGTACGATCGGGATCAACGGCATGATCCGCAAGGCCGGGATGCTGATCAGCCTCGTCTGCATGGTGTATCTGGACCAGATCGTGCAGATCAATCTGATCGGTTTCATACCGGAACAGGTGAGGGAGATCCTGCCGGGAGACACCGTCGGGATCATGGAATTTTTCGCTATACTGTATATTATTTACGAAGTCGTGAGCGTTTTGAAGAATATGGCCTTGTCCGGTTTGCCTGTTTCCAAAATATGGATCAAGCTGAAAAACTTCCTTGTAGATAACACAGGAGAGATCGCGGTTGTTCCGGATGAGTCTTCTGAGGATGGAAAAGCGGAAGGCGGGAAGGAGGAACCCTGATGGCAACAGTAGGCATCGACATATCCGAATGGCAGACGGGCCTTGATTATACCACGATGGCGAAGAGCCTTGATTTTGTTATTTTGCGGGAAGGGTACCGCCAGAGCCGTGACAAGATGTTTTTGACGCATATCAACGGATTTAAGGCTGCACGGGTGCCGATTATCGGCGTGTACCATTTTATCTATGCACTGAACGTGGCAGGAGCCAGACAGGAAGCCCTGACCTGCATTAAGAATGTACAGGCAGCAGGACTGCCGAAGACCACACGGATCTGGTGCGATTTTGAGTATGATACTGTGACGAACGCCCGGAAAAAAGGCGTCAACCTTGGTTCTGCAGAGTGTATCCAGTTCACGAATACGTTCTGCACGACCGTTCAGGAGGCAGGGTACCCGACCGGAGTCTACACGAATATGGACTATTACCGCAACATGTACCACTCAATAATCAACTGGCCTTTGTGGCTGGCGGACTACAGCGGCGGTCCGGATGTTCCGTGCATGATCCAGCAGTATTCCAGTAAGGGACGGATCCCTGGATTCTACGAGGATCTGGACATGGATTATCTGTATGATACATCCGAGATTGACAGAGTACGTGGGCAGGTAATAGCGACAGTCGCATATCAGGAGGTGAGCAACGTGAGTGCAGTTGATAAGGTTCTGGCAATCGCCGAGGCAGAAGTCGGGTATCTGGAAAAGGCTTCCAATTATAATCTCGACAGCAAGACAGCGAATGCCGGATCTGGAAATTATACGAAATACGGCCGGGACATGCACCGGATCCAGCCGAGTAACATGGATTTTCCGGCTCCTTATTGCGATGCCTTCGTAGATTGGTGCTTCTGGAAGGCATTCGGTGCGGACCTTGCCCGGAAGATGTTGTGCGGCACTTTCGATGATTACACCGTAATTTCCGCCGACTACTACAAGAAAGCCGGCAGATGGTACACATCCGGCAAGCGTGGGGATCAGATCTTTTTCCGCAATTCCGGCGGGATCTGCCATACTGGACTTGTAACGCAGGTGTCCGGCGGGAAGGTGTACACTATCGAGGGCAATAAATCCAACGCTGTCCGGAAGTGCGTGTACAATGCAGGGGATTCCAGTATAGCAGGCTATGGCAGGCCAAAATACGAACTTGCCGGAAATTCCAGTACAAATACCGATATCCTGACCGACGGCTCCCAGAAAAAGACCGTCGAGCAGCTTGCCAAAGAAGTGATTACCGGCATGTGGGGCAACGGGGACGACCGGAAGAACCGGATCACGGCAGCGGGGTATGATTACAATGCTGTCCAGAAGAAAGTGAACGAGCTCTTGAAGGCCGGAGCCAGTGCGGCACCGCTGAAGACGGTCGAGGAGCTGGCGAAGGAAGTCATTGCTGGAAAATGGGGCAATGGTCCGGACAGGAAGAAATGGCTGACCGATGCGGGGTATGATTATGACAGTGGCAAATTCAAGGGGCAAAAAAGGGACAGAAAGGGGCAAGCGGTGGCAGGTTATGCCACTGAGGAGCCTTGATTTTACGGCACCTTATGCCATACAATGTCAAAATAATTCCCACTGCCGGCATTTTACATTGCCCGGAACCCTTGATTTTACTAGGGTTTCGGGTTTTTTGTTTCAAAAAAGGGGCAGAAAAGGGGCAAACTATATTATTTTGATCTCCGAGATGATCTGGTTGTCCTTCTCTTTCTGCTTCTGTGTGATGTGCAGATAGATCTGCCGTGTGACGCTGCTGTCCTCGTGCCCGATCCTCCGGCTGATCACATCAAGCGGCACTCCGTTCTCAGCCAGGAGGCTGACATGCGTGTGCCTTAAAGCGTGTGGGGTGATCTCACGGCCAAGCAGCGCCTTGCTGTTCTCCTTCAAGTATTTGTTGTAAGCGTAATACTGGAAGCGTTCTCCGTCCGGTCCTGGAAGAAAGATATCTGTCCTGTATCCGGCACGAAGCTGATCGCGCAGTACAAAGCTGCGGATCTCTTTGATCGCAGCCTTCAGTTCCGCCTGAACGAAAACTTCACGGTTCCCGGCATTGGTCTTCGCACTCTTAGTGATGACCTGCGTTTTGGCGTCTGCGGTCTTATTCACGATGATCACATTCGACACATCGGAATTGTCCAGCGCCATGGCTTCACCGATCCGCAGGCCTGAGAGTGCCAGGAACTGCGTCAGGAGCCGCCAACGGGTGACCTCCATTCCGTCAAGAAGGACCCGGAGCTCACTGGAATCGAGGAATTTGTCCTGGATCCGCGCTTTCCGGTCAGCATCCGGGTAGGGCTTCAGCTTCTTCAGAAATGACACGTCACGTACATAGTCCTCACGGAATCCCCAGTTGAGCATCCGCTTTATATGGGACAGGTACGTGTTAAGTGTCACGTTTTCCTTCTTAGCCTTTGAGAAACGGGAAGAGATGTACCTCGCGGAAAGTTTGTTAACTTTCGTGTCGTCCCCAATGACCTTCGAGATGTTCTTCATTATGTTCTCGTCTCTGCGCCAGGTCTGCAGCCTTGTTGTTTTCTTCTGGTGGGAGATATAAAGATCAACCAGTTCCTTGAAGGTGATGTCCTGATCCGCGGTGGAAGATATGGTCTGCAGTTTCTCAATTTTCGCCGTCAGAGCCTGTTGTGCGGCTTTTCTGGCGGCTTTTGTGTCTTTGTCGATAGTTATTGTGGCTTTCTTCGTTTTGCCCGAAATAGGGTCAATATAGCGCTCACACGCTTTATATTTCCCATTAGCTGTTTGTTCGATCCACATAGTATTTTTTTTCCTCCGAATGAATGTTCTGACTTGCCCCTTTGCCCCGGAGGTGATAGAATACTCTTACACATAGGCGTCCTCCGGATGCTGCCGTCCATCCTGCTGCAACAGGGTGGGCGGTTTTTGTTTTTATTTAAGAATAACAGCGGTACCGTTTGCCGATACGCCGATCATGTTCGAAGAAAATGTGATGAACTGGAAAGAGACTCCGATCACGGCATCCGCCCCTTTTCGAACAGCTTCCTCTTTCAGTTCTTCAATGGCAGCTTCTTTGGCTGATGTCATCTTTTCAGAAAAAGCAGAAGAACGTGTACCTGTAAGATCGCTTATTCCAGCCCCAATTTCTGACAGGAATCCTGTTCCAATAACCGCTTCGCCGGATATAATGCTGATATATTTTTCAACACTTTTTCCGTCAACGGAAAACCCGGTAGTCAGGATCAGGTCTTCCATCATTTCATACTTATGTGCTTCAAAATATTCCAGCCGTTCTTTTTCCCGCTGTTTTTCTTCCTGAAACTGTTTTATGCTTTCGTCAAGTTCTGCGATTTTATCTATCATAGCCTTGCCAGCCTCAGATGTTCTGGAAGCCTTTTCGTTAAAATATTCAACCGCAAGGATCTTAATATTCCGGTCTGCAGATCCCAGGTTCATATAGTTCATATTACAAGTGGTGCATAACGGATACTCTTGTCCGTTTATAACCTGCTTCGAAGGTGCGAATCCTGCTCCCGCATCACATATTGCACATTTTGCCATTTCTCATTCCTCCCTCAAAATAAATAATGATCCTTATAATACCGCTCATCGCACTTCAACCGCATTTCCACGAACTTCTCATATTCCTCCAGCTGTCTCTGGAATTTCTTCCTTCTCCGTTTCCTCCGTTTCAGGATCTTCTGGATCTTCTGCTCCAGTTCGTCCGGCTTCTGATCTGCTGCCTGTTCGACGATCTGGTGGGCTTCGGCTTCGATCTGCTGGATGTCTTCACGGGCAAAGTCGTCCTTGGCGATGTGGCGCCTGGCGTGTTCCAGGGCTTCCACCTGCCGGTCGTGGGCGGCCCTGGCGTTGATGAAGATCGTGTAGGAGCCGTCGGCGTTTTTTGTGACGACTTCCTCGGCAGGATTGTCTTTGAAATCAATCAATTCCACGAATACGTCCTCTTCATAATCCTCAAGCCGGATCATCGCCGTCATATCCCTCCTTTCTTTTTAGCGCCATCAGCATGTCGTATGTGGTCTTCAGGTCCTCTGCTTTGGCCGTTCTGGCTGCAGAGAACAGGACACGGAGGTCTTTGTTTTCGAAGAGCTCCTGAGCCATCTGGGCGGTTTCGGGGTCGAAATAGTAGCCGGTTGGTTGTTCGCCAGTCAATTCTGATAATGTCACACCGAGAAACTCGGCTATTTTTTGTATCCGCTCCATGCTGGGTACATTTTTATTGTACTTGCTGATTGAACTTCTTGGTAAGGAAAGCTCTTTTTCCAATCTGTTTATTGAATATCCTTTTGATAATGCCACTTCTTTTATTCTTTCATAAATTCCCATATCCATTATACCTCATCAATATTTTACGTAGAAAAACACAAAAAGGTATTGACATACGTAAAATAATGCGTATAATGAAATTAAGAGTTGCGCAAAATCTTGCGTATGTGTGATTTTAATATGTCAATTGGTGGTACTTTTGATTATATAAAATATTACGCAATCTGTCAAGATGAAAAACGCAAGATTTTACGCAATTGTTAAATCAACATGAAATGGAGGTGAAAAGGTGGGACTTTATGAAAATGTAAAAACTTTCTGTCAGCAGAAGCATATTAGTGTTATGGCGCTCGAAGATTCTCTTGGATTTCCAAAAAGTAGCATCTGCAAATGGAATGAGAATATTCCCAGTGTTGCTAAAGTGCAGAAGGTAGCTAATGCACTTGATGTCACTGTTGATGCTCTTACGAAAGGCGTCAACTTTTTCGAAAAGTAAACCACGCAGTAGGGGGACTAAATGACCGTAGATATTGAGAAGATCAAAGTAAAGGACAGAATCCGGAAGGACTTCGGGGACATCCAGGAGCTTGCAGATGACATTCGGCAGAACGGTCTCATAAATCCGCCGGTTGTTAATAAGGAATATGAGCTCCTTGCGGGAGAACGGCGGCTGAAGGCATGTAAGGCTCTTGGATGGCAGCAGATCGAAGTCAGAATGATGGATACCAGGGACGCGGAGCACGAGTTGAACGTGGAAATTTCCGAGAACGAAAATCGGAAAGAGTTTTCCAAAGCCGAAAGAACTGATTATATGAAGCGGCTGCTCCGGATCGAGCAGGCAAAAGCGAAAGAACGGCAGACCCTTGGGGAAAAGTTTCCCGAAGGTGGAGGCAGAGCCAGAGACAAAGCCGCTGAACAATTCGGAATGAGCGGAAAACAGATGGAGAAAGAGCTGTCCATAGTTGACAACAAAGGCCTTCTCTCTCCGGAAGATTTCGCAGAATGGGACGAAGGAAAGCTCTCCACCAACAAAGCATTTCAAAAAATCAAGGCTCAGCTCCGGGACCTTAAGGAAGAGCGAGACTACTTTGAAAGTGTCATCGAAAACAAGAATGAAATCATCAAAGAGCTCTCCGAGCAGGAACCGCAGACCGTCGAAGTCGTTCCGGATGACTACGAAAAGGCGAAGAAGGACGCCGAAACATACAAAATCCGGGCAAGATCCGCAGAGCAGGCGAGGCTCGACGTTTCAGAAGAGCTCCGGAGAGCAAAGCAGCGGATCAGGGACCTGGAAGAACGGAAGGACATTGCGGAGCTGCAGAAGAAACTGGAAGAGGAAGCCGGGTACTTTACGATCCGCACGTATGACTACATCCAGAAAAACGGCGGTTTCGTATGGATCACTGAACGCCTGGAACAGCTTCCAGAGAAACAGCGAAAAGAGTTTATTGCTACCGTGTATGCGATAGACGCCTTTGCGAAACAAATGATTGAGAACATAGGAGGATATGGAATTGAGTGAAACAACCGAATTGATGCAGGTAGTAAAACAGACAGCGTTCAACGTTGCCGGGATCAGCGAGCAGATGGGGATCATTTCCACGGAAGTACAAAATCTGAAGATTGAAGTAAGACGACAGGCAGAAAACATAGCCGCTGTTAACAACCGGATGCAGAACTATGAAGATAGGATCCGGCTGACAAGACCGCAGGCCCAGACAGTGAAAAGTGCCATCCATTCCAGGGCAAAGGAGCTCCTCGATATCAGATATGAAGACGGGATCGTTGCAGAGGAATGCCTTTTTGCAGATAAGTATTTCCGCCCGGGTTTCATTTCCAGGCTGTACACGGACGCCAGAAGGGACAGCAAACTCGGAACGCCGTACTACGAGACATACCAAAGAGATTATGCCGAAGTCCTGGATTATATCGCAGGATGGCAGCCGCCGACAGGAGTTGAAGGGTATAAGAAGTATCTGCTCGACAGGAAGAACAGATAAGGGAGGCACAGATGAAAGATAAAATCAAAAAGATAGACAGGGAAATAATCCATTTCTTTTTGACAATCTCCCTGTCTGCGCTGACTGCTATTGCAATAACGTTGTTATCCACAAGGTAACCAGCGTGGTGACAGCTGACACAGCAATAGGGGTAAGGATGCTGCGGAACAAAAATTCCTTGACTTCCGCCCACAGGACATATTCACGGTGGATCGCCTTCTGGGTGAGCCTGGCGGTAATTCCGTTGTCATAAAAGACAATGTATCCTTCGGCTTCCAGAAGTTCAAGGACAGTCAGGATCTCTCCGTCATAGTCTGAACAGTCGGTTTTTGCGCTCTGATCAGACATAAGGAAAAACACAGGGGTATTCTGGTAGCGGGTAAACGCAGCTTCCGTATGACCAGTCAGTTCACGGAGCCGTTTCAAGATGGCTTTGGCAGACGGTGTCAACAAATTGATCATCTCCTTTCTGGAATAATTATATACCGGAAATGAGACGAAGGAAAGGAGGAACAGAGGCATGTATAAGAAGATCAAACTCCTCTCCACCCAGACCGGAGTCAGTCAACGGACCCTCTGGAGACGGGTGGCAGAGCTGGAAGCAGAACATGAGAGATATCCGAAAGCAGTCATCAGAGACGAAGGCATTGTACTCGTCAATGAGGATGCACTGATGGATTTTCTCTACTACAGAACATGGCTCAAGGATAGGAACTTGAGGAAGGAGGTACCGAAATGGTGCGCAACGCGATAATGGCTGCAGTGATGGGACTTATGGGTTCCATGTTACCGTACACTGGCGGAATGACTATTCTGGGACGGATCGCCACCGGATTCGTAGTAGCAGCGGTGGCGTTCGTTTACATCGTCGGAACGGATCCGACGATCGGAGGGAAACGGAAGAATGGAAGCAACAAATAAGATACGAATCCTGCACGAGCTCAACATGCGGATCTTCAATAAGCACGACCGCCGGCGCGGGAATCTGCTGTTTATCGCAGGATCACATATCACACAGTATCTGTGGCTGAGAAGCCCGCTGGAGAATATCGAGATATACGAGATCTGCAGGGAAAAACCAGACGAAGAAGAGAAGGCTTTCCAGTCCGTGAAGGGCAGGCTGGAAGAGCTTCTGCAAGAAATGGAAATGCCATGATGGACTATTCTTGGGGGAAGACATCAGGGCAAGGAGTGAAGAGAATTCTTCGCGCTTATTATAGCGCAGAAAAGGAGGTTTTGTCAAACATTGAAGACAGAAAGGAGAACAGTAATGGCCGAAACATATGAACTTATTAAACCGATCATGTCCCTTCCGAAAGAGAAAGACACGGAAGCAGCGTACCACTTTGAAGTAAACATCCTGTCCTGGTACGGGAAGGAACCGCGGCTGGATATCCGGAAATGGAAGGACGACCGGAAAACGGGAAAGGGCGCGAGCCTGGCACTGAAAGAAGCGTTGGAGATTTTCCGCAATGCGGAAGAAATTATAAAAACCATAGAGGAGGTACAGGAACATGTTAATAAAGGCTGAATTCAATAGTTATGACGAGATGATCCAGTTCTGCTATGAAATGGTAAGCAAAGAAGAGAGTGTTGCGGCCGCAGCAAAACCGGAACCGCCAGTTCCGGTTGTTACAGCAGCAGCTCCGGATCCGGCACAGACTCCGAAGACTCCGGATCCGGAACCCGCTCCCGTGGTGCATACAGTCACCCGACAGGATGTGCAGACAAAAGCAATCGCCCTGATGGACGCAGGGAAGCAGGCACAGCTGCAGGAACTCCTGAAGAAGTATGGGGTGCCGGCACTGCCTTCCATCCCCGAGGACCAGCTGCCGGCGTTCATGGCGGACCTGGAGGTGATCTGATGGCGGACCACAGCAGCAGGATGCACGCATCCCTTACAGCGTCCGGATCCTGCAGGTGGATCGCGTGCCCGCCTTCCGCGCAGCTGGAAAAACAGTTTCCAGATACGACCTCAGAAGCCGCGAGGGAAGGAACGGTAGCGCATGAGATCTGCGAGATAAAAGCCCGGCAGAAGCTTTTCAAAAAGGGTGACAGCGGATACATCGCCAAGAGCGTTGCGACCAGAGAACTGAACAAGATCCGGAAGGATCCTCTCTATTTTGATGAGATGGAAGAATTCACGGACAATTATGCCGACGAACTGGACCTTATGGCTTTATCCTTCCCGGAGAAACCGCATATTGCCCTGGAGACCAGGCTGGATCTCTCCGACTGGGTGCCCGACGGGTTCGGAACCGCCGACTGCATCATGATCGGAGGTGACATCCTCCGGGTAGTAGACTTCAAATTCGGGAAAGGCGTCCGGGTCGAAGCAGAGAACAACACGCAGATGCAGCTGTATGCCCTCGGGGCATGGAAGAAATTCAGCCTGGTATACGACATCAGGCGGGTATCCATGACGATCATACAGCCCAGGCTGACCGTCAATCCTTCGACCTGGGAGATATCTTCCGAAGAGCTGTTAAGCTTCGGGCAGTATGCGAAGGAACGGGCCGAGCTGGCAAGCAAAGGCCTGGGAGATTATAATCCCGGCGAAGAACAATGCAGGTTCTGCAGGGCAAGGCAGCAGTGCAGGGCAAGGGCGGATTATAACATCCAGATGGCATTCGGCGACGTCGGGAAGCTGCCTCCGCTGATCACGAATGAAGAGGTCGGGCAGTACCTGGAAAAAGGCGAAGACGTTGCGAAATGGCTGAAGGACCTGCAGGATTACGCACTGAGCACCTGCCTGGCCGGGGATGAGATCCCGGGCTATAAAGCGGTAGAAGGACGCGGATCCAGAGAATGGACAGACCAGGAAGCCGCATTCAAAGCGCTGCAGGATTCCGGAATCCCGGAAACGATGATGTACGAACGGAAAGCGCTGACGCTGGCAGCACTGGAGAAGGTCGTCGGGAAGAAGGCCTTCGAAGAAGCTGTCGGAGAGTATGTGGAGAAGAAACCCGGAAAGCCGGCACTGGTCAAAGCATCAGACAAGAGGCCTGCGATCACGAACGTGCCTTCGGTAGAGGAGGCCTTTGAGGAGGTGCCGTTTTGACAAATGACGAACGGCGGCAGGCTTTTATTACAGCTGTCAAACGGAAAGACTTTTCGTACGGAGGGAACCTCAACCTGTGTGATCTGACCATTCTGAAATCACTCTGGAAGGAACGATATCCTGATATAGAAATCACGGGAATATCATCAATACAGTGCCATTTTCGGGATCGTCATATCAGATACCTGTTCTGGCTTAAGTCTATGGGATACACAAGAGAACAGACAGCGTCAAAAGGGTTCCGATGGGAGACGATAAACAAATACTGGGATAACAGGGAGCTGGCCGAGAGGATAGTCGGCCGCGAACTGCCCTAGCAGCGTGGTGGGTACCGGAAAGGGGGCGATATATACGGGTACTGTAAAAGATTTAACTGGGCAACGATTTGGAAATTTGACTGTAGTTGAACGCGCAGAAAACGGGCGGTTGCCGAGCGGGCAAACGTTCACCCAATGGATTTGCAAATGCGATTGTGGAAATACAAAAATTGTTTCTGTCAGTCACTTGAGAAATGGAGACACAAAAACATGTGGAGATATGACAATTCATAAACGGGGAAACTTTAAAAGAACGCACGGGTGCACCAACGAACGACTATACAAAATCTGGAAGGGCATAAAAGGACGTTGTTATAACCCAAACGTCAAAAGATATCCGAGATACGGCGGCAGAGGAATATCAGTATGTAAAGAATGGAAAGATGATTACCTATCGTTTCGAAAATGGGCACTCGAATCCGGGTACGATGAGAAAGCCAAACGGGGAACCTGTACTATTGACAGAATCAACAATGATTTAGGGTATTCTCCCGATAACTGCCGGTGGACAACGATAGCAGAACAGAATCGAAATACAAGTCGGAATCACAAAATTATTAATCAACACTAAATTACATCACACGAGCCTGACACGACTGCCCCGGTCGACCCAGCCAGGCTCATTTCGGAACGTAACTCAGTTGGTTAGAGGAAATTGTGTCGTGGGTTCGAATCCCACCGTTCCGAGGTAGTTCTGTGGCAGTGGACGCGTACACTAAGACACCCAAAATTAGGCCACTGAAATAAGGGGCTGAGTCTAGCGGTACAAGCAGAAACGGGATGCTCACCTAGACAACCGTGACAACATGAAAGAATGTTGACAGCCTGGAAAGACAGGCACTTCCGGAACGTAGGAGATTGGGGATCCTCCCGCAGGGGCGGGCGTGGGTAATAGGACACTTTTGAGCAAGGTAGCCTTGACTCTGTGAAAGAGCGGTCTTGACAGAAGAAACAGGGGAATAACCACCGAGAAGGTTCGATTCCTTCCGTTCCGATTATCTCTTGGCCGAGAGGACACAATTATTAATCAATCATTGGAGGAAAACGAATGAACGCTAATACCATCACAATCGGAGAATGCAGACTTTCTTATGTACACGTCTTCAAGCCCTACAGCAACATGCCGGGGCAGGATCCCAAGTATTCACTGGTAGCACTGCTGCCGAAGAGCAACACGAAAGCAAAGGCCCAGATCGACGCTGCCATCGAAGCAGCGAAGCAGATCGGGATGCAGACCAAATGGAACGGGCAGGCACCGGCCATCGTGGCAACTACCGTCCACGACGGGGACGGCGTAAAGGCTAGCGGCGAGACCTACGGCGAAGAGTGCCGGGGCCACTGGGTAATCAACTGCAACGCCAATCCGGATCATCCGCCGAAGATCGTTGACGCGCAGCGCCAGCCGATCCTCAACGAGAGCGACGTATACTCCGGGATCTACGGATGGGTGAACATCAACTTCTATCCCTACCTCTTCGCCAGTAAAAAAGGCATCGGCTGCGGCCTGAACCACGTCATGAAGACCAGGGATGGCCAGCCGCTCGGCGGATCCGCTCCGTCCGTAGACGAAGCGTTTGCCGGAGTCAGCATCCCGCAGGTGGATCCGATCACGGGTCTGCCGGTCTAACGGGAGGCAGCTGTGTGCAGGCATCATATCAGCATCGACTTGGAAACCCGCAGCGGAGCAGATATATCGAAAACAGGCAGCTACCGGTATATGCAGGATCCGGATTTCCGGATCCTGCTGTTCGGATACAAGATAGACGATGAACCGGAAGAAGTCATTGACCTTACAAAAGGAGACGGCAGGCTCCCGGATAAGATCGCCACGATCCTGGCCAATCCGCAATATATCAAACACGCGTATAACGCGGCATTTGAATGGTATGCACTAAACCGTGCCGGGTACCGTACTCCGATCGAACACTGGCAGTGCACAATGGTATGGTCCCTGTACTGCGGATATGCCGCGGGCCTTTCGAACACCGGTGAAGCGATCGGGCTTCCAGAGGAAGACAAAAAGAAAGCGATGGCCGGAAAGGCACTGATCCGGTATTTCTGTAATCCGCAGAAAGAAACCAAGACCTTCAAAAAGAAATACCATGACCCGGAGGATGATCCGGAAAAGTGGGACCTGTTCGTAGATTACAACCGCCAGGACGTCGTTGCGGAGCACGCGATCCTGCAGAGGTTGAAACTGTTCCCGATGCCGGAAAGCGAATGGGATCTGTGGCGGATGGACATCCGGATGAATGCCCTGGGTGTAAGGGTTGACGAAAAACTGATACAGGGAGCCCTGGGAATAGACGCCAGAAGCACTGCAGAACTGACAGACCGGGCAAAAGAGCTGACAGGCCTTGCTAATCCCAACAGTACGGCGCAGCTGCTGCCGTGGCTGAGGGAACATGGATGCGGGGTATCCGATCTGCAGAAGCTGACCGTAGAGGAGGAGCTGCAGAAGGAGGATCTGGATCCGGAGGCGAGGGAAGCGCTGGAGCTGCGCAGGCTCCTGGGGAAAACTTCCATAAAAAAATATGTAGCGATGGAAACGGCTAAAGGGGAAGGCGACCGGATCCGCGGGGTGAGCCAGTTCTACGGCGCAAACAGGACCGGACGCTATGCCGGCCGGCTCGTGCAGCTGCAGAACCTCCCAAGAAATTACCTTACCACGCTGGACGCGGCCAGGAGGATGACCCGCAGCGGGAACTACGAAGGCCTTAAGATGATCTACGGGAACGTACCTGACACGCTCTCCCAGCTGATCCGGACAGCTTTCATCCCGTCAGAGGGCAGGCATTTTGTGATCGCGGACTTCTCCGCCATCGAGGCACGGGTGATCGCATGGATGGCGGGGGAGAAGTGGGTATCCGATGTTTTCGCAAACAACGGCGACATCTACTGCGAGACGGCTTCTGCCATGTTCGGTGTTCCTGTCGGAAAACACGGGCCCAATGCTGAGCTCCGCCAGAAGGGCAAGATCGCCACGCTGGCGCTGGGTTACCAGGGCTCAGCGGGATCCATGATCGCGATGGGCGCATTACGCATGGGAATCCCGGAAGAAGATCTCCCGGACATCGTGGAAAAATGGCGGGCATCGCACCCGAAGACCGTAGCCCTCTGGTACCAGATCGGGGAAGCCGCGTTTGATCGTGTAGCGGGAGGCGCTGACCTGGTGTTCCCAATCGCAGGCGGAAAGGCAAGACTGACCTTCCGCATGGAAAGCGACCTGGTATACGGTCAGACCTTCCTGACGATCGAACTTCCGACCGGGAGAAAACTCTTTTACCCGAAGCCATATATCAAGGAAAACCAGTTCGGCAAGCCGGCGATTCACTACTACGGCGTCAAACAGACGACCGGCAAGTGGGGACCGGAGTCGACATATGGCGGGAAACTGACTGAGAACTGCCTCTCCGGGGACACACTTGTGATCACCGATAACGGGATTGTCCCTCTCATGAAGGTAACGAGAAAAGACCGTCTGTGGGACGGGGAAAGCTGGGTAAGGCATGATGGGGTAATAGAAAAAGGCATACAGTCAACGATCAGCGTTGACGGTGTACGGATGACCCCGGACCACAAGATATTTACAGCGGAAGGATGGAAAAGGGCAGATGAGAGTGAAGGATCTGACAGGGAAGACATTCAATGGAAATACGGTGCTTGCCTTTGCCGGAACAGACGGGCGGAGGTCAATCTGGAAAGTCCGCTGCGGATACTGCGGGAAAACGTTTCTTCTCGACGCTTCCGAGATACAAAAGGCGAGGCGGAAATCATGCGGGTGCATGAGGAGAAAGCTGATCAGCCAGGCTGCCAGAAAACATGGGATGTCGAACACACCGATCTGGAATGTATGGCATTCCATGAAGGAACGGTGCGAGATCCCAACGGCACAGTCATGGAAGAACTACGGCGGGCGGGGCATCCGGGTCTGCAGGAGATGGTCGGAGAGTTTCGAAGCGTTCCTGGAGGACATGGGCTCGGAGTACCGGAAAGGTCTGACGATCGACCGGATCGATGTGAATGGGGATTACTGCCCGGAGAACTGCAGATGGGTAACGATGAAGGAACAGGCCAGGAACAAAAGGAACAACCGGTTTATAAACACACCGGCGGGCCGTATGACCGTCGCAGAAGCGGCGGAGAGATTCGGAGTAGGCGAAACGACGATCCTCTACAGGTTGGATCACGGAATACCGGAAAATATGCTGTTAACCACTCCGGACGTGAGGAACCGGTTTATGACATCCGGAACGCAGGGCCAAACCACTGCTTCTATGTGATGTCGGAACACGGGCCTATGAAGGTCCACAACTGTGTCCAGGCGATCGCAAGAGACTGCCTCTGTGAGACGATCCGCAGGGTGTACGCGAAAGGCTGGGACCTGGTGTTCCATGTGCATGACGAAGTGATCGTGGATGTCCCGAACGAGATCCACACCGAAGACGTCTGTGCACTGATGGACGCCCCGATCAGCTGGGCTCCCGGGCTGATCCTGAAGGGCGCCGGTTTTGAAGCAGATTATTACATGAAAGATTAAGGAATGGTCACATGGACAGAGAACTAAACATAAGCCTAGGATCAGGCAGATGGTCGACCTCGTGGCCAACATCCGCCATGACGTGGGCCGAGTTCTGCGGACGGCTGGAGAAGCCGATCCGCGGGACAGAGACCCTTGGAGAGTTCCTGAAGATGTCAAAAGCTGACCAGGACGCACGTAAGGATGTCGGCGGTTTTGTCGGCGGCACGATCGAGGGGGAACGGCGCAAGGTCGGCAATGTAAGAAGCCGTGACCTGATAACGCTGGATCTCGACAACATCCCGGCAAACGGAACAGAAAAGGTCCTGTCTTCGGTGCAGATGCTCGGATGCGCGGCGGCGGTGTACTCTACCAGAAAACACCGCCCTGCGGCGCCGAGGCTGAGGATCATCATCCCGACAGACCGGACCATGGAGACCGAGGAATATGAACCGATCTGCAGGAGGGTCGCGAAGCTGATCGGGATCGACTACTGCGACCCGACGACCTTCGAGCTCAACCGGCTGATGTTCTGGCCCTCCGTGTCTAAGGACGGGGAATACGTCTTCCGGAGATACGGGGCAGAATTCCTGCGGGCGGACAGCATTCTTAATATGTACGGTGACTGGCACGACGCGTCACAATGGCCGACAGCGGAAGGCGAGAAGGCCGTGGAAAAGAGGATGCTGGCGAAACAGCAGGACCCCACTTCTAAGGCGGGTATCGTCGGAGCCTTCTGCAGGACGTACACGATCCGGGAAGCGATGGAGAAATTCATTCCGGGGATGTACACCCAGGCGCAGAGTGAAGACCGCTACACGTACACCGGAGGGACGACTTCCGGAGGAGCGATCATCTATGACGGCGACCGGTGGATGTACAGCCACCATGCGACGGATCCGTGTGGCGGGCAGCTGGTCAACGCATTCGACATGGTCCGGCTGCACAAGTTCGGCGATAAAGACGACGACGCGAAAACAGGAACCCCGACTAACCGGCTCCCGAGCTTCCAGGCCATGAAAGACCTGGCGCTGGAGGATAGAGCGGTGTCTCATCTGCTGGCGAAAGAACGGCAGGAGGAGGCAAGTGAAGCATTCGCGGGAGTAGAGATACCTCCGGAAGCGGAAGGGCCGGACGATGACTGGAAACATAAGCTGTCGACCACGAAGAACGGCGCATACCAGAAGACGATCAACAACCTCGTCCTGATCCTGACGAACGATCCGAACCTTAAAGGGAAGATCGTGACCGATGAATTCGCCGGCTGTGGCCTGTCTGTCGGGAGCCTTCCATGGAACCCCGAAGACACAAGGCGCAGATGGACGGATACGGACGACGCCGGGGCCCTGTGGTATATGGAAACCTTTTACCAGATCCCGTCGAAGGACAAGCTGTCTGCCGCTCTCTCCATAGTGGGAGGGCGGTGCAAGATCAACGAAGTGCGTGATTACCTCTTCGGACTTGAATGGGACGGCGCACGGCGTGTGGATACCCTGTTCATTGATTACCTCGGAGCGGATGACAACATTTACACCAGGGCGGTAGCGCGTAAGAGTCTTACTGCTGCCGTGGCAAGGGCTGTTGTCGGTGGGATCAAGTACGACTATATGCCGATACTGGCAGGTCCGCAGGGCATAGGGAAGAGCACCCTGCTGGCGACACTGGGGAGAGGATGGTTTTCGGACTCCCTGACTACGTTTGAAGGAAAGGAAGCAGCGGAAATGCTTCAGGGCACCTGGATCAACGAGATCGGGGAACTGAGCGCCATGAGCAAGTACGACGCGGCAGCAGTAAAACAGTTCCTGTCGAAAAGGACGGACATTTACCGGGCTGCATATGGAAGGCGGACGGAGGAGCACCCGAGAAGGTGCGTATTCTTCGGAACATCCAACGACGCGGAGTTTCTCCGGGACTATACCGGGAACCGCCGGTTCTGGCCTATAGACGTCGGAGAGAATAAAGCGCGGCTGTCTGTGTTTGACGATCTACCTGGGCAGGTAGACCAGATATGGGCAGAGGCCGTCATGTACTGGCGGATGGGAGAGCCACTGTATCTCGCAGGAGAAGCGGAGCGTTTGGCACAGGAGTCTCAGGAGAAACACCGGGAGTCCTCCGAATGGGAAGGAATGATACAGGACTTCCTTGAAACAGAGGTCCCGTTTAGCTGGGACAAGATGGACACAGCGGACAGGAAGATGTTTCTTAACGGGAACGCAAGAACAAATGAACCGCTTCATCCGATCGACAAAGTCTGTGTTATAGAGGTCTGGACGGAGTGCATTGGAGGGGATCCGCGGTTCCTGAGACCCCAGGACAGGACAAAGATCGGGAGTATCCTGGCACGGATGGCGGGGTGGGAACGGATAAAATCCACTGCGCGCTTCGGGCCCTATGGAATACAAAAAGGGTACAGAAAAGTGTAAACCGGACAGTTTACCTGCGATTTACATGGATTACACCGTTTACAGGCACTTGTCAACGCTGTAAACCGTGTAAACGATACCCGGTTTACAGCCTAAACCCTTATAAATACTAGGTTTTAAGGCATTGTAAACCGTGTAAACCATATCTATATAGAGTATATAAAAAAAGAGAAATTAGGGGAATATATAATCCCCTAAATGCCCTAATTAAAAATAACATAATAACGCGCGTGCGCGAGGTTTACAAAGATGAAAGAAAGCGAACTGGAGAGGATCCTCGTGAGTGAGGTGAAGAAAATCGGAGGGAAAGCATACAAGTGGGTAAGCCCGGGTAACGACGGGGTGCCTGACCGGATCGTGTTCTTTCCGGGAGGGACGGTCTGCTTCGTGGAACTGAAGACAGACAACGGAAGGTTAAGCGCGCAGCAGAAGATCCAGCACAAAGTCCTGGCCGATCTGGGGCAGGAAGTGATAGTAATCCGCGGAATGAACGGACTGATTGATTTCCTCCGTCAGACCGGATGGTCATACAGGGCAGATTGTCTGGCGAAGCGGTACCAGAAGGAGGTGATGCCATGAAGTTCATACCATACGATTACCAGAAGCATTGCATTGAGAAGATCCTTCAGATGCCCCGCGTCGGGTTATTCCTGGATATGGGCCTCGGCTGAGGCAAGACAGTGATCAGCCTGACAGCTGTCCGGATCCTGAAATATGAACGGCTGCAGGTAACGAAAGCACTTGTGATCGCACCGAAAAAAGTAGCAGAAGGAACCTGGGGAACGGAAGCCGGGAAATGGGACCACCTGCGGGACCTCCGGATCAGCACGGTACTGGGCACAGAAAAGCAAAGGAAAGAGGCATTGGAAAGAACCGCCGACGTTTACGTGGTGAACCGTGAGAACGTGGTATGGCTAAAGGATCTGTACCGGAATGACTGGCCGTTCGACATGGTAATCGTGGACGAAGCGTCAAGCTTCAAGAGCCATACGGCGAAGCGGTTCAAGGCACTGGCAGCAGAGAACGGCCACATCCGGAGAATGGTCCTCCTGACCGGGACTCCCACACCGAACGGCCTGATGGATATCTGGAGCCAGATCTTCCTGTTGGACGGAGGGGAACGGCTGCAGAAAAGGTACACCTGGTTCCGGGATATTTATTTTGAACCGGACCTCCGCGGATCCTACGGGCAGATCTTCTCATACCGGCCAAAGAAAGGATCTGAGGAAACGATCCTGAAAAAGATATCGGATATCTGTATCAGTATGAAGGCCGAGGATTATCTTACTCTTCCGGATATGGTGTATGACACCATTCCTGTCGTACTGGACCCGAAAGCGGAAAAAGCTTACCGGGAGATGGAGAGACAGATGGTGCTGGAGCTTCCGGAAGACGAGGAGATGGTAACAGCGATGAGCGCAGCGGCGCTGTCTACGAAATTGCTGCAGCTGTCGAATGGTGCCGTCTACGATGAGAACAGGACTGTCCACCATATCCACGACTGCAAGCTGGACGCACTGTCAGAACTGATCGAGGGGCTGAAAGAACGAGGAAAGAGCGCCCTGGTGTTTTATCAGTTCCAGCATGACATGGACAGGATCCTTAAGAGGATGCACGACACGCCCAGGATCGTAGCGTGTACACTTGACGGTCCTGACGCGATCGAGGCATGGAACTGCGGAGAGATCGACGTCCTCCTGGCACATCCGGCGTCCGCATCATACGGCCTGAACCTGCAGGCCGGCGGAAGCCATGTCATCTGGTTCGGCCTTACGTGGAACTATGAGCAGTATGTACAGGCAAATGCACGGCTGCACCGGCAGGGGCAGAAAGAGACAGTGATCATTCACCACCTCGTATCCCAGGGGACGAGGGACGCGGATGTTATAAAGGCCCTGGGCCGGAAAGACGAGGCACAGCAGTATATGCTGGACAGCCTGAAGGCAAGGATCAGAAGCATACAGAAAGGAGAAGCATGAGCATGGACCTTAATAAAGAAAAACTGGCGATGATAAAAAAGTACGGACACTGTGACCGGCTGCCCCAGGGACGCGTGCCGGGAGAGTATTCGGTTATCTGCCAGAAATGCGGAAAAAAGATTAAAAGTGATTCAGATCTGAGCGACATTGGGTTCAGCGTAACGAAACGGCAGACGGCATACTTCTGGCATGGTAAGTGCAAAGGAAGCCCATGGGACAACAAGATCCAGTGGGAGGCTGAAAAATGATCAATAAGCCATGGTCCATGTTAACAGAAGCCGAGATCAATCAGCACAAACGCGAGGTCTGCCGCCACTGCGAATATTTAACGACGGGTGAGTACATCAAAAACCGCACTTGTGAATACGGCCTTATGACCGGACATTCCAGGTTATGCCATCCGTACGATTGCATCCGGCTTGGCAAGTTCAAACCACGGGAAGGGTCCAGACGGGGTAAGGAGTTTACGTTGAGGAGGAGAGATGGGCAGACGAGAGAATGAGATCCTGCGAATGCGGAACGAGGGCCTTGCGATCGCCTACAAGATCGTGAAGGCCGAGGGCATCGAGGGACTGGAACGAGAGATCCGGTTAAGGGGCGCCACGCAGATCAACACCCACATGACGGCGACGGAGATGGACAGAGTGACCGAGCAGATGAAAAAGACCATGAGCCAGATGACGGAGGTCGCCTTTATTGCCATCCTGCATGATACTTTCGGCTTCGGGCAGAAACGCTGCCAGAAAGCGATTGAGGCCTTTGAAAAGCTAGTGGCCTATCTTGACCACGGATGGGCTTATTGGGCGGATCTGATTGAGGAGCTGAAGACTGACCTGAAGCTGAATATGGACACCAGTAATATCAATGGCGAGCATGTCGGAAAAGTTTACGCGCATCCAGACCCGGAGGACATCTACACGGAAGTAGATCTGGTGGATGAATCTCTCTGGAAGGAAATGCTGAGGGCGTTGGACTTCAAAGCGGAAGACGGTAAGATCATCGACCATGATGGGTATGTGATCTGTGAGTATGACAACCAGTACGACAAGATCGCAACCTATGATTTCCTGTCTGGAATCCGGACAGCGATCGAGAGGTGGGGACCAGATGGAAAAGTATAAGAGTTGCGTCCATGCGGAATCCGTCGGGCAGTATGCGGTATTTGTAAAGCCGTCCTGCCGGCATGTGAAATTGGTGAAGGGCGTATGCGTGGTCAGCAAAGACACCTGCAGGTGCTGCCTGTGGTGGAGACCGAAGAAAGGAGAAAGCAATGAACAGAAAAACAGCAGTCCAGGCACTGCGTGATATTGGCAAACAGATTGCCGAGGAATGGGGCCTGCAGCATATAAAGATCCAGGATATCTATGAAGGTATCTGGAAGGGCATGAATAACAGCTTGAAAGCCCAGTTCGGCAAAGACGACATGATCACGATCATCTTCCATGACGGGAAGACCGGAATAGACAAACGGAAGAACCGGTATGTGGAGATCGGATACCGGTTTTCAAGCCCCAGATTGAATGTGTTCGGAAGGGACGAGAACGGCCGGCAGACATTGGCGACTATCGAACTGGGTGACTATGAATACATAGACGGTGTACTTGAGCATACAGGTGATTACACATACCGGGAATCCCAGGTGTGGGGGCATGAAGGGTATGAGATGCTAGGAAAGCTTCTGGAGATGTGGAAAGAGAAGGGCGGGAGATAATGAGCCGAATCAGTGAAGAGAAACGCCGGAAGGCCGTCCAGCTTCTGAAGCAGAATCTCACAAACGAGCAGATATGCTTCGAGCTGAGAATGAGCAAATCCACCCTTGCCCGCATCCGGAAAGAGTACGGCTTCCCGCCTGCAAAAGTCGGACGGCCGAAACAGAATCAGAAACAGGAACCGCCAAAGAAGACACGCACTGGAAGCAGGACAGTCACCATGCCAGGGATCAAGGCCGTGAAGTGTGCCAGCGGGGCGAGGTTTGCATGATATGACATCGGAAGAAAAGAAGCAATACAAAGCGAAACAGCTTCGGTACAAAAAGCCGATTGCCGTGAATATGAATTATGCTTTTCTCTGTGAGGAACTGTACGAGATGGAAGAGACCGTCACAGACGTCCAGTGGTTTGCGGATGACGAAGACAATCTTGTGAACGCACTGGATGGCGACGAGGACGAAGCCTACGAATTCAAGATGGCATTTTCGGATCTGGCAGCAGAAATGGAAATGTTCCAGGAAGACCTTAACAACGAGTATGTCCCAGACTGTTTTGATGACCTGTTCCCTGCTGCAGGAGCCGATTACATGGGCGGTTATGGCGGATGGGACAGCTACGAGCAGGATTACTTCGGACTTCTGCCATACGAGTACAAATACGCAGAGGATGAAGCGGAAAAGAGAATCTGCAGGCTGACAAAGAAGGAGCTTTTGGAAGCTGTCGGAGCGTGCCTGAAGGTATACTCGCAATATGTTTCGGTCAGGTACCGTTATGACTGTCTGGAAGCGTCACTTGATATCCTGCGGGAAAAGAACATGCAGGTGCTGAAGTTGTTCAAGGCAATCGAAGAACAGTACGAAAAGGCGGAATCTTCATCAATGCACTTCCAGTACAAATATGACAGCGAAGTAAGGAAACTGGACAAGATGCTGGACGAAGTACCACAGGAGTATTGGATACAATGAGGATAGAAACAGCAGACAACATCGACCACGGCGACGCTCGCCTGGAAGACTGTTTTGAAGCAGTCGTAACACGCTTCGCAGATGGGTATGTACTTTGTCCCATACTGTGGAGCGGCGGGAACTGCGAGGAATGTATGGATATTTTTGAAAGGAGACAGGAAGCGAATGATACAGCAGATTGACGAGATCCCATTATCAACAGCCGGAAAACGGAGATCTTACCGGGAGAACATCCGGAACGATATCCGGGAAGCAATCGACAAGAGAATCGAAAAGTTTGAGTTCCTGGGCGATTACAATTGGAAGTACCTCCAGAGCTACGCAAAAGAAGAAGCGGACAGGATCTGGATAGATACCTGGTACGATATCATGCGGGAAGCAAGGGTTAAGCACGGACTTTCCGGTTATATGGTTCCGGACTACCACGACAAGGGCAAGTACATTAAGATCTCTTCCGTCAAGATGGATGACCGGATCCATGTGTACTGCCAGATCGACTTTGACGCACCACAGCAGATCTGCGGGAGGCTGATCGAGGAGCTGATCGCACAGAAGGAAGCCAGAGAGTGGGCGATAGAGAACAAGGATCTTGGCGCACACATCGGGGAAGTCGGACTCAGCACAAGAGCATTTACCTGTCTCAGCCGTGCAGGATACAAGACAGTGGGAGATCTGGAAGGCAAGACTGCTACTGACCTGATCAAGATCCGGAACATGGGCAGGAAGAGTGTGGAAGAGATCGTCGGCCTTATGAGAAGGTTCGGGTTGGAGGTGGAAGCGAATGATTGAGCGACAGGTATTTGTAACATGGTACACGCCGGAAGAGAAAATGCCAAAGGAAGGCGACATAACAGTTGTCACCGTTTCCGGAGGATTTAGCAACGTGACATATGACCATGCTTTTGTACTGGCAGAATGGTATGAGGGAGATGGATGGTATTTCCACGACGAGAACCTGAATTATACTCCCGTAGAAAACATCACAGTACACGCATGGTGTGACCTGACACCGTACGGATCCGGAGGGAGGTAAGCGAATGACAGTATACGACCGTGAACTGTTAGAGACCTACAAACGCATCGCCAGAGCCCTTGAGCGGATCGCTGACAGGATGGAGCCCCAGAAACCACACAACGACACACTGAAAGAGTATATCGCCCAGATTACCAGAGAGGAGGACGATCGTAAATGACGAAAACCTGTGATAACTGCCACCTGGGAGCCAGCAAGGAGTTCCTGGAAAAATGCTGGGGCGGGCTTGTTCCGTGTTCAGACAATCCGGATCATCCGCACTGGGAACCAATCACGAAGGCCGACCGGGTGCGGAACATGTCAGACAGGGAGCTTGCCAAATTGTTCGCCGATCAGGGCGGAACACTGGAATCCTGGCTTGAATGGCTGGAGACGGAGGACGTGAATAATGAATAATCAGGAGGCAAAGAAGGACGCAGGGAAGCCGAGGTTGAGTCTGGTGCCACGCAGAATCATCTGGGACATCGCAGAAGTACGGCGGTATGGATGCGAGAAATACCCTGTCGGCGGTCCTGACAACTGGAAGCAGGTCGAGCCACAAAGATACCGCGAAGCCCTGTTCCGCCATTTGATGGCTTATCTGGATGACCCGAAATCGGTTGATGAAGAGAGCGGGCTTCCGCACTTATGGCATATTTGTACGAACTGCGCGTTCTTGTGTGAACTGGAGGACGAATCATGAGATACGCAGAAATCACAAAGTCCAGCTTCGTCAACGGCGAAGGCTGCCGGACGGTCTTATGGGTGACCGGATGCAACCATCACTGTGATGGCTGCCAGAATCCGGACCTGCAGGATCCGAAGTATGGCAAAACAATGACGACGAACACGCTGTCAGACCTTCTAAAATGCCTCCAGAAGCCCCACATTGACGGTCTGACACTGTCGGGCGGTGACCCGATGTTCCCGGCAAATAGGGGCGAAATACGGCTGATATGCCAGCATCTGAAGGCAGAGACAGGAAAGAGCATCTGGATGTATACGGGGTATCTGTTCCAGGATATCATTAATGATCCTGTACTGGAATATCTGGATGTCATCGTGGACGGCAAGTACAATAAGGACCTTCCTCCGGCACTGTACAGGGGAAGCAGTAACCAGAGGATATGGCGTAAAGTGAACAATGTATGGAGGTATGATAAATGAACATGGGCGACAATGAGATCTTAATCAGCTACAGGACAGCGAGGAACCAGAAGGCACAGATTGATGTACTGGCGGATCTGAACGAATGCACGAGAACCGAGATGGCTCAGTGGCTTGCGGATCACGGCGAGAAAGTAGACGGGAGGGCATTACGGTATGCTAAAAAACAGGAAAAGGTGGAAGAGCCTGCTGTTGAAGAGACGGAAGCTGAGGTTGCAGAAGAGTTTGTAGAAGAACCCGAAGAGATCATCATGGACGACGAAAGCATCCCGCTTTGCATTCTTGATCCGGGGATGGCTTACAGCGTGGCGGAATTCATTGACTGCAATCTTTTCGAGGCCATCCGGAAAGACACCGAATGGGATAGTCTGCGGGCGTTGAAGAACATTTTACACGCTTATGAGCTGATGTGCGAGGTCAGTGGATACAGAGGAGTTACGGAGTAAGACAGATAAAAGGAGTAAAACGATATGACAATTAAGAACATAACATACAGATACAGGAATGATTTCAAGGCAGTTTTTCAGTGCGACAAGTGTGGATATGAGTATGAAGCATGGGGCTATTCTGATGCGAATTATTACGATAATGTACTGCCCAATGCAATCTGTCCGAAATGCGGTCTGAACGCACAGGGAGAGACAGAGGAACAGCTTAAAGCCAGAACTGGCAGGTTTTATTGTATTTGAGGTGATGGGATGGATATTGGAACATTCATGGAACAGCTTGAAGACGTAGAAATGTCAGACGGACTTTGGAATCCGGAAGTTTACATCCGCATCGGACTGTATCAGGTGAAGGTAAGTAAGGTTGAATACTTTCCCGAAACGGAAGATGAATATGAAGCAATAATAATATCGTGATGTGAGGTGATGGGATGATTTATTGCTACTGCGAGTCGTGTAAAAATCATGACGATGATGATACATGCAAACTGAACACAATAACAGTCAGCGACAGAGAACTAACAGCGGCAGGATTCTTGCCACAGTGTCAGGAATATGAGGAGGAGGAATAAATTTGGATAACAAAGCGATAAACATAGTATTGAACTACATTTCTGAGCATCTTGATTGGTCAGATCCAACTGTTGAGTTTGGAGCATATATAGTCTGGAAATGCAAGGTCTTGCAGAATTGGAAATACCTGATTTCCAGTACGCTCCCTGATGGCATGTACTACGAATTGACTTACAATGGCGATAAAAAAGAATGGTATCTGGATGCTTACAAGAAGTTTGAGAATCAGGTGATTCCGGAAACTTAACTGCAACTTAACAGTAAGTGAGCGCAACTTAAAGGGGTGAACAAATGCCACCAAAAGAATCACAAAAACTTTCTGAGATTTATGTTCTGGAACCAGATGGAACGAAAATAAAATTAGGAGATGTAAGGAATTTTAGTATTATTTCTGATGATTCTTACTTAGAAGATCCATGGGATCCGAATCCAATTACAATGGCTCCACAGGAATTTGAATTTACAGCAAACCGACTGAGTACAGAATTGCTGTATTTTATAACACATGGAAAACTGCCATCAAACAACTGGTTGCGAATGCACGGAGAAGGCCCGCGTAGAACTTATAGGAAGAAGAACAGGAAGAGGTGACCACATGCACAAATGCACAAATGCACAAATGCACAAATACGGAATGAGACTCAGAGGCTTTTCGCCCTTCTGTCAGCCAATGAACGGCTTTATCGAACGACAGGACGACATGACCGGACGATACCACGACATACTGATTTACGACCGCCAGCTGTCGGATCAGGAGATGCGTGATTATGAACTGGATTATCTGGGGGAGGTGAGTGGATGAATTTCATAAAAGGAGTCCCGCCGAAACTGCTGAAGGACAAATTCGGCTTATACACAGGTGGCAACCGTGCGGGATGGCACGGGGATATGGACAGATGTTGGATAGATAATGACAACAACATCTGTGTATGTTCAAGGCTTATACGGACGCAATTCGGCAATATAGAGCATGTAACCATCAGCAGAGGGACAGGCACATGTGACGGCACTGGCGGATTCACATGGGCAGAAAAACAGGAAATCAAGGATACGCTTTTTGGAGAAAACAGATTCGCTATAGAAGTATACCCGAAACGCAAGAATCTTGTGGATGTATGTGATGTGTATCATCTGTGGGTATTCGATAAAAAAGTCGAAATGCCTTTCGGAATCGCAAAAGGCGAATATCAGCCTGCTATAAACCGTGGTTACAGTGTAAGCAGCGCCGATCTGGAAAAGATGCGAGCAGACTATGCACGGACTGGAAAACTGTGAGGTGAACGAATGAGCGAACAGCTTGACAGAAAAATCAGAACAGCCAGAAAATCGCACACCTGCGACTACTGTGGGCAGACCATCGAAAAAGGCGAACAGTACGAATGGTCAAAGAACATCTGGGAAGGGACGATATTTGAATGGCATAATCATCTGTCCTGTGGTCGGGTAGCATCTGCCATATGGGACTATGTAGATCCTGATGATGGAATGTCCGATCAGGATTTTCAGGATGGATGCCGGGAAGTATGTCAGAGATTTATCTGTCCAGATTGTCCTAAATGGAACAAGGAGTATGAGGACTGCGATGATGATGAAACATACTGCATTGACATGATGGATGAGTTTTTTAAAATTCATGAACTGTATAAGTCAGGAAAAAAGGGATACTACGAAATCTGGAAGTGCAGGGAGAAAGCGGAGGACGAAGGATGGAAGAATTAAGAGAACCAACAGAAGAGGAGCGTAAGCAGGAGTTTTTAACGCATATCCTTTTTGAGATTAGGGATTATGCCAGATCTGCGGGGCAAGAACCAGATGAAACGTTGAGGGCAACTGCGGAATGGATTTTGGCGTTGCTCAAGGTTGCGACATTCAATGGTGCGGAGGGCGAGTGATGAGTGAGTATGTGAAAATCAAGCGCAGATTGTATGACGAGCTTATTGAGACCAAAGCGAAGTACATTGTTCTCTGTAAGATGCTTGAGAGCCTGAAGAGCGTGTATGAGCAGAACAAGCCAGAGGAGCAGGAGGGTGAAGGATGAGTGATTATCATGTAGGCTTGGGCGTGTTTGGAATCTACGCAGGAACGTTTAAAAAGCATGGTGAGTGGAAAGACAAGAGCGAAGTCACAAAAGAAGCCATAGATTCCGTTATAGGTTTTCTGCTTCTGAACAAGAAGGAGTGCCGTTTTGAATATGAAGGTAAGCAGTATGTGATGAGAGTGGAGGAACAGGAGAGTGAATGATGAGTATTCCAGATGAAGACAACGACCGCTGCTATGAATGTACCGGATATGGTGACGATTACTACTGGGACGAAGAGACTCAGGAATATGTCTGGGCATGTAATGACTGCCCGTGGAATGGGAGAGAAACAGATGACGAATGAAGAAGCCAGAATGAACCTTGAAAAATTGCTACAGATTTATGATGACCCTGGAATAATAGATTTCACGGTGATTGTGGAGAGTATAAAGATGGCTCTTGAAGCACTGGAAAAACAGATACCGAAGAAAGTCAGGATAACAACTTCGACAAAAAGGTGTGCTGTTTGCGGCAGACAGTTATCTGGGATAGGGAACATGCATCCAACAAGGTTGTATTGTCAGAAATGTGGTCAGGCTATTGATTGGACGGAGGACGAGTGATGACACTGGAAGAAGCGATTAAACATTGTGAAGAGATAGCAGAATTAAAATACGATGAAGGAAATGAAGCACGTTTGCAGGAGCAGGATAAATATGCTGATGAGTGCGTTGTATGTGCCGCCAAACACAGACAGCTTGCTGGATGGTTGAAAGAACTGAAAGAGCGGAGGGAGAAAGATGTCCCCGACACAAATGACCCGATAAGCAGACAGGCGGCGATTGATGCAGCAAAGGATTGGTATGACGGTTTGATTTGCGGGTCATTTAAAGGCTTAGAAAAGCGATTGAAATCACTGCCATCCATACAGCCTGAGCCAACACTTGAACAGATCAAGGAATACTGCCACAAACGATGCTTGTCCATCGTGGATAATGCACTTCTGTGTAAATATGCACAGGCAGAGATACATCCAAAATCCGCAAGAACATTTGTCGAATTGGTTGTGGAATATCCAGACCCAGAACTATGTACATATAAGGAATATAAGGGAAAACCGTATTATTCCATCAAATACATCGAAAACGGCGAAACATATGTAGGGTATGGCACATATAATCCGAAAGTAATGTCGCAATATCTGAAGGAATATTTTATCTCATCCACAGCGTCAGATATCATTCACTGCAAAGAATGCAAATTTGCTCACATGACAACTGGTGGTGAATGCAAATATTGCGATGTCTGGTTTCCTGACGAGAGCGAATATCTTGATGGAGATTATTTCTGCGCTTCGGCAGAAAGGCGGGAAGAATGAGAAAAATCAGATGCATCTTCGGACTCCACAAATACGACAAGACCAAAGAGCAGTCCACTTTAGTCTTCGAAGACAAGGGCGAACAGTTCTACAGGTTCGACAACGAGTGCATATACTGCGGTCACCCGAAAACAGAGATCATCAGCTTCGGAGGCGATAAAAAATGACCAAACAGGAAGCAGTCTACATGCTGGAATCACTCACCAAAGATATCAAGGGCGACCTTGCGGATGCGATCCGAATCGCAGTGGACGCACTGAAGGAACAGATTGAGGAGGAAAACGATGTGGGAGATTAAGATTTTGGGCGTCATCGCTGGAATCTGTTTCTTCGTCCTCCTGTACGATGCCTGGAAGGGAGACGACTAAATGAAAGCCTCAGAAATGAAAAAGCAGGAAGTGGAGGAGCTCCTGCGGTCCGGGATGTCTCTGGCGGACGTTGCAAGGCGGACAGGGGTGCATTACAACACGGTCAAGGGAGTCTGGAGGCACCTGTTCCCGGAAGCTGAGAACGCTGAACCGGACGAAAAGTACCTGGAAACCAAAGAAAGTACCATGGCAGACCTGTACCGTGAATGGGACAAGGTTCGGATCCAGGTCCTGAATGCTGCTGCAAACAACAAAGGAAAACCGAAACCGCCGGACGACTGCAACGGAGGGAGGCGATTCACTTGACCGACGAATACAAGAAACGCTGCGGGAACTGCATTAATTTTGATGACGGGATCTGCGACTTCAATGGCTATCGAGTCGAGCCGGACGACAATCCACGCTGTGACGGGAGGGGGTGGAAGAGAGATGATCGAGATCGTAAGCACGGAGATCAGCGATGAGGAAGCAGTTGACGCCTACAACACGCTGCGGAAATACTGCCGGAACAAAGACGGAGACTGCACGGGGTGCGTATTCGATAAGACTAACTGCACCATGCACCTGACTATCCCGCATTATTGGGAAGAAATCACTGTACAATAAAACGGACATGTGCTACAATGAAGTTGCTGAGGTATGTTTTTTTCATATGATGGCTCCTTTCTCCCTGACTACCAGGGGCGCGGGGCGGTTCCCCATAAGGCCGTCCCGCACATCATCGCGGGATAGAGCAGTCCGGTAGCTCGTTGGGTTCATACCCCGAAGGTCACAGGTTCAAATCCTGTTCCCGCTATTCTGGAACCTTAACACATACTTTTCATCTTTCATTTTTTCTCCTTATGTTCCCGGTTTGGCAGTTCCGGATAAAAACTGCCGTTCTTACTTTAGGAGGTATGGAATCATGAAACTGAAAAACGGAGATATCAGCAGATTGTATGAGGCGCTGACCAGGCTGTCCGGTCTGACCGGGAAAGAAGGTCTGGCTGTCGCAAAGACCAAGCTGGCGATCCGGGATGATGCAGCTGCCTTCGTGGAAGTGCGTGACAACATCTTCCGCAGGTACGGCACCGAGGAAGCCGGCAGGCTTGTGGTCCGTCTGGATTCGCCGAACTATGACGAGTTTTTGAAAGAGATAACCGAACTGGCAAACAAGGAAGCGGACGTCAACTTGCACCAGATACCGGAAGCGGAATACAACATTGACAGGATCTACTGCGAGACCGCACAGGCAGAAGACTACGAGGTTTTCGACCGCCTGATGGTGGACCGCACGACGGTGAACAGCGATGAGCCTGTTTGACGCGGCGATGATCCGCCACCAGCTGGACATGGACAAGGCCAACATGGTGATCGTTCCGGATCTGGAGGCATACATGCTTCTGACGCAGGTTCATGAGATCCCAAAGGAGCGTGTTGGCGTGCTTGCCTCTGTGATCGCAGCACTGGAACAGCCGACCACATACCTGATCCTGTCGAAACGCCAGTATAACCATTACAAGCGTGAAGAAGACAAGATCATCGAGAAGGCGGTGAAGACCGATGGCAACGATCACGATAAATGAATCAGAAGCCCAGAAGCAGGCGAACACCGAAGTCAAGGAATGGCTGTGGAGGTACCGCAGAGCCAAACTGAACCTGCAGCGACTGGAAGGGGAGTACGCTGAACTGGTTTCCATCCAGGAATCAGCCGGCGCCATCACCTACGACGGAATGCCTGCTGCCAGCGGGAACATCGCGGATCTCAGTAACCTGATGGTATCGAGGGATAATGTTCTGTCGAAAGTCATCAGGGCAAAGAAGCAGTTGTTTGATATATACTTCGAGATTACTTCAGCACTGGAGGAACTGGACAGCGTGGAACGAGATGTAATATCACTTCGATACATCCAACTGAAGGACGGCTACGGAATCAGGGACTTCGATGAGATAGCTGACACTATCAAGTATACCAAGCGCTACGTGCAGAAGGTCCACGGCTTTGCCCTGCAGAAATTATACCAGTACATTTAAAAAGAGGTGTACAAAAGTGCACGAAATGTAACTCAGGTGCACAAAATGTAACTGATGACACTCTTGTGCCTATGCCCAATCCGTGCTATGCTAAGATCGGGTATTAAGGATAAACCTCCTATCGGAATTAGCGTCAGTCATGAAAATGCTGGCGCTTTTTCTATGCCCAAAAGTAACCAAAGGAGTGGACACTATGCTGAAGTCATGCAATCATTGCGGCCGCATCCACGACGCCCGATACGACTGCGGCCGGCGTCCACGGAGGATCCGCACACAGTCAGACACGGAAGCTGCAGCGTTCAGACGCAAGCAGGCATGGACAAAGCTGAGCAGACAGATCAGAGACAGAGATAATAATCTTTGTCAGGTTTGCTTTCGTCAGCTGTATTTGACGAACCAACAACTGACATGGACTAACATATCAGTCCATCATATCATTCCACTGGAGGAGGATCCTGACCGGGGCCTTGACCCGTCCAACCTCATATCACTCTGCACGATGCACCACGAGCTTGCAGAGAGCGGATACATTCCACGCGACGAACTGTTGGCGATCGCAGCGGAACAGGAACAGCGGGCGGCGGAGGCCACGGGGTGAACCGCAGTACCCCCTGGGTGCGAGGGCACGCGGGCGGGGCGGGGCGCGATGTACGGCCGCTCCTCTTTTTACACAGAATCGACACCCAAAAATTTTTGGACACCCAAGACACTGCCATTTGAAGGAGGTTAAGCATGGGAAAGACACAAGGAACAGCTTCACTGGAAGCACAAGCCGGTAAGATACTGGAGATAGCAGAGCACTACGGCGCTCAGGGGAACTTCATGTTCGTGACTACGTTCAAGCGGTACCTGGTCCAGATCAACATCCTGAACGAACTGGAAAAGGTCATCGAGGCGGACGGCACTCTGGTAACAAAAGAGTACGTCAAAGGCCGCGAGAACGTGTATACGCATCCGGCTATCGGGGAGTACAACAAGACAACGACTGCCGCCAACAATACAGCGCAGACCCTGATAAAGATCCTGAGGGAGCTTGCAGCTGACCGGGACGAGGAAGGCGACGATCCGCTGCTGAAGATTATGGCGGGTGAGTTTGGTGCATAAACATCCGTCAGTTGAATATGCGGAATGGGCAGCAGGTGACACGCCGCTCGCTCCCAGATAT
>OMYT01000101.1 GCA_900315315.1 uncultured Eubacteriales bacterium | reverse complement strand
TTCTACTTGTGATGAACTAAATTGTGGTCTCTTTTTCAGCTTTCCTGGCTTTTCCATCGCATTTTCAGACTTAACTAAATGCCATTGAGGACCGTCCCCACGTGTTCCAATTCATTGTTGTACCGGTTCCTGATCTGAGATATAATACCGGCAGAGAAATACTGCGAACGAACCGAAGGGAGCGATCTGCATGAACATGCAATCCTGAACTGATGTATTACGAGACAGAAACACAACAAACAGATAGAACTGTTGTCTTTTTATGGGAGGATACACTATGAAACGCCATATGTCCCCATGGCTTGCCCTTCTGACGGCGCTGATCCTGGCGCTGGGAACCGGCCTTTCCGCCGCGGAAACGCAGAGCGCGGAGGAGACGGAACTCTTTGGCTCCCCCTGGATCAACAGCAATGTCGGCGGCAATCTGCCGGCTGAAGCGCCGTCCCCGCGTGATGACCTGTACCTGAGTGTGAACTATGACAGCCTGGCGGCCCATCAGGAGGATATGTTCTATGTTCCGATGGCCATGTCCGCGCAGCTCCAGCCCACGGTTATGGAGTTGATTCATGACGAATCCTTCACCGCTCCCGGGATGGACCAGCTGCGAATTTTCTGGCAGCAGGCCGCAGATGATGAAACCCTGAAGGCGCAGGGTCTCGACGAAGCCATGGCCTACATCGCGCGGATTCAGGCAGCCGAATCCATTGCGGAGCTGAACGAAGTGCTTCTGGCGGACGATTTCCCCTTCTCTCCATATCTGTTCCTGTCCATTGCGCCGGAGAGCCTGCGGGGCAGCAATATCGCTTTTGTTATGCCGGCCCTGGCTCTGTCTGATGATCCTATGCTGGGCATTGAAGCTTATAATGCTCCGTTGGGGACAGTGGATGAATTCGGCGCGAAGCTGTCCCAGCTGAACAGGGCTATGAAAGCAATGCCTGTGCTGCTGCTGATCGGGGTTCCCGCAGAGGAAACTGCCGCGCAGGCTCTCAACCTGTTCAATACGGAGTTTGCCTATGCCGGCTTCTATCCCCGTACAGAATCCATCACCACCATGGAATACGGTTCTGCGGCGAAGAGCGCTCAGATCATCTCTTCGGAAGAAGCGGAAACAATCTGCTCCGCCTTCCCCCTGATGGCAACGCTGAAAAAATTCGGCAAGGATGCTTCCCCCGCTTTCTATGTCGCGACCCGCGAATGGCTGACCGCGCTGGACGGGCTTTGGACGGAGGAAAACCTGGAAACGCTGAAAACGCTCACCGCCTATAAAGTGATGATGGAGTGTGCGAACTATGTCAGCCAGGAATTCTTCAATACGTATGCCCAGGTTCCGGTGATCGCGGAAGGAAACGCCTGGAATGCCTGCGACCGCGCGCCAACCTTCAGCGCGCTGCTGGGGCAGCTGTATGCTGAAAATATTCTGGGCAGCAGCATTCGGGATAAGCTGGTGGAAGTGACCAACGGCCTGCTGGGAGAATACCGGGAGCTGTTCAATGAAACGGAATGGGTCAGCGAGGCCACCCGGGCAGCGGCCCTTGAAAAGGTCGACAACATGCAGCTGAACATTCTCAGACCGAAGAACGGATATCTGGACTTCTCCGGCCTGCAGCTGAAAACTGCGGAAGAGGGCGGCACCCTGCTGGGGAACTACCTGGCAATCCGGGCATACAGGAACGAACTGGAGAACCGGATGATCGGCCAGCCGGCCACTCCCGACCTGTTCTGGCGGATTTCCTCGCCGTCCATGGTCAACTGCTTCTATGATCCGGCCTCCAACTCCATCAATATCCTGCCGAACTTTATCAGTCCCGTAAACTGGTTTGACGGTATCTCGGAAATGCAGATTCTGGGCGGAATCGGCACAGTCATCGGCCATGAGCTGGGTCACGGATTTGACTTCATGGGCAGCCAGCTCAACGCCTACGGGGAACCGGAACCGATCCTGCTGGAGAATGATGTGGAGAATTTCATGGCCCGGGTGGACAAAATCGAGGAGTATTTCAACGGCATTACCGTCCTTCCGGGCGTCCCGACTGATGGAAACCGGATGAGGGTGGAGAACGGAGCGGACCTGACCGGTATGCGGGTCGCTTTATCCCTGGCCGCTTCCCAGGAAGGCATGAACCTGAAGGAGTTCTTCTCGATGTATGCATCTCAGTATCTGCAGGTGCTGAACATCAGCGTGGCGCCGATGATGCTGACGATGGACACCCACGCCCCGAACTACCTGCGGGTCAACGTTATCTGCCAGATGATGCCCGAGTATGCTGAGACCTACGGTGTTACCGAAGGCGATGGCATGTACGTGAAGCCGGAAGACCGGCTGATTGTCTGGGGGAAATAAAACAATTACAGAAATAGCCATGCAGGAGCATCCCGTTCCTGCATTCCCGAGAATATCCTCAACACCCTTACCGACGAGCAGAAGAATAAAATCGAAGCAGCGCAATCCCCGGAAGAACTCCTTGCCCTTGCAAAGGAAGCTGGGTATGAACTGTCACAGGACCAACTGGAAAGCGTCGCAGGCGGAGATTACTGCTGGGATTGCCATCCTTTTGAAGATCCTTGTCAATTCCACTGCTAACCAGGGAATCAATACAGAATCAAGGCAGGTCAAAAAGAAGGAGGAACGCCCATGAACATTCCCGGAAACATCCTCAGCACCCTCACCGACGAGCAGAAGAAAAAGGTCGAAGCAGCGCAGTCCCCGGAAGAACTCCTTGCCCTGGCAAAGGAAATCGGGTATGAAATGTCCCAGGAACAGCTGGACGCAGTCAGCGGAGGAAATGTCGGTTGGGAGGATCCGTGCAGTCATTGCAACAACTACAAAGGATGCAGTTCTGTTTGTATGCCGTATTTTACCTGCAGTTTTCGATGCACAAAACACTGAGCCAACCCGCGATAGCTCCGCCTCACTCATCTGTTCGACGGAAAGCAGCAGGTTACCGTCCTGGTCTTTGCAGATATAGTTCTCCATCCTTCACTTCTCAGGTTTCATTTATGATCATTTTTTCCAGGGTCTTAAACAACGTTTCCGGCTCCACGGGTTTCGACAAATGGGCGTTCAATCCAGCCTGCATACTTTGCTGAACATCCTCATCAAAAGCGTTTGCTGTCAGGGCAATGATAGGAATTGTTTTTGCATCGTCCCGTTGAAGGCTTCTGATCGTCCTCGTCGCTTCCAGACCATCCATTTCCGGCATACGCATATCCATCAGAATAGCATCATAGTATCCAGCCTCGTGGCTTTCAAACAGATTAACGGCCTCTTTACCATTTTCAGCCAGATCCGCTTCTATCTCACGCATGGAGAGCACCATAATCATAATCTCAGCGTTCACAGCTACATCTTCTGCGAGCAGCACTCTGCGGCCTTTCAGATCTGCTGTTCTTTCTGCGAGCGCTTCATTCTTGCTTCGGAACACCTCTGCGAACTCATCCATTACCGTACTGGCAAAAAGAGGTTTCGGCACGAACGTATCTACTCCCGCCTCATGGGCTTCATCAGCAATTTCATCCCAATTGAATGAGGTAAGAATAATGACCGGCGTATTGTTTCCCACGATTTTCCGTATTTGCCGTGTGGTTTCGAGGCCGTCCATCTCTGGCATCTTCCAGTCGATAATGACTAGGTTGTAGTCGTCCCTGCGTCCGTGACGGAGACGGACTTTATCTACGCCTTCCCACCCGGACTCCGCCGTCTCGCAGCCAATACCGACCTGGCTGAGAACGATCTCCGCATGTTCCAGGGCGATGGGATCGTCGTCGATTACAAGGACGCTCATCTCATGCGGAACCAGACCGGCTTCGTCAATCTGCTGCTTCCTGTCAGACTCACCCAACGTAACGGTAACCGTAAATGTGGTTCCTTTTCCCTTTTCACTGACGACGTCGATGTGTCCGTTCATGAGCTCTATGATGCTTTTCGTGATGGGCATGCCCAGGCCGGTCGAGCTGTATCTGCTGGTAGACGCGGACTCTTCCTGGCTGAAAGGTTCAAAAATGTGCGGAAGGAATTCCTCACTCATCCCTATACCGGTATCGCTGATGATCAGCTTCAGAACCGCATTCCGGTCAAAACGTCTTCCTTCTTCAATCAGAAAGCGTACGCTTCCGCCTTCCGGGGTGAACTTGACCGCATTGCCGAGGATGTTGATCATCACCTGCTTGAGCTTCATGACATCGCCGACATAATAATCGTCTACCTTCCCGATCGTCTGGCAGTCATAAACAATTCCTTTCGCATGGCATTGATCGCTGATCATCGTATTGACCTGTTCCAGCGCTTTGGCAAAAGAGAACTCTTCCTTCTTAATGGTCATCCGCTCGGATTCGATGCGGCTCATATCCAGAATGTCATTGATAATCCCCAGCAAATGCTGGGCGGAAGCTCCGATTTTGGTCAGGTATTCCTTTATCTGATCGCTGACTGTAGGATCGTTCATGGCGATGTTATTCAAGCCGATAATCGCGTTCATGGGTGTGCGGATCTCGTGGCTCATGTTGGAAAGGAAAGAAGTTTTTGCCCTGTTTGCGTTCTCTGCCACAGCCAGAGCATCTTTCATGGCTTCCCGGCTTTCCGACAACTCCTTTTTCTGTTCCTGGTCTCTTTTTGACGCTTCCTCCAGTTCCCGGCGGTATTCCTCCTTTTCATCCTCAACCACAAAGCTGTGCAGCAAGCTGGTGCCCAGCATGCATCCCATCGCATACAGTGGCAGCAGCGGGAAAAAAACCTGAATCGTTATCAGCGTCATCATGGCTACACCGAAGAAACCGATGGTCAGATGCCGAAGCCGAACCCTGCCCTTTGATTTGAAGGCGATAAAGAAGGTGTACACCGCTGTCACCAGAAACATTAAAATCTGAATTCCGAGCGTTATATACCGGGCTACACCCGCCTGATAAACACCGTTTTCATCAAACCGGAAAAGTATGGGCCGGAAGAAATTTACAACGATAAAAACCAGTTCAAGGACAAAGAAAACGCGGCCGGCAATCTGCAGCATGTGCTCAAACGCACTGCCGGTATCAAGATACGATACAACATACTGTGTCCAGAACATGACCGCTGCTATCATAGCGGCGAAATGAATCGATGTATCGGCAAACAAAAGCCCAATGAGGTGATGCGAGTCCAGAATCCCCCAGAGCAAATCAGTTATCAGATAAACCAGCACACCCATCAGAAAAATATGTCACGTCGTTTACCTCGTTTTATTGCAAATGAGCGACCTGTGATCTTTTCTTTGTGCCCACTTCAAAACCCGCCAAAGCCATGGTTTTATACCTCCTGTTGCGCCCGGAAATCCTGATTTTGTATGGCAGACATCTGCTGCGGTATCGCTGTCAGGAAAAGATATCAAATAGCGGCATATCTTCATCCGAAACTATGCAGACATTTTATCATATGGGATTAACTACTGTCCATCCTTTACCCGTCAAAACAAATCGATCCATAGGTTTTTTTTCTTCGCCATCCTGGGGTATATAGCAAAGTAAAACGACCTAATGAATTAAGCCCGACCACCGTCATGGTGGCCGGGTCCATCAGCTTTCTTCT
>OMYT01000069.1 GCA_900315315.1 uncultured Eubacteriales bacterium | reverse complement strand
TCATGAACGTCACCGTGACGGCGAGCGACGAGGTCGAGCTCGATTCCGTTCTCAGCCACCTGACCCGCATCCGGTAAACCAGTTTTCTCATGGAGAATCGATAAGTTTATGACCATTCAATATTTTATTCTTCAGCAACAGCATAACACCATATGAAATGTTCCACCGCGTTCCGGTAAAATGCCGGTGAATTGTTGAATATGACTGTGGATAAATGAAAAGTCTGTGGAAAACAGAAAACTGTAAAAAATGACAAAAATCTTTTTTGGGGCTTCCTTTCCTCTCTGGTCTATGTTATTCTATTGAAGAAAATTGTAAACTTTGACAAAAATCTTTTCTGGAGAAGGATATGAAATGGAAATCAAACGTGACTACTATCTGCAGAAACTGATCGATCGGAAGCATAATGGCCAGATCAAAGTGATCACAGGCGTCCGCAGATGCGGAAAATCATTTCTCATGAATACGTTGTTTTATCGGCATCTTCTGGATTGCGGTATCGCCGAAGATCACATTATTCAGTTTGCTTTTGACTCTGCAGAGGATTTATTGAAAATCGATGAGGATCTGATTGAAATCCAGGAGCAGGACAGAAAAGTGAATCCTCGAAAATTCGTGAACTACATTTCGTCCCTGATCAGGGATCAGGAGATATACTACCTGCTTTTGGATGAAGTGCAGATGATGGAGTCTTTTGAAACTGTATTGATCGGTTATCTCCGCAGGAAAAATCTGGATCTGTTTGTTACAGGCAGCAATGCGAAATTCCTGTCCCGTGATGTTATTACGGAATTCGCCGGACGCGGCGATGAGGTACGTATGTATCCCCTCAGCTTTTCGGAGTTTATGTCCGTTTACAAGGGCGACCGGTATATGGGTTTATCCGAATACATGCTGTACGGCGGGATCCCGCTTGTCGTCCTTCGGGAAAAGGCCGCGGACAAAACGGAAACACTGTCTGCTCTGTTCCGTGAAATCTATATACGCGATATTATCCAGCGGCATCATGTACGGAACAAGGGGGATCTTGAAGATCTTTTGAATACAGTATCTTCCTCTGTCGGGTCTCTGACAAATGCCGAGAAACTGAAGAATACTTTTCACTCCGTAAAGAAATCAAAGATCACATCCGCGACGATACTGAAATATCTCGAATACTTTGAGGATTCATTTCTGTTGGAAGCTGCATCGAGGTATGACATCAAAGGAAAAGCTTATATCAATACACCTAAAAAGTATTACTTCTCAGATCCCGGCCTTCGGAATGCCAGGGTAAATTTCCGCCAGTATGAACCAACACATATGATGGAAAACGTCCTGTATAATGAACTGCGAATGCGCGGATACAGTGTCGATGTCGGAATCGTCCCCGTTGTGGAGAAAGATTCAACCGGGAAAATGGTCAGAAAACAATTGGAGGTGGACTTTGTCTGTAATATGGGGTCCTCCAGATACTACATTCAGTCCGCCTGGTCCATTCCCGATGAGGATAAAAGAATTCAGGAAACGAGGCCGCTTCAGAAAATAGACGATTCTTTTAAGAAGATCATCATTACCGGCGACCTCACTCCTGCCCATTATGATGAATGCGGTATTCTGACCGTAAATGTATATGATTTCCTGCTTAATCCCGGGATCTTTTCTGATTAATACGCGGAACAGTGATGCCAAGTGCCTTTTTAATTTCCGCAATATGGCTGAAGCAAGGAAAATCAACCTTCTTCCTCATCGATCAGCTTTTTCAGCCGGCGGAAAATTTTGTTCCTTCGGTTCTGGATCGCCGTCAGTGTCACGTCCTGCTCCCTGGCGATGTCCGCCATGTTTTTGCAAAAGCCGTACAGTTCGTAAATCAGGTCCTGCTGTCCCTCCGTCAGCTGTTCCATCGCTTTCTCAAGCTTTTGCAGCAACAGGGAATCCTCCGCGCGGTCCGGAAACAGGATGCCCATGATGTCTGCCCGGCCGTCCGCGATCCTTTCCAGCGGATGGTCTTCGTCTTCGTTCGGAACTTTTTCGAAATGCTCCACCGCGTTCCGGTAGGAATAGCTCTCGTTTTCCTCCTGATACCGTTCCTGCAGATTCATGTCATTGTCGCTCTCCCGCAGGATCCGGATCATTTCTTCCGTCACGCCGTTTTCCCCGGCGCGGATGGTGATCATCGTCCCGTCAACGGATTTGTAGGTGTAAGTGTTGGCCTGCTCTTTTGCTTTTTTCATTTTTGTTTTCCTCCGTTCGTCTGGTCGGAACGGGGGAAAACAAAACCGAAGGGATCCGAAGGCAATAGGAAAACGCCCGGATGACACTGCAGATCATTTTGAACTCTCCCGTTCTCGTGATTGCAGCGACCCTTTCAGTAGTCGGTGCTGTGACGCCGGCCGTATGGCCCTGAAAGAATGCCGTCATGACTGGCGGCCATTCAGCCGGTGTGTTTTTCTCTCAATAAAAACCCGAAGGGGGTTTTAGGGGGACGATCGGAAAGCCCCCCTAAGGAAAGCCCTCTGATAAAAAAAGGAGCCGGCACACATTGCCGCGCTCCTTTCTCTGGACAGTCCTGTCCCAAAGTGCGCATCCGCAATGTGTTCCGGCTCCACTCAGCCCTTCGTACGGCCCACTTACCGTACGGTTTTGCCCTTTCGGGCTATTCAATTAATTGATTCCGTTATCCGCTTTCACCGAACAGCAACCCCGTTCGCCGCGCGTTCTCTTCCATGATGTCAATCTGCCACTGTTTCAGCGGTATTTCTTCCCGGCAGACAGTCTCATTTTCCTGCACCGCCGCCAGCGTATTTTCCATCAGCTGAAGGTAATCGGTTTCGGATTTTCTGTGATTCCTGCTTTTCAGCTCTTTGACGCTTACATAACCCTTTAGTTCCTTGACCACGGCGTCTTTGTCTTCGTGCAGAATTTCCAGGATGCTTTCGATATCGTTACAGTGCAACAGGGTCACCCCGAAATCTTCTTCCTGCATTTTCTGCAGCGCGATCTCCAGCAGTCCTGCTGAATCCATCCGCCGAAGGATCTGTCTGATGTCCTCTGTTTCGGATGGCGGCGCCGGGGCGTCCCGGCATCGTCCGGTCGCCTGAACAAACCGCCTTATCATCTCGCGGACCTTCTCCAGCAGTTCCTGCTCCGGTAAGATAATCTTCATTCCGTTGTTTCCGAAGCAGTAAAACCTGAATCCGCATTTGCACGTAATGATCTCATCCACAATCGGCCGGTTCAGCACATGGATGCGCCCGCACCGCTCGCAGATAAACCTGTGTTCCAATCTCAGCGCCCCCTCTCTGCCTCTTTGTAGTCGATGTTTTTCAGTACCTTGATGGCCACTCCCTGAATGTCAAACTCCCTGCCGTAGAAACGTTTTTCTGCCGGCCAGTCGTTGTTCTCGGCCCAAAGGTACGGCCCTTCGTCATCTCTGCACAGGCGCTTCAGCGTGCTTCCTTCTCCGCGGATATATGCTGCGATAATGTCTTCTGTATTCGCGGTTTCCTCCTGCCGGCAGAGCACCAGGTCCCCGGGTTCGATCCCCGCGTGCAGCATGGAATCCCCTTTCACCTCCAGCATGAAATAGTTTCCTTTCCTGCCGTCGGTAAAGATGGACGGTATATCGAAAACGGCATCGACATATCCTTCGGTTTCCGCGGGTGTACCGGCGGTAATTCCTTCGGAGAATGAGAAGCATTTCATTCCCGGTTCGCGTTTTTTCGCAATATAGTCGGTGTAGATCTCCCCGTCTTCATACCGGATCATGCCCAGCTCATCCATGGCCTTCAGATAGCGAAAAGCGCTCTGTCTTGTCATCCCGAACTTCTTCCCGAGTTCAGCCGTGCTGGGCGTTCTGCCCTTATTTTCTCCGGCATATTCCACAGCATACTCTTTCATCCGCTCCATCACGCTTCTGTCTTTTGATCTCATAATCCATACCTCTGCAAAAAAAGTCAATCCGGTCCGAAGGAGCGCGAGGGCGATCGGAAAGCCCTCGCATTATTCCTATCAGTCGTAAAAAGCAAACCGCCGAAGGGGGCTTGGGGGGTTCGGCGCGCCCGGAAAACTGTCCAGTGGACAGTTTTCAGCAGAGAACGGGCGGCAGCCCAGGGTAGGAAAGCCCCCTTTTGGTTTTTTCCTATCGGTTGCACTGCAACTGATAGGATCATACCCCAATCTTCCCCCCTTGTAAATCCCCCCGTAAACACAAAAACCGGTGCAACGACTCTCCGTTGCACCGCCTTTTGTGCGCCCGTGTCCCGTTGCACTGAAAATCGTGCAGCGTTCACAAAAAATTAATAATTTTTCTGTTTCCCGATTGCCTTCCGAAGCATCTCTTCATATTCCGCCTTCACATGAGCGGGGGCCGTAATCGCTATATCCCCGTTAAACTCGAAGATCCAGGAAAAGAATGTGTAGCTGGGTGAAACCTTCAGCGTAATACGGATATGCTCATCATCCTCGATCTCCGTCTTGATGTCTTCCCCGAATCGGTCAATGATATGCACCAGCATATCGTTTTCCGCGATCAGCGTCACTTCTTCCTCCGCCTTGCCTCCGCCGTACATATCCACCGTACTCCTGCAGTACTGGTTCAGGTCAAAGGGCAGCTTCAGGTTCGCCGCGTCATTGCTGATCTTCACATTTCTCATCCGGTCCACCCGGTATGGAACGATGCTGCCTTTTTCTTCGTCATAGCACGGAGCATAATATCTTCCGGCATACCAGATCAGCGCATACGGAGAAACATGGTATATCTTTTCATCGTGTCGCAGCACGACTTCCATGGTGGGAAGAATTTCGATGTAGTTGAACGAAATTTTCTTTTTCTGCTTGACGGCCTTGGCAATGGGGCCGAGGGTCGTGATGGCGACGTCGTTGTCGGTCTTGACCCGGTTTGCCGCGAAGGCCGTCGCGATCAGATCCTTCCTGTCCTTTTCAATCGCCATCCCCGCCAGTTTCCGGACCAGCATCCGGCTCCGGCTGGCGGATACAAACTGGGAGGATGAAACGGAGTCGATCAGCACCATAAGCTCCGTGAGTTCGAACGGCCGGTTGCTGACATAGTAGCCCTTGGCATTTCCAATCCGTACCGTTTCGATCTGGATTCCCGCCTCCCGCAGCGCTTCCAGGTCATCCCGGATCGTATTGCGGTGTGCCTTCAGCCCTTGCTTCTCATAGGCATCCAGCAGCTCCTCTGTCGTGACCGGATTCTCCCTGTCGCTGTGGTCTGTCAGATAATGTTCCAGATATAGGATCCGGCTCTTGTTGTCTTTTTTTGTCTCTTCCATGACTTTTTATATGCACCCTCCGTTAATCTGTCTCCATCATTATACCGGATCAGTCAAAACTTTTCCACAAGCTGTTTTACGCAATCCGCTTCTGACAGGCCGTCCGGAATTCCGCGGCATTGCTTACAAGCAGATCGTGCCATGCCGCCTGCTGCGCGAAGACCTGGCCTTTTTCTCCTGTGTTTCATTTACAGAAACATAACCATGTAATGCGGCAGTGTTTCTTTCACATCGACTTTTCCGTTCCTTGTGTTGGTCAGTTTATAGGCGCATATCGGTTTATATTGTTCGATGTATTGGTTAAGAGACGGTGTTGCGCGGTTTCCCGCCTTGACTTCAACGGGTATAACCGAGCCGTCTTTTTCGAGAAGAAATTCCAGTTCATGAATACTGTCCGGTTTGTAATAATACAGCAGATAACCGCGCTTGATCAGGCTCTCCGAAATGACATTTTCGTAAATCCCTCCCCGGGCATTTCCCATGATCGTATCATTCAGCACCGCCAGTTTTGTTTCAAAGCCGTACATACAGCAAAGCAGTCCCGTATCGTTGATATACAGCTTAAACTGGTCTTCATTTGCGTTGGCCATCAGGGGCAGATATGGTTCCCGGATATTGTAGCAGGCATGCACCATGGCCGAATCCGCAAGCCATTGCACACTCCCGCCGTACTTACGCCTGGTTTTGCCTTTTTCCACTGTGGAATACTGAAACTTTTTTTGTTCCTTTGCCAGCTGCTTTGGGATCGCGTCATAGCACATGCGGACCAGTTGTTTCTCTTTCCCTTTTGCGTGCTTGGATATATCATCTCTGTATTCAGCCAGAATATCGCGCTGTATTCTGTCAACCCGGTTAAAATCACTGTTCACAGCATAATCGGCAACGACTTCCGGCATTCCACCGACAACGATATACTCTCTGAATATTGCCTCGTACTTTTTGTGGATCGCGGCGGGAATCGTCTTGCCGGTCTGAAAATATTCATGCAATGTTTCAATCGCTGCAGGATCGTATCCGCAGGCCCATAAAAACTCCTCAAAATCCAGAGAATACATAGTGATCTGCGATTCATATCCAACCGGAACGGAATCCGGAATCTCTGTGTTTTCATCATCATCTTCTCCATAGGTCAGTCCGAGAAGAGATCCGGATGAGATAACATCAAATCTCTGATCTTCAGCGAGAAACTTGATCGCTGTTCTCGCGTTTCCGCAGCATTGAATTTCATCCAGAAAAATCAGTGTTTCGCCGGGAATCAGTTCAAACCCGCGAACATAAGCTGTTATTCTTTTCAGTATTTCGTTTGAAGTAAGTTCTCCGTCAAAGATGGCCTTGAATCCCGGCTGGCGGAAAAAATCAATATTCAGGAATGACCGGTATTCCTTTTCACCGAATTCACGGATTATATATGATTTCCCGACCTGGCGCGCTCCTTTCACAAGGAGACATTTTTTCAGTTTTTCGGCATGACGCAGTGTTTTCCATTGCTTCAGTTCCTGATAAATCTTCCGTTTCAGATTCATCCGATCACCCTTTCAGGATTGTTATCCGAATTCATTATGCATAAAATTTAAGTTCATTTCAATACTTTTTTGCATAAAATTTAAGTTCATTCGTGAAGTTTTTAGCACAAAATGAAATTTCGAATCAAAATTCTGTACTTCAATCTGCGACATATTGGACAACGCAAAATAACCCACTGTATCTTTCAGCTTCCGTCCTGTATTCCGTCTCCTCTTCATCCTACAGTCATCCTGAAATAACCGGAAGCTTTCCGGTTCCGATAATCGGATTGATGGACCCCGGTTATTGTCAGGAGCAATGAAGAGGATTACAGCGTTTGTCCTGGTTCTCCTGCTTCTGCCGGTGATCGCGCTGGCGGATCTGGAGGTGCACTTCCTGGATGTAGGCCAGGGGGATTGTGCCATTGTGCTTTGTGACGGCGAATCGATGGTGATTGACGGCGGGCCGGGCGGCTCCAACGCGAAACTGTATTCCTATATCCGGAAAACACTGAACAAAGATCGGGGCGAAGGTGCTGCGGACCGATGAGCTGGGGACGATTGTGATCAGGAGTGACGGAAATAGTATTTTCACTTGTTGATCGATCAGCACACCCTCAGGGATCATTTCACAAAATCCCAGTTTTTTATATCCTTTTCCGGAATCCCCGCCTCTCTGGCAGTTGCGCATAAAAGCCGCAGAGCAGCTGCTTCATACCCCTGCCCGCGGCATTTCCCGCAGATAGAGATTGCTGCCAGCCAGATTTCCTGTTGTTCATCATAAAAATAGGACACATCCCCCACAAATGACCTGCTTTTCCCGGTTGTGATGTATCTGTAAAACCTCTTATCCGGATTATTAACCCATAATTCATACCATTTTTCCCACTTGTCTTGCAAAAGCAGCATGGCATAGCAGGATTCGCAGGTATAACACACTGTTTCCTGATTGGCTGCCATCGCCTGCTTAAACCATAAATCCTCAAACGTTGGTTGATAGAAATGGATCGATAATATTCTTTTTTCCATGGCTGTATCTCAATACCTGTCACACAGGCAAATATACTTTCATATTATGTTAAACGAGCTTCCGCCCTTTCAATCCGAGGATAACCGATAAACCCCTGACGCACAAGGGAGAAAAATGTTTTTTTACAGTATATTCTTTGTAAGAAAGATGCCCTTCTTTGCTCACTCTGTTTTCCCTCATTCTCCCGCGAAGATCTTTCCGAAAATCGGTTCCGCTTTCTCCAGCAGGAATTCCGCTTTCTTTTGCAGATGCGGCCTGCTGCTCCACCAGTCTTCATCTTTCAGCATCATTGCTTCAAAGACCGTTGCCCGGTCTTCATACGCTTTTGCCACCGTCTGTGGATCATTCCTGAAATCCGGACCTTCCCGAAATCGCATCCGTCAACGATTATGGACCCATGACAGATATAAGCTGCCAGTCAGGTTTATTTTTCATCATTGCACGAATTGCATCGGCAACTTTTCTGCAGTAATCGGCAACAACAGGAATATTCTTAATCACATTAGGTTTCAAGGCATCAATATTCTGTTCCCAGTTTTCTATCGTAATATTATTATTGAATCTGATCAGCCAGTATTTCAGAAACCCGTCTGGAATGCAATCCAGCCCGACACGTTCAAGGTTATCCGCAAAGATCTCTATGTCCCGGCACATTTTTTCTGCAGTTTCGTACGTATAGAAATTATGGGTCAGATACCATTCGAAATAGGGTTTCATAACAGCGTTTTCAGTGCAGTCTTCCTTTCGCTGACAGTTATAGACCAGTGTTTTATCGAAATGTTTTCTGAAGAAATAGCAAAGAAAATCATGAACGTCTTCTTCATCCAGGGATATTTCTTTTTCCGGGCATTCTGTGACATCATTATTGCCAATGCATTTATCCTTAAGTACCTTTACCGGCTGAATCCAGAAGCTTGCACCAGAATCATGTCCTTTTAAAATCTCAAACATCTTTCTTTTATGTCTCCTCTTACATCTCTACATATTCATTCTCTGTTTTTTCAGAATCTCGCCACTTCCCGGTTCGTATGCCTGTCAAAAATGCAATATTGCCAGCCATCTTTTGATTCTTTTGTGTAGATCTCTCCGTAATAATAATTCCTGTGATTGCGAAGCAGGGAAAGATCAAAACCATGGACCGGATCGAGCGGGCAACTGCCGTTTACAGATTTTCCACCGAATCCAATTAAAACCAGCCAGAAATGAATGAGAGCATCAAAGGCATAATCGTCCATATCCTCGCGCTCATTAATTTCAAATTCGACATCATCAGTCACTTCATCCAAAATGGTCAAATGATCTAGTTTAAGGCTGGAGTCCCCGCTATTTGACAATAGCAGATACAACGCATCCGCTGCTTGATAACCGTTGCCGGTAGTCCACAGCTCATACATAATATTCCAGCAGTCCCGTATACTGCCGTCATCACTCAGTTCGACATATCTCTTATTCGGGTCCAAGCCGTAATCCAGCAATACTTCCAAAGCTTCGACCACATGACTGTCCTCATATCCGAGGACCGTTTCTCCATACCGACGTTCTTCGCCGTTGTATTGATCCCCGCGGCGGAAGTCCATGCATGTCTGGACATAATCTATAGCTGCCCGGTTTACATCCTCCGGACTGAAACGGCCGGTATTCAGCTCTTTACGAAGAGCGGAGGAATCAAAATCCTTAGTGTAAAGCAAATTGAACAGTTCTTCGGCTTCTGCTGTCATTTCCTCCTCAAGCCATGAAAACATACTCCCACCGCCTTTATTTACTATCATAATACCTGATCAATCAAAACTTTTCCACACAATCACATCCACCGGTGCCGGCTGATCCGTCAGATCGTGATACTTCTTCGGATCTTCTCCCCGACGGATCCGTTCATTATTCGCCCGCATCTCAAAGGCAAACTTAATGACCAGCGCAAGCGGCAAGACAATCGCACCGAGAATCGCGCAAACGATAATCATCATATCATTTACCACCCTTCCTCTTCATCCCAGGCGCACTCTTCATCAAACTCCTCATACCACTCTTCCCTCTCGTCGTCTGTGATATAGTGCGGATGATCAATCCGGTACGGCTTTGTTTGCCGGTTCCGGTTTCCCTTGTTGCCGGTGCTGGCAATCAGGAGAATAATCAGTATAATCAATGCAATCCAGATCATGGATTACACCCCCTCATGAACCCGCGATATTTTCAGTCAGAAGAATTCGAATCAGGGAACCAGATCTTTCCGCTGTTGAAGTCATCTGAACTTCCAAGATAGTTACCGTTATTGTCATAATAATCCGAATCTTCCTTTCGTCAGTCGGTCGTGCAGTTATCTTTTCCCGATTACAGCATACCGGATACGCTTCCCGGAATACAGATATTCTTTGGCGGAATAGGCTGGGCTAATTCTCCCTTTGCCACGGATCATCAGATATCAACGTGATAACTTCTCGGGAAACCGGCTTTCACAACCTGCCAGAACTTTCTTTCCGATTCCATAATCCGGGACGGGTTGCCGGCATCCTTTTCACAGGGAAGCGTGACGTGCCACGTATTTGTTTTTATGTCATAGGTGATAAAACCGTCGAGGGCTATAGCCTCCCTGCCGTATATGTAAACGTATTGCCCGTTTCTGTCATCGATCATTGTAAAATCCCACCACATCGTATTCGGTCCTCCTTTATCTCATCCGCAGCTTCCTGTTACCAGTCTGAGTTTGCAATGTTGTACCAGCGCACCGCATCCCAAAATTTTTCATTTTCCGTTCTCTCGCCAATAACCATCGGTTCAAACGGAATCAGGCGGGGATTTACGCTGATCCAGCCTCTGAGTTTCTGCCGCTCATGCTGGTCGTTGATTACCTGAAAACCATTTCCTGCCTCGTCCCTGGTCCAGCGGCAGGAGATATTCACTTTCATGGGCCAGCGGATCATTTCATCGAATGCAGGACGGCATTCTGCAGAAGCTTTTCTGAGGATGTACTTCATCCGGCTTAACGGATACGGTACATCCGCTGCTGTCCGCTGCTCTATCCAGCCGACAATTGCCAGTTCAGCATTATTGTTTTTCCCCCAGGGAACAACCACCACATCATTCGGCCGGATTGTCGGGTCATCTGTCAGATAACCGCGATGGTGAAAAAATACAACATCTATGCGGGTAAAATAACATCAGAAATCGCGAAGAGGAGGAAACCCCTATGAGTAATCTGAACAATCAAGACTTTGACAGATTCCTGAAAAACGAAGCAAAACAGATCCTGCTGGCCTCCGGCGCATTCAAACTCGCGCCGAACGGGCACCTGATTGAAACAGACAATGATCCGGAGGATCTGGACGAAGATGATGAGGGCTGAAAGAAATCAGCCCTCATTTCCTGTTATTCCGCCGTTCTTCTCAGTTCCTCCCATACCTTCACCATCGCCAGCGTATCCAGCCTGCAATACGCTAGCAGATTCCACATGGCCTTCTCCGCTTCCTCCGGCTCCATATACTGAATCTGCGGGAATATGCTCATGGCTTCCGTCCCGTTGTGGACCCCTTCCAGCTCATGATAATCCAGTTCCGGATCATCCGGGCAGATCGCCGGCGACGTCTTTACGGGAAGGACGGAAAAGCCCCGGTCGCCCCTGCGGAGCGAAACAAAATCTCACCACACTGAATTGTTTCAGTATAGTGAGATTATTTTAATACTTCTGTAATGCTTTTGCAGGCTTTATCTTCCGTAGAACAATGGGCCTTTCGCACGCCGCCGCCAATGGGTTCGTAACGCCCGGAAAACTGTCCGGTGGACAGTTTTCTCACTCTTCCACTACTGGGATAAAGTGAGCGAATTGTGTTTATTGCTTTATGATGGTATAATAAAATATATGATATGCTCCCGTCATAACCAGCAAATGGCGAACAGTGTTATAAAAAAGGTATTAGGCGAAGATGATTACGGTAAGCTACAACAAATTCTTACACGAGGCGACCCGGATCGCCCGTGAAAATGACACGCCCATTTCCGGCTACTTCGAGCTTACGCCCTTGTGCAACCTGGACTGCAAGATGTGCTATGTCCACCTCTCCGATCCAGCCGTAAAGGAGCGGATGCTGTCCGGCGATCAGTGGATCGGCTTCATGGAGCAGGCAATAGCACACGGCATGTTAAATGCAGTACTGACTGGCGGCGAGTGCCTGACTCACCCGGATTTCAAGCAAATTTACATGTACCTGATCGATCAGGGCGTGTCTGTCCGCATCAAGTCCAACGGTATCCTGTTGAACCGGGACATGATCACGCTGTTCACGGATTACCCACCCTATGTGGTGGACATTTCCCTTTACGGCTGCGACGGGGAATCCTACAAGGCCGTCACTGGATACGACGTGTTTGAAACAGTGACAACCAACATCCGCACCGCCATCGCGGCGGGATTGCATCTGCGCCTGATGGTCACCCCCAGCGCCTATATGTTGCCCTGGGTGGACCGCGTCATGGAATACGCGAAAACCTTCGGTGCGGACGACGTGATCGTGGACGCCATGCTGATGGAGGCGAACCCGGACACCGGGCGCAGCATGGAGGACTACGGCTTGAGCCTGGAGGAAAACGCCCGCATCCACCGCAAATACCGGGATATGTTCCATTGCACGCCAAAAAGCGAGGCGGAGAAAGAGACGAAACCGATAGGTGTTATTCCGGAGAACGCGCCTCACATCCTGCCCAGCGGCCTCTACTGCAATGGTGGGCGGACGGCCTTTTCCATGAACTGGGACGGCGCTATGGGTCCCTGCCTGGATTTTCCGAGGGATGTGATCAGTGCCGACGTCAGGACCATTGGGTTTGAAGCGGCGTGGCGAGAGGTCAACCGGGGTGTCAAGGAATACACTGTGCCGGAGGACTGCCATACCTGCTCCCACAATACCAAATGCCATTACTGCCCGAGTCGGCACAGGACCGTCGCGGCGCGGCATCAATGCGACGCAGCGTCCTGCGCCTGGCGGAAGCTCCAGGCGGACATTGCAGAGGAATATCGGGCAAAATAGTCTTCCCCTCTTGAATCGATGTCTTCTGCCACCCGACGGTGAACATGGAAGGCAAATACCGACCCTGACTGGAGGAAACCAACATGGATAATGAAAAGAGGGTCTATGAGACCCCCGAGGTCACCAAGGTGGAGTTCGACGACAGAGATCGCATCACACCAAGCGGATGTACTTATGTAGACACCGATGGTGTTTGCAATCCGTCTTAGTTTCAAACGTTTATTGAAATAAGTGAATTTCATTTGTTAATGGGGGGATGAATGCTGTTATGGAAAAGACAATTTGGAACAAGTCTGATTCACTGATGCAGAGATCTCTTCCTGACAGCATCTGTCATTTAATAGAAGGTAAAGCCTGCAAGCATGAATGCAACGCTCTGCGCGGCTCAGAAATATATTTTTTTGATGACTG
>OMYT01000060.1 GCA_900315315.1 uncultured Eubacteriales bacterium | reverse complement strand
CCTTCGTCTATTCGCGGAATGAGAACGCCGTCTATTATGCCACCGAGCACGATTTTGCGAATATACGGATCCACCGTTTTGCCTGACCGGGGAGGATACTCCTACTGCAAATACACAAATGAGCCTTCTTTCCGGACGGCGGAATCCATCGGGATGCGCTTTGCCTGCGAATACCCGGATGAAATCAACGGGAAAACGCATGTATCCATGATTAAAAGTTAGTATAAAGGCATATTTTTCAATGCTTCTGGCCTGCTGATGAAATGCCGGAATTGTACAAATCAAGTCTAATCAAATATTATGTCCGTTCCTTTCTAACTTTCAAAATTAGAAAAAGTTGAAAAAAATAAAAACCCGTGCACAGGGTTGTGCACGGATGCGATTCCCACTATTTTCGTTGCTTTGATCCTAATAAGGGAACGTTTATCTCGGCGAGAAATTCATTTCGTTCATATATACTTTTGCCCTTGTATCCGGTAATGATGAAACTGTACGCTTGATGTTCCCGGCTGTTCGTTAATGTATGACCGGCCAGTCGGAGGAGTTCTGTTGTCATGGAAATGTCTAGGTCCAGTCCGGCGCAGATGGAAATGATGGTTCTGACATCTGGCAGGGAGTTGTGATTATTCTTTGCTCTGCTGTAGACTATTTCGTTTAGTCCTGTTTCCATACAGAATGTGGGTACGTCCCAGCCTTTTTTGTTCATCAGTTCATATGCTTTTTCCCAGAACGTTGAGGTGCATTCCTGATGTTCTGCATATTGTTTTTCGAATTCTGCGCGTTTGGCCTGAAGCTCGGCTGCATGAGCGACAACGGAAGCATTTTTGCTGGCGTTTCAGGCTCCTGCCGTTTTTCCGCGTCCGCATGCGGAAAGCCGACACAGGTATATACGCACAATCCGGGAGGATGGCGGTGCTGCTTTATTTTGACTTTTGCGACATAAATTTTCATTTTGCCTTCCTGTTGACGGCCATCCTGTGATAAACTATCCTGTAACAGACTATCCTGCGATAAACTGTCCTGCGATTTAATTAAGAAGGAAAGGTGCTCAGAAGGAGGAACAAACGATGAAAAAAACGCTCCTGCGGATCATGGCGGCGCTTCTCACGCTGATGATCGGCATCGGCACCGCCGCGGCGGGGAAAACGGAGGAAGAGGATCCGGTGGTCGTCCGGGTCGGCGTATATGAATACCCGCTCTCCCTGGCGAAGTATGCCCTGTCTTCCGCGCAGGAGCTGGCCGGTATGGGCATCTTCCTGTCCGGGGGGAGCGCCGGGGACGGCTCCGGGGACCGGGAGAAGCTGATCGAAAGCGTTATCGACCGGATTGTCCGGATCGGCGTGCTGGAAAACAAACTGACCGAAGACGGCCTCCACAGCCTTACGGAGGAGGAAAACGCAAAGGTCAACTCCTATACGCGGGAAACGTACCAGTCCATCTGGGAAGGCTTTCAGCAGCAGCTGAAGGCGAACGGATACGAGGCAGACGAGCAGAAAATCATGGAATGGCTCAGGAAGGACCTGGGCTTTACGATGGACGTGGTTTACAAGGAGGCGCTGGCGCAGGTCTGGATTGACCGGGGTCTGGAGGCTTACTGCGGGGACGTGACGATCACCCCGGCGGAGGTGTACGACTATCTGATGAAGAATTATGTCGAGCCGGACCGGGAGGCATATGAGAACAATATCCCCCGCTACGAGGAGGAGATCCTGACCGCCGGAAACGAGTCCTTCTATACCCCGGAAGGGTACCGGATCATCCGCCAGATCCAGCTGGATTTCCCGGAGGAGATTGTCCGGAAAACCAACGAGCTGATGCCCGACTGGCAGACGCTGAGCAGCGAAATGGCGAAGCTGCGGGAGGAGATTGCCGACGCGGTGATCGGCGGGAAGGATCCGTCCGCGCTGCGGGAGGCGTACCTGGAAAAACAGGAGAAGCGGGACGCGCTGGAAGCAAAAATAAAGGAGATCCGGGCGCAGGCGCCGGAGCTTCTCGCGGAAACGCTCAACGAGATCAGCGGGCGCCTTCGGAAGGGAGAACCGTTTTCCTCCCTCGAAAAAGAATTCAGCACCGCGGAGGATCAGGGGGAGCTTTATTTCCATGCCCTGAGCGACCGCTGGGCGCCGGCCTTCCGGGACGCGGCGGCGGCCCTTGCCGCGCCGGGGGATGTTTCCGGGCCGGTGATCACGGACAAGGGCCTGCACATCATCCGGTATGAACGGGACGCCGAAGGCGGCGTGCACCGGCTGTCCGGGGAGGAAGAGGAAGCGCTGGAATACTCCGCCTTCCGGGCGAAGCAGCTGGAGGCGCTGGATCCCCTGATCGACGAATGGAGCCCAAAATACGAGACGGAAACCCATCCCGAGCTGCTTCGGTAAGCGGCGTTCGGGCTTTCCGCTGACCGCGATATATACAGCCGGCTGATCCGCTCCGCGGGAATCCGCCGGCCGAAAAACAGAGGAGGCCGCAAACCCATGCGAATCAGACGTGCCGTCAGCTTGATCCTGATGCTGGTGTTCCTGCTCGAGGCAATGCCTCTCCATGCCATTGCGGAGGAGCTTTACCCGGAGCCGCCCACGGCCGCGGAGATTGAAGCCTGGGTCGAAAAGAGCGGAACGAAAGAGGGCGCGCCCGGGTATATCGAGGGCATGGATCTGTCCGCCAGCATGAACGCCGTGCAGATGGCCTGTTGGATTAAGTATTTCCGGAATTCGTGGCTCCTGGGCGTGATGGACAGCTACCAGGACGTTGACGGGATCCTCGCGGAAAAGGATCCTTCGCAGTACCCGCTGTTCCAGAAGTATTACGACCAGTGCACCCGCCTGGAGATCGAAACCGGCGGCGTGCTGGAAAGCCTGGAGGACTGCATCAGCCAGGTCAGCGACTACCGGTCCCAGATCGACGACAAGATGTGGGACGAGGCGCAAAGGGAGGAGTATGCCTTCCTGCTGGAGGAAGCCGGGGAGGAAATGGAAGGCCTGATGCAGGAGGTGCTGGATAAGGCTGAGCAGTGGGAACACGAAGCCAGCGACCTGGACGAGGCTATGCTGGACATCGCCAAAGACATCGGAATGGATGAAAACCCGGTTGTGGCGGAGGCGGAGATTCCGGTCACCGGCGCGGTGAGGAAAGACGCCGCCACAAGGCTGGCGCGCCTGCTGCCGATCAGCAGCGCCATCGCGGATACGAGCCGGACCATGAAGATCCGGGTCATCGACGACAAGGCCTTCGTCATCGCCGTCACCGCTGACGGCAAGCCCCTGGTCGGGGCGCAGGTCACAGTGAAAGCGAAGAAGAACGACGCGCAAAAGACGGCAAAGACGTCGGATCAGGGAGACGCGGTTTTCCAGATCCGCGATTTCAACCCTGACAAGGACGGGGAGGCGGCGGTGTCCCTCACCGTTTCGGCGGACGGATACCGGAAGATCAGCGTGCCGGGCGTATACGTCCGGAAGGGCAACTCCTTCAAGGTCACCATGGAAAAGGACGACGGAACGCCCTATATCTACGAATGGGCTTATGAGGACCATGACATCCTGAACAACGATTACGGGATCGTCACCAGCCGGCTGAACGACCTGGACAGGACCATCCGGCTGCGGGTTTTTTCCAAGGCGGACTATACCCTGAACGTCTGGTATGAGAACAAGGACAAGGAAAAACACTACCTGGCAAAGGACGTAAAGGCCAAGGGCGACCAGACCTTTACCTACAAAGGAAAATTCAGCCGCGACCTGCTGGGCGAGGCTAAGGTTTGCGCGGAAATCGCCGGCGCGGACGGGAAGAAGGTTTCCTGCGACTCCCGGCTGAAGGTGGAGCGGGCGGTGATCGACAAGCCGCTCTCCTTCAACGATAAGAGCAGCGTTTTCGACCATACCCTTTCCTTCACGTTCCCCAATTCCTTCCCGCAGCCGCTGAAGGGCTCCAAAGTCGCCCTGGAAATCCCCATCGCCAAGATCTGGCCGATCGATATCAACGTCGGCCTGGACGGCAGCGGCTATATATACATCGGCGCTGAGGAAACCGCGTTGGCCAAGCAGGACACCTCCGACTGGCGGACCAAGGACAAGAAAGAGATCGACAAGCTGGTCAAGGACGCTGAAAAACAGGGTTATTTCAAGCAGCAGCGGCTGAAGAGCGGAAACGACGAAGCCTACAAGAAGCGCCGCTTTATAGGCGGCGTGGACTTCTACCTCAGCTTTTTCTACTTCGCGAAACTGAAATATTTCCGGGGCGACGGGGACAAGGGCCTGCTGAAGCTCAACGGCGGCGCCGGCATCGTGGGCAACGTCAACGCGGAGATCAAGGTGCTTCTCTGGGGCGTGATCTACTTCGGAGTCTCTTTCAACCTGAAATCCATGGCGGCTCCCCAGCTCAGCCTGGATATCACGACCAGCTGGCCGAAGGGGAAGACGATTCCGAGCATCAAAAAGGTCGAAATATCCAAAACAAATCCCCTGTCACTGAACGCGACGGCACGTCTGGAGATCGGCGTTTTCGTCGGCGTCGGCGCCAAGGGGTATGTGAGCGTCACGGCTACCGGATACGGCTTTATCTCCTTTGCCTGGACCATTCCCGGCAAGAACTGGCTCACCGTGCATGCCGGCTTCGGCGCGCGGATTGTCGCGCAGTTCTTCTGGGCCAAATGGGTCAAACAGCTGGGGGACGAAATCAAGTGGCGGCTCCTGCCTACCCCCGTGCAGCAGGCCGAAGCCGTGCCCAACCTGCTGGAGCGGCTGATCGCCTTCATCGGGCCTTCCCGGGCCGAAGCGGCGTCCGAGGAATCCAAAAATGACGCCGTGTCGGTGAGCTTGTGGAACCCGAACCAGATCGCGAAGGCGGAGGCGATCGGAGGAAAAGACAACGTATTCACGAACAATTGCTCCCTTGTCCGCATCCAGGTTCCCGGCAGCCCTGCCCGGAACAGCGACTGGCTCTTTTACATCGGGAAGGACGGGAACAACCGCAGCACGCTGTACTGGAAGGATCCTGCCCAGGAATCATCCGCGCAGAACATACGGGACGTGCTGGCCGGCATCAGCAACGAGGCGGTAAAGATTCTGAATAGCCGGGATATCGTCGATTATACCCTGCAGGTCGTCACGCCTGACCACCAGCATTTCCTCTCCAATCAGCCTCCCATCATCAGAACGTCGGCCAACGGGCCGGATATCAAAGAATTGCTGTTTATCACGATGGTGCTGTCCGACGGCTATACCGAGATGGAATACGAGTACCCCGCGGAAGACGGAAAGACCATGGTGAAGGGCAAACAGACCGTGCCGAAGGAAACGGACTACTGCGTCATCGCCGCGCTGATTCCCGAAGCGGACGGCGGCAAAGCCAGGCTGTCGTTTCCGGAGCTGTTTATCAGGGATCAATATACAGGAGATGATAACTGGAAAAAAGCCAGGCCGATCTGCTCGGCTGTTTCCCTGGGCAAAGGGCGCCGGCTGCTCTCTCCGAAATCAGAACATCTGATGCGGCCCAGCGCATATTATCTGAAGACGATGTTCACACCGCTCGAAGGGGATCCGATCCGGAACCAGGTGATGATCGCCGGACAGGAGGATTATGAACATAAGGACCCCAAACTCAAAACCGTGCCGGCTGCCTCGGAAGGGAAGGAGCTGGGGACGGACAGGTTCTGCAGCATAACAGCGGGGTACCAGGCCATGAGCCTCATGCCGGATACCTGCCAGGAATGGTTAACGGAGCACTGGTACGGGATCGCTGAGAACAAGGACAAAAAACGGCGCCTGATGATCCATACAAAGAAATATGTCTATTACGACGGAAAGCCGTATACCTGGAAGGAAAGAGGGCTTCTGCAGCTTTCGGAGGACGGGGACGACGTGCTGCAGTACGTCCTGGTCAAGGGCGGATTCAAAAGAAGAGAGATTTTTTACGAGGCCAACGACGTTCTGTTCTACCTGGTGCCGGAAGGCAAAGCCGGCCAGGCCAGGCTGAAGCAGGCGGTCGTCAACATCCGTGAGGACGGCGCCTTCAACGAGCGGGACGGGCAGCCCTTTGTCAAGAAACTTGCGCTCTACGACATGAATATGACGCTGCCGGATACGGTGCTGCATTACGACAAGGTGCTGGGCAACAGCCTGCTGTGGTGGATCGAAACCACCTCGGAAAACGGCAAGGAAGAGAGCAAGGAAAACTACTGGAAGGTCCGGGGCATCTGGCTCGGCCAGGACGATTCCGGCGCCTGCACAGTCTCTCCGCCCTTCACCATGGCCATGATCAAATCGGAAGACAAGAATAAACTCCCCGAATCCATCTTCTTCTTTGACGATTCTGCAGACAGCACGAAACAAAGCTGCTACGGATACTATGTGCTGACGGAGGAGGGGAAGGACAAAGGAACGCTGTACCGCTTCAAATACACGCAGACCGTCGGCATGGACATCTACGGCGCGACCCTGGCGGACACCATCGCCGCCGCCGGCAGCCGGGACGAGATGACGGTCAGCGTCGCCAACAACGGCAGCGTGTGCATCTGCGCGGCGGAATTCGGCGTCTACGGAAAAACGTCCAAAGGCAGCACCGGCAAGATCGAGACGGTTTACGTCGATTTCCGTGACGAGACAAAGAACAAGCTGACGATCGCGGAAACCGGCAAGGTCTGGACGGGAAAGGACGCCGCCCGGAAAACCGGAAACGCCCTGTGGGATAAGGCGGTCCGGACCCAGATGATCAAGGGCTGGACATGGGACGCCTATGAGGCGAAGAAAGGAAAACAGAATGTCAGCAAGCTGCTCCGGCTGCAGGGGCTGCCGGCATCCAACGGCGACTCCTTCTCCACGCACCTGTTCATCCCCCGCGCCTGGAAGACCGAGGTTTATAACATTGAGATCCGCGTGGAGAAGATCTACGTGCAGGCACGGGAAAACCTGAAGGCCATTCCCGTGCGGACGGCCGGGAACGTTCCGGATGCCCGGAATCGGGCGGCGGTTTTCCCGGATCCCGCTGAAAGCAAGGCCGGAGGCAATCCGCTTCGGATGCTGGCGGCCGCTGTTCCGGAGCAGACCGGCGGCGCGGGCGAAGAGAAAGAGGAGGAGGACGAGCTGCTGCTCTTCATTCCAGACGGCGACAGCTCGAGGATCCTGAAAGGGGACGGAAGCGGAACCGACGTGACCGATACCTATGACGACGTGTTCAGCCTGGACGCGTTCTACGACACCTTCGAGATGGATTCGGACGAGCACGACCTCCAGCTTGACTATGACCTCTGGTCGGACGACGGCACGGAAACGGTGACCTTCTATATCCATGAGCCGGCGTCCATGGATTCCCGGGAAACCGTATGGCTGAAGGCCTGGGCGGAAGAGGAGGAAGAACCCTGCTTTGCCATGCTGCTGACCGGACGGGTAAAGGACAGGGGGATTACCGACGAGCTGACCTGGAACATCGATATCCCGCTGGAGGAACTCACGGACAACAAGAAACCCGCTTATATCACCGTGGCGGTGATCGGCGACGAGGAAACCGAGGCGGCTTCCTTCGACAACGAAGTGGTCATCTGGCTGGGCACGAATGAATTCGTGATCGTTCAGCAGCCGGGCGATGTGACGGTATACGAGAAGAAGGACGCCTCCTTCCAGGTCGGCGTTTCCGGCGGCAGGAAGCCCTATACCTATCAGTGGCAGGTGCTGGGCAGGAACGGCAAATGGGAGGATCTGGAGGACGGCGTTTATCCGGAGCTGGTGCTGACGGGCGTCACGCTGGAGATGAACGGAAACCGCTACCGCTGCATCATCTACGACGCGAACGGAACGGAACTGGTCACCCGGGAGGCAAAGCTGAATGTGCTGAAGGACGTCCCGAAAACAGAGGATTCCATGCCGGTCGGGGGAACGGCCATGATGATCCTGCTGGGCATGGGGGCGCTGCTCTTCCTGGGAATCACTGAAAGGAAGAGAAGGAGAAACAGATAACCTCCGGAAAAAACGGACTATCAAAACCTTTATTTGGCGGATGATGGAACGTTCCATTGTCCGTCTTATCTTTTTGGAACGAAAGGAGCGGTGACAGTGAAAGTTGCATACGAGCGCGTCAGTACTGCTGGACAATCAACACTGCGGCAGGATGTGATGATGCAGGAACAGAAAATCGAAAAAGTGTTTACAGAGAAGATTTCCGGAAAAGATCGGAATAGACCCAAATTATAATGAGAAGGCTAAAATGTGCACATTATATTGACGTTGGACGAAAAAAAGACTATACTTCAAATGAAAAGGGGTGAGATCAATGACAACAACTACGAATTTGAATATTAAGACGGATAGAACAGTAAAGGAAAAGTCTGAACGCATATTCTCTGAACTTGGGCTGAATATGACCACTGCAGTGAATATGTTTCTTCGTGCATCTATAAGAGAGAACGGCATTCCATTTGATTTGAAAATCGAGGAGCCAAATAAAACTACCATCGCTGCCATTGAAGAGGGACGTCGAATCGCATCAGATCCGACTGTCAAGGGATATCATAGTATTGATGAACTTAAGGCGGCACTCGAGGTATGAAGTACGAAGTTAAGTATATGGTCGTTCATCAGGGTGGTGCCCTGGTATGCAGTGAATATTCATTCATGAAACAGATTGTTTGTCAGTCGTTGTCGATGTATTTCCGTTTGTACTCAATCGCGAGTCCGTAAACGATTCTCTGATAGTAGTATACCATTTCCTGTTTGATTCCCAGCTTCACTGAAATATCCTTCGGGGCCATTTCTTCCGTCAGCAGCTTGTAGATCTCGCGATACAGCGGGTTCTTCGGGTATCTCTTTCCGATGAATTCCGCGATCAGCTCCGGAAGATCGGAATAGTCCGCCCGGATGTAGCCGTCGTCCGTATCCGCGAGGAGCGGGTTCTCGTCCCGCGGAATCGGCTCGCCGTCTTCTTCCTTCCTTGCGCCTTCCAGGTATTCCTCCCGCATGGCCTGCCGGCGTTCCCGGGTATGCTGGGTGTTCAGCCATCTCCGCTGATCATATGCGTACTGACGGTTGGTTGTCGCGACAAAGTGTACCCGCATCGGTTTTCCCTCTTTGAAGTAAAGGTTCGTGCATCCGCTTTCATTGCTGATCGGGTAGTCCGCGATCCTGTCCTGCGGGACCTCAACCGGCACATAATAGACGGTCTGGCCCTTTTCATTCAGTTCAGTCCGGAACGGGTAACGGGGGTCGGGTCGCTGGGTTGACGGGTTACGGGATTGATTTGCCATGTAGGTTGTCCTCCTTCTCTTGTCGAGAAGCGGAGATAACCTTTATGGCGGGCCAGTTTCATCATGATGGTCACCTGCAGCGGATTGCTCCGCCTCCCTTTCTGTGGGTCACGGTGACCAGCTCAGGCACATTTCGCTGGCTTCCTGGTGGGTAATAAGTTGCCTTCCCAAACTGTGCCCCCTGCTCAGGCCTTTCGAACGACCTGTCAGGCAGTGTTCCGGCGGGCCTGTAACGTCTGCCCCTGACGGTGTCGGTTCTGCGGCGGTTTAACGTCATGCCCGGACTTTGTTTTTCTGTGTCTGTCCTATACGTTCAGTTCCGTCGATTTTTTAAAGTGATTTCCGAAAAAAGTTCCTCTCAAGGGTCTGAATAAAAAACCGGCCTGTTTTTCTACCGGTTGACCCTGAACCGGTATATTTTTTTCAACTCCTGATCCTTTCACTACTTTCAAGCGGTCGATTGCCTGTTTTTTTACCTTGCCGAAAAAAATAAGCTCCGGCAGAAACTGCACAGCAATCAATCTGTTGCTATGTGTTCCTGCCGAAGCTCCTGCCGCTCTTTTTGACGGCTTCAACTCTCTCACAAGACTTCGGGGTTCACGTGAAGCTCCTGTCCCTCCTGCGAGGACTCCAGCTCTCTTCCGTGTCCCGGTACCGATCTGTTTCTTTCTGGCTGTTACGATCCGGGCCCGCCCTGTGCCTGGAAAGATTTCTGACGGGTTCCTTCCGCTCACGTGACGGATTCAACTCCGGGTCAGAACTTCGGGTTACGCCTCAGGCCCCTTCCGTTCTTTGTGACGGATCCGGCCATGGCTTGGCGCGCCGGTGTGATGGTACTCCTATCAGAATTCCTTGAGTAAAATCTTCGTGATCATCGTCTGCCCGTCAAAATCTACTTCGACATTGGCTTTACATTTAGGACAGATAAACTCAGCACCGTCTTTTCCGCTTTTTCCGGCTATGCTGCCGCATACGCCGCACCGGATCTCGTGCTTTTTCTTTTTGACAGTATTCGTTTTGCCTGTTTCATTGCTCTCCATCTTACGCCCTCCTGTCATCGTGTCCTGCGAGTGTCTGCACTGTATATGTTCCGGGGTACCGTGGCACCAAACCCATCATCAGGCCGGTCTGGTCGATCTTGGTCATCACGGTCATGTAAATGAAGCCTTTTTTCATTTTCCCGTTCTCCCTTTTGTGTCCAGTTTCCGGGTGACGGAAACGGCAATCCCCTGGATCTTGCAGTCGTGAAGGGGTATATCCGCGTATTTCTTGTTTTCCGGGTGCAGGTAGGCTTTTCCGTTCTTTTCCTTGTAGGTTTTCAGCGTGTTTCCTTCGCCTTCCACATAGGCGACCACGATCTGCCCCGGATAAGCTTCTTCCGTCTTTTTGATCAGCACCATGTCCCCGTCGTTGATGCCGGCCCCGGTCATGCTGTCGCCCCGGGCATGCAGGATGAAGAATTCCCCCTTGCCGATCAGGCTCACCGGGAGCAGCACAATCTCTTCGATGGCCGCTTCTTCCAGGGAGAGGTTCCCGCACGGGATGTTCCCGAGAACCCCGACCGGCGTCACTTCGTTTTCGACCTTGTTGGTCACTTCGGTCACGATGGTCTCCCCGTCATAGTCGATGATGCCCTCGTCCGCAAAGGTGTTCAGCATGCGCTGGACCGTCATCCGGGGAATGCCCGTAAAAGCGGAGATCTGGCGCAGGGAAGGGGATCTGTGGTTGTCCCGGTAGAAGTCATTGACAAAGGGGATGATCTTGTCCCTGGCCTCCGAATCCCTGTGTTTCATAGTGTTTCAGCTCCTTTTTGCTGTGGGACGTTTTGTCCGGGTTTCTTTTTGGGACGGGCTGTCCGCTTTGTTCGGGTTCAGTATAACCCCTCTTTTTCCGGTTTGCAACAGGAAATTTCGAACCCCTGCAAGTTTGTGCAGGGTGTCGGGATTTACATATAATAGGTATATATGCTATAATACCCGCGACGCCCAAAATCGGAAAAGAGGATATTTGATATGCCGACGAAAGACCGGCTCCTGGTGTTGTTACAGACATTGCAGGAGAAATCAGACGATCAGACCTGGCTCACTACCGCGGATCTGCGCAAGGCGCTGGAACAGGAGGGGCATGAGTGTTCCATCCGGACCCTCAGGCGGGATGTCCAGTCCCTGAAAAACTGCGGTTATAAAGTGGATGTGGAAGAATTTGAAGGCGCTTCCACCCGGTATGCCTATGCCGGGAGGGAGTGGAAAATGTCGGAACTGCAGATCCTGGTGGATGCCGTTGCCGCCGCGCAGTTCATTCCGCAGAAAAAAAGCGAGCAGCTGATCCAGCGGCTGTCCGTAATGGCCGGCCCTTCGCATGATGAGGAGCTCAGGCCGCAGATCCTGGTCTCGGAGCATGTCAAGGCGAAAAATCATCAGATGATTTATACCGTCGAGGCCATCCGCAAGGCGATCGACCGGAATAAAAAGATCACCTTCCGGTATCTTCAGTATGACGGGCAAAAGAAACAGCATCCGAAGCATGCTGGTACGGCTGATGAATGGTATGTGCTTTCTCCCTATGCTACGGTCTGGAATAATGACCGGTATTATCTGGTCGGTTGGTCGGACAAGCGGGGGAAAGTGGTCACCTTCCGCATCGACCGGATGCAGGATGCGAAGCAGCTCCCTCAGAAGCGGGTCCCGGCGTCGGAGAATTTTGATGTCCATGATTATACCGATAAGGTTTTCCGGATGTACAGCGGCCCGGAAGAGGAGGTCACGCTCCGCTGCAGCCTGGAGATTATGGATCAGGTCATCGACAGATTCGGGGATGGCGTGGAAGTGAATAACCTGGAACTTAAAACCGAGAAGGGGAAGAAAACAGGAGCTTTCACGATTACCGTTCCGGTGAACCTGAGCAATACTTTCTATGCTTGGGTATTCACATTTGTGGGTCAGATGAAGATCCAGGGGCCGGAGTATGTAAGAAGAGAGTATGCCGGATATCTGGAAAAGGCGATTGATGAGGCGCTGGGGGAGTAACTAGATTCTGATTTTATTGCAAAGAGAAGGAGCATGTTTCATGTTTTTTAAAAAGAAAAAGCAGCTATGATGAAATAGTTATAAGAAGTATTGTATATACTGATAGCAGATATAATAAGACAAGGAGTGACCCCTTATGGCCAACGATAAGTTCACCGCCGTCGGCATGAATATCGCCGAAAAGGCGACCATGATCTGGAACGTGGCGGATATGCTGCGCGGCCCCTTCAAGCCGCATGAGTACGGCCTGGTCATTCTCCCGATGACGGTGGTCAAGCGCTTTCACGACTGCCTCCTGCCGACCTGGCAGGCGGTGCAGGATATGTATGAAAAGGTGAAGCATCTGGCGGTCATTGACGGGTTCCTGACGAAGGCTTCCGGCTATCAGTTTTACAATACCAGCAAGTTCACCTTCGACAAGCTCCTGGCTGATCCGGAGAACATCGAGGCCAACTTCCGGGATTATCTCGCCGGCTTCTCCGGCAATGTGCAGGACGTGCTCTCCAAGTTCGATTTTGATAATGTGATTAAGCGCATGGTGGAGAGCAACACCCTGTACCTGACGATCAAGGAGTTCAACAGCCCCAAGGGCTATCTCGGCCCGGACAAAATCAGCGCCGTGGACTGCGGCTATATCTTTGAGGATCTGGTGCGCCGCTTCTCCGAGTCCTTCGGCGAGGAGGCCGGGGCCCACTTCACCAGCCGGGATATCATCTATCTCATGACCGATCTCCTGCTTTCCGATGCGGAACTGTCCCATGCCGGCAACGTCACCGTCTATGATATGACCATGGGCACCAGCCAGATGCTCTCCTGTATGGAGGAGCGCATTCACGATCTGAACAGCGAGATCGAGGTCACCTGCTTCGGCCAGGAGTTCAACCCCAGCACCTTCGCCATCGCCAAGGCCGATATGATGATCCGCGGCGGGAAGGAGGTAGAGTTGGATGCGTATTGACTACATTAAAGACATCTCAACTCTATGTAAAATAAGCCTTCTGTTCCACGTGTTCCAGATAATTCATAACCCGCCCTTCGGCATTGACTGGAAGCGGGAGCAGAAAGCCGTCGAGAAGGAAAACGCCCGGGGCGAGCTGGGCCGCTTTGCTCCCGGCCTCCCGAAGATTTCCGACGGCCAGCAGCTCTTCGTCCTGAACGGCCTGGCCAAGCTGGCGCCCAACGGCAAAATGGCAATCATCCAGAACGGTTCGCCCCTCTTCTCCGGCGATGCGGAAAGCGGCCCCAGCGAGATCCGCCGCTATATCCTCGAAAACGACTGGCTGGACGCCATCATCCAGCTCAGCACCGATCAGTTCATGAACACCGGCATCTCGACCTATATCTGGGTCTGCTCCAAAGACAAACCCGCCCGCCGCGCCGGCAAGGTCCAGCTCATCGACGCCAGCCACTGCTTCGAGCCCCGGCGCAAGAGCATCGGTACCAAGCGGAACGATATCACCGACAAATGCCGCGCCCTGATCGTGCAGGCCTATGGGGAATTCAAGCACGATGCCGTGTACGGGGAAAAGGACGGCATTTACTGCCAGAGCAAGATCTTCGATACTGAGGAATTCGGCTACCGGAAGATCACCGTCGAGCGCCCGGAAAAGGATGAGAACGGCAACCCCGTCCTGAAGAAAGGCAAGCCCGTTCCGGATGCCAACCTCCGGGATACCGAGAACGTCCCCCTGAAGGAGGATATTCAGGAATACTTCGAAAGGGAAGTCCTCCCGTACGCCCCCGATGCCTGGATTGACCATAAGAAAACCAAGGTCGGCTATGAAATCCCCATGACCCGGTATTTTTATGAGTACCAGGCCCCGGAACCCGTCGAGGACATCATGGCCCGGATCACCGTCCTGGAAAAAGATATAGAGTCCAGCCTCAAAGCGCTGTTCCATAAGGAGGCGTGAGTATGGCAAGGGAGATGAAGGATTCAGGGATTGAGTGGATCGGAGAGATACCGGCGGAGTGGGAGATAAGTAGACTTCAGTGGTGTCTGGAAGAAATCAAAGAAAAGAATGATCCAATAAAGACCACAAATGTCCTCTCGTTGACAAATAAGCTTGGTGTAATCCCATATGAAGAAAAGGGAAATCAAGGTAATAAGGCGAAAGAGGATTATTCACAATATGGGTTGGCTTTTGAAAACACATTGGTAATTAACAGCATGAACGTTCTTATCGGTTCTGTAGGCATATCTAAATATTATGGCTGCGTTAGTCCTGTATATTATGTCTATAGAAATACTGAGAAAGCTGATTTGCGATTTGTCAATTATGTTTTCCAGAATCAGGGCTTTCAAAAGGAATTACGTAAATATGCGAATGGCATTCTTGAGATACGGATGAGAATTTCATCACATGATATGTTACGCCGTGCTGTACCATTTCCAGCTAAAGAAGAGCAGATTCGGATTTCGGATTATCTTGATAGCGAATGCGCTCGTATTGATTCTGTCATCGACCAGACCCGCGCTTCCATCAAGGAATACAAGAAGCTGAAACAGGCTGTCATCACGCAGGATGTGACCAAGGGCATTCGTCCTGATCGGCAGATGAAGGATAGCGGTGTTCCTTGGATTGGAATTGTTCCGAGTGAATGGCAAATAGCAAAGCTAAAGTATTTTTCTTCAATCCGTTCAGGGGTAACATTGGGAAAAGTATATCCGAGAGAAACGGAATTGGTGGAATATCCATATCTTCGTGTTGCCAATGTGCAGGGGTCCCATGTAGACCTCACGGATGTTGCAACGATTAAAGTCACAGAAGATGAAGCGATAAAGTATCGGCTTAAAGATGGGGAATTGCTTATGACTGAAGGTGGCGACAGAGACAAGCTGGGTCGGGGAACTGTATGGCATGCGCAAATTGATCCATGCCTTCACCAGAATCATGTTTTTGCGCTACGTACAAATGAAAAACTTTTAGCGGAATATGTTAGTTATTTATCTGCTTCATTTGTGGGTAGAGATTATTTTGATGTTACTGCCAACCAAAGTGTTCATCTGGCAAGCACAAATTCAACGACAATTTTGAATTTCAGAATTCCATATCCGTCTATTGAAGAACAAAGAGAGATAGTTTCTTTTCTTGATGAAAAAACAGACAAAATCGACCAGATGATTTCCAACAAAGTAAAGCTCTTAGTAGAGTTGGATTCCTACAAAAAATCCCTAATTTACGAATACGTCACCGGCAAGAAGGAGGTGCCCGCATGAGCATCGATGCAACCAACGAAAAACGCTTCGAATCGGATATCGAATCCTCCTTCCTGTCGCCCTCAGGCGGGTATGTAAAGGGCGCCGACGTCTATGACCCGATCTCGGGCCTGTATGTCAGGTCCCTGCTGGACTTTGTGCAGCGGACCCAGCCGAAGGAATGGGCCCGCTTCGTGAACGCGAACCAGATCGATACCGAGCGGAAGTTCTGCAACGCCTTCAACAACGCCTGTGAAATCTACGGCCTGATCGCTGTCCTCCGTCACGGTTTTAAGCACCGGGGGATTACTTTCCGCGTTTGCTATTTCCGCCCGGAATCCTCCCTGAACCAGACCGCGGCCGCGAAGTATGCCGCGAACCATGTTGCCTGCTACCGCCAGTGGTATTACAGCGCGGACAACCATAAAAGCGTCGATATGGTCCTGGTGCTCAACGGCATTCCGGTCTTCGCCTTTGAGCTGAAAAACCAGTATACCGGCCAGACCGTCGACAACGCAAAACTGCAGTGGATGTATGACCGTGATCCGCGGGAACTCTGCTTCCGCTTCAACAAACGGATTCTGGGCTATTTCGCCGTGGATCATACCGAGGTCTGGATGACCACCCGCCTGGAGGGGAAGAACACCTTCTTCCTGCCCTTCAACCAGGGCAGCAACGGCGCCGGAAACGACGGCGGCAAGGGCAACCCGCCCAATAAAAACGGATACCCCACGGCGTATCTCTGGGAAAACATCTTTCAGAAGGACAGCATGATGGATATCCTGCAGAAGTTTGTGCATCTGCAGAAAACGGACGAAAAGAAACTGAATCCGGACGGCACGGAAACCGTCGTCAGGAAAGAACGACTGATCTTCCCCCGGTATCACCAGATGGATGCTGTCCGGAAGATGATCGCCCATGTATCGGAAAACGGTGCGGGCCACAATTATCTGATCCAGCATTCCGCCGGTTCCGGAAAGTCGAATACCATCGCCTGGACGGCCTACCGCCTGGCTTCCCTGCATGATGCGGAAAACAATCCCGTTTTCTCCAGCGTCGTCGTGGTCACTGACCGCACGGTCCTGGACGCGCAGCTGCAGGAAACCATTTCCGGGTTTGATCATACCCTCGGCGCGGTGGAAACCATCGGGGAGGACAAGACCAGTAAAGATCTGCGGGATGCTATCAATGCCGGCGCGCGGATCATCGTCACAACCCTGCAGAAGTTCCCCGTGATTTATCAGGAAGTGGATGCCGCCAAGGGCCGGAACTATGCCGTCATCGTCGATGAGGCCCATTCCTCCCAGACCGGGTCTTCCGCCATGAAGCTGAAAGCGGCCCTGGCTGACACCGAGGAAGCCCTCCGGGAATACGCGGAGATCGAGGAGAAAGAGGCGGAGGAGCTGGACCCGAACGACAAGCTCATGCGGGAAATGCTGATTCATGGGCGGCATAAAAACCTGTCTTTCTTCGCCTTCACTGCCACGCCCAAGAGCACCACCCTGGAGCTCTTCGGCACGGAGCATTCCGATGGCAGCTTCCGCCCCTTCCATATCTATTCCATGCGGCAGGCCATTGAGGAAGGCTTCATCATGGATGTGCTGCAGAACTACATGACTTACGATACCTGCTTCAAAATTGCCAAAACGGTGGCGGATAACCCGGACGTTCCCGGCAGCCGTGCCGCCAAGGTGATCCGGAAGTTTGAGCAGCTGCACCCCTATAACATCAGCCAGAAATCCCAGATCATCGTCGAGACGTTTCTTTCGACCACCCGGAACAAGATCGGCGGGAAAGGGAAGATGATGGTGATCACTTCCTCCCGTCTGGCGGCGGTGCGGTATTACCATGAGTGCAAACGGTATATAGAGGAGCAGGGATATCAGGATATCGGGCTGCTGGTGGCCTTCTCCGGCAGCGTCAATGACGGCGGGGAGGAATATACCGAACCGAAGCTGAACGTCCGGAAGGACGGCAGCCACATCTCGGAATCCCAGACCAAGAGCGAGTTCCATGAAAACTTCCATGTCCTGATCGTCGCGGAGAAGTATCAGACCGGCTTTGACGAGCCGCTCCTGCATACCATGATTGTGGATAAAAAGCTCCGCGGCGTGAAGGCGGTGCAGACCTTATCGCGCCTGAACCGGATCCATCCGGAAAAGACGGATACCTTTGTCCTGGACTTTGTGAACACCCGGGAGGATATCCAGGAAGCCTTCCAGCCGTTCTATCAGGAAACGGTCCTCGAAAGGGAAGTCAATACGGATTTGCTGTATCAGACGCAGAATGAGCTGCGGGGCTTTGCCACCTATTCGGATAACGACATCGAAGCCTTCGCCAATGAGTATTTTGCCTTTGACAAACAGGATGATAAGGCCATGGGTCGCATGACCAGCGTCCTCAAGCCGGTGGCGGACCGGTATAACAAACTGGAGCCGGACGGAAGGTATCAGTTCCGCCGCCTCTGCCGGTCCTTTGTCAAATGGTACGGTTATCTGTCCCAGGTCGTCCGGATGTTCGACAAGGATCTGCATAAGGAATATGTCTTCCTGAAATACCTCCTGGGCCTGATCCCGCCGGATGAGGTGGAAATGATTGACCTGGAAGGGAAGCTGAAGCTGGAATACTATAAGCTGCAGAAGACCTATGAGGGGAATATTCCCCTGAAGGAAGGCCCGGTCGTGATTTCTCCCGCGAATTCCCGCAGCGTCGCGACCCCGGAAAAGAAACTGCCCCTGGACGAGATCATTGAAAAAATCAATGAGCAGTATAACGGCGCCTTCACCGATGCGGATAAGGTTATGGCCAATGCCATGCAGGATCGGCTCATGGCCGATGCAAAGCTGCAGAACATCGCCAAAACCAGCGACCCGAAGATCTTTGCCGACAGTATCTTCCCGAAGTATTTCGAAACCGTCGCCCAGGAATGCTATATGGAATCCCAGGACGCCTACGGCAGCCTCTTCGCGGACAAGGCCAAATACAACGCCTTCATGCACGCCATGGCGTCGATCATCTATCGCGAAATGCGGAAGACGGTGTGAAGTTGTGGCTTGAAGATTATACCCAATGAAGTCCACTTAAAGCCTGATCTCTTTACAAAGATATGCTGGCTTATTTAGAGAGGATTTGGAAAATAGTTATGAGATCAAAAGACAGAAGCGTGATGGAGCGGATGAAAGATTATGCTATGGAATATGCGGGTGAAAATAAAGGCAGAACACCCAGTACGGCTGAATTCGGGAAGATGTTCGGGATGACCAGACAGAGCGCATTCCGCTATCTGAAGGCCATGGATGAGCTGGGCATGATCCGGTATGAAGACGGGGAGATCTACACCGACTATATCGAGAAAAAACGCGAACCCGGAATGAAATGCTTCTCATTCTCCGAAGGAATTACCGCCGGTACGCCCGCGGAAACTGAAGGATATGTCGATGCCGTTTTCGATATACCGTCCATCTTTACCGACGGCAGGAAAGGGAACTATTTCATGCTGGAAGTGAGAGGAAAATCTATGCTGCACGCGGGGATCGAACCCGGTGACCTGGTGCTCTGCCGGCAGGAGGAAACCGCGAACATAAAAGATATTGTGGCAGTTAACATCCCCGGAGAGGGAAGTACGCTGAGGCGCCTTTGCAGAGATGACGAAGGGCTGTATCTTTGGGCTGAGAACAATGACTGGACGGCGGGAAAGCGATTCTCCGGGAGGACTTTTGATATTCATGGAGTGGCAATCAAAGTACTGAAAAGCATGAGTGAATTGGGGACAGATACAAACTGACTCAAAAAGAGACGGTCCCCTGGACGGCGCCGTTTCGAAAAGGGAAGATGGATGAGAAAACCTGTCTATCGGAACGTC
>OMYT01000038.1 GCA_900315315.1 uncultured Eubacteriales bacterium | reverse complement strand
CCTGTGTATCTTGTCACTGTGTCTGTGGTATCACAGTTTCTGGCGATTGCATTTTATGCTTTATGCCTCCGGTGCAATAAGACAGAGTGCTAACAATTCCAGTTGGTCGGGACACTTGTTTGTAAGGAAAATCGGAAGTTATACGGACTAACGGTCATTGGTTGATGTGAACGATGTGCTCTCCCCATGTGGTAGAAACTACAGACGGCTTCGTACACCTGCGCAATCCCGGAAGCCTTTATTTTCAAAGAGACCAGCAATTCAAACACCACTTCGATGAGACTCAAAAAAGGCTTCGTACAGGCTTTCGTACACCTTCGTACAGCAATTTCGTACAGTTTCGTACAGCTGCTGTACGAAGTTCTTTTCATCAAATCGATGGCAGCAGCGCCTCTTTGACCGGGTTTCCGGTTAAGTATTGCATGACAACTTTGTAGATTTCCAGTTAATTGCCATAATATCTTTAACCTGATCGGAAAAGGATATTCCTATGTGAAGGAACATATCAACTGGAGAGTTCAGAACGGCAACGGAACAGCAAGAATAGAGATTCCTGAGATTCCGATGGAAGCGCTGAGAGAAATCATCGTCAATTCTTTTGCACATGCGGACTATCGCGGATTATCTGAGAATGAGATTGATATTACGCCCACGCAGGTTGAGATTTATAATCCCGGAGAGTTCCCGCAGGATCTGACACCGGTGATGTTTGCAGAAGACAGGATAAAATCCATGCCAAGAAACAAGGTCATTCTGAACACTTTATACAAAAGCAAAGATGTTGAAATGTTCGGGAGCGGGTTCAAAAAAGTATATGCAGTCTGCAGGCAGTCCGGAATCAGAACGGATTTCCATATGAGCTATGGCGGCTTCTCTTTTATCTTTTTCAGAGACAGTGTCGCTGAAAATGTCACTAAAAATGTCACTGAAAGAAAGATGCCCTCTCATCAGATTGTTCTGAATCTGTTAAAAGAGAATCCGATGCGTTCAAGGGAAGAAATGGCAGGGATTATGGGAAAAACAGTTCGTACAGTCCAGAGAGCTCTGGACAAGCTTTCCGGTGAAGGCATGATCAGAAGGATCGGAACAGCCAGAGCCGGATATTGGGAAGTCATTCAGGACCAACGGAACGCCGCGGAAGGCATACATGCCGGAATGGAGGATGAATGATGATCCGTTTATCCAGGGAATCCATGGAAGCGGCTTTTATAAAATATCTGGAAACAGTCTTTGAACACCCGGAAATCATCAGCGCCGGTGTAAGAAATATAGTCATCAACCGCGAAAACATAGGGGAGGCCGGAAAACGCGCATTCGAGGCCGGTTTTCATGACTGTTACAGTGACATTGATTTGTTTGTGAAGGTCTGCCTTCCTTCAGACGGCTCCGTCACGGCAGATTAGTACATGAAACGGATTGACAGGTTCGGAGTCAACAGTGCCACTGCCCTGGGCTGGTGTTTTATTCCGGGAAATAACATGTACCGGATTATCTTCAGGGACGGCATGCGCTATGATTTTGGCTTTGAATTCGAATTCGAGAATCATTTGAAACTGGATCTTGGCGAGCAGCCGGATGCCGGCGAACAGAATGACAACTGGCCGGCAGATAATATAAATCGCTTCTGGTTTATTCAGATCCAGGCGCTTGGCAAGCTGTACCGGAAGGATTACCTGATCAGCTGCCACCTGGCGAATATGAACTGCAATGAAACACTGGTTATGCAGATGGTTCTCCGGGATCTCAAATACGGTACGAATCATCACAGGTATCCGAATGAAAAGATTGAGCCGTTTAAGGTGGAACGGATCAACGAGGTTCTGGAGGAACTGCGCGGATGCATTGAGGATGAAAGGATAAAGCCCTTCCTGCGACTGATCGAGGAAGGGCTGAGTTACAGCGATGTGATGATTTTGATGAAGTGGTACAAGGTGCTGCCGAGGTAAGGTTCCGGCTCAGCCTTTCAAAACGAATTCGGCCGGGTTGCCCTGACGGCTGGACAGGCTGATCCAGACCTGGAATTTTCCCGGCTCGCTGCCGAAGGTACCGTCCGCCCGCCAGAAGCGCAGCATGGATTCAGTGACCGCGAAGCGAACATCCCGCTTTTCTCCGGGCTGGAGGGTCAGCCTCCTGAAATCCTTCAGCTCCCGAACCGGGCGGACCCGGCTGGCTGACACATCCCGAAGATAAAGCTGCACCGTGTGCGCCGCGCACGCATCTCCGCGGTTCTCCAGGATCGCGGTCACAGTGAGTTCCCCTTTCTCGGACAGATCCACAGCACTGACCACAGGATCGGAAATCACCGTATCCCCATAGGAAAGGCCGAAGCCGAAAGGATACAGCGCCTCATTCGGGTAATCCAGATACCGGGTTGTAAAACTTCCGAGGCCTTCCGCTGGTTTCGGCCGGCCGGTCGCATAGCAGTCATAATGCAGCGGCTCCTGCCCCACAGTCCAGGGGAAGCTCATGGGAAGGCGGCCCATGGGCGGCATTTTCCCGGTCAGCACGTCGAGGATACCATTTCCTCCCTCCGTGCCGGGCAGCCAGCAGATCATCAGCGCCTTCGACCGGCCGGCAACCGATGAAAGAGCCAGCGGCCGGCCGCAGAAAACCAATGTTGCCACCTGAGGGCAGACGGCCGCGACTGCTTCAAGCAGCTGCTCCTGCACCTTCGGCAGGTGAAGATCCGCCCTGCTGGTGCTCTCGCCGGACTGCATCGGATGCTCGCCGAGGCAGAGCACCACCGTATCAGCCCAGGATGCCGTCTTCAGGGCCTCGGCCAGCATCCGTTCATTTTCTTCCTCCCAGGTATCACTGTGATATTGATAGAAGGAGACAACCGTGTCATTATCCAGCAGGGTGCACCCCGGGGAAATGCGGATTTCCGTTTTTGTGTGCGCAAAGGCGGCTGCGGCTCCCTCCATCAAGCTGACCACAGGTTCCTTCTCCCCCGCCATGGCCCAGGTGCTGATCAGCTCCCGACTGTCGGCATAGGGGCCGATGAAGGCAATCCTTTTTCCCCGGAGCGGCAGGAGATTTTCTTCGTTTTTCAGCAGGACCAGAGATTCCGCAACGGCTTTCCGGGCCAGGGCCCTCCGCTCCTCCAGGGTCGTATTCCGGGTGCAGTCGGTGAAGCCCCGCAGGGGATTTTCAAACAGCCCCAAATCGTTTTTCAGCCGCAGCACCCGCATCACGGCCCCGTCAATTTCCTTTTCCGCGATTTCCCCATCCCGTACCAGTTCCGTCAAATGGTCCGCGTAGGCGCCGGTGCACATATCGATATCCACCCCGGCCTGAAACGCCTTGCGCGCAGCGTCCTTCCGATCCTCCGCAAACCCGTGCGGGATCAGCTGGCCCACAGCATCCCAGTCGGATATGACCACGCCGTCAAAACCCAGCTCTGAACGCAGGATCTGTTTCAACAGAAAGGCACTGCCTGTGACAGGAATCCCATTCCAGGAGTTAAAGGAGGACATGATCATCCGGGCACCGGCCCGAATCCCCTCAGCATAAGCGGGCAGATAATCCTCGCGGAGCGTGTGCTCAGACAGCTCCGTGTTATTATAATCCCGGCCGCCGTCCGCGGCGCCGTAAGCGGCATAGTGCTTGACGCAGGACGCGACGGTGTGTTCATCCTTCAGGGCCCCTCCGCCCTGATAGCCCCGAACCATCGCTGCTGCCATGCGGCCGTTCAGCACCTTATCTTCGCCCGTCGACTCCATGACCCGGCCCCAGCGGGCATCCCGCACCAGATCAGCCATGGGGGAGAAAGTAACCTGAATACCGTCCGCGGCGGCCTCTTCGGCCTGCGCGGACGCCGCCTGCTCCACGATTTCCGGGTCAAAGGTCGCGCCGAGACCCAGCGGACAGGGAAAGACCGTCCTGTATCCGTGAATCACATCCGCCATCAGAAGCAGCGGTATGTGGTGCGGATGCGCCGCCATGTATTCCTGCTGTATCCTTTTTGCCGTTTTCCCGCTCAGGATTCCCAGGGTGCTTCCTGCCAGCTGTTTTACCCGCGGGTCCACCGGCTCCAGTTCATTTCCCGTGATGTTGGCCGTATCGTCATAGGCGCTGCCGGGCAGCTGGACCAGCTGCATCACTTTCTCTTCCAGCGACATTTCCGCCAGAAGGGCTGCCAGCTTTTTTTCCGTCATGGTTTATTCCTCCCTGTTCTCATTGATCCGGGGCCGGGACTGATTACATGCCTGTTTCGGGCGAAAGCTTCCGGAGGAGGTTTTCCAGGGGTTCGGGGCGGAAGAAGAGGAAGCCCTGGACCATTTCACAGCCGATATCGCGCAGGAAGCGATACTGTTCCTCCGTTTCAATGCCCTCGGCGAGGGTATGGATGCCCATCCGGCGGCACATGTCCGTGATGGATTCCATGATGATGCGGTTGGCGCCGCCATTGTCATCCAGGTGACGGACGAGTTCCATGTCGAACTTGATCCGGTCGATATGATACTGTCCGAAGACATTGAGGGAGGAATAGCCGGAACCGAAATCGTCCAGCCAGAGGCGGTAACCGTTTTCGTGGATCCGGCGCAGCTGAGAGACAAAGGAATCCGTCGCCCGGGCGAGATCCTGCTCCGTAATCTCGACGATGAGCCTGTCCACGGGAACGGCGTACTGTTCCGTCATGCGGGAAAGCTCCCCGGCGATATCGGCATAATCAAAATCCCGGGCGGAGAAATTGACGGAAACGGACAGGGATGACAGACCGCATTCTTCCCGGCGACGGAAATCACGGCAGATCTGCTCCACCATACAGAGATCCAGAAGGTGCAGCAGATGATACCGGGAGAGCACCGGAATAAACCGGCCGGGAGAGATCATGCCGCGGACCGGATCCGCCCAGCGGGCCAGGGCTTCCAGATGGGTCACCTTTTTCGAGACGGTTTCCAGAATCGGCTGATAGTAAACCTGAATCCAGCCGTTTTGCAGCGCCTCATTCAAATGCTGGATGATATACTGGTTCATCTGGTTCTCGCTGTCGTCCTCGGGCGAAAAGTGACGGCAGACCACGTTCAGATTGTCCCCGATCATCTTGAGCGTGCTTCTGGCGTACTGCGCGGCTTCCGCAATCGTCAGGTCATCCATGCTGACGACGGCGCACTGGATGCCGGCGGAACGGCCGTAGGCTTCCTTCTTAATCGTTTCATTGATCTGCCGGACTTTCTGATCAATCTGATCATCCCAGGGGGCGATCACAACGAAATGATCTCCCCTCCCGCGGCCCACCAGGGCATCCGGGAACGCGTCCCGGAGCGTCCGGCCCGTCAGGCGGAGCAGATCGTCTCCTTTGGAATAGCCGTATTCCGTGTTGTAAGAGACCATGGAGCGGACATCAAAGTAGAACATGGCCGGGTGAGCCTGCGACGAGCGGAGCTTGTTCACCCGCTCATTGGCAAACTGCTGAAGGAAAAACATATTGGGAAGGCCTGTGAGCGAATCGTTATAATACTGGTCCTTCTGAAGCCGCTCATAGAGGGTCATATCCTGCTGCAGGAGGCGGACCCTGGCGGCCAGCTTTTCAATTTCATCATCCGTCGATTCCGTCCGGCCGGCAGCGGGATCGGCGGCATGGCCGCCCGCGGCGATGATCAGCTGGTCCATGCCGGAGGAAAGCCTGGTCAGCTCCTCATCCAGGAGGCGGAAGCTTTTTTTGGCGCTGCGCGTAATCAGGAATACAAGGAGAGCGCCGATGACCACGGAGACGGCGGTGATAATCGCGATGGAAACGGTATGCTTCCAGACGGTGGCGTTATACCAGGCGGCGTCAAAGTCGATGCCGACGATACCGGCGACATTTCCAGACGAATCCAGGACGGGACAGTAGGCGCTGTAGAAATTTCCCCAGCGGTCCGCCGCCGTCATGCTGTCCACCGCCGGATAGCCTTTGCCGGCCTGAATCAGGGCCTCCGTCACGACAATCTCCTCGCCGAAGGCGGCCGGATCATCCGGATCGGGATCCACGATGAAGACGAATTTGCCCTCGTCAACCTGCCTGACGGTGTAGATAAACTGAATGTCTTCATGGCTTTGGAAGACGATCAGCTTGTCCTCAATATCCCGGTAGGTTTTGCCGTCCACGTCCTCCTCGGTCAGGGCGGCGAGGGTGTCCCCGTCCAGGAGGTCGGCGGCGGAACGGACGACGTCCAGCATATTCTTGCTGATCAGGGAGCGGACGGTGGAAGTGGACTGATAAAGGATGACGACCCCGAGGACGGTGTTTGCGAGGAGCATAAGAAGACCGAAGGCAAGCACATACCGGGAGGTAAAACTCAGTTTTTTACGTGCCATGTCTTCACTTCCTCAATGATCTGATCCATACGGCCGGCGGGTAACGGTAAGTTGTCTTTATAACATTATACCAAAAGATCAGGAAGGTGAAAAGAGAAAAATGCCTTCCCGGGGAAGGGAAGGCGGCGGTGATCAGAAAGCTTTGAGGTTTTCCCGGGAGGGTTTTCTTTTCCCGGACTCGATTTCATGGATCAGGGAGACGATCCGGTCATTGACGGGGGTGGGGATGCTCTTCTTCTTTCCCCAGGAGCAGACGACGCCGTTGATCGCATCGATTTCGCAGGGCTTGCCTTTCTTCACATCCTGCAGCATGGAGGGCTCGATGGCCGCATGTTTCTTCATGGCGACGGGCAGGATCAGTTTTGCAGCCGCCTTTTTGACGGGGTTGGACCAGTAGAAGAGGCTGACGATGTCCTTGCCCTGGACGGGCGCAAAGGTGACGCCGGCGGCGCGGCCGACATCAATGACTTCCTTCATGCAGCGGACGGCGAGCTCCCGGGCCTGCGAATCCCCGGTTACATCGCCGAAGGTGCCGCCCATGACGGTGCCCAGGCCGGAGAAGGTGGCGTTGATCAGGAGCTTTGACCAGCGGGCGCCGAGCAGGTTGGGCTCGATCTCCACGGGGCACATTTTTTCCAGGACGGATTTGACCTTTTCCAGGCTGCTTTCCGGGACGCCGGGCATGCCGCCCATATGGAAGGAGAGGCTGTCCGGCGCGGAAGTCAGGCAGCTTTCGCCGGGGCCGGTCATGGTGGCGCCCCATTCCACGGTGCAGCCGATGGTCCGGTCCGCGCCGATGATTTCGGCAATCCCGTCCTCGGGAATGCCGTTCTGGAGGGTGACGATCAGGCCGTCAGGGGCGAGGAAGTCCTTCAGGAAGGTGACAACCTCCGGGTTGTTCAGCTGCTTGGTCATGAGGAAAATAATATCGTATCGGCCGGTCATCTGCTCCGGGAGCATGGCGCGGACGGGGACCGTCAGATCGACGGTTCCGGTGATATGGGCGCCCTTGGACGACAGGGCTTCCACATGGGCCCGGTTCCGGCTGATCAGATCGACATCGACGTTTGCTTTGGTCAGATAGGCGCCCAGGACGGTTCCCAGGGAGCCGGCGCCGTAGATTGCTGTTCTCATTTGCTTGTCCTCTCAAAAGCTGATGGTAAGCTGCGCGGCGGGGAGATGACACCGGGGCGTGCAACGGGGGAGATTATATCATAAAGGCGGGGGAAAGCAAAATGAAAAATCATTTTGTTCGCCTTGCAATGGGGGATTGAAGATTCTATAATAATTTACAGGTGATCCTTTGACTACGTTCAGGATGACACGAGAGGTGTTCGGGGTGACACGGGGGACGGTCGGGATGACCACACAGGGAAAGGAGACGGGAGCATGAACGTGACACAGCTTGCGGAGCAGCTTCGACGGGACAGCCAGTTCATGAAGGACGTGACCCGCTGGGAAGTGATTCCCGCCCGCCCGGCAAAGACCAGTCCCTTTCCGGAAAGCATGGACGCCCGGCTGATCCCGGTGCTGAACCAGCGGGGGATCTACAGCCTTTACACCCATCAGGCGCAGAGCCTGGAGGCGACCGCCCGGGGAGAGGACGTCACGGTGGTGACGCCGACCGCCTCCGGGAAGACGATGTGCTACAACCTTCCCGTGCTTTCCGCGATCCTGAAGGATCAGGACGCCCGGGCGCTGTACCTGTTTCCGACGAAGGCGCTGAGCGCCGACCAGGTGAGCGAGCTGTACGACATGATCGAGGGCATGGGCGTTGACATCAAAACCTATACGTATGACGGGGACACGCCCGCGGCGGCCCGGCGCGCGATCCGGCAGGCGGGGCACATCGTGGTGACCAACCCGGACATGCTGCACTCCGGCATCCTGCCGCATCACACCAAATGGGTGAAGCTGTTCGAGAACCTGCAGTACATCGTGATCGACGAGATCCATACCTACCGGGGCGTATTCGGGAGCAACCTGGCCAACGTGCTGCGGCGGCTGATGCGCCTGTGCGAATTCTACGGGAGCAGGCCGCAGTTCATCCTGTGCAGCGCGACGATCGCCAACCCGAAGGAGCTGGCGGAGACGCTGATCGGCCGGCCGGTGACGCTGGTGGACGAAAACGGCGCGCCGATGGGCGAGCGGCACTTCGTGTTCTACAATCCGCCGGTGGTGAACCGGCAGCTGGGGATCCGCAAGGGCGCGATCCCGATCACCCGGGCGATCAGCGGGATGCTGCTGAAGAACGGGATCCAGTCGATCACGTTCGCGCGGTCCCGCCTGACGGTGGAGGTGCTGACCCGGTACCTGAAGGACATGGTGCGGGATCCGCTGGGGAATGCCGGCAGGGTGCGGGGATACCGCGGCGGCTATCTGCCGGGCGAACGGCGGGAGATCGAGCGCGGATTGCGCAGCGGGCAGGTGGACGCGGTGGTGAGCACGAACGCGCTGGAGCTTGGGATCGACATCGGCGCGCTGGACGCGTGCGTGATGTGCGGCTATCCGGGGACGATCGCCAGCGCGTGGCAGCAGGCCGGCCGGGCCGGAAGGCGGCAGGGGACGAGCATCATTTTCTTCATCGCCAGCTCGGCGGCGATCGACCAGTACATCGTGAACCATCCGGACTACCTGCTGACGCAGAGCCCGGAGAACGCCCTGCTGAACCCGGACAACCTGTATATCCTGCTGAGCCATTTCAAGTGCGCCGCGTTTGAGCTGCCCTTCTCCGACGGGGACCATTTCGGAAACACGGGGTCGACGGAGGAACTGCTGGACTACCTGGACGAGCAGGGGATCCTGCACCACGTGGACGGGCGGTACCACTGGAGCGCGGAGGACTTCCCGGCCAGCGAGATTTCCCTGCGCTCCGCGGCGGCGGAGAACTTCCTGATCATCGACATCACGGATCCCGCCCATCACCGGGTGATCGGCGAGATGGACCGGTTTACCGCGCCGATGCTGCTGCATGAAAACGCCATCTACATGCATGAGGGCAGGCAGTTCCAGGTGGAAAAGCTGGACTTTGACGCGTGCAAGGCGTTTATCCGGAGCGTGGACGTGGGATACTACACGGACGCGGACCTGAACATCAACCTGAGCCTGCTGGACATCGAAAAGGAAGAAGAAACGAAACAGGGCGGCATTGCGGGCCTGGGGGAAATCAAGGTGACCGCGCTGGTGACCATGTTCAAGAAAATCCGCTTTGACACCCATGAGACGCTGGGCTTCGGCCACGTGCAGCTGCCGGAAACGGACATGCACACGACGAGCATGTGGTGGACGCTGCCGGAGAAGCTGGCGGAGCGGGTGCCCAGCGACCGGCTGAAGAACGGGATGATGGGTATCGCGAACCTGCTGCGGATCGTGTGCCCGCTGTACCTGATGTGCGCGCCGCAGGATATCGCGGTGGTATATCAGGTGAAGAGCCCCATCACGGACCAGCCGACGATCCTGCTGTACGACAACTGCCCCGGCGGGATCGGCCTGAGCCACAAGGCCTTCGGCATGAAGGAACTGCTGCTGGAAAAGGCGCTGCAGGTGGCGGAGGACTGCCCGTGCACCTACGGATGCCCCTCGTGCGTCGGGCCGGTCGGGGAGATCGGCGAGGACGGGAAGCGGACGGCGATCTGGCTGCTGAAGGAGCTGACCAGATGAACCTGCGGGACAAGCTGCGGGCGGTGGACGGGGGCGGCGCGAAACGCCCGGCGCCGGCGGAACCGGCGGAAAGGGACTGCCGGCATTTTGCCGTATACCGGCCGGCGGAAGAATTTCCCGGGGCGTGGGACCTGACAAGGGACACCCTTGCGCTGATGAGCGAAAAAGAGATGCCGGAGAACTTCGATCCCCGGCGGATCCTGTATCTGGACACCGAGACCACGGGCCTGGGCGGAAGCGGCACCGTGGCTTTTCTGGTGGGGATGGGATTCCTGACGGACAAGGGCTTTGAGGTGCACCAGTTCCTGATGCGGGACTATCCGGAAGAACCGTATCTGCTGCGGCACGTGGCGAACGGCCTGGGAAAGTTCGACGCGCTGTGCACGTTCAACGGGACGACGTTTGACGTGCCGCTGCTGGAGAGCCGCTTCCTGATGAACCGGATGGACCGGAAATGCCTGGAGATGCCGCACCTGGACCTGCTGCACATGTGCAGAAGGCTGTGGAAGCTGCGGCTGGGAAGGTGCAACCTGGGCCGGCTGGAGGAGGTCGTGCTGGGCAGGCCCAGGGAGGACGACCTGCCCGGCAGCGAGGTGCCCCAGCGGTACTTTACCTATCTGAAAACGAAACAGATGAGCCTGCTGGACGACATCCTGAAGCACAACGCGCAGGATATCGCCAGCCTGTGCGTGCTGCTGAACCACATGGCGGACCTGTATCTGCACCCGGAAAAGATCCGGTTCAGCGAGGACGTATATTCCATGGGGCGGGCGCTGGAGCGGATCAACCGGACGGAAAACGCCCGGCACTGCTACCGGCTGGCCCGGAAGGGACGCATGGGCGACTCGGCCGGGGCGGCGCTGGCCGCAAGCTACCGCCGCAGCGGAGAGCGGGAAGCGGCGGCGCAGATCTGGCAGGAGATGATCCGGGAGCGCAGGGGCGGGATCACCCCGTATGTGGAGATGGCAAAGTACGAAGAGCATATCCGCAGGGATCCTTCCGCCGCGCTGAAGATGACCGAGCAGGCACTGGCTCTGCTCAGCGAGCCGCAGCTGCGGGAAAGCGGAACTGTACAAGAAGCCAAAAATGAGTTACAATACCGCCGTCAACGATTACTGCGCAAGCTGAAGGAGCAAAAGATCAATGGGATTCATGACGGGACTGAAAGCCAATAAGGCATACCGTCTGCAGAAGAGCGGACAGACGGAGGAGGCCATCAAAATTTATGAGGAAGTGTTCGCGGAGGGACTGAACGATCCGCGGTACGTGCTTTCCTATGCGCTGCTGATCATCCGCAAGGGAGAGTATCAGAAGGCGAAGGATTTCCTGGTAAAACATCAGAAGGCGCCGGGCATGACGCCGGAGCAGCGGGTGACGCTGCTGGTGGACTATGCCGCGTGCTGCTACCGCCTCGGCGACATCGACAAGGGCATCAACACCCTGGAGCAGCAGCACCGCAAGGGAGAGACCGGGCTGATTTATCAGACACTGGGATACCTGTATGTGGAAAAGTACGACGCGGCGAAGAAGCCGGAATTTCCGCCGGAGGAAGACGCGGCGGAGACCGGAGAGACTGCGGTGACGGAAGAAACTGCAGAAGAGACTGCGGAAGCAGCAGAAGAGACCGCGGCAGAGTCCGCCCCGGGAGAGGCGGAACCCGCGCAGCAGCCGGACGAAGAGACAAAGCCGGAGGCTGCTGCTGACGAAAAAGAGCTTTCTCCCCGGGAGGCCTGGGACGCAGGCGTGGAGAAGGCGGAGGCCTTTATCAGGGCCAGCCTGGAATACGACGATGAGGATCCGATCTGCCTGGACAACATGGGCCAGTTCCTGTACCGGGTGCGGGAGGATCGGGCCGGCGCAAAGGAATGGTTCGAAAAAGCGCTGGCCAACAAGGACAGCCAGATCGATACCCTGTATTTCCTGAGCCTGTACGATGAGGAGGCAGGGGACAACGAGGCTGCGCTGAAGAAGCTGGAGAAGGCGGTTGTCGGCCGATTCTCCCCGCTGAACTACTGCAGCAAGGAAACAGTGGAAAAAGAGATATTACGACTGAAGGGAGTCAACTGATATGAGCGAACAGGACAGAACGACGGAAGCGGCCGAGGCTGCACAGCGGGCGGCGGAGGCCGTTCAGAGGGTGCAGCAGGCGGCGGAAGCGGGGAACGGAGATCCCTCGACTCCGCTCGGGATGACACAGGAGGCGGAAGGACAGGCTGAGAAAACGGGGAACGGAGATCCCTCGACTCCGCTCGGGATGACACAGGAGGCGGAAGAACAGGCCGCAAACGGCAAAAAGAAGAAAAAAGAAAAGGTGAAGAAATCCTTGGGCATGGAGATCCTGAGCTGGGTATGGACAATCCTGATCGCGTTCGCGGTCGCGATGGTGGTCCGTGCCGTGATCTTCGAGCCCGTGCGCGTGGACGGCCACTCCATGGACGATACGCTGGACGACAAGGAAATCATGCTGGTTTCAAAGTTCGACTACAACTCGGTATGGTTCAGCTTTCCCTGGCAGAGCAACGAGGCAAAGGAAAACGCGCCGCGCATCAATCTTTTCGGCAACCCGAAGCAGTTTGACGTGGTGATCTGCCGGTACCCCGGCCGGGGCGACACCAACTTTGTGAAGCGCGTGATCGGCCTGCCCGGCGACAAGGTGAAGCTGGAGAACGGACAGCTGTATGTGAACGGTACAGCGTATGAGGAACCCTATGTGAACGACGAATACCGCACGGGATCGCTGAACACGATGGACGAGTACACCGTGCCGAAAAAGGGCGACGGGTTTACCGTGCATTTTGAGGACAACCGGTATTCTTTCCTGCTGAACGGGGAAAAACTGGCCCTGAGCAACACGGTGATGAAGTGCAAGGATGAAGCCGGGAAGGGCCTGACCATCAAGGACGGCGGAAAGACCTTCGTGTACGACGGGAAAACATACAACCAGGACGACCAGGAGCATGCCGAGGCGCTGGCAAAGCTGCTGACGGAGATATCCGACAAGCAATTTACCGTTGATGAAGACTATTATTTCGTGATGGGCGACCATCGGAACAACTCCAACGACAGCCGCAGCCAGGGGGCAATCGACCGCAGCATGATCATCGGACATGTGCGGCAGGTGGTGTATCCCTTCGGCAAATGGAGAGGCGTGCCGAATGGGTTGGAAGTGAAGTAAAGGATGGGGGGCTTCCCGATCGCCCCCCAAACCCCCTTCGGATTCGACTTAAGGAAAGCAGAATACGGAGTCTGCAGAAGCAAAGAAGAGATGCAAAGCCCCGGAGCGGTTCAGATTGCTTCGGGGTTTGTCATAACCATTTTTATTTTTCCTGGACAAGGTCTGCTATTTTGTTTCCCTTTTCATCGGAGATATAGGGATTTGAGCCGGTGCGTTTGGCGGTGATATAGAGCTGGTCGCCGACGTTGAGGTTCATCCAGTCGCTTTCGGCCAGGCGGTAGGTTTCGGCAGGCTTGTTTTTCTGCGTATGCTCGACGGTGAAACGGTAGGCTTCGGAGCGCTGGCCTTCGCGCTCGTTCTCCGCGAGGGTCACCTCCGGCCAGGCGGTGTTATGGTCATCTCCCCGGGCGGTCACATCCCGGGAGGGCGTCCAGCGCCAGATGTTGTAGTAATACTTTGTTGCATAGCGCGGGACGGAGCGGTAGACCGGCTGGCGCACGGTTTCGGTATAATACTCCGTGGTGTAGACCGGACGCTCGTGGGGGACCTCGGTGAAGGTGCCGTTGCCGTTGTCGGAGTAAGTGTAATAGGTCTCATAGTGATCAACCACCTGGCGGGAACGCCGGACATCGACATTCTCATAATGGTCAAGCACCTGGTCGTAATGATGAATCTCGTTTCGGGCGTCGGTTTTCTCCGCACCGGAAGGCAGCTCCCAGCCGGACTCGCTGAACATCCGGTTCTCTTCGATATTGATGTTCCGGACCCAGTTCAGGGCGGTGACCTTCAGGTCGCCGGCGGTCTTGTTCCCGTTCATGAACACGAAGACGCCGACGATGACCAGCAGGAGCGCCAGGATGATGAACAGCGGCTTGCGGGAGGGCTTCTGCTGGGCTTTGTTCCCGGCCTGCGCCGCGGCTTCCGCGGCCTCGCGGGCCTTTTTCTTTTCCAGCATCTGGAAATAATTGCTCTCGGAATCCGCCCGGCTGGCGCCGCAGTTGCCGCAGAACTGCGCGTTGTCACTGTTCAGGGAATTACAGAAGGAACAGTACCAGTCCGGATTTTTGCTGACGTATTTCGCCTGCTCTTCACTGAGATACTCGACATCCGCGCGATCGTTCTCTTCCCGGGTTTCGCCCTCGTCGTAGTCCTTCATATAAAACTGGACGTCTCCGCGGGCCCGGCCGCAGGAAGGGCAGTTGACCACGTCCCCGCGGATCCCTTTGGAGCCGCAGAAGGGGCAGTCCCAGTATCCCATGACAAGCTTTGACATATTGTAAGATCTCCTTTATCCGGCTCAATCAGTCCGGAAGATGGTATCGCTTACCCAATTTTACATTGGAATGCCGTCCGCGTCAACGATTCCTGATCCCTCATTTACAAATGTCTGTTTTTTCTGTAAAATAAATCTGTTTATTCTGAGTTATCCAGGATTTGACTAAACAGGAAATGATTTTTATGATTCAGGAGGATTTTTCCATGAAAAAGTTGACAGCAATCCTGACAGCACTGACCCTTTTGCTGGCGTTTTTTGTGCCGGCAGCCTTCGCAGAGGAGGAAGCGGGGACGATGGTCACTGCGGTCCTCTACGAAATCTCGACGATGGACGTGGCGCACACGACGGACAACTATCTCATACCGATGAATGTGTTTGAGCGCCTGTTTGAAAGCCGGCCGGAGAACGGGGCAAGCAAGATCGAGAACAGCCTGTGCACCGACTACAGCGTGAGCGAAGACGGGAAGACATACAACTTCACGCTGAAGGACGGGGTGGTCTTCTCCAATGGCAGCGCGCTGACCGCCTCCGACGTGAAATACAGCTTTGAACGGCTGCTGAAAATCGCGGACCAGAACACGGACATTCCGCTGGAAGTCGTCGGCGGTGAAGCCGTGATGAAAGGCGAGGCGGATTCCCTGGAAGGCTTCACGGTGACGGACGACACGCATTTCTCCGTGACGCTGAACAATGCGAACGCCGGATTCGTGGCGGAGCTGAGCGCGCCGGCCATGTCGATCGTCGACGCAGAGACCATGGAACAGGTGAAGAACTTCGGCGTGGACCCTGCGGATACCATCGGCACAGGTCCCTATATCGTGACCGAATGGGTCGCGAACGACCACTACACGCTGGTATACAATCCCAAATACCAGGGTGAGGAGCCGAGCGTGAAGAAGCTCGTGGTGAAGGTGATCCCGGACGCCAACACGCAGAACCTGATGTACCAGAACGGCGAGCTGGACCTGATTGACCTGAAGAGCATGGATACCATGATTGTGGAAAACACCTACAAGACGCAGTACGCGGACAAGATCGTCAGCACGCCGGATGTGGGGTTGACCTTTATCATCATGAACGAGAACAACCAGTACCTGAAGGACGTCAATGTGCGGAAGGCTGTCGGGATGGCCATCGATATCGACTCCATCATCAAAAACATCTTCAACGGAAACGCGAAGCGGGAATACTGCCTCATTCCTTCCGGCGTCTGGGGCCACAACAATGAGCAGACGAGTTTCCCGTATGACCCGGACCAGGCCCGGAAGCTCCTGCAGGAAGCCGGATACAAAGACGGCGACATTACCTTTGAATTCTCCATGGACTCCACCACGGACAGCAATACCCAGCTGGTTTACCAGTTCATCAGCCAGGAGCTGAAAAAGATCGGGATCAACGCCAATATCAAGGCCTACGACAAAGCCTCGTATCTGGCGCTGCGGAACTCCGGCGAAATGGATTGCTTCATCGCCCGGTGGGGTATGGACTACAACGATCCGGCCAACATCATGTTCACCTTCTTCGGCAACGCGCAGAACAGCGCCCTCCGCAGCGAGAACTATCCGAACACCGAAGTGATGGCCCGGGTTGCCGCTGCTTCCGCCATCGTGGACGACGCTGAGCGGGAGAAAGAGTATCAGGCGCTGGACGAGAAGATCATCGTCGAGGATGCCGCGTGGGTTCCGATGTATTCGACGCTGCATCTGTACTGCATCGGGGACCGGGTGCAGAGCTTTACGCCCCAGTGGGCAGGGTTTACGGATTTCTTTGCGACGGATGTGGTGATGAAATAATTATATGGCCCGTACATTACTGAAGCGGATTTTGCAGGCTATCGGCGTCATGCTCGGCGTGGCGCTGATCCTGTTTATTATGCTGCGTATTGTTCCCGGCAACCCTGTTGAAACCCTGATGGGCGAGCATGCCAACCAGGCGACCGTTGACCGGATGACGGCGGAGCTCGGCCTGGATCAGCCGATCCTGGTCCAGTTTTTCCGCTATATCGGCGACGCGTTCCGCGGGGAATTCGGGACCAGCTACTCCCTGGGCAAGCCGGTGTCCCAGCTGATGGCGGCTGCCTTCGGGAACACGCTGAAGCTTACCGTCGCGGCGGTGCTGTTTGCCTGGTGCCTGGGAATTTTCTGCGGGGTTTTCGCCGCGCTTCGGAAGGACGGGATTCCGGACCGCCTTTTCATGGGCTTTTCTCTTCTCGGTGTTTCCGTGCCGGTGTTCATGGTGGCGATGCTGCTGCAGTATCTGTTCGGATATGTGCTGCACTGGCTTCCCATCTCGGGAACCGACAGCTGGAAGGGCTATATTCTCCCCGCCATTGCGCTGGGGTGGAACTCCGCCGGCAGCATTGCCCGGCTGGTGCGCTCCACGCTGCTGGACGTGCTCCAGGAGGATTATATCGACACGGCCAGGGCCAAGGGCCTGGGTCAGATGGGAGTGATCTGGCGGCACGCCCTGCGAAATACGATGCTCCCGGTGCTGACGATGATGGCCATGCAGTTTTCGGGACTTCTTTCCGGCGCCGTGATCACCGAGACGGTCTTCTCCATCAACGGAATCGGCCGCCTGGCGGTTCAGGCAATCTCCGGGCGGGATATTCCGCTGCTGCAGGGAACCACCCTTTTCGCGACGATGGTGGTCATCTTCGGCAATCTGCTTGCCGACTGCCTCTATTCCGTGCTGGATCCGCGGATCCGGAAGGAGGCGGAGTGATGAACCGGAAAAAGAAAATTGATCAAATTGTCCGGACGGCCGGGCTGGAAAGCCAGATCGGCGAGGCGCAGACCTTCGGGACCATGATGCGGCGCATGGTGAGGGAAAACAAGCTTGCCGTCATCTCCTTCGGCGTCATCATCCTGTTTGTTCTGGCCGCGGTGTTCGCGCCGCTGCTGACTCCCTACACCTATGACGAAATGGATCTGGCGAACCGGCTGGCGCCGCCGTCCGCCGCGCACCTGCTCGGCACGGACGAAGGCGGCCGGGACGTGTTTACGCGCCTGCTTTACGGCGCCCGGGTCAGCCTGCTGATCGGGATTGTTCCGACGCTGCTGAGCATGGCGATCGGCGCGGCGCTCGGGATCCTCGCGGGGTTTGCCGGCGGAAAGACGGACACGGTGATCATGCGGATCGCGGATGTGATGCTGGCGTTCCCGTCGATCCTGCTGGCCATGGTCCTGATGTACATGCTCGGTGACGGGCTCATCAATATTTTCCTGACGCTTTCCATCGTCAACTGGGCCAGCGTCGCGCGCGTTGTGCGGGCAGAGACGCTCCGGCTGAAGGAACTGGAATATGTGGAGGCGGCCCGCGTAACCGGTGTATCGCGGAGCAAAATTCTGCTGCGGCACATTCTGCCAAACTGTATTCCGACACTGATCGTGCTCTTCACGCTGAATGTGCCGTCTTCCATACTCACGGAAAGCGGCCTCAGTTTCCTCGGTCTGGGCGTTCAGCCGCCGGCGGCTTCCTGGGGACTGATGGTCAACCAGGGGCGGCAGTATCTGTACACCGCGCCATGGCTGAGTTTTGCCCCGTGCGTTGCCATCATGCTGACCGTTCTGGCGTTCAATTTCCTGGGGGACGGGCTGCGCGATGTGATGGATCCGCATTTGCAGAAATAATTGGGGGGCTTTCCGATCGCCCCCCCAAACCCCCTTCGGGGAGTATGTTTTTTTAAAGGATATTGGGGATGAATACGCTTGAGATTCGCAATCTTTGCACCAGCTTCTTTACGGAGAAGGGGGAACTGAAGGCCGTTCGTGATGTTTCCCTTACGGTCGGCGCGGGAAAGATCACCGGCATTGTCGGGGAAAGCGGATGCGGCAAGTCCATGCTGGCGCGAAGCGTCATGGGCCTGATCCCGCATCCCGGCCGGCTGGTTGCCGGGGAAATCCTCCTGAACGGCCGGGACATCGCAAAGCTTTCGCAGCGGGAGTACTGCGCAGTCCGCGGTTCGGAAGTTTCGATGGTCTGCCAGGATCCCATGACAAGCCTGAACCCGGTCATGACCGTGGGCAGACAGGTGAAGGAAGCTATTCTTCTCCATAACGACGTTTCCGGCGACGAAGCCGAAAGGCGGACAATTGAAGCATTTGAATCCGTCGGGATTCCGGACCCGGACAAGCGGCTGAAATCCTATCCGCATCAGCTTTCGGGCGGCCTGCGGCAGCGCGTGCTGATCGCGATGGCCATGGTGTGCAAACCGAAGCTGCTGATCGCGGACGAACCTACCACCGCGCTGGACGTGACAGTGGAAGCGCAGATCCTGCGCCTGATGCGGAAACTGTGCGAAGACGGCACCGGCATTCTGCTGATCAGCCACAACCTGGGCGTCATCGCGCAGACCTGCGACGATATTTACGTGATGTATGCCGGCAGCATTGTGGAGCACGCGGACCCCGTCACGCTGTTCGAAGCCCCGGTGCATCCCTACACCAGGGGCCTGATGAACGCAGTTGCCGCACTCAACCGCAATGAGACGGTATTGGAGACGATCCGCGGCGTCGTGCCGAACCTGCTTCATCTGCCGGCAGGCTGTGCTTTCTCCCTGCGCTGCGATCAATGCGGGAAAGACTGCGCTGACCGTTTTCCGGAAATGCACAGCATCAGGCCGGGGCATGAGGTTCGCTGCCATCTGGCCGGCGGAAAGGAGGGCACATGAGCGGGATTCTACTGGAAGCCCGGAACCTGAGCAGGGATTTTCCGGCCGGGCATCAAAAAGTCGTCCATGCGGTTTCCGATGTTTCCCTGCAGATCGGCGAAGGGGAAACGCTGGGCATTGTCGGGGAGAGCGGCTGCGGCAAATCCACACTCGGCAGGATGCTGATCCGGATGATCCCGCCGACTTCGGGGGACGTGCTTTTCCGCGGGAAGGCTTTTTCGGAGATGAAGGAAACGGAGTTTCATCCCATCCGCAGGGAATTACAGATGATTTTCCAGGATCCCTATGCCTCACTGAACCCTCGAATGAACGTCCGGGATATTATTGCCGAGCCGCTGGAGACCTGGCACGTCTGCGCCGGAAAGGAAGAGACGACCCAAAGGGTTCTTGAGCTGATGCGGGACGTCGGGCTGCCGGAGGAGTTTCTGTACCGGTATCCGCATCAGTTTTCCGGCGGGCAGCGGCAGCGCATCGGGATTGCGCGCGCCATTGCCGCCGATCCTTCGCTGATCGTCTGCGACGAGCCGACGTCCGCCCTGGATGTGTCCGTGCAGAACCAGATCCTGAACCTGCTGCGCGAGCTGCAGCAGGCCCGGGGACTGAGCTATCTCTTTATCAGCCACAACATCTCCGTTGTGCGCCATATCTCCGACCGGATCGCCGTGATGTTCCTGGGAAAGATCTGCGAAACCGGGCCGACAGAGAAAGTGTTCAGCGCACCCCGGCATCCGTATACGAAATTTCTGCTGGAAGCCGTACCTCAGCCGGATCCCCGGAAACGCACGGAAACGACGGCCCTGCTGCAGGGCGAGCCGCCCAGCCCGATCGACCCGCCCTCCGGCTGCCGCTTCCGCACCCGGTGCCCCCATGCCACGGAACGCTGCGCCGCCGAGGAACCGGCTCTCAAAGAAACGGCAGCCGGCACAGAGGCCGCCTGCCATATGATTGCATAAGGGAATTTTTTCATTGCAAAACGGGCACAGTTTTGATACAATCATTTGAGGTTGTTTATTCACATGAGAGGGGGCCGATCCCGGCATGGATCCTGCAGTCAAGAAGGAAACGGGGTACATTGCCGTATGGGTCGTGCTGCTCAGCCTTGTGATGGAAGCGGTTTTCGTGATCACCGGGTACTGGAACCTGTCTGTGCTGTTCGGAAACCTGGGCGGCGCGGCGATCGCGATCGGGAACTTTTTCCTGATGGCACTGATCGCAACCCGCGCAGTTGAGCGGGGGCTGGACAGCGGGAAGCCGGAAGACGCAGCCAAGCGGGTCAAAGTCACGGCGGCGCCCCGGCTGCTGGCCTGCCTGGGCCTGTGCGTGATCCTGATCGCCGTTTTCAAGACAAACGTATATGCAACTCTGATTCCGCTGCTGTTTCCCCGGATCGCGATCGCATTCCGGCCGCTGATCGACCGGAAGCGCGGGGTGAAGGCTCCGGGGACGGAAGGAAGTGATCTGATTGACTGATGAAAGGGTGCCGGAAGTCAGGAGCACCCGGTTCAGGATGGTCGACTATGCCCTGATTGCGATGATGATTCTGCCGATCCTGGCATGCATCGTGCTGAAGGTGCTGTTTACGCCGGCAAGCGAGGGCGTCAGCATCGCGGGCGCGCTGGTGTTCTGGTCAAACGAGCCGGAGATCGGCACGACCACGCTCTACATCTCCGAGAGCCAGGTAAACACCTGGGCCGTGATGATCTCCATCTTCGGCCTGTGCCTGTACCTGACGCACGGGCTGACGGCAAAGGCGGTGTGCAAACGCCAGCTGGCGGCAGAATGGATCGTGGAGAAGAGCGAGAAACTGGTGAAGGACAACATGGGCGGCTTCTTCGCCCAGTGGGGGCCCTTCATCGCGGCCATCATGGGCCTGAGCGCTTTTTCTTCCCTGATCTGCCTGGTGGGGCTGTTCAGCCCGACGGGCGACGTGAACGTTACGTTCGGCTGGGCGATTCTGGTGTTCTTCCTGATCATGCACTTCAAGTTCAGGGGCGGACTGTGGAACTACTTCGTCGGACTGTTCAAGCCCATTCCCGTGTTCGCACCGATGAACCTGATCGGGGAAGTTGCCACACCGGTCAGCATGGCTTTCCGTCATTACGGCAACATCCTGAGCGGCGCGGTGATCGCGGCCCTGATCGGGAGCGCGCTGACGGGACTGAGCAAGCAGCTGCTGGGCTGGCTGCCCGGAGTGTTCTCGGATATGCCGCTGCTGCGGGTCGGTCTTCCGGCGGTGCTGAGCGTATACTTTGACGTGTTCAGCGGCGTGATGCAGGCGTTCATCTTCGCGATGCTGACGATGCTGAACATCGCAGGCGCGGTGCCGTGGGACGACTGGAACAAGAGACGGGCGAAACGGAACAAGCCGGCGCTGGAGAACTAAAGATTGATCAATGATTCAATAGAAAACGGAGGAAAGAAAAAATGGAAGACAACAATGGAATGCTTCAACTCGCAACCGGTATCATGCTGGGACTGCTTGGACTGGGCGCCGGATGTTCGATGATCGCCGGTATCGGCCCCGGTATCGGCGAAGGTAACGCCGTGGCGAAGGCCTGCGAAGCGATCGGCCGTCAGCCGGAATGCAAGAGCGACGTCACCTCAACCATGATCATGGGCTGCGCTATCGCGGAGACCACCGGTCTGTACGGCCTGATCGTGGCGATTCTGCTGATCTTCGTGGCTCCCGGTTCCTTTACCAGTATCCTGAAGGGCATCACCCAGAAATAAGAGAGTCAGTCAATAAGTAAAGGATTTCTCCACACGGGCGCGATGCGCCCTCGGTCGAAACGACAGGGAGAATTGAGAGGGAAAACATGCAGAACTTAGATGTGATTTCCGTCAACATCTGGGCGATCCTGGCCTCTCTGGCCAATCTGCTGATTCTGACGCTGATTGTGAAGCGGTTCCTCTTCAAGCCGGTGAAAAAGATTGTGGACGCCCGGCGCGCCGCGATCGACAACGACTATGCCCAGGCCCAGGCGGCCCGGGACCAGGCGGAAGAGAGCCGGCAGAACTATGAGGCTGCCATGGCTGCCGCGAAGCAGACATCGGACCAGATCATCGCGGATGCGACCCGGACAGCGGAATACCGGAGCAATGAGATCATCTCGGAAGCCCGGGAGAAGGCAACGGATATCCGCCGGCAGGCGGAAGCCGATGCTGTGCTTGAACGCAGGAAAGCGGAAGACGACATGAAGCACGAGATTGCGGAAGTTTCGACGCAGCTGACCGGGAAACTTCTGCAGAGGGAGATCAATGAGGACGATCATAAGAAGCTCATTGATTCGTTCCTGAGTGATCTTGGAGATTGACAATGAATACAACAAGCAGGGAATATGCCGAGGCGCTGTTTGAGCTGGCGGTTCAGGAGAACCTGATCCGGGAGACCTCTGACGGCGTGGTGACGGTGGAAAGCGCGCTGCTGCAGATGCCCCAGTACAGGGCACTGCTGGCGAGCCCTGCCATCGGCAAGAAGGAGCGCCTGGACGCGCTGGACCAGGTTTTCCGCGGAAAAATCCCGGATATCCTGCTGGGAATTCTGAAGATGATGGTTTCCCGCGGGCATGTGTCGGCACTGAACGGGATGGTCAGGGACTACGAGGAACTGGCCAGGGAATACCGCGGCGAGTCCGTCGCCATGGTGACTTCCGCCGTGCCGCTGACAGAGGCGCAGACAGTCGCGCTTCGCCAGAAGCTGGAAAAGAAATTAGCCCGGAGGATTATCATCCAATGCCAGGAGGATCCGGACCTGATCGGCGGACTCATCGACGGCAGTATACGGAACAAGCTTGAAGAGATCAAGGAAGTGATGAACTCATGAGCTCCAAGGCAGGAGAGATCAGCAGCATTATCAAGGAACAGATCAAACAGTACGAATCCAAGATCGAAATGAAGGAGAACGGGACGGTCATCACCGTCGGCGACGGCATCGCCACGGTGTACGGTCTCCGCTCCTGCATGGCCAACGAGCTGCTCCGGTTTGAGGACGGCAGCTTCGGCGTGGCACAGAACCTGGAGGAGGAGACGGTTTCCGTCGCTATCCTGTCGGACAAGGACTCCATTCAGGAAGGCAGCCTGGTCTACCGCTCGGGCGAAGCGCTTTCCGTGCCCGTGGGCGAGGGCCTGCTGGGCCGCGTGGTGAACGCGCTGGGCGAGCCGATTGACGGCAAGGGCCCGGTGGAAACCGACGGAACCCGTCCGATCGAAGCGATCGCCGCCGGCATCATCCAGCGGAAAGGCGTCAGTGTTCCGCTGCAGACCGGCATCAAGGCCATCGACAGCATGATCCCGATCGGCCGCGGTCAGCGCGAGCTGATCATCGGTGACCGGCAGACCGGCAAAACCACGATCGCCGTGGATACGATCATCAACCAGAAGGGCAAGAACGAGATCTGTATCTACGTCGCCATCGGCCAGAAGAAGAGCAGCGTGGTGCAGATCGCGCAGGAACTGGAAAAGGCCGGGGCCATGCCCTATACGATCATCGTGTGCGCGAGCGCCTCGGAGAGCGCGCCGCTGCAGTACATTTCTCCCTATTCCGGATGCGCGATGGCGGAATATTTCCGCGAGAAGGGCAAGGATGTGCTGATCATCTACGACGACCTTTCCAAACACGCGGTGGCCTACCGCGCCCTGAGCCTGCTGATCCGCCGGCCTCCGGGACGTGAAGCCTATCCGGGCGACGTGTTCTATCTGCATTCCCGGCTGCTCGAGCGCGCGGTGTGTATCGCGCCGGAGTACGGCGGAGGATCGATCACGGCCCTGCCGATCATCGAGACCCAGGCGGGCGACGTTTCGGCCTATATCCCGACGAACGTGATTTCCATCACGGACGGCCAGATCTTCCTGGAGACCGAACTGTTCCACAGCGGTATCCGGCCCGCCATCAACCCCGGTATCTCGGTCAGCCGCGTGGGCGGTTCCGCCCAGATCAAGGCCATGAAGAAGGTGGCCGGCGAGCTGAAACTGCTGTATGCCCAGTACCGCGAGCTGGCGGCTTTCTCCCAGTTCGGCAGCGACCTGGATGCGGACACCAAGGCCCGGCTGGCCCTGGGCGAGCGCATCGTGGAAGTGCTGAAGCAGGGACGTTCCGCACCGGTGGAAGTGGGCTGCCAGGTGGCCATTGTGTATGCGGTGATCAATGGGTACCTGAACGACGTGGAAGTGAAGGACGTCGCCGCGTACGAAAAAAAGCTGTTTGACTACCTGCACGACCGGCACGGCCAGCTGCTGGACCGGATCGAGGCGGGCAGTTGGGAAGACAGCGATATTGAAGAAATGAAGAAAGCTCTGACAGAATTCAGGGGGTAACGGATGGGCGCTGATATCAAATCACTGCGGACCCGCATCCGGAGCGTGGATTCCACCCTGCACCTGACCAAGGCGATGGGCCTGGTGGCGGCTTCGAAGATCCGCAAGGCGACCCGGGTCATGAACCAGAGCAGGGAATATGCTGCGGCGATGGACGATGTGGTTTCCGTGCTCCGCTCCTCGCCGGAGTGCGAGCGGACGCCGTATATGCAGCCCGCCGGAGAGGGAACCCGGCTGATCGTGATTGCCGGCGACCGGGGCCTGGCAGGCGGGTATAATGCGAATATCTTCCGCCTGGCGGCAACGGAACCGGACGCGGAGGTCATCCCGATCGGCAAGCGCGCGTGCGAGCACTGGGGCAAGCCCTTCGTTTCCTCCGAAAAGTTTCCGGCCACCGACGCGAAGAAACTGGCGGACGAGCTGTGCCGGGATTTCCTGGACGGCAATTTCGGCAGGCTGGGCATCCTGTATACCCGGTACCGCTCGATGATGAGCCAGGAGGCGACGCTTCTGTGGGTGCTGCCGCTGGAGAAGCAGGAAAAGAAGGAGAACGCGGAAGCTGCCCCGCTGTTTGAACCGGATGAACAGAGCGTGCTGAATGCCGCGGTTCCGACCTATGTGAGCGGCCTGCTGGCAGCCTGCGTGCGCGAAAGCTTCGCCTGCGAAGTGGCGGCGCGCCGGATGGCGATGGATTCCGCCGGCAAGAACGCGCAGGAGATGATCGACAACCTGCAGCTGCAGTACAACCGGGCGCGTCAGAACTCCATCACGCAGGAGATCACGGAAATTGTCGCCGGATCGGGGCTCTGATTTCAGAGTGAAGAGTGGAGAATGTCGGATTCCTCTATTTGTCAGGAAGGAGACTTGAATTGTGGAAAAGGTAAACACGGGAATCGTTGCCCAGGTCATGGGACCTGTGGTGGACGTTCACTTCGCGGAGGGCCAGCTGCCTGCCATTTATAACGCACTGACGCTGCCGATCGGCGACCAGACGCTGACAGTGGAAGTGGCCCAGCATATCGGCGACAACACGGTCCGCTGCATCGCCATGGGTTCAACGGACGGACTGCAGCGCGGCGTGACCGTGACGGACACCGGCAAGGGCATTTCTGTCCCCGTCGGCCGGGAAACGCTGGGCCGGATCTTCAACGTGCTGGGCGATGTGGTGGATGACGGCCCCGCGGTGGAGACGAAGGAACGCTGGGACATTCACCGTCCCGCCCCGACCTTTGAGGAGCTGTCCACCTCCACGGAGATCCTGGAAACGGGCATCAAGGTCATCGACCTGATCTGCCCCTACGCCAAGGGCGGCAAGATCGGCATGTTCGGCGGCGCGGGCGTGGGCAAGACGGTCATGATCATGGAACTGATCAACAATATTGCCAAACAGCACGGCGGCCTGTCCGTGTTCACCGGCGTCGGCGAGCGGACCCGTGAGGGTAACGACCTTTACTATGAAATGAAGGAAAGCGGCGTGCTGAAGAACACGGCGCTGGTATACGGCCAGATGAACGAGCCCCCGGGAGCCCGTATGCGCGTCGGCCTGAGCGGACTGACCGTTGCGGAATACTTCCGCGATGTGGAAAACCAGGACGTGCTGCTGTTCATCGATAACATCTTCCGTTTCACCCAGGCCGGTTCCGAGGTTTCCGCTCTGCTGGGCCGCGTGCCTTCCGCCGTCGGCTATCAGCCGACGCTGGCAACGGAGATGGGCGTGCTGCAGGAGCGCATTACCTCCACCCATAAGGGTTCCATCACTTCCGTCCAGGCTGTTTACGTGCCTGCTGACGACCTGACGGACCCGGCGCCCGCGACTACTTTCGCCCACCTGGACGCGACGACGGTGCTTTCCCGCGCGATCGCCAGCCAGGGTATCTATCCTGCGGTGGACCCGCTGGACTCCACCAGCCGGATCCTGAGCGCGGAGATTCTGGGCGAAGAACATTACAAAATCGCCCGCGAAGTGCAGCGGATCCTGCAGCGCTATAACGAACTGATGGATATTATCGCCATCATGGGTATGGATGAACTGGGAGAAGATGACAAACTGCTGGTGACCCGGGCCCGGAAGATCCAGCGGTTCCTGAGTCAGCCGTTCTTCGTCAGCGAGAAGTTCACCGGCCTGCCCGGTGTGTATGTGCCGCTGAGCGAAACCCTCAGAGGCTTCAAAGAGATCATCGAAGGCAAGCATGACGATCTGCCGGAAAGCGCCTTCCTCTTTGCCGGCACGATTGACGATGTGATTGAAAAGGCGAAGAAAGGCGGCAAAGCGTGAAAACCTTCCCATTGATCATTTCGTCCCCGGACGGGGATCTGTTCCGCGGGGACGCGGAGATGCTGATCCTGCGGGGGGCGGACGGTGACCTGGCCATCCTGGCCGGGCATATCCCCTTCGTGACGGCGGTTGTGAAAAGCAACTGCGTGGTGGAAACCGCGGAAGGGGAGCGGAAGGAAGGCGTTATTGAGGAAGGGCTTCTTACCGTGGATGCAGAGAAGGTGACAGTGCTGACTTCGGCGCTGGAATGGAAGTGAAATAAGGGGGCTTTCCGATCGCCCCCTTAAACCCCTTCGGGTCGATTGGGAGAGAAGGGGCAATTGAGAAGTGAAATAAGGAGGCTTTCCGCAAGGAATCGCACGCGCACCGCGGCCGGTGACTCAACACACAATGGGCCTTCATCCGCCACTGGCGGCGGCCCAATATGTGCAGCTCGCGCACCGCGCGCGACATCGCCCAGCCCCTTCGGATACAATAGAAAAATAATGAAAAGCCGGCGAACGGGATTCCCGTCCGCCGGTAATGTTTGAAGGGATTAAATTTTCAGGCCGAATTCAGAGGGAAGGAAACGCGGGCAGGTGTTTTCCAGGGAGCAGATGACGGAGGAGGCGAGGCGGGTGCCGATGGCACAGGCCTCGGGGAGCGGTTTGCCGTAGGTCAGGCCGGCGGCGACGCCGGAGAAGAAGGCGTCACCGGCACCGGTGGTATCCGCGACGGGAACCTGCTGCGGAGGACAGACACCGCAGGAACCCTGCCGGTCCGCCCAGACGGCGCCGTCCGCGCCGAGGGTGACCACCATGGCCGGAATATTGCCATCCTTCACGCATTCGGCGAGAATGTCAGCAAGATGCTCAGGATCTTCGCTTTCGAAGTCCCTGGAGAAAAGGATGCCGGCTTCCTGCCGGTTGCAGACGAAACAATCGGTCTGCTGCAGATATTCCCGGCGCTCCAGGGCAATATTGATATTGGATACGGCAGCGTAGACACGGGTGCCGTATTTTTCTTTCAGCCGATAGATTTCTTCAACCAAAGGCTGTTCCAGATCCAGTTCGATCAGGACGCTGTCCGCCCCGCTGAAGATGCGGTTGCCTTCTTCCTGCAGGATGGTGAGGATGGGCATGAGATCCGGCCGGTGGGAGATGGAGGCGCAGACATCGTTGTTGTTGTCAAAGACAGCCAGCCAGGCGCCCATCCCGTCCGGTTCTCTCCGGACGAGGCTGGTATCAACCCCGTGCTCCCGGAGGCGGGAAAGGACATCTTCCCCGGACCCGGAATAATCCGTGAGGGAGATGAACTGCGGGGCCAGGCCCAGATTGCCGAGGTCCTCGGCAACGTTCCGGCTGACGCCGCCGTGGACATAGCGCACTTTGCCGGCGTTGCGGCCGCCGGGGATATAGGCGGCATGGGGGTAGCCCTTGATGTCCACGAAAATGGCTCCGATCACCGCTATGCTCATGTGAACGCTTCTTTCACTACTTTCTTATAATATTGGGGGCTTTCCTGCCCTTCCAACAAAGGCGCCACTGGCGCCTTTGCCCCCAAACCCATTCGACCTCCATAGTAACACAGGGTGTGGATGAAAAACAAGCGTAAAACAGCAGAACAGGGTTGGGTATGGTAATATATCATAATGGGAGAGGATGTGAGCAGAATGCGGTACGGCGGAGCGGGAGGAGAGAAACAGCGGATCCGGATGGAAACGCGGCAGGTTTCGATGAATCTGGATCCGGCTTACCGGGCGGAAGCCAGCCGATCCATTGCCCGGCAGGTGCTGGCCCTGCCGGCCTGGCAGAAGGCGAAGACCGTGATGGCCTATGTCAGTATGCCGGAGGAGCCGGATACGAAGGAAATGATTGAAGCGGCACTGGAGGAAGGCAAGACCCTGCTGCTGCCCTGCTGCGTGGACCGGGAGAATATGGTCGCCGTTCCGGTGACGGACCTGAGCGGGATGAAGATCGGGAGACTCGGCATTTCGGAACCGGAACCGCTGCCGGAAGGAACGGAGATTCCGGAACCGGAGGTGATCCTGGTCCCCTGTATGGCCGCAACGCCGAACGGGATCCGGCTGGGTCACGGCGCCGGATATTTCGACCGGTTCCTGGCGAAGCACGGAGGAATGACGGTCTGCCTCTGCTTTCAGCGGCTGCTGCGGGCAGATCTGCCGGCGGAGGAAACGGATGTGCCGGTGGATCTGGTGATTACGGATTATGGGATTGACGAATAGGTTTTCATGAGGTACATTGCTTTTCGGATGAATATTTCGGGAGGTGCTCCGGAATGAAGAACACGGTATTTACAGGCGCCGCGACGGCGATCATCACGCCTTTTACCGAAGAAGGCGTGGATTGGGACGCGTTCGGCCGCCTGATTGACGATCAGCTGGCCGGCGGGATCAACGGCATCGTTGCCGCCGGGACCACAGGGGAAGGAAGTACCCTGAGCGACAGGGAGCACGAGGATGTGATCGCTTTCTGCGTGAAGCGCGTGGCGGGCAGGGTGCCGGTGATTGCCGGGACCGGGTCCAACAATACGGCCCATGCCGTCGAGCGGACACAGACGGCCTGCAAAGCCGGGGCGGACGCGGTGCTGCTGGTGACGCCCTACTATAACAAGACAACCCAGCGCGGCCTGATCGCCAGTTTTTCGGCGATCGCCGACGCGAGCAGCGTTCCCTGTATCCTGTACAACGTTCCTTCCCGGACAGGGCTGAACATGCTGCCGGAAACGCTGGCAGTGCTGGCAAAGCATGAAAGGATCGCTGCGGTGAAGGAAGCCTGCGGGAACATCAGCCAGGTGGCGAAGGAAAGACTGCTGTGCGGTGATGAGCTGGATATCTATTCCGGGTGTGACGATCAGATCGTTCCGACATTGAGCCTGGGCGGCAAAGGGATCATCTCCGTGATTGCCAACATCCTGCCGAAGGAAACGGCGGAAATCTGCAGCCGCTTCTTCAGCGGGGATGTGCAGGGCGCCGCGGCGCTGCAGCTGAAACTGCTCTCCCTGATGAACCAGCTGATGATCGAGACGAATCCCATTCCGGCAAAAGCGGCCTGCGCGGCGATCGGCTACGGCCGGAACCTGCTGCGGCTGCCGCTGGTGGAGATGGAAGAAGGCAACCGGCAGAAGCTGCTTGAGCTGATGCGCGAAGCCGGACTGGAGGTTCAGGAATGAAAATTATTCTGTGCGGATACGGCGGACACATGGGACGGGAAGTGCGCGCCTGCGCCGAGCGGGACGAATACAGCGAGATCGTTGCGGGCGTGGATCCGATGATCCCGGCGGACGGGATCTGCGTTTCTTCCTTTGCGGACTGCAAGACGGACGCGGACGTAATCATCGACTTCAGCCATCACAGCATGACCGGCGCGCTGCTGGATTTCGCAGAAAAAAAGGCGCTTCCGGTGGTGCTGGCTACGACGGGGCAGACGGAAGAGGAAAAGGCCCGCATTCAGGAAGCGGCGCAGAAGATCCCGGTTTTCCTGGCGGCCAATTACTCCCTGGGCATCGCTGTGCTGACCGACCTGGTCAGGCGGGCGGCGGCCCTGTATCCGGACGGCGAGATCGAAATCGTGGAGCAGCATCACGACCGGAAGCTGGACGCTCCCAGCGGAACGGCCCTGGCGCTTTTCAACGCCGTGAAGGAAGTGCGGCCGGCGGCGGAGGCCAACTGCGGCCGCAGCGGGCTGGGGAAGCGGACAAAGGATGAGGTCGGCATGCACGCGATCCGGATGGGGAACATCGTGGGCGTCCACGAGGTGATGATCGGGACGCAGAATGAGCGGATTACCCTGAAGCACGAGGCATTCAGCCGCGGCGTTTTCGCGGAGGGAAGCCTGAAGGCGGCGGCATTTATCGTCGGAAAGCCGGCGGGAATGTATGACATGAAAGATTTGATGAAGGATTGAGATCCCTCGACTACGCTCGGGATGACACGGAGGAGGAAACGCGTGATGAAGATCGGGATTTACGGTTACGGGAATCTGGGAAAGGGTGTGGAGCAGGCGATCCGGCAGAATCCGGATATGGAACTGTTCGGCGTGTTTACCCGCCGGGACCCGAAGACGGTGAAAACACTGACCGGCACGCCGGTTTACGCGGCGGAGGAGGCGGAAGAGTATGCCGACGAGATTGACGCGATGATCATCTGCGGCGGAAGTGCTTCCGACCTGCCGGAGATGACCCCTATGCTGGTCAGGAATTTTAATGTGGTGGATTCCTTTGATACCCACGCGCGGATTCCCGAGCATTTCGCCAATGTGGACAAGGCGGCGTTTACGCATGCGCATACGGCGATCATCAGCGCCGGATGGGATCCAGGGCTGTTCTCCCTGGCCCGGCTGTACATGAACATCGTGCTGCCGGACGGGAAAGACTATACCTTCTGGGGGCGCGGCGTCAGCCAGGGGCACAGCGACGCAATCCGCCGGATCCCGGGCGTTAAGGACGCGCGGCAGTATACCGTGCCCGTGCAGGAAGCACTGGAGAAGGTCAGAAACGGGGAGAATCCCGACCTGACCACACGGCAGAAGCATACCCGCGAGTGCTATGTGGTGGCGGAGGACGGTGCAGACAAGGCGCTGATCGAGAAGCAGATCAAGGAAATGCCGAACTACTTTGCCGACTACGATACGACGGTGACCTTCATTACCGAAGAAGAGATGAAGCGGGATCATATGGAACTGCCGCACGGCGGCCAGGTGATCCGCTGCGGCTCCACCGGGGACGGCAACCACAGGCATGTGATGGAGTTCTCACTGAAGCTGGATTCCAATCCTGAATTTACGGCTTCCGTGCTGGTGGCCTGCGCGAGGGCGGTGGTCCGGATGAACGGGCGGGAGATCTTCGGGTGCAAGACGCTGTTTGATGTGCCGCCGGCGGATCTGGCGTTTATGGATCCGGATGTGATGAGAAAGAAGTTGTTATAAGGGGGCTTTCCGATCGCCCCCTTAAACCCCTTCGGCCCGTATGGGGATAAGAGAAAGTCAGGATAATGAACAAGAGGGTTTTCCTGCCCTCCCAACAAAGGCGCCACTGGCGCCTTTGCCCTGGACCTTCGGCCGGAATGTGTTTGAGCCAAGAAAATGCTTGAGCGTGAATTCTCCGGACAAGGAATGCGGACGGATACAATGAGGTGTTTTAAGGAAATGCCTCATTTTTTGTTGCGCAAAATCTGATGATTTTTAACATTTACATGGCAAAAACACTGATAAAACGCGAAGTAACGGAAAAAGTGAGGAGCAAAACCTGATCAGAGTCAGCAAACGTTTGCACAGGTACATGACAAAAAATGCATATAATACGGACAAAAAGTGACTACATTTAACCAAATGTGCCATTGCGAAAGTACGTACATTTTGACAAAATAATGGCAGATGGCATCCAATGCCAAAAACGAAATTGAAGATGGAGGAGAAAAGACTATGAGAAAAATCCTGGCTGCCCTGTTGGTGCTGGCGATGGTTCTCGCGCTCGTTCCCGCCGTGATGGCTGAAGGCGAAGCGCTGGAGCCCATTACCCTGACCGCGTTCCGCGGCGATCCCGGTGATCAGCCCACGGACGACAACAAAATCTACAAGATGATCGAAGACAAATTCGGCGTGACCTTCAAGTTTGAGTTCCTCGCCGGAGACCTGGATGAGAAGCTGGGCATGATGATTGCCGCGGAAGACTATCCGGATCTGTTCGACGGCGGCAACAGCGCTGACAAGATCATTGAAGCCGGCGCGCTGATCAACCTGCTGGACTATGTCTCCCCCGAGAAGACCCCCCGTCTGTGGGCGCATATCGAGCCCCAGAAGGCCCGCCTGATCGAGAAGGATGCTGACGGCAATGACGTGCTGTACATCATCCCCAACTACGGTCTGCCGGATGGCCCGCAGATCGCCCTGAGCGTCGGCGGCCCCGGATTCTTCATCCAGAAGCAGGTTCTGGCGGATGCCGGATATCCGGACGTCAAGAGCGTCACCCTGGACCAGTACTTCGACCTGATCGAAGGCTTCCTGGCCAAGCATCCGAAGAATGACAAGGATCAGCCCTATGTCGGCTTCGCCATCCTGTGCGAAGACTGGCGTCACTTCTGCCTGATCAACCCCGTGCAGCACCTGATGGGCCGCCCGAACGACGGCGAAGTGCTGATCGACGTAAATGATGAAGGCCTCCATACCGAAACATTCATCGACAAGCCCTATGCCAAGGCCTACTACAAGAAGCTGAACGAAGAGTTCCATAAGGGACTGATCAGCAAGGACACCTTCGTCATGAACTATGACCAGTACATCGCTGCGATCTCCAGCGGTACCGTGCTGGGTATGTTCGACCAGGCGTGGGACTTCGGCACTGCCACTTCCGCCCTGCTCGATGCCAAGATGTTCGAGAACACCTACCTGGCCCTGCCCGTCATTTACAGCGAGAAGGACGTTGAAGGCGTTCAGATGCCCACCGAAAACTGGACGATCGAAGAGCACTACCTGAACGGCTCCCTGCCGAACGTCCGCCGCGGCTTCGGTATCTCCGTGAACTGCAAGTGCCCCGAGCGCATCGTTGCGATGTGGGAAGAAATGATGAGCGACGAGTGGCAGCTCCTCTTCAACTGGGGTGTTGAAGGCGAAGACTACACCATCACCGATGAAGGCCGCCTGACCATGAGCGAAGAGCAGTACTACAACACCCAGGATGCCAACTGGAAGCTGGCAAACAAGGCTGAAGCGTTTACCCAGAGCAGCCCCAAGAAGCAGGGCTGGATCATGAACGACATCCAGGTCGGCGACAAGACCGTCAAAGCCGGCAACTGCTGGGAGCCCGGCAACCAGGATGAAATCGTTCTCGGCCTGATGAACGACTATGACAAGGAATTCCTGGGCCATTACGGCTACAGCAAGTGGGCAGACTTCGTCAATCCTCCGATCGAACTGGCTCCCTTCGGAGAAGCCTGGCAGATCGACTACACGCCCGTTGACGTTGAGCACACCGATTTCTGCGCCATTCAGGACAAGCGGCTGCCCGAACTGATCATGTGCGATCCCGCTGAGTTCGATGCCAAGTGGGATGCCTTCGTTGAGGAAATCGGACCTTCCGCCAAGGCGTTCGAAGACTATATGCAGGAGCATGTCGTCATCGAAGCTCAAAAGGTTCTGGACAACAAATAATCGTTAATTCTCTGGCCATGGGGAGAGGCAGGTCTCTCCCCATGGTTTTTTCGGAAAGGGGTTTATGACCATGACCAGTATCGCGCAAAGCAGCCGGAAGGAACTGAAACCGGGCCGGAACCGGGGCTTCTTCGCTACCCTGGGCTCCCAGTGGCAGCTGTTGATCATGTCCGTGCCGATGTTCCTGTATGTTCTTTTCTTCAATTATTACCCGATGTATTTCTGGGTCACGGCGTTTCAGGACTACAAACCGAAGCTGGGCGTCGCGGGCAGCAAATGGGTCGGGCTGAAGAACTTCGAGTGGCTGTTCGGCCGGGAGGATTTCCTGCTGTCCATCCGGAATACGCTGGCCATGAGCGTGATCAACCTGGTCTTCGGCACGGTGGCAGCCGTGCTGCTGGCAGTGCTCCTCAACGAGGTGCGCAACCGGAAATTCAAGCGTACGGTACAGACTGTGACCTATCTGCCCCACTTCCTGTCCATGGTTATCGTGGTCGGTATGGCGCAGAACCTGTTTTCCAGCACCGGCTCCATCAATGAACTGCTGATGGCGCTGGGCATTGTGAAAGAACCCGTATTCTTCCTCGGGGAAGGAAAATATTTCTGGTGGCTGGTCGGCGTGATCAACGTATGGAAAGAAGTCGGCTGGGGCACCATCATCTACATTTCCGCCATGACGGCGATCGACCCCTGCCTGTATGAGGCGGCATCCATCGACGGCGCGGGACGCTTCCAGCGGATCCTGCACGTCACTCTCCCGGGAATCAAATCCACCTTTGTCATATTGCTGATCATGAATATCGGCCACCTGATGGAAGCCGGTTTCGAGATTCAATACCTGCTCGGAAACGCACAGGTGATCGACTATTCACAGACCATCGACGTCTTCGTGCTGAAGTACGGTATCTCCAAGCAGCAGTACGGCGTGGCAACAGCAGCCGGCATGTTCAAGAGCATCGTGGCGATTATCCTGCTGCTGGCGGCGAATTTCACCGCCAAGAGGCTGGACGAAGACACGCTGATCTGAGGAGGTGGAGAAGATGACAACCGCAACGGTCAGAAAAAACAACAATCGAATTAAACGGGACAGAGTTTTCCCGATCGTCAATACAATCATCCTCATCCTGCTGATGTTCATTACCCTGTACCCGGTCATCAACACCGTGGCCTACTCGTTCAACGACGGGACGGACGCGCTGCGCGGCGGGATCGGCCTGTGGCCCCGGGTTTTCAGCACGAAGAGCTATACCTCAATTCTCTCGGACAGCAACGTCTATCAGGCGGCTTTTATTTCCGCGGCCAAGACGATCCTGACCACGCTGCTGAACCTGTTTTGGACCGGCATGCTGGCCTATGCCCTGAGCCGGAAGGAATATGTGCTGCGCAAGGTGATCACGACGGTGCTGGTGCTGACGATGTACGTCAACGCCGGCATGATTCCGAACTACCTGCTGATCTCCCGGACGCTGGGACTGAAGAATACTTTCCTGGTCTACATCATCCCGACGATGTTCAGCTGCTTCAACATGATCGTGATCCGGACATATATTGCGGGCCTGCCGGACGCGCTGGTGGAATCCGCGAAGATCGACGGCGCGGGAGACATGCGGGCCTACTGGCAGATTATCTTCCCGCTGTGTACACCGGTACTGGCGACGGTGGCCCTGTTCGTGGCGGTCGGCGCGTGGAACAGCTGGTTTGATACCTATCTGTACTGCGGACAGGAGGCAGACCTGTATACCCTGCAGTATATCCTGAAGATGAAACTGGCCACGACGCAGAACAGCGCGAATGCGGCGCAGACCTCTGTAGATGCGCTGAAGTCGACCACGATGACGACGCCCGTCACGATCCGGTGCGCGATCACGGTCATTTCCACAGTGCCGATCCTGATCGTATATCCGTTCCTGCAGAAGTACTTCGTGACCGGTATGGCGCTGGGCGCGGTGAAGGGATAAGGAAGGCAAAGAAACATGAAAGGGGGCAGTCCGGTGGCAGAAGCAAGGCTGAGAGAAAATACCGCGCGGGCTGCCCGCTACGAAGACGGATTCCGGGTACTCCAGGATAAGCGGGAATATGTTACCTATCCGGATGATTCCTCTGTCCGGGTCTGGTATTCGGATGTACCGTGGCAGTATGAACTGCATGATCACTCCGCGGTGGAGATTCTGCTGACGCTGGAAGGATCTGTCACCTATACGGTGGATGATATTGTCTACCAGGTCCGGAAAGGAGAGGTGCTGATCATCCCGCCGGACATGCAGCACGCGCTCTCCATGGGAGAGGAGAGCAGCAGGTATCTGTTCCTGTTTGAGCCGGAAGGCATCCTGAGCATGCGGGACATCAAGACCCTGACGCCCTATTTTCACAGGCCGTTCCATCTGCGGGACGGGTCTGAGGCGCACGTCAGGATCCGGGAACTGCTCCTGAAGCTGAAGGACGTTTACGAAAAGCGGGAACTGATGTGGAACACCGTCTGCTACAGCTATCTGCTCCGGGTGTACGCGATTCTCGGACAGCGGTATCTGAACGGCGTCCGGAACCGTATCCCTGACGGAGGCCGGATTGTGGAATCCGAAGTAATCACCGCCTCCATGACTTATATCAACAACCATTACAAGCAGGATTTGTCCCTGGATGATGTGGCGGAATTCGCCGGCTTCAGCAGGTATTACTTCTCCCGCTCGTTCAAGAAGCAGACGGGCTATTCATTCAAGGATTATCTGTGCGAGAAGCGGCTGCAGGTGGCGACGGATCTGCTGATCCGGACCGACAAAAGCATGAAGGATGTGGCGGCGGAAAGCGGATTCGGCAGCGTTGCTACCTTTAACCGGGTGTTCCGGGAAAAGAAAGGATGTACGCCGACGCAGTTCAGGGCGATATATGGGATGTACTGAAGATAAGCGGGCTTTTCGATCGCCCGTTTATGAACAACCCTTCGGGAGAAGAAATGCATAACCCTTTCCCCCTGCCCCCTTCCCCACGCTGTTACAGATTCGGTTTGCAGGTAGTGTTGCGTGGGGACGGGGATTAGTTAGTGGTGGGGCTGCGCCCCACACCCTCATAGTTTTCGATTGGACGACCAGAAGGAAAACTTCCGGTCGTTTTTCATATTTAAATAAGAAAGCTGAGGAGGGGGATTGTGACGATGCTGAGGAGGGTGGAGAGGAGGGCGCAGTTGGCGGCAAGGCCCTGGCCTCGGTTGTGGATTTCGGCGAGATTCAGGGTGATACTGGCGCAGGGGGTGGCGGCCAGCATGAGCATGCAGCCCTTAAAGACCGGATCCAGGGGCAGCGGCAGCACCAGCAGGAAGCAGAAAAGCGGAAAGGCGATCAGTTTGCAGGCAGAGATGAGCCAGACGATCGGCGAGGTGAACAGTTTTCTGAAATCAAGCGTGGCCAGGCGGATCCCCAGGATGATCATGCACAGCGGGGTGGACATGTTCCCGACGGTTCGGATCCCGTCCTGCAGCATGACCGGCAGCCAGGTCTTCGCTTTCAGCAGCCAGAGGATGAAGCCGACGGCTGCCGAAATCACGGAAGGATTGAGCAGGGCAGCGCGCAGGGACATGTGCTTCTTTTCCCCCGTGAGGGTGAAGACGCAGACCGTCCAGGCGACGATGTTCAGCGAAATATTGAACATACAGGAATAGACCCCGGCTTCCGGGGCATCCGGGAAAAGGGCGCGGACGACCGGCAGGCCGAAGAAGCCCACGTTTCCCATGACCGAGGCGACGGACAGCATCCTGAGGCTGAAATCCTGCTGGCGTCTGCGGCAGATCAGCCGGAGAATGAGCATCATGGCGATCTCCCCGATGAAGGAGATCAGGATAAACAGGGCCATCTTCCCGGGCAGATCCGGGGAAGGTTCGGGTGCGAGCAGCGCGTTGATGAACATGCAGGGGCTGCAGATATAGAGCAGAATCACGCTGGTGGTTCCCATGTGATCCGGATTGACTTTTTTGCATTTACAGATCAGGAAACCGGGCAGCATAAACAGCAGTGCGAGCAGCACATTGCTGAACGTGACTGAAAAGCTGGTCATCCGGTATCCCTCCCGGTTCAACAGTATACACTGTTGAAGAGCAGAAGAAAAGGGGGACTTTGCGATGACACGGGCAGCTCCGGATGACGCGGAGAACGATCCCGAATAAGGTGTAAACACAAGATATAGTTTCTTTTTCGTTTTTCCATTACAACATATTGACTTTTGTCCGGGGGCCGTGCTATATTATCAAGGCACGCCGGAAGGGGCCGTCTGCGCCTTTCCGGATGAAAAAACTACAAACGGGAGCGCGGAATTACATGTATCAGGTTGTCAAAAGAGACGGTAAAGTAACGGAATTTGAGATCAGCAAGATCTCCATGGCCATCACCAAGGCCTTCGAAGCACTGGACAAACAGTATCATCCCAGCGTGATCGACATGCTGGCCCTGCGGGTAACCGCGGAATATGAGCCCCTGATCCGGGACGGGAAGATCACGGTTGAAACCATTCAGGACTGCGTTGAAAAAGTGCTGTCCGAGGCCGGCTATTCCGATGTGGCCAAGGCTTACATTCTCTACCGCAAACAGCGGGAGAAAGTCCGCAATGTCAATTCCGCACTGCTGAACTATAAGGACCTGGTGGATAACTATCTGCGCATCAACGACTGGCGGGTGAAGGAAAACTCCACCGTTACCTATTCCGTGGGCGGCCTGATTCTGTCCAACTCCGGCGCCATCACGGCCAACTACTGGCTGAGCGAGATTTATGACAACGAGATCGCCGAAGCGCACCGCAGCGCGGCGATCCATATCCATGACCTGAGCATGCTGACCGGATACTGCGCGGGCTGGAGCCTGAAGCAGCTGATCAAGGAAGGCCTCGGCGGCGTGCCCGGAAAAATCACCAGCTCCCCCGCGGGACATCTGTCCACCCTGTGCAACCAGATGGTCAATTTCCTCGGGATCATGCAGAACGAATGGGCCGGCGCCCAGGCATTCTCCAGCTTTGATACCTATCTGGCGCCCTTTGTCAAAATCGACAACCTGACCCAGAAGGAAGTCAAGCAGTGCATCCAGAGCTTCATCTACGGCGTGAACACGCCCAGCCGCTGGGGCACGCAGGCGCCCTTCTCCAACATCACGCTGGACTGGACCTGCCCGAAGGATCTGGAAAACCTGCCGGCCATCGTCGGGGGCAGGGAAGTGGACTTCACCTACGGCGACTGCCAGAAGGAAATGGACATGGTCAACAAGGCCTTCATCGAGATCATGATCGAAGGCGACGCCAACGGCCGCGGCTTCCAGTATCCGATTCCGACCTATTCCATTACGCGGGACTTTGACTGGTCCGAGAGTGAGAACAACCGGCTGCTGTTTGAGATGACCGCCAAGTACGGAACGCCGTATTTCAGCAACTATATCAATTCCGACATGGAGCCCAGCGACGTGCGCAGCATGTGCTGCCGCCTGCGCCTGGACCTGCGGGAACTGCGCAAAAAGAGCGGCGGTTTCTTCGGCAGCGGTGAATCCACCGGTTCGGTGGGCGTTGTGACGATCAACATGCCGCGGCTGGCCTATGAGGCTTCCGACGAGAAGGACTTCTACCGTCAGCTGGACCGCCTGATGGACATTTCCGCCCGCAGCCTGAAGACCAAGCGCACCGTCATTACCAAGCTGCTGGAAGGCGGACTGTATCCCTATACCAAGCGGTATCTGGGCACTTTCGACAACCACTTCAGTACCATCGGGCTGGTGGGTATGAACGAAGCGGCCCTGAACGCCAACTGGCTGAAGAAGGACCTGACCCATCCGGAAGCCCAGAAGTTTGCACAGGACGTGCTGAACCATATGCGGGAGCGGCTGAGCGATTACCAGGAACAGTACGGCGATCTGTACAACCTGGAGGCGACGCCGGCTGAATCGACGACCTATCGCTTTGCCAAGCACGACAAGGAGCAGTATCCGGACATCGTGACCGCCAACATGAACGGCACACCCTACTACACCAACTCCAGCCATCTGCCCGTCGGCTACAGCGAGGACATTTTCTCCGCGCTGGACGTGCAGGATGAGCTGCAGACCCTCTATACCTCCGGAACGGTCTTCCATGCCTTCCTGGGCGAGAAACTGCCGGACTGGAAGGCCGCGGCGAACCTGGTCCGCAAGATCGCGGAGAACTACAAGCTGCCTTATTACACCATGAGTCCGACCTACTCGGTGTGCAAGGACCACGGGTATCTGACTGGCGAGCAGTACACCTGCCCGCACTGCGGTGCGAAGACCGAGGTGTACAGCCGGATTACCGGATATTACCGCCCCGTGCAGAACTGGAACGACGGCAAGGCGCAGGAGTTCCGTGACCGCAAGGTTTACGACATCGGCCATAGCCGGCTGACCCATTCCGGGCCCGTGATGGTCACGCCGCAGGAGACCCCTGCGCAGGAAGAACCTGCGCCGCAGCCGGAAAAGGAAACCAAATCCGCTTCCAGCGCCCGCGCGATTCTGTTTGTCAGCGCGACCTGCCCCAACTGCAAGCTGGCGATCAGCATGCTGGAGAAAGCCGGCTTCCTGTTCAAGAAAGTGCTGGCCACGGAGAATGTGGAACTGACCAATCAGTACGGCGTCAAGCAGGCGCCCACGCTGGTGGTGCTGGGACCGGCGCCCGGTGAATATACCAAGTACAAGGGTGTTTCCGAGATCAAGGGTATGCTGACAGCCCGCCAGGTCGGGTAATCAGGAGAAAATAAACCGGGGACGCGGCTGCGTCCCCTTTTTTCGGAGGGAAAGATGACAGATATTATTGTGGTCGGCGGAGGTCCTGCAGGGATGACGGCCGCCCTGTATGCCCAGCGGAACGGCAAGACGGCGCTCGTGCTCGAAAAACACGGGTTCGGCGGCCAGATTACCTACAGCCCCAAGGTGGAGAACTGGCCCGGGACCGCCCAGATGAGCGGGAACGAATACGCGGAAGCGCTTCTGGACCAGATCATGAACCAGGGGGCCGAAGTGGATCTGGCTGAGGTGACGAAAATCGAGGATCACGGAAACTTCAAGCGGGTTTATACGGATGACGGCCAGGCGAGGGACGCCAAGGCTGTGGTGATTGCCACAGGCGTGAAGCACCGGATGCTCGGCCTGCCGGGGGAGAACGAACTGGTGGGCGAGGGGATCAGCTTCTGCGCCGTGTGCGACGGGGATTTCTACACCGGGAAAACCGTATGCGTTGCCGGGGGCGGCAATTCCGCCCTGCAGGAGGCGATCCTGCTGGCCGGGAAATGCGAAAAGGTCATCATGCTGCAGGACCTGCCTGAATTCACGGGGGAAAAGAAACTGCAGGAGATCCTTTTTGCCCGGCCCAATGTGGAAAAATATACCGGCGTGAAAATTACGGCGCTGAACACCGAGGACGGGAATCTCCGCAGCGTGACGGTGGAACCGCAGGCGGGCGGCGAGGCCCGGAAGGTGGAGTGCGACGGCCTGTTTGTGGCCATCGGGCTGATTCCGGAGAATGAAGCGTTCGCCGAACTGGCGGACCTGAATACCTGGGGATATTTTGACAGCGATGAAAACTGTATTACCAGGACCGCCGGGGTTTATGCAGCCGGGGACTGCCGGAGCAAAAAGGTCCGGCAGCTGACGACGGCCGTGGCGGACGGCGCCGCGGCGGCGCTGGCGGCATGCAGGTATATTGATGCATGTGGGGAATGATGTGGGGGCTTTCCTCCCTGGGCTGCCGTTAGGAATCGCACGCGCACCGCGGCCGGTGTGCCGGCTCGCGCACCGCACGCGACATCGTTCAGCTGAAAACTGTCCACTGGACAGTTTTCCGGGCGCGTCGAACCCCCCAAACCCCTTCGGGATGTTGAGGAAAAAGAGATACAAAATGAGCGCGGATTCCGTTCATGGAATCCGCGCTGTGCTTTTCGGGTGATTATCCGATCAGGATCTGTTTCTTTTCGGGAACCTTGCGGGCTTCCTTCTTGGGCAGATCAACCTTCAGGACGCCATCCTCGTACTTCGCCGTGATGTCTTCCTCCGTGAGGTTCTGACCCACGTAGAAGCTGCGCTGCATGGTGCCGGTATACCGCTCCTGGCGAAGCAGTTTGCCTTCCTTCTCTTCCTTGTTCTCCAGGTTCTTTTCCGTGGAGATGGTCAGGTAGCCGTTCTGCAGCTCGATATGGATTTCTTCCTTCTTGAAGCCGGGCAGGTCGACCGCCAGCTCATAGCCTTCGTCCGTTTCCTTCACGTCGGTCTTCATCATCCGGGCGGCATTCTTGCCGTAGAGCACCCGCTCCGGACGGTCGAAACCGCGGAAGAAATCACGGTCGAAATCGTCAAACAGGTCCATCATATTTTCACCGAAAACAGCAGGCAGGAAAGAACTCATACAAAACCCTCCATTCTTTTATCCGGTTCCGGCTTGTGCCGGCCGGGAAATCTCGTGCTGTGGTCATCAGCCACCCCGTTCTCCCGAACGCTGATTATAGTATACATGAAAGTCAAAGAAAGTCAAAGTAATAAAAGGTCAAAAAGAAGAGCTTTCTGCCTGTTTTCAGCAGAAAGCTCATACAATCTTTGTATTTCGAAAAAAATCTCAATTATTCAGGATGTTTTCCGGCTGACGGTTCGTCATAAATCTTTTGCCTTAACCGCTTTTCAAAATCTTCCTTCGGAAGCGGTTTATCAAACAGAAAACCCTGCACCATATTGATATTGACGCTTTTCAGGAACTCGACCTGTTCCCATTTCTCAACGCCTTCGGTGATCACGCTCATATCCAGTTCATTGGCCATTTTCGCCACATTTGATACCACGACGCTGTCGCGTTTCGTGTCGGTGTGCCTGTCAATGAAGGATTTGTCGAGTTTCAGGACATCGGCCTGGAAATCCCTCAGCAGATTCAGGGAAGAATAGCCTGTTCCGAAGTCATCAATCGCCATGGCGATCTCCGATTCACGCATTTCATGGATAAACCGGCTGAGCCTGTCGTTTTCCTCTTCGCTGATGGTTTCGGTGACTTCCACTTCGATATAGCGCTTCGGAATGTCATAGGCTGCCAGAATGTTCCTGATTTTTTCGGAAAACCGGGGATCCGCCAGGTTCCTGCGGGAGAAATTGGTGGAGATGCGCACAGGTTCGACGCCCGCATCGATCCATGTGCGGATATCCCTGCAGACCTGCTCGAAGATATGGAAATCCAGGACGCAGATACTGTCGCCGGTTTCGAGCACGGGGATAAATTCGCCGGGCGCAATGACGGCTCCGTCCCGGATCCAGCGCACCAGCGCTTCCGCGCCGGCGAGGGTTTTGGTTTTTGTGTTGACCTTCGGCTGATAATAGGGCCTGAATTCTCCGTTTTCAAGGGCTTCCGCGAAAACGGAAAGGATCTGTTTCTGACGGATGGCCTTGCTGTGCATTTCAGGCGTTGAGAATAAATACGGCACGTGCTTCTCGTACCGGGCAACGTTCAGCGCCGTTGAGCATCTCCCGATGATGCCCTCGCTGTCCATTTCATCATCGTCAATGTCCAGACAGCCGGCGACGGCCTGCAGGGTTGCCATTTCCTCCTGGCCGTTCATGCAGGCGCGGATATTTACCCCTGACGTCAGTTTCAGCACATCCTCCGTCTTTTCTTTGCGGACCATGAGGATGAATGCATCCCCGGACAGGCGCCCCGCGCACTCATGATCATCCGTATAGGACAGAAGCAGTTCCGCAAAGCGGACGATGATATTGTCCGCTTCCTGCTTTCCGTAATGCTTGTTGATGAGTCCGAAACTCTTCAGATTGATATAGAACGCGTTGTATGCCGTCAGCGTTCCGGCGGCCCGTATTCGGTTCACAAACGTCCTGAACCCGGCGGCGTTCGGAAGCCCGGTCATGATATCGGTTTCAGCGGCTTTCTGCACATACATGTCCTTCAGATAGTGGATGCAGTTTTCCTTGTGGTTGAAGCCGTTATGGATCGCCGTTGCCATTTCCGTGCAGGTGTCATACCCGCAGCAGGAGCAGTTGATGTGCCGGGAGGATTCATCGGTTTTGTTCATTTCCAGGAAGATGATTTCCAGCTCCTCGGGGTCGGGGATCCTCAGGGAACACTGCGCAGACCTGTCCGTATAGGACCGCAGGTAATCTTCGGGGTTCAGGTGTTCAAACTGTTTGTTGAGGCAGGCAAGCCGCTCTTCCGGCGTCGCGTATTTCGACCAGGGGCTGCCGGCAGCGTTCTTTTTGACGGCTTCCTGGATGTCGTGAAGATGATACAGGGCATAATCGGTGGAAGAGAGGGACAGATCCGTCCCCGTACCGCAGATACAGCCCTTTTCACAGTTCAGCGCGTCGACAAAGAGGAACGGGGTTTTTCCGTCCCGCAGGAGATCCCTGTTCTTTTCCAGATAATGGAAGAGCCTTTTTTCGCCCTCAATCTGACGGATGAACGCGTCCCGGCCGAGGAGCCACAGGACGTTTTCCCTTAATCCGCCCGGTATCGGATAAATCGAGCCCAGGCCGTACTCGATCTCATCTTCGCAGGGTTCCCCGTAAAGACCGTGCTTTTCCGCATAGTCAACCAGGTGAGTGAAGGTCACGTTATAACTGACGGCCCCGTGGTTGTTCGGGTCGTCGATCTCCAGCTTTTTGGCGATGCAGGGGCTGATGAACGCGAGTTTATCCGTAATGCCGAGTTCCTTGCGGGCGTATATGGCCGCGCACATCAGGGGGCTCTGGACCGGGAAGAGCTTCGGGAGCAGATCCGGCAGATACCGTTCGATATAACCGACAACCGCCGGGCAGGGCTGGGAAATACCGCCCGTAAAACCGTGCTTTTGGATGTAATGGATATATCCCCAGGTGGTGATGTCCGCGCCGAAGGATACGCTGATGATCCGGTTCACGCCGAGCTCTTTCAGTTTGCCGAAGATTTTCGCGTAAGTATCCGGATAATTCGCGGGGAAGGAGGGAGCGACCAGAAGGGATATTTTTTCGCCCGCCTTCAGGTCCTCAAGGAACCATTCCGTATCGTCGCTGAAATCCCGGGCGTTATGTTCGCAGATATCAAAGCAGGCGCCGCACGCCACGCAGAGATTCCCGTCAACCATGATCCTTGAATTCCCGTTTTCGTCGGGCTCTGTCGATACGCAGGCGCCGATGCAGCTGCAGGCGCGGATGCACTTGTTGCAGCCGATACACCTGTCGTTCGTAAATACAAGTCCCTTGTTGACGCTTCTCATAAATATTCTCCTACTCTGCTTCTTTCAGGTGCAGGCGGATGGTCAGGCCGATGCAGAGCATATCTACGGCCATGGTGGCGTAAAGAATTGCGAAGCGGATCATATCCAGCTCGGGGGTGATCTCGATATTATTCCAGTCTTTTGCCGCGTAGCCGATCAGGAGAGCGATTGCGGCAGCGCAGATCAGGGCGGCCGGCAGGATGCCCTGTTTCTTTTTCCTGACCAGCATCAGGACAGCGAAGGCAGCTGCGGCAAGCGGCATGCTGATGAACAGGAAAGGTGCGTATTCATACTTATCGAAAACAAACTCCGAAGCCATATCCGCCAGCGCCGCCAGCACAAAGACGGCCAGGCTCAGGATCACGGCGGCTTTGCCGGGCTTGTTCCGGATGAGGAGCGCAATCAGGACGATCAGCAGCGTAATAACGGCTGCCAGCTGGTTGACCCTGACGAAGATGATGAGCCGCAGATAGTTGTCCCGGCGCATTTGTTCCAGGAGGATCTGCGTTGTTCCCAGAACGGTGAGGAACACGGCGGTCTGGTGCCCGCGGGGGGGCGCTTTGCGCTCCCGCCTCAGGAGTACGATGAGCAGAATCAGCGCAACCAGCGCTTCCCAGGACCAGACCAGGTAACGCCATTCTTCAAAGAATTCATCGTGATAGGTGCAGATGGAGAGGGGGAAGAAATGGGTCCAGTCCATTTCCGCCCAGCGGCCGATGCCTTCCCCGGTAAATACTTCACCGATCCGGGCGAAGAAGATGACGGCGCAGGCGCCGGGAGCCAGCGCGTCCAGTGCGTCCAGCCATCTGACGCCGGCAACCTTTCCGGCGATCAGGGCGCCGAGGGCCCCGCCGAGCAGCGCGCCGTACAGCGTGTAGCCGCCCTGCCAGGGACGCAGCATCATGAAGAAGATGCCTTCCGCCGCCTCCAGGTCCGGCGGGCAGAAGAGGGTCCAGCAGATATGCCCCAGCAGCAGCGCGCCGAGGATGACCGCGGGCAGCAGCGGCCGGACGGCCTTTTTCCGCCAGACCAGAAGAAGGCCGGCGAGAACGCCGGCCAGGACGGTCAGACTGTATGGGGTCACATAAAGGGGCCCCAGGGTCAGAATCGGTTGCATCAGTTAGCTATTGGGGGGCTTTCCTACCCTTCCAACAAAGGCGCCACTGGCGCCTTTGCCCCCCAAACCTCCTTCGGACAGGATACTTTTCATTTGGAGGGCTTTCCGATTGCCTTCCAAACCTCCTTCGGTTTACGGTTCGGCAGTAATGAAATAGATCATGTCGGTGATCTCACGGATGCCGCCCTTGCCGAAGCGGTTCATCTTCACACCGTTCATGACAAGGCAGGCGGAGTTGCCGCCGTCCAGGTTGTAGGCCTGTTTGGCGCCCACGTCGTAAGCCACCTGGGCCAGCTGAGGGGCGGAGAAGCCGTGGACCTTGTCCGACTTGCTGTCCGGGCCTTCGGTGGTGATAATCAGGTAGCTGAGCTTGTCCATCTGGCAGATGCACTGGCGCTGGGCGTTGATCAGCAGGCCCATCCCGGGGCCGGAACCGTATTTGTTATCCGTGATCTCGACTTTCTGCCCGTCAACCACCAGCGCGGGACCGAACATGAAGCTGTGCATGATGCCGCTGTAAGCTGCGAAAGCATCGTCCGACGGCCTCTGGAGAATGTGGAAATCGCCTTCCTCATCAATGATCAGCGTATCATAATTCCCGAAAGGCTTTTCCGGGCGGATCAGCACGCCGTTCCGGTAAATGACGCCTTCCCGGCGGCCGGAATACCAGTCTCCGTTGATGGCGACGATTGCCTTGACGTTGATTGCTTTCTTGACCGGGCTGGTTTCGCCGGTAACGAGCGTCCGCAGCTGACTGGGATGCGCGATCTGGATCCAGGTGAAATATACCTTGGTTTCATCAATGACCCTGCTCTCGATCTTTACATAAATGGTGCTGTCCCGGTACTCAATGGGAGCGCCGGTTGCCTCGTCATATACGAAACCGTCTTCCTTCGGCGCGTAAGGCGTGGGGAAATTCTCCTTGGGACTGGGCAGGGGCAGCAGCGGCTCCGGATTCGGGTTGGCCAGGTCAACCGGCGAGTAAACAGGCAGGTCGACACTTTCCGCACCGGCATAGGGCAGCGCGGAGGGCACAACGAACGGAATGATGAGCAGCAGCAGAACCAGTGTGATCAGCCACAGCAGGGAACGATTCTTTTTCATGAAAGCCTCCGGAGAAAACCGATCATTTATTCTCGGCGATCTTGTTGTTGATGGCGTCGATGACCTGCTCGGCGGGAATGCCGTGAACCATGCAGGCTTCCTCAAGGGATTCACTGCGGGAAGCGGGGCAGCCCAGGCAGTGCATGCCGATGGAAAGCAGGATCTCAGTCGCTTCCGGATAGTTGGTTACGATCTCACCGATCAGTGTTTTACCGTTTACATATTGTTCAGCCATTTCAAAAAACCTCCGTTAATCCGATAAGTATTACACTTCATCATACTATATTTGAAAGCAAAAAACAAGGGAAAGGGAAGGGAATACCGGGTTGACACAAAGGGCGACTCAATTCATACTGCAGGTACGGGGTGAGAACCCGACAGAAGGGAACGATGAAGAATGCCTGAACCCAAACGTTTTATCGATATCCACAGCCATATCATCTTCGGCGCGGACGACGGGGCGCAGAGCCTGGATGAAGCGATTGAACTGCTGAAACTGGACCGGGACGAAGGCGCCTGTGCCGTTTTCGCCACGCCGCATTACGGCGCGGAAAACATCTATACCCCGGAAGCCTCCCTGGTGATGCAGAAGTTCGAGCTGCTGAAGGAGTGCGCGGCAGAGGAAGTCCCGGAAGTGAACCTGTATCTCGGAACGGAATGGTACTGCGCCTATACCCTTTCCAGACGGATCCGGCAGCGGCTGGCTTTCCGCATGAACGACACGGACTATATCCTGACGGAGTTCCTGGAATACAGGGATTTGCACGGGGATCACTATGAAGACGCGGACAGGATCTTCACGAACCTCAGGGAGCTCAAAAGCCAGGGCTTCAGACCGATCCTTGCGCACCCCGAACGCTATACCGCCCTGCAGAACGATTGGGACCTGGCGAAGAAACTCCGCGACAGCGGCATTCTCCTGCAGGTAAACGCCTACGACCTGGAACTGAACATGAGCCTCAAAACAAAAGAACTGGCTCAATGGATGGCAAAGGAGAAGCTGATCTCCTTCATCGGGAGCGACATGCACCGCCTGTCCAAACGGCCCCCGAAAATGAAGGAGGGCATTGACTGGCTCTATGCAAACACGGACGAAGCATATGCCGACGCGGTTTCCTTCGGCAACGCGGAAAGACTGCTCATTGAAAAAAAAGAACCCGGAACCGGCCAAAGCCATGAGCAGCATGACCATCGGGGAAGCCCGCGAAGCCGAGAAGGCGTTCAACGATGAACTGCGGATCTTCAAAGAAGCCGCGGCAATGAACCGGAAGAAAACATAACCGAAAAGCAGATGAATCCGGCGATTTCCCGGGACTGATGCAGAAGGCCTTCGGGGATTGGTATAATCCTTGTTCATGACTGCCCAACGTGTTATGATTTACCTGAGGTTTACCGCTGCTGCCGGTGAAAGTGATGAGGGCAAAATCCCTGCCGGATGATTTGGTCGACTGTATTGAGGATCAGGCTATATGATCTGACGAGCATTTGTTATCTTTGGTGCATGAGGCGGATCCTGTACCGTAGAGGGAGAAAAGAACATGAAGATCAGAACCGACTTTGTTACCAATTCCAGTTCCAGCTGCTATCTGACCATTGTCATCGAGACGAAGGACGGGAAGCAGTACGGCGGGTATTTTGACGGCTATGAAGCCAACGTCAACTGTGACGGGATCTCGCCCAACGAGACCACTTTCACGCTCAGCGGCATCCGGTCTCTCGGGACCGGCAGGGATTTGCTGTGCCTCCTGGACGATCTGTATGACAACCGCCTCTCCCAGCGGGAAGAGCTGGACACCCTGTTTGAGGAAGCGGATGATATCAGCAAAACGGCGATCCTGAAGGCCCAGGGCGTCCGGTTTACCCCCGGCACGCAGGAAGAAGTTGAGAAGCTGCCTGTTTCGGAAATCCGGAAGGTGAAGATCATGGAACAGCGGGACAGCGGGGACGATTACCGTGTGCACGCCTCGGCGGAAGCAGATTTGGAACGCCAGACAGAGACCGTTTCCAACATTGCCCGCTACGAAGACCTTCACAGGCATTATTATGAAAGCGTCTATGAAGAAGTCCGTGACTGGAAAACCGGGGAGAAGCAAGTGACCCGGAATGAAACGCATCCTGCCGTATATGAAGAGGACTGGTAAAAGAGACGAAAAAAATGAGGAGATGTATTGGATGAAAAAACTTATTGCTGTATTTCTGTGTATCATGCTTGTAACGGGTTGTTCATACGCTTTTGCCGGTGATGCATGGGTCTGTCCGCAGTGCGGCGCGGAAAACGGTGAAAATTTCTGCGTCAAATGCGGGACGCCGAAACCTGAGATGCTTGTTTGCCCCGCCTGCGGGGAACAGTATCCTCCGGATTCGGGCGTTGTGTTCTGCGGGAAATGCGGGACAAAGATATTGCAGAATGATCTTTCTTCCGGAAAACTGGAAGGCCCCGGTTTCGATACTCCGGAGGAAGCGCTGGCCTGTTATATGGAAGGCCTGAAGAATCTGGATTTTGAGCAGATGCTCAGCGCCTTCGCCTGGGAAACGCAGGCGGAACATTATTCCATTGATATGTTCTTCAACAGGGTGAAGCCTCACACGACTAAAGTCGCGTGCTTCCGGGGGTTTAGTCCCCGGACTTCCTTTCCACCATACAGCGGGAATTCAGCCTTTGGCAGCTTACGC
>OMYT01000108.1 GCA_900315315.1 uncultured Eubacteriales bacterium | reverse complement strand
ATGGACCGCGATCGGATCCCCCTGAAGATAGCGGAAATAATCGCAGTCGATCCTGGCGATATCCAGGCCAACCCCTATCCGTTCCTGATGGCGGATGATATCTGAAACTCCCGCCGCGGTAAAAGCATCTTTCAGGTCTTTTACATATTTCCGCAGCCTGGCTTTGGTCTGCTGGTTGGCCGGTTCATCAGGCCACAGGCAGCCAATGAGGGTATCGTTGGAACAGATTGCACCGTGTCTGTCGACAAGAACAGCCAGCAGTTCCTTGCTTTTGGAATAGGAAAAATCCATAGGTGTACCGTTGCAGAAAACCTCAAAGGTACCGAAACAGCGGATCCGGATATTGGCGCCCTGTTCCTTTTCAGGCGCGAACCGGAGCACGGAAAGCTGGTGCGCCACCGCTTCCTGTGTCAATGGTTTCAGCAGGTATCCGCTGGCATCCAGTCCGAACGCGTCCACCGCATATTCGCTGTGGCCCGTGATGATCACAATATTCAGTTTCGGATAGCACTGCCTCAGGCGTTTTCCCAGATCCAGCCCGTTGATCTCTCCGGGCATCTCCACATCCAGGAAAGCCACATCCAGCGGGGATTCTTTCGCCAGACGCAGCGCCTTTTGAGGATCAGTCGCCCCCAGATGGGTCCCGTCCGGATCCAGGTTCCGGAGAATACCGAGCATCAGCGTCACGACCAGTTCACGGTCGTCGACCGTAAGCGTATACACCGGTCAACCTCCCTGCTTCGGGATCAGGATCACAGCACGGGTCCCTTGTCCGTCGGATAAGATCCGCAGGCTTCCGTTGCAAAGCGTCTCCAGGCGTTTTTCCGTGCTTTCGATGCCGATCCCCTTTTTTTCTTTCTGGGCTTCTGTCAGATCATCGTTTCCCGTTCCGTTGTCCGTCACGGTGATGCGGACCATCCGGCCGATCTGATCCGTTGTCAGTATCACCCGTCCCGATCCGTCACGGCGTGTCAGCGCTCCATGCTTTACCGCGTTTTCCACAATGGGCTGGACCGTCAGCGCGGGAAGCAGAAAATCGCGGACATTCAATTCATAATCAAAACTGAACCGTCTGGAAGGATCCGTCTGTTCCAGCGCGATGTACTGGCGGATATGGCGCATCTCTGTATCAAAAGGGATCAGGCCTTCCGAAGTCAGGGCGTCCATGTTGCCGCGAAGGTAACCGGCCAGGTTTTCCACGCTTTCCGCGGCGGCCTGCGGATCTGTCTGACAGAGCGATTCGATGGCTGAGAGCGTATTGAAGATAAAATGCGGCTGCATCTGTACCGCCAGCTGGGCTGCCTGTGTCAGCCCGAGATGCTTCTCTGTTTCCGCCAGCTTTTTCTCGCTGTCGATCATGATCAGGGCATGGTTCAGGTTCAGGGAAACCGCCCAGGCGATCGCGACAAAATGAAATCCCGGCAGAAGAAATAACAGGCAGAACGACAGTGTGGGCGGCAGAACTGCGCAGACGATCTGTTTCACAGGAATCTGCTGTCCCCTGGGGATACGGATCACTCCCCGGTCGTCGCATAACAGGCACAGCAGGAGAAAGATCACGGACAGGATGTTCATTACTCCTGCCAGAAACCCGCAGACTTCAGTCGCCTGCTCCGCATCCGAAGCCAGCAGGCAAACCGATTCGGCCAGATTGATCACCAGAACAAAAAAATGGGTGATCGCCGAATACAGGAGCCAGTTCATCTTCCGCCTGCTGAACACCACTGTTTCCTTCCGGATAAAAAGCGGCAGCAAAAACAGCCACAGGATCAGAATGCCGCAGCAGTCCAGGACCAGATTACAGGCGATGCGAAGCGTCATGCGGCAGCCTCCTCAGAGATCGCGGCGATCATCCCGGCTGTATTCCGGGAATGAAGGGTGATCCGGATACAGAGGATAAAATGCCAGACCAGAACAGACGCAAACAGGATAAAGGCGATCACGTTGAAGACATCGGACATGGGCGGGGCATAATGATCCGCCAGCCGGACGATCCCGACGGTCGGGAACCAGATCATTGCCTGCGCAGCCAGGGAACGGGCTCTGCGCGTTTCCGCCTCTGCGCCGATACTGTTCAGCACATCGCTGTTTCCCCTGAGCAGCGTCGATAACGCGATGCCGCGGACGGCAAGCAGAATCAGTTCCGTGACCAGATACAGCGCGTCTGTCATTTCGGACAGTCCGGCTGTGCTGACCAGAACCGAAGCAATACGGGCCGCCATGGCGACGGCATTCATGATCATCAGGACAACAAACCATTTTCTGGACTGCCTGAACGCGGGCGAACAGTCCTCCGCTTCGCCCAGGCCGCTGACGATCACCATCACACATAAGGTGGATGCACAGTACCGGAGTACCAGATAGGCGGATAACAGTTTGGAATAGATACCCGGGAAGCTTAATGCCGCATCAGCGGTGATCCCTGCTGTTTCCACACCGGCAGCGGACATCTGTTTCTCCAGCAGGCTGGCCAGGACAAGAAAAATAACCGGTCCGGCGACTGTCAGGATCAGATCCAGCCGCAGTCCTTTATGGATGCGCCTGAAATGAGATGCCCGCAGACCTTTCATTCCGGATCGCCTCCCTGTTTGTCCAAGTCTGTTTGTCAGTTACGTATATCTTTGAAATTATAGCATAAAATGCGTTCCGTATGTGTGAATAAAAAAACTTCTCAGTTCACACATACGGAACGCTCAATGAGTATGATGATATTCAGACAAACGCTTCCCGCAAACCTGTAACCACATAGTTGTCTGTTTTCATGGAGCTGTCTCAAAGGATCTGAAAAGACAATGCGGGGCAGCTCCGCTTTATTGTCAGGGGCACAAGCAAGGAGACTGTACAGAATGAGCAGAAAACAAAAAGGAAAGAGCACCGGCCCGCAGCCGCTGAAAACAGCTGCCCCGGCCGCGAAAAAGGCGCCGGAAAAGCCAGATCTGCCGGCTGTCGGAGCAAGCGTTTCCAAACCGGCGATGCCGGATAAACGCCGCCGGATCAAAAGGCTGCACGAGGTCACGGCCGCGGATGATATCAGATACCGCGGGCCGCTCTCTTACCAGGGCTTTCAGGCGCTGGGCTGGGCCTGTATTGTCGCTTCCGTTCTTCGGCTGATCCTGGCTATCAGCAGTAGCAAAAATCCCCAGCTGTACGAGGACACCGGAACACTGATGAGCATATTGACTTATCTGGTGCCGCTCCCGCTTCCCTTCCTGCTGATTGCGAACTTCTCACGGATCCTGAACAACAGCGAAGGATATAAAAAGCAGCTGCTGCGGAACAGCCTGGCTGCAGCCGCGATCTACGGCATTTCCTGGCTCTTTTTCTCGCGCTATGTGGTGGGTCTGGCCAGCCAGGTCGTAAAGCAGCCGGAACAGCTCCAGCCCCTGATGAATGATTTCTTTGCGGAACACAACCGTGAGGGTTTCGTTGCGTTCAACCTGTTTATCGATCTGCTTCTCTGTACACTGACGATGTACTTCCTGAACGCGCATCCAAAGCGGGTCTTTACCGGCAGAAAGGTGATCGTTCTGCGGCTGTTTGCCCTGCTGCCCATTGCTTATGAAGCGGCGTCGATCTGGCTCAAGATCCAAAGTGCGCTGGGTAATATCGTCCTGCCCTTCTGGTCTTTCCCGCTGCTGACCGTCAAGCCCCCGATGACCTTCCTGCTCTTCCTCTTCCTTTCTCTCCATATGAGCGGGCGGGAGCTGCGCTTCCGGAAAAACGGCCGCACCCATGAGGATTATCTGGAGTATCTCAAAACGAACCGGAACGCATTCCATTTTTCCGTCTGTCTTGCGGTCGCCATGGTGGCCGCCACGTTCCTGGATTTCATCCTGGCGGGGCTGGTATCAAGGATCATCGCAGGCACAGCCGGAATCCCGGTGGAGAATTCGGAACAATTTGTAAGCTGCCTGCTGGCGGCGAAAGCGGCTGGCTTCGGCCAATCCTGGCCCCTGCTCTTTGCCGCTCCGGTCGTACTGCTGTATTCCTACAATAAAGTTCCCAAGCAGCCGCTGATCAGCATATTGATCCCGCTGGCTGCCATCGTGATCATCATCCTGCTGGTCTTTGAAGCCGTATACCAGGGAATCAGCTATTTTGTAACAGAGGATCGAAAGATCGATATTGATATGATCAGAACCATTCTGCCCCAGATCACGCAGATGCTGAGCCTGTAGCCGGATCGGGCGGAGAAAACGGAGGACCTGTATGAAAAAAGAAAAGAAACCTGCCGGCCGCATCGAAAGGCATCCGATGATCCTGACCGTTCCGGAAATGATCTTCACTTTCCTGAGTATTCCTTTCTGCATCATGAGCGCTTATGGATTGGCATCAGGTTCCAGTGATGAATTCGTAAAAGTCCTGCAGCTGGCCTTCCTGATGATCGGACTGATGCGGCTTTTCCGGGCGCTCGGGAATCGCTACCGGAAACCCGCGCCGGCGCTGAAAGGACTGGACCTGGCCGCGGCGTGCATCATGATCCTGTGCGTGATCCCGCTGCAGCTGCGAAACCAGTTTCCGCAAGCTCACGAATGGGCCTGCAAACTGTTTGTGGTCATCGTGCTGGCCGGACGGATCCTGTCCGTTGTACAGACGCCGAAACGGGCCAATATCCTGCAGAATATCGTACTGGCCGGTTTTGTGATATTTATGACCATCAACCTGTGGAATAAAGACACCTGTTTCCTGGGCGAAGGCAGTACGCTCACCCTGGCGGCCTATTTATCGCTGGTCAATATCATGTCCTTTGCCTTCTCG